>NZ_CP042326.1:2661567-3326959 GCF_007904085.1 Euhalothece natronophila Z-M001
TCTCGATGCAATAATTGCAGGCGTTGAGTGCTGCTAACTAGGTTACGTTCTATATTCCAAGTGACAGCATTACTCTTAGCTTCTAATGGGGGATCAGTGGCGTTAAATTCGACATTGTTTTCTAGAGAAACAATTCTTTGGGTAAGATTGACGCTACCAGAATTAGCAGTAACGCGATCGCTGATCTCTTCCGTTTCAGGATCATAACGTTCTACTTGTAAAGGCTTATTACTCTTTACCCTGTCTTCAGCAACGAACCAATTAAACTGTTCTCCTTCTAAATTCAGAGGCGGATCTTCGGATGTTCCTTTGACATTTCCCGTTAATTCTAATTCTTCGCGATCAGTATAGTATTTTCCCTCATTTGCAGAAGCATTAAAGCGAGGATGATCCCCAGTCATTTTTTCAGGAATAATTAGCAAGTTTTCCTGTGGCAACCATTGGATCACTTCCGATTTCAATACCGCCTCATTACGGGGATCAGTAGCTACTACCTCTCCTTCTAAATTGACTTGTTCCCCATCATTAATAATTCTTCCTTGATTCGCCTCAATTTGTAAAAAGACTTCTCCATCCTGATAAAATTCACCGCTAACGGTTTCTAATTCTGCGTCTTGATCATCTTGCCGATAAACCACACGATTTACTTGCAGTTGCCAAAGATTATTCCCTTCTTCATCCACTTGATTAAGGGTTGCATTCTCTAAAATTAATCTCTCTTCAATCACTTCTTCCTCAGCATCTTCCTCTGCTGGAGGGGAAGTGGGTTGATTATTATTACCGTTACAAGCAGTAGTTGTCA
The DNA here is from genome assembly GCF_007904085.1 of Euhalothece natronophila Z-M001. Taxonomy (GTDB): domain Bacteria; phylum Cyanobacteriota; class Cyanobacteriia; order Cyanobacteriales; family Rubidibacteraceae; genus Halothece; species Halothece natronophila. Next base: position 2,662,370 of record NZ_CP042326.1, read on the forward strand.
AAAGAAAAACCCCAATTAACACCCCAGTTATGGCTTTATGACCAAGTAACCGAGGTAAAATTAGGGCTGGAAAGGAATTATGCTCCAGAAGAATCTTCATCAAAAATTAAAGTCGGTAAGGTGCGATAGGGTTGAGGGTGCGGGCTAGGTTGATGATTGGATTTTGGTGGCTTTTGGATGTCTTCTTGAATTTGATCGAGATCGATATAACGATCAGCTACGTTAATTAAGCTGTCACTGGTCATAGAACGTAAGCTTACTACTTCTACCCTAGCACCCCGATAGCTAACAGCATCCACAGCATAGGCTAAATCCCCATCCCCACTAACTAATATAGCAGTATCATAAGCGCCGACTAACGCCATCATATCCACTGCAATTTCTACGTCAAGATTAGCTTTTTTAGAACCATCAGGTAGCTGTACTAAATCTTTAGAAATGACGCGATAGCCATTGCGACGCATCCACAGCAGAAATCCTTGTTGTTTTTCGTTGGTACTATCAACACCGGTGTAAAAGAAAGACCTTAATAGTCTTGAACCAGAGGTCAGGCAAGATAATAATTTGGTGTAATCTATTTCTATGCCTAATTGCAAGGCAGCGTAAAATAAATTAGAACCATCAATAAATATCGCAACCCGACCACGATTTTCTAAAATTTGTTTCGGTGTAAATACCGGATCGTGATCAAAGTTTTCCAGCATTTTATATCCTCGTTTTTTATTTAATTAAAGTCAGTTTATGAAAAAAAAGTGAATTTATGAAAAAAGTATCTATCTCTACCTTACCCAAAAATTAAAGGATTTGTAAGCCTATAACGGATTTTCTTCAGGAAGTTCTAACCGTAAAAATACAGGCTTAGCTTTTCCTAATAGTTGCAGGGGTGGCAAAATTCCCCAACATCTATGGGTTTGAAAAGATAGTTCTTGATGAAAAGAGGTGGGGTTGTTGAAGTCAACATTAAACCCAATTTGTTGGTAAATTTGAGTACTTAAAGTGGGTGTGATGGGAGAGAGGAGATAGGCACTCAAACGGATTGATTCTAATACAGTGTAGATGACTTCTTCCACCTGTTTTTGTTCCCCCTGTTTGTATAAACTCCAAGGGGCTTGTTCATCAATATACTTGTTACTACGGCTGACAAGGTGGATAATTTCGCTACAAGCCTGACTAAAACTTAAGTTGTTATAGGCTAGGGTTACGCGATCGCTGAGATTTTCTCCAATTTGTTTAAGGGGATGATCCTCAGCAATATCTTCACCTTTCAGATTTGGGGTTTCATTGTTGCAGTATTTCTTTGCCATTTTCAGTGTCCGATTTAACAAGTTACCAAAGTCATTGGCTAAATCGGAATTTAGAACGTTGACAAAGCGAGTTTCGTTAAAGTCCCCATCTTGCCCAAATTCAATTTCTCGCAGAAAGTAATAGCGTACAGCATCTGCCCCATAACGTTCCACAAGGGCAATCGGATCTAAGGTATTGCCTAAACTTTTTCCCATTTTGTGTCCATCTTTGGTGAGGAAGCCATGCCCAAACACTTTTTCTGGGGGAGTCACACCAGCAGACATCAACATCGCCGGCCAATAAACAGCATGAAAGCGCAGAATATCTTTTCCAATAAGATGGACATTAATGGGCCACCAACGGGAAAGGGCGTTTTCAAGGGTGGGTTCGTCATCAGGGTCAAGAAGGGCGGTAACATACCCTAAAAGGGCATCAAACCAGACGTAAATAGTATGCTTGGGGTCCGGGGGAACTTCAATGCCCCAATCAAGATTCACACGAGAAATGGAGAAGTCTTGTAAGCCCTGTTGGACAAAGTTCAGCACTTCCTTGCGGCGGCTACTGGGCTGGATAAAGTCGGGATTCTTTTCATAAAGGGCTTCCAGTTGGGATTGATATTTGGAGAGACGGAAGAAATAATTCTCTTCATCTCGCCATTCTGCTTTTTTATTGGTATGGATGGGACAGTAACCGCCATTGACCAATTCTCTTTCTTCTTTAAATTCTTCACAGGAAACACAGTACCAGCCTTGTTTTTGGGCTAAATAAATATCATTATTGTCCCAAACTCGTTGGAAAAATTCTTTCACAATCGCTTCATGACGTTCGGCGGTGGTACGACTAAAGCGATCATATTGAATATTGAGTTTTTGCCACAAAGTATCAAAGCTGGCGGCAATTTTATCGCACTGGGCTTGAGGAGAGAGTCCTTTTTCTTCAGCAGTACGCTGAATTTTTTGCCCGTGTTCGTCTGTTCCTGTAATCAGTAGGACAGCATTTTCTTCTAACCGCTTAAACCGCGCGATCGCGTCTGCTGCCATGGTTGTATAAGCACTACCAATGTGCGGAACATCATTGACATAGTATAAAGGCGTGGTTAAAGCGAAGTTTTTTTGATGTTCTTTTACTTCCATACAAATATTAAAACTTTATTATATTCTTTTTTAGATCTAATTTATAATTTTTTAGATTTTTTTTATAATTAAGGTAATCATTTTTGGGATTGATGTTGTTCTCTATAATTTGTAATTGCTACTATTTATCATGGTTATTACCTCTCCTTATGATGGTTTATTTCCAAAAATCAATGTTTAATAAAGTTATAACGAAAATTGAGAATTTATGGTTCTACTTTAAGAGATATTTCAGATAACGTCAATTCAAAAGGTGCAGGGAATAATTAAATAATTGCTTAAGATTGAAATAAAACGTTAAGATTTTTTAAGGTAGAGCTACTTTTCTCATCAAATGTAATGTCCGATCAACAACCCCTTAATCTATCTCGTGGGTTTCTGCAAGCCTTGGGAACAAAACTTTTTGTCTATTATGAAAATCGCATCCCTGAGAAAGCAGCAGTGGTAGTGGTGAGTAATCATCGCAGCTTTATGGATCCGATGATGCTGATGGTGGGATTACATCATCCCCTGCGTACTGTCTGTCATCACTATATGGGAGAAGTACCAGTGTTAAGAGAAGCTGTGGAAATGTTGGGTTGTTTTCCCTTAGAAAACTCCTCACAACGAGGAACAGCATTTTTACGCCGTAGCATTACCCTGTTACAGCAAAATAGCTGGCTTGCCATGTTTCCTGAAGGAGCAGATCCCATGGTAGATTTAACTGCACCGACAGAGATGAAACCCTTTCAAGAGGGATTTGCTCATTTACTTTTGCGGGCGAAAGTGCCTAATTTAGTGGTGTTACCGATCGCGATCGCCTCAGAAGAAGAACAAGTGACTCAAACCATCCCCCTAAAACTTTTATACTGGTTTGACCCCTCTGAAACCCTATTTAATCAATGGTCATTACATCCCATGGTAGTCTATCAACGAGCGAATCTTCTCATCGGTCGTCCTTACTGGATCACTCCTAAACTCCAAGATCACTATCGTGGAAAACAAACCATAGAAGGCGTTTCTCACCTTACCGATTATTGTCAAAAAGAAATTAAACACCTTTTACAAGCAGGGTGTTATTAGTCTCATAATAATGAATCAGCAAATTGACCCTTATTTTTTTACCCCAACTGTGTCTCATCCTGAGTATCCCCTCTTTGTCTTTCTACCAGGAATGGACGGAACAGGAGAACTGATCCACACCCAAACTGAAACCCTAGAAAGGTGTTTTGATCTGCGTTCTCTAGCTATTCCCCCTGCAAACAAAAGTAATTGGGATCAGCTAGCAACAGATGTCATTAACTTAGTACGACAAGAACAAGCGCAAAAGCCAAACTTGCCCACTTATCTCTGTGGAGAATCGTTTGGTGGCTGTTTAGCATTAAGAGTGATTGAGAAAGCCCCAAACTTGTTTGATCGGATTATTCTAGTGAATCCTGCTTCTTCCTTTCATCAACGCCCTTTTTTAGCCTGGGGGGCCGTAGGCACAGGTTTAATGCCAGAACCCCTTTATCGCTCTTCTACAGTGCTAATTTTGCCATTTTTAACCGCCATGGGACGTATTGAACCAGAGGATCGTCGGGCGTTGTTAAATGCGATGAAATCAGTGCCACCGCAGACAGTTCACTACCGAATTTCTTTGCTAGATCAGTTTAGGGTTGATCCCAAACGATTAGAAGCCGTTACCAGTCCTGTTTTATTGCTAGCAGGGGCTTCTGATCGGATGTTACCGTCTCAACAGGAAGTGCAACGATTAAGCCATTTATTTCCAGCCTCACAAGTGGTAATTTTACCTAATAGCGGTCACACCTGCTTATTAGAACGGGAGAATCGCTTATGTGACATTCTAAAGGAGGCAAATTTCTTGGAAAAAGAAGCATTTGATCAATTTTGCGCCGCATCTTAGCGGTTTTTTGCGACAATAAATAAAATGAGATCATTTAATAAAAATTAATATCTAGATTTAAGGTAAAGGAGACGATAAAACAATGGTGCAGATGCAACAGTCATTGAGAGTACCGAAAGATTATATTGACCCTGATAGCGGTTGGAATATCAATGTCAGGATGTTTATGGCGGCTTGGGCAATGTTTATCTTGTCTCATTGCGGTTACTGGCTTTGGCATTGGCAAGGTTGGGTTTGTTTTTGTATTAATGTCTTGTGTTTGCATTTAGCAGGAACAGTTATCCATGACGCATCTCACCGCGCAGGGCATCGTAATCGGGCAATTAATACCATTTTGGGACATGGTAGTGCCTTAATGTTGGGGTTTGTATTTCCTGTGTTTACTCGGGTTCATTTACAGCATCATGCTCATGTTAATGATCCCAAAAATGATCCTGACCATTTTGTTTCTACAGGGGGGCCACTGTTTCTGATTCCCGTGCGATTTTTCTATCATGAGGTTTATTTCTTTAAGCGTCGGTTGTGGAAAAATTACGAGCTTTTAGAATGGTTTGTTAGTCGCTCCTTATTGGGATTAGTGATTTTTTTATCCCTGCAATATGGCTTTTTTAATTATGTGATTAATTATTGGTTATCCGCGGCGTTAGTGGTGGGTTGGATGTTAGGATTATTTTTTGACTACTTGCCTCATCGTCCCTTTCAAGAGCGCGATCGCTGGAAAAATGCCCGTGTCTATCCCAGTAAAATTCTCAATCTTCTCATCTGTGGGCAAAATTACCATTTAGTGCATCATCTTTGGCCCTCGATTCCTTGGTATAAATATCAACCTGCTTATTATCAAATGAAACCTTTATTGGATGCAAAAGAGTCTTATCAGTCGTTAGGATTGTTAGAAGGGAAGAAAGACTTTTTCGGCTTTATTTACGATATTTTTCTCGGCATTCGCTTTCATAAAAAAGAAAATAAATCATAACTTATGAAATCCTATCGCAATCTACTCGCTGATTTAATTCAAAAATATCGCGATCGCGCTGACTTTTTACTCATTCGCTTAGAAGAATCAGAAAGCACTGACATCCTCCTTAGGGGGGATAAAATTGAAAATCTCAGTGAAGAAGTCAACATTGGCGGACAAGTACGAGCCTGTTATCGGGGGGGCTGGGGGTTTGCCAGTTTTAATCGCTTAGAAACCCTTTCTGAACGCATTGAAGACGCGATCGCGGCAGCTAGGCTAGTGGGAACCAAACAAACTTGTTTAGCCCCGATTCCCACCTTAGAAGGCACTTATTATCTCCCTCTCCCGGCAGGTGATCCCCGAGATATTCCCCTTGCCGAGAAAAAAGCCCTTTGTGATCACTACAATCAAATCTTAAAAAGCCATGATTCCCGTATTACCAGTACCACCGTCGGTTATAGTGATATTACCCAACAAGTCACCATTGCCACATCAGAAGGAACATTAGTGGAACAATCTTTTGCCGACTTAGAAGCAAGATTCAGCGCGATCGCGCGAAACAGTGAAACCGTACAAGTGGGACGAGAAACCACAGGCTCCCGTCGTGGATGGCAAGACCTTCTTAACCTAGAAACACAAATCATCACCGCCGCCGAAAGAGCCGTTAACGCCCTCACGTTACCCTCCATTAAGGGCGATACCTATCCTGTCGTCATTGATCCCATTCTCAGTGGCTTATTCGTTCACGAAGCCTTTGGTCATCTCTCCGAAGCGGACATGATCTACGAAAACCCCGACTTGCAAGAAGTAATGACCATGGGGAGACAATTTGGTCCCGAAACCCTACAAATTTTTGATGGGGCAGCCCCAGAAGGGCATCGCGGTAGCTATCAAGTAGATGACGAAGGAACACCTGCTACCACCACTCAACTTATTGAAAACGGCATTTTAGTCGGGCGACTCCATTCCCGAGAAACCGCAGGAAAATTAAAAGAACGTCCCACTGGTAACGCCCGTTGTTTAGACTATCAATATCCTCCTTTAGTTCGCATGACCAATACTTGGATTGAACGGGGAGACACTCCTGTAGAAAAACTCTTTCAAGACATTCCTCTTGGGGTTTATGCCAAAAATTGGCTAGGAGGCATGACCAACGGCGAAATGTTTACCTTTTCTGCTGGGGAGGCTTGGATGATTCGAGATGGAAAAATTGCTGAACCTGTCAGAGATGTCACCCTCTCTGGAAATGTATTTAAGACCCTTGCTAATATTGAAGCCATTGGCAATGACTTTTACTGGGATGAATCTGGTGGCTGCGGAAAAGGCGGACAAAGTGGCTTACCTGTCGGTTGTGGTGGCCCCAGTTTACGCATTAAAGATGTGGTAGTAGGTGGTGAAGATAGTGATACTGAAAACTAGAGTTACACGCTGATTGGGTAAGATTGTTATTTGTGACCGTAACGCGAATATTAAGGAAATAGTATTAGTTAAGAATGAATAGAAGGAAAAAAAAACGCGCGATCGCTGTTGATTTATTTTCGGGCGTTGGGGGAATGACATTAGGCTTTGAACAAGCAGGTTTCGATGTTCTGGCTTCAGTGGATATTGATCCCATTCACTGTGCTGCCCATAAATTTAACTTTCCCTTTTGGTCAATCATTTGTCAAGATGTACAACAACTGACAGGAGACGACATTAGACAATCTTCTTTAATTCAAGACCAAGAAATTGATGTGGTTTGTGGTGGCCCTCCCTGTCAAGGGTTTTCTTTAATTGGAAAGCGTGTTTTAGAAGATGACAGAAATGCCTTAGTGTTTCATTTTTTGAGGCTAGTTTTAGAATTAAATCCAAAATACTTTGTCATGGAAAATGTTGCGGGGATGGCGATTGGCAAATCACAGCAATTATTAGAAGAATTGATCGCCAATTTTCAAAAAAATGGTTATAATATCCAACTGCCTTACCAAGTTTTGAATGCATCTAACTTTGGCGTTCCTCAAAACCGCAAGCGTTTATTTTTATTAGGAAGCCGTCAAGATCAAGTTCTTCCGAATTATCCCACTCCCATAACAAAACCTGCGAAAGGGAAAGTTACATCATTAAATAGTAATTACCCTGATAGTCCAACAGTAAAAGATGCACTCATTGATTTACCAAGCATTGAAAATTACCCTGAATTATTAACCCAAGATACGGTTAAAGCTGAGTTTGGTCAACCCAGTTCTTATAGCTATCAGTTGCGACACAATGGAAAAGCGAGCAATGATTATAGTTATCCTCGCAATTATGATTCGAGTCTTTTAACTGCTAGTTTAAGAACCCAACACACCGAAAAATCAAGAGCAAGGTTTGCTGAAACTCCACCTGGCAAAACTGAACCGATTAGTCGGTTTTATAAACTTGATCCTGATGGGATTTGTAACACTTTAAGAGCAGGAACTGCCAGCAATCGTGGCGCTTATACCTCTCCCCGTCCCATTCATCCTTATCTTCCCAGATGTATTACGGTTCGCGAAGCTGCAAGGTTGCATTCGTATCCCGACTGGTTTCGCTTTCATGTTACAAAATGGCACGGTTTTCGACAAATTGGCAACTCAGTTCCCCCTTTTTTAGCAAAAGCAGTCGCCCAAGAAATTATCAAAGTTTTAGGCGTTATCCCTTTACAAATTTCAGATTACTCTGATTTAGGAGAAGAAAATTTATTAAGTTTAGAGATGTCAAAAGCGGCTCAACTCTATAAAGTTAGCCCTCATGTTATTGCTCCCAGAACTAGAAAAAATAAGCAAGGTGTCAAGAACAATGACCAATAATAAAAAAGGGATGTATAATGAAGTGATAAAAGAAATTTTTAGTAATCATTATGAAGAAGGTCTTGAGCATTTTGAATTTACTCGGGAAGAGATTTCTGAAGTGTGTAGCAAGCTAAATATTAGTCCTCCTAAAAATCTTGGTGATGTTTTATATAGCTATCGCTTCCGAAGACCTCTCCCTAAAGAGATATTAGATACAGCACCTTCAGGATTAGAATGGATAATAGAATCTGTAGGAAAAGGGAAATATCGCTTTACTTTATCTACTAGGAACCGGATTACTCCTAATCATAATTTAATTTCCATTAAAGTTCCTGAAGCAACACCTGAAATTATCACAAGATACTCATCAGGCGACGAGCAATCTTTACTTACGAAGATTAGATATAATCGTTTAATAGATATTTTCTTACAAATTACAGCATATTCCTTACAAAATCACTTAAGAACTACTGTTAAAGATATTGGACAAGTAGAAATTGATGAAATTTATGTAGGAATTAATAATAATGGATCACACTTTATTCTGCCAGTACAAGCTAAAGTCGGCAATGATCAATTGAGTGTTATACAAACTAAACAAGACATTGCTTATTGTGATCAAATTTTTCCTGACTTAATCTGCCGTTCAGTATCTGCTCAATTTATGGAAAATTACTTAATTGCCCTTTTTGAATTAACTTTAGAAGAGAGTGAAATCAAAGTAGTTCAAGAAAAGCACTACAGAATCGTTCCTAGTAAAGATATTTCTGAAGAAGATATTAGGAGTTATATTTCTAGGGATGCAATTTAATGTTTTGCTATTTCAATTGCACTTTCTAAAAAAAAATTAATTAATGTATTAACTTTTTAGCCATTTAGTCTTGCGTGGCCCTTATCAATGAACGCAAGGCTTCATTAACGGAGTTAGAATCAGGAAATTTTTCCGCAACATCAGGGTCTAATCGAACAATTGTTTGACCAAGGCTTTTTCTGTCTCGCCCTAATTTTCTAACTTTTAAACGCTTTAAGTTATATTCTGTCCGTAGTTCATCTTCCATATGTTAACTATTCCTCCTCATAAAATTCTCGTTCACGGCGTGTTAATTCATAGTTATAGTCTCTATATCCATTACCTCTCTGCGTTGCATCTAGTTCAAAAAAAAATTCCCCCACTCGACGATCGCGCGATCGTTAGTGAGGAAATTAAATTAAGCCTTAAACCACTATTTCCCCTTCTTATCCCGTGATTGGCGGGGGCGATCGCGCTTACATTCATACATCTTCTGATCAGCTTTTTCACAGGCTACCCATAGCCCTTCACTGGAATGACGGGCAGCATAACCGACAGAAGCCTCAATTGATTCTTGTTCTAAAGCATTAGTAATGCGATCCACTAAACCTTTAATTTGTCGTTGATTGCATTCCACAGCTAACACTGCAAATTCATCCCCACCGACACGGGCAACAATATCCTGTTCTCGGAGGGCAGATTTAATAGTTTTGCCAGCAGTATAAATTAATTTATCCCCTGCAGCGTGTCCTTTCGTATCATTAATCGGTTTTAAGTTATCCAAGTCAATATAAATTATCCCTGCAGGATGCCCATAGCGCTGACAACGAAGTTCTTCTGCTTGCAATAAATTTTCCCAACCCCGACGATTATATAATTCAGTGAGAACATCACTCATGGCTTCAGCTTCCATGCGTTCAATTTGACGCTGTTGATCATTGCCTTTGAGTTCATTTTCCAAAATAGTCGAGAGAAGATTTGCCAAAACCCGAAGCATGGGCAATTCTTCCGTAATTGCCTCTGGCATTGAATGGGTATTAATAGCACAAAGAGTTCCAAACAGAGAACCATCACTTAGAACAATGGGAATTCCAATATAGGCTCCAATGGATACTTGCCTACCAATAGGAGCTTCTAAATAGGCTTGAACAGCGCTAACGTTTGGTGGAATACAAGGCCCCTCTCCTTCTACCATGCGAGAACAAAAGGAATCTGACCAGCAAAATACTGATCCCTCTTTCACTCCATAACCATGATCTTCCACTTGTAACATTATCCAGTCATTTTCTTCCCGCCGAGTAACTGCCCAAAGGTCAAAAGTTAATCGTTGACGAAGGAAAGTTAGAACATGATGGGCAGCGGAATCAAAATCAGTAAAAGGACCGATACTTTCGAGCATCCGTTAATTATTCATGAGTTAAGTCTTAAATCTATACTAACAAAGTGATATTGTCCCTAACTAATCTTTCGATGTAGTTGAGGACTCTTAGCCTTCCTGCTAATGTTCACAAGGAAAAATGAAAGAATCAAAACAAATTGACTTTAATAACATCACCATAGTTTAAAGATAATGCCTCACTGGCATTTCCTTGATTCATTGCAATTTCTATCCAACCATGGCTCCCAATAATGGCAACTAATTCTTGAGGATCGCTTTCACTATAAGTATTTTTACTTTCTATATTATCATTTTTAATACTCACAGACCATTGCTTATTATAAACCCTAGAAGCGGGGATATTGCTAATTAGATTACCAAAATAATCAATATACTGAATATAACCAATAATTGTATTTTGCTTAATTTCTGGACGAGGAAATGAAACATCAATTAATTCCTCTTTTAGGATTTCTTTTCCTAAATTTTCTATAGGAACTCCTGTAGCTAAATAAGCAGCAACGGGGGCAAAAATATCTCGCCCATGAAAAGTAGAGCTAACTTCTTGTGTTCGCCAGTATTTTGGATTAGTTAAGGTCACAATTTTTTCTGGGGGAAACTGGGCTAAAATGCCACTAAATAACCCATTATTTGGCCCCACTAAAAAACCTTGAGAGAATTGAATGGCACACCCTTGGCGCTCGCTACCCACTCCAGGATCGACTACAGCAAGATGAATAGTTCCTCTTGGAAAATAAGGAATAGAGTTGAGCAAGGAAAAGCGTCCAGCTAAAATGTTTTGGGGAGGGATTTGGTGAGTTAAGTCGATGATTGGAACTTCTCGGTTGATGGTGGCAATTACACCTTTCATTATCCCTACGTATGGATCTTTTAAGCCAAAATCAGTGGTTAAAGTCAACATTAATTGAACAAAAGGGCTGAGAATCTTACGACTACAACTTGCGCGTTACTTTGCACCAGATGACGGCACAGGGTCACTCGTCAATTTTAATTGATATCAGGTTCTGGTGATCACTTATAATTCATTTTAGGTTTTGCTATTCTCTACAAGAGCTTAACTTTTCTCATTGCTTGAGAGTTATGTGCTTCCTCCTGCAACAGGGAAGATTCTATGTTAAAATGGCAGGTCTGTGAAGGAAAATTTTAAATGAAGTCAAAGCTATATGTCTAGATATCGAGGTCCTCGTCTGCGAGTTACGCGACGCTTAGGGGATTTACCTGGTTTAACCAGAAAAAGCCCTCGCAAAGCGTATCCTCCCGGTCAACATGGTCAAGCACGGCGCAAACGTTCCGAATATGCCATTCGCCTAGAAGAAAAGCAAAAACTGCGCTATAACTACGGAGTTACAGAAAAGCAGCTCATGGGCTATATGAAAAAAGCTCGTCGTGCTACTGGTTCTACCGGTCAGACTCTTTTAGAGCTACTAGAAATGCGTCTGGATAATACTGTTTTTCGGATGGGGATGGCTGGAACGATTCCTGCAGCACGTCAGTTAGTTAATCATGGCCACATTTTAGTTAATGGTGGGAATATGGATATTCCCAGTTATCAGTGTCGCCCTGGAGATGTTATTTCTGTGCGCGATCGCGATCGCTCTCGACAATTAGTAGAGCGCAATATGGAATACCCAGGGCTAGCCAACCTCCCCAGTCATTTAGAATTTGATAAAAATACCTATACAGGTAAAGTGAATGGCATTATTGAACGGGATTGGGTAGCTCTACAAGTAAATGAACTTCTCGTAGTTGAGTATTACTCACGAAAAATTTAAGGCTTGCTTACCTTCCCCCGTTTTTGGGGGTAAGGCGCATAATTTATTCTTCTTCTACCCCTGCTTCAGCTTCTAACTCCTCACTAGAATTGCTATTCTTTTTAGACTTCTTATTAGAAGTAGAACTCCCCTGCATGAGTGCTCCCATTTCAATTTTTTCCTGAACTGCCGCTTCAATCTCAGTTACCTGCTCAGGATTCTCTTCCAAGTATTTAATCGTATTGTCCCGGCCTTGAGCGATATTCTCACCATTATAGCTATACCAGGCTCCCTTGCGATTAATTACATCAGTTTGCTCAGCAATATCAACCAAACAACCTAATTGGGAAATCCCATGTCCAAAGATAATGTCAAACTCAGCAATTCGGAAAGGTGGGGCAACCTTATTTTTCGCCACTTTTACCTTCGCCCGAATTCCATATTCTCCCTCACTGCCTTTTTTTAAAGTTTGAATGCGACGAATATCAAGCCGAACGGAACAATAAAACTTGAGCGCATTTCCTCCTGTAGTCACCTCAGGGCTACCATAAGTAACACCAATTTTTTGGCGTAATTGGTTTAAGAAAACAACTGTACAACCTGATTTACCAATATTTCCCGCAATTTTCCGTAACGCCTTACTCATTAAACGGGCTTGTAATCCCACCTGGGTATCACCCATTTCCCCTTCAATTTCGGCTCTAGGGGTTAAGGCAGCTACCGAGTCAACTACCACAATATCAACCGCCGCGGAACGAACTAGCTGATCCACAATTTCTAATGCGGCTTCTCCTGTGTCTGGTTGTGATACCAACAGGTTTTCAATATCAACTCCTAAAACATCAGAATAAGTGGGATCGAGAGCGTGTTCCGCATCAACAAAGGCTGCTACACCTCCTGCTTTTTGGGCTTCCGCGATCGCGTGTAAGGCTAAAGTGGTTTTCCCAGAACTTTCTGGCCCATAAATCTCAATAATTCTTCCTTTCGGTAATCCTCCCCCTAAGGCAATATCTAACGTGTGCGCTCCTGTGGGGATAGTTTCTACCTTCATTTGCGCCGCATCCCCAAGGCGCATAATCGATCCTTTGCCAAAATTACGTTCAATCTGATTAAGAACGAGATTGAGGGCTTTTTCTTTATCGGGATTATTCGTGATTGTCGTAGTTGAAGCCATTACGGTAACGAAGCCTTTGAAACTTTCTTAGCTTCTATTGTATATACTTTTGCCCACCTTGATGCACTGAAGCTATAACTCATCTTTAAGCCCCTAAATGTAACCAAGATAGAGCAAATTTGTTAGATTATGAGGTATGGATATCAAGAAATTTAAAGCTGATATCTTGACGGTTGCGAAAAGTTACCGTTTTTGGAAAAGAGTCGTTTACAATCGTTAAGGTTGTGTCATCATTTTAAGCACAACATTACTCAGACAGTCACCATCAGACTGTCCCATTCGTGTAAGTTTAAGTCTGGGAGAGAGAAACACTAAACATGACAATTTCAGAACAGCAAGAAGCTCCCAATATGGGGCGAAGACAATTCATGAACTTCTTAACCTTCGGGACAATTACAGGAGTCGCTCTCGGCGCTCTTTATCCCGTTGTGCGTTACTTTATTCCTCCAAGTGCTACTGGTGGTGGAGCAGGAACCACTGCTAAAGATGAGTTAGGAAAAGATATTATTGCAAGTGACTTTTTAGGAGAACATAAACCCGGCGATCGCGCTTTGGCTCAAGGCTTAAAAGGCGATCCTACCTATGTCATTGTTACTGAAGAGGAAGAAATTGCCAGCTATGGTTTAAATGCTGTTTGCACTCACCTCGGCTGTGTTGTTCCTTGGAACGAAAGCGAAGGCAAATTTATTTGCCCCTGTCATGGTTCTCAATATGATGCTACTGGCAAGGTAGTTCGAGGCCCCGCTCCGCTTTCCCTAGCCTTAGTCAACGTTAAGGTTAATGAGGATGAAAAAATCTTATTTACTCCCTGGAAAGACACTGACTTCCGTACTAATAAAGAGCCCTGGTGGACATAAGTCTCCAGTATTTTTTAGCAATTGCTATCTCTCAATTGCCTCTTAATCATGTCCTTTTAATTAATTTGCAAGTCGAGTTTTAAAATTACAAAAGAAACAATGAATAACTCTTTTTGGCAAGCGTTTACTCAAACCACTAAGCGCATCGTCACTCAGTTGCTTTGTATTACCATTGCAACTCTCACCGTCTTTTTTGCCAGTGATGCTCTTGTTCCCCAAAGTGCTGCCGCTTATCCATTTTGGGCCCAAGAAACAGCTCCAGAAAATCCTCGGGAAGCAACAGGACGCATTGTCTGTGCTAACTGTCATCTTGCAGAAAAAGAAGCAGAAATTGAGCTTCCTCTCTCTGTAGCTCCTGATAGTGTCTTTGAGGCAGTGGTTCATATTCCTTATGACACCGATGTTCAACAAGTTTTAGGGGATGGTTCTAAAGGGGATCTCAATGTAGGTGCCGTTTTAATGCTTCCTGAAGGATTTAAAATTGCTCCTCCTGAGCGGATGACCGAAGAAATGCAGGAAAAAGTGGGAGATGTCTTCTTCCAGCCTTATCGCGAAGGTTTAGAAAATGTTGTTTTAGTCGGTCCCTTACCTGGAGAGCAGTATCAAGAAATTACTTTCCCCATTTTATCTCCAGATCCCAATTCCAATCGCGATCTTCACTTTGGGAAATATCCCGTTTATTTAGGGGCTAACCGCGGACGAGGTCAAGTTTATCCTGCTGGTAATAAAAGTAATAATACCGTCTATAATGCTAGTAAAGCTGGAACCATTGCCTCCATTGTCGATAATGGCTTTGGTTATGATGTCACAATTGAAACCAGTGAGGGAGACAATGTTGTTGAAAGTATTCCTCCCGGTCCAGAGTTAATTATTTCCGAAGGGGATGAAGTTGGAAAAGGTGATCCCTTAACTAATGACCCCAATGTTGGTGGCTTTGGACAAGAAGATAGTGAAATTGTTTTACAAAGCCCCGCTCGGATCAAAGGGTTAATTGCCTTTATGGGAGTCATTATGCTCGCGCAAGTGCTTCTGGTTCTGAAGAAGAAACAGGTAGAAAGAGTCCAAGCTGTAGAAATGAATTTCTAGGTTTTGTCTCAGAATTGATTATTTATTCTTTTAGCCCCCTTTCGGGGGTTTTTTTTGCTCTTATACTGCCACGGCTTTGAACAAAACGGAAAAGTAGTTGCTACAAATAAGTTTTACGGCTAGGGCCAGTAGCTCAAAACCTCGCAGGGGCAAGAATGGCAAGCCACTATATTGTTCCCGCCTTAACCAAAAATAGTTTAGTGGCATATTTCCATTAGGATTACCAATCACTACACCCAAAAATTTTTATGCACTTTTTCAAGACATATTGGGGACAATCCTCGTTAGTATCAAGATAAAGACTTTAAGATTAGGTGATTACTCCAACAATTAAAAATGACAGATACCAATACCATTTTAGAAGCACTGCGTCCTGTACAAGACCCAGAATTACAAAAGAGTCTGGTAGATTTAAACATGATCCGAGATGTGAACTTAGATCAGGGGGCGTTAAGTTTTAAATTAGTGTTGACCACCCCTGCTTGTCCGCTAAAAGAGATGATTGTGGATGATTGTAAAAAGGCGGTACAAGATTTACCTGGAGTGGAAACCGTGGATGTAGAAGTGACCTCGGAAACTCCACAACAGAAATCAATTCCCGATCGCGAGTCAGTGCCTGGAGTTAAAAATATTGTTGCCGTTTCTAGTGGTAAAGGCGGTGTCGGTAAAAGCTCAGTTGCAGTGAATTTAGCCGTATCCCTTGCTCAAAGTGGGGCCAAGGTGGGATTACTTGATGCTGATATTTATGGCCCCAATGCCCCCAGTATGCTGGGTTTAGCTGATGCAAAAGTGCGAGTGCAAGAGTCAGAAAAAGGGGAAGTCTTAGAACCAGCGTTTAATCATGGTGTAAAATTAGTCTCGATGGGCTTTTTAATTGATCCTGATCAGCCTGTGGTTTGGCGTGGACCAATGTTAAATGGGGTTATTCGTCAGTTTCTTTACCAAGTAAATTGGGGAGAATTAGATTATATGGTAGTGGATTTACCCCCAGGAACAGGAGATGCTCAGTTAA
This sequence comes from Euhalothece natronophila Z-M001, assembly GCF_007904085.1. GTDB lineage: Bacteria > Cyanobacteriota > Cyanobacteriia > Cyanobacteriales > Rubidibacteraceae > Halothece > Halothece natronophila. Next base: position 2,678,488 of record NZ_CP042326.1, read on the forward strand.
CCCTAGCGCAAGCTGTTCCCATGTCAGGGGCAGTAATTGTCACCACACCCCAAGATGTTTCCCTAATGGATGCTCGTCGTGGCTTAAAAATGTTTGAGCAGTTAGGGGTGAATGTTTTGGGAATGATAGAAAATATGAGTTATTTTATTCCCCCTGATTTACCCGATCGCCGCTATGATTTATTTGGTTCTGGCGGTGGTGAGAAGGCAGCCAAAGAATTGAATGTTCCCTTATTAGGCTGTATTCCCCTAGAAATTTCCTTACGGGAAGGGGGAGATAGTGGTATTCCGATTGTGATATCTCATCCTAACTCAGCTTCAGCAGAAGCCCTTCGCGCGATCGCGCAACAAGTAGCTGCTAAAATCTCAGTAGTTGCTTTAACTTAGACTCAGATGGCGAATGTTCCTTGGAAAAAATGGAGTTGGCGCAATTTAGTGAATCCTTGGCTAGGAGTAGATTGGTTTTTATTCCTCCTAGTCATTGCCGTCACGGTTTGGGGAGGAATCACCATTCACAGCGTCCAACTTCATGATGAAAACTTAAACAATTGGATACAACATAGCATTTTAGGTGGAATTGGGGCATTTATTGCCCTATTATTGGCTCGCTGGCGATATGAGGAATTATTAAATTGGCATTGGATCGTTTATGTTGGCACTAATCTTTTGCTGGTTTCTGTCATCTTTGTGGGAGTCACGGCCCAGGGGGCGCAACGATGGATTACCATTGCTGGTTTTAATATACAACCTTCGGAGTTTGCGAAGTTGGGGGTAATTATCACCTTAGCTGCGATCTTAAATAATCGCGGTGCCGAGCGCTTATCATCAGTATTTCAAGCACTAGGAGTGATTGCCCTCCCTTGGGGGTTAGTGTTTTTACAGCCAGACTTAGGAACATCTTTAGTATTTGGCGCGATCGCGATCGGAATGCTTTATTGGGCAAATGCTAATTCAGGCTGGTTAATCCTTTTAATTTCTCCTGTAGTGGCGGCGATTTTATTCCATGTTTATCTCCCTGCTTGGTTAAGTTGGGCGGGATTAATGTTTGTCATTGGTTGGCGAACCTTACCGGGGAGTTGGGTATCAGGATGTGGCGCGATCGCGCTAAACTTAATTTCAGGAGGTTTAGGAAACCTTGTTTGGGACTTACTGCAAGACTACCAGAAAAACCGTCTAATTTTGTTTCTTGATCCTGATCTTGATCCCCTTGGCGGTGGTTATCACCTGATTCAGTCTCGAATTGCAATTGGTGCTGGTGAAATGTGGGGACGAGGCTTAAATCAAGGAACCCAAACCCAGCTTAATTTTATCCCCGAACAGCATAATGACTTTATCTTTAGTGCTGTGGGAGAAGAACTGGGATTTGTTGGCAGCTTTGGCTTATTGTTTCTGTTTTGGCTAATTTGCATCCGTTTACTGATGATCGCATTAGGGGCAAAAGATAATTTTGGCTCACTTCTCGCGATCGGGGTATTCTGTATGATTTTCTTTCAGGTGACTGTTAATGTCGGGATGACCATTGGCTTAGGGCCAGTGACAGGGCTTCCCCTTCCTTGGATGAGTTATGGGCGTTCGGCATTGCTGATGAACTTTATGGCAATTGGGCTAGTAGAATCAGTGAATAAGTATCGGCAACGAACTAACTTTTTCAGCTAACATGGCTTTAAATAGTGATTTTTGATTTTGAGATGCCAAAATAGAAAAGGTAACCCAACTGTTTTGAAACATGGCAGCCACCAATTCTTCTACCGCCATCTCTAAACAATTTGCCCACAGCTACTATGACATTTTAGGAGTGCATCCTTCTGCTTCTCCTTTAGAAATTCGACGAGCTTATCGTGAGTTAAGTAAGCAATATCATCCTGATACTACCCAATTGCCTCAAGATTTAGCAAAAAAGAAGTTTCAAAACCTCAATGAAGCTTATGCTACTTTGAGTAATCCTCAACGACGAGTTTTATATGATCATCAAATTGGCTATTCCTCTCTACATGTAATCCAACCCTCTCTCCACTTTCAAACCCAAGAAAAACGGGCAAACAAAGTTGCCAATCGTACTGCGTCTTATGTTGATCGCAGCGATCGTCCCCTTTCTTCAGGAGAAATTTTTGTCTTGTTACTTTTAGGGGCGACATTTTTGGTTTGTATTGGGTTAGTCATTATTATTGGTTTAACTCGTGGTGAGGGAGCCTTTCGAGTTCCGGAAATCACTAAAACTTCATCAACTGTCATCAAATCCTATCTAGATTTATTTAAGATCCTATGAGTTTGCCTGAAGCTGATACCCCCCTCTATAATCATCCTTTACCAAGCATTGAAGAATGGCTGCAAAATCTAGGTTGCAAACAGAATTCTGAGCAGCTCCATTGTTGGTTTATTGAAACTGCAAATTGGAAAGCAGAAATTACACTAGAAGTAGAAGAATTAACCGTTTCTTATCTTAATGCTGGCGAGGGAAATAGTAATCTCAGTCGCTCTTTTCCCTATTCTCTCAGCCGTGGAGATATAGAAGCAGCAGTTTTTTCGGGACCTTAAGTCAATCAAATATTACGCTCACTACTGAGGAGGATAAAGGAAAAAGGAAATGGCTCGTCATAATTATAAAAATAAGGGAGTAGCTGAAGAATTCAAAGATCAAATGCTCATTTTATTGGGGCTGACAGCAGTTCTATGGTTAATAGAAATTATTGATTATTTTATCCTTCAAAACTATAGCCTAAACCGTTATGGAATTGTACCTCGCGACTTAATTGGATTACGAGGAATTTTATTTGCCCCTTTTCTACACGGTAATTTCCCTCATTTAATTGCCAACACGATTCCGTTTGTCTCTTTAGGTTGGCTTGTAATGTTACAACGGACTAGTGACTTTTGGCGAGTTACAGCCCTTACTATGTTAGTGGGAGGCTTTGGAGTTTGGACACTTGGTCGCCCTGATTCAGTTCATATTGGGGCAAGTATTTTAATTTTTGGCTATTTAGGGTTCTTGTTATTCCGAGGTTATTTTCAACGAAATGCTCCTTCAATTGCTCTTTCTATTATTGTGGGAATCTTCTATGGCAGTTTAATTTTTGGGGTGTTACCACTGCGAAGCGGCGTTTCTTGGGAAGGACATTTATTTGGCTTTATTGGTGGAATTATTGCTGCCTATCAGGTTGCTAAATCAGCACGTTAGTTAGGGAGGCAAAAATCCCCTTATTTCTATTACCTTCCTTCGGTTAGAGGAGCTATGCTTCTCTTTTGCGTCTTATGAAAGATGTAAACTGATGTAATTACCGCTAAATTAAGTTATACGCTGGCGCAGTCAGCACTCATACAGAAAGAAAATATTGCAAAAAATGAAAGACAATCAACCTCAGTCCTTAAACCAAGAATCAACTAATGCCATCGCGTCAAAAAATAAACCTTTCCTAGAAAAAGTAAAAGTTAAGGCAGGATTAGAAGATATATTTGATGCCAGAGATATCTCAGAAGTTGTCTTCCGAGCGATGCGCGATCTAATGAGCACAGAAGCTTCTGATCGGGTTTCTGATGAGCTGAAAGGCTCAAAAGCAGTTCCTAGCGAGGATCAATCTTTACAAGATGATATTTCTGAGCTGTGGAAGGATACCAATCCCATTGTTAGTTTTCTCAGTCGTATTCGTCCGGTATTAAAAGTTGATGATGAAACTTTCTTATTTCGTATTCGCCAAGAAGGGGGAGTGCAACGAGGTATTGACCCTGAGTTAGTGGTAACGGCAGTTTTTTCTGCAACCAAAGATGAGTTATCCAAAGATCGGATTCAAGAAATAGGGGAAGCCCTTCCAGGCAAAATACGTCAGCTTTGGGAGAATGCTTAACTTGAATAACTAATGAATTAAAATTATTCCTTGTTTAATCAACCGCAATCTATTATAACTAGAGTAGTGCTTCTTAAAATCAGTCACTGCTTTAGATAGCTAGCTTTGTTTTCTGTCACATCTCCTATAATTGTTCCAGACAAGAGTTTGATAAATTAAGGTTGGTATCAATTATTAAAAGTGATAGTGAATGATGAAAAAATTATTTTCTAGTTTAATATTAGCAGGAGGAATATTAGCCTTAGCTCCTGTAGCAGAAGTGTTAGCCCAAGCCCGAGGAGGCAACCCAGGATTAACTATTTTTAGTGGGGTAGAACGGGAAAATATCCTTGATTATCGCCTTGACTTCCGAGGAAGACGAGGACGTTGGGACCGCTATCGTTTACGTGTCCCTGGAGACAAGTTACCCCAGGGAGCAGCGGAATTTCGGATTAGTTACCCTGATTATTACAACGGAAGATTTGACACTGATGAAATTGAAGTTCGCATTGATGGAGAATCTCAGCCTCTGAAAGATGTAGTTTGGGATGAGGAGGGACACTTTATTGCCATTGATTTAGAAGAGCCCCTTGAACCAGAACAAAAAGTGGAATTAGTTTTCTCCAATGTGAGAAACCCTCGGCAGGGAGGAACCTTTTATTTTAATGGACAAGTTAAGCCCGCAGAAGGGGTAGCAATTCGCCAACATCTTGGCACTTGGATTATTGACATTAATTAAGATTTGGAAATTTAGAATTGAAAAGCGCAAAGAGGAGGTGAATAATAATCAATAGCAAGGAGTGAACAAATGGAATATGACAACAACAGCAGTAGGAAAATCAGCTTTAACGTCCCGTTTAGTTAACGGGATACTTAGTATTAAGCCTGTTTATCAGTTGGCAAAATCACGGGCGCGACAAATGATGATTAAACGTGCTGAGGAAATTGGCGTTCCTTGGCGCGATCGCGTTGCCGAATTAAAACAACATGACTGGGAACAAGAACTGGCTTCAATTCAAAATCCCCATATTAGCTATCCCGATTATTATCTTACTTCTTTCCATGCCTATGATCAGGGAAATTTAAGTTGGGATGCAGCGTTAGAAGTAGAAGTAGCTGCCTATGCTGTTCATGCCAAACTATGGGGAGATACTGGGGCTGATGGTGATCGCCGCTTACGAGACAGTTATCATCAGATTCTAAAACAAGAACTCCCTGACTTTAATCCAAGCGCGATCGCGGATTTAGGATGCAGTGTTGGCATGAGCAGTTTTGCCCTACAAGAGCAATATCCTAACGCTAAGGTTACAGGCATCGATCTCTCTCCTTACTTCCTTTCAGTGGCTAAATATGAAGGCAGAGAGAAAGGATTTAATATTCAATGGCATCATGCCCTTGCTGAAAAAACTAACCTAGCCGATAATAGTTTTGATCTGGTTTCTGCCTTTTTAATGTTTCACGAACTTCCACAAGAAGCAAGTCATGCAATTTTTGCAGAAGCAAAACGAATTCTCAAGCCAGGGGGATATTTCTGTTTTATGGATATGAATCCGCGATCGTCGGTTTATCAAAAAATGCCCCCCTATGTCTTTACCCTGCTCAAAAGCACAGAGCCTTATCTTGATGAATACTTCACTCTTGATGTTGAGGAAGCGATGACGGAAGCAGGATTGAAAACACCAACCATCATTCCCAATAGCCCCCGTCATCGAACGGTGATTTCACAACGACCAAAGGGTGAATAAGCCTGTATTTAGAAATTGATCCTAATTCTGTAACTCTGAATACAAAAAAAATCCTAAGTCAGTATCTAGGATCAGTCGAGAGCGTGTAATGTAGATTAGGAAAACTTTAAGGAAAAGACGAATGCCAGAAACTGCCCAAGAAGTCCTGCGAATGATTCAGGACGAGGATATTAAAATTATTGACCTCAAATTCATTGATTTACCGGGGATTTGGCAACATTTCTCCATTTATCGCAGTGAGTTAGATGAAGATTCTTTTACCGATGGGGTTCCTTTTGATGGTTCAAGTATTCGGGGTTGGAAGTCCATTAATGAATCCGACATGATGATGGTTCCCGACCCCACTACAGCTTGGATCGACCCCTTCATGAAAGAAAAAACCCTCAGTATGATTTGCTCGATTAAAGAGCCACGAACTGGGGAATTTTATGATCGCGATCCGCGTACCATTACCCAAAAAGCAATTGACTACCTCATTTCTAGTGGTATTGGGGATACAGCCTTTTTTGGTCCCGAAGCAGAGTTTTTCGTCTTTGATGATGTGCGCTTTGACCAAACCTACAACAAAGGCTTTTACTATGTAGATAGCATTGAAGGACGTTGGAACTCAGGACGGGAAGAAGCCGGCGGTAACTTAGGCTATAAACCTCGTTATAAAGAGGGGTATTTCCCTGCTCCTCCCACGGATACCCTGCAAGATATGCGAACCGAAATGTTGCTAACCATGGCAGAGTGTGGGGTTCCCATTGAAAAACACCACCACGAAGTAGCAAGCGGTGGACAGGGTGAACTTGGTTTCCGTTTTGCCACCATGGTGAAAGCAGCGGATTATTTGATGACTTATAAGTATGTCATTAAAAACGTTGCCAAGAAATACGGGCGCACTGTAACGTTTATGCCCAAACCCATCTTTAACGATAATGGTTCTGGGATGCACGTTCACCAATCTATTTGGAAAGATGGACAGCCCTTATTCTGGGGAGAAGGTGGCTACGCAAACCTCAGTGATATGGCTCGCCACTATATTGGTGGTCTTCTCAAACACGCTCCTGCGGTTTTGGCTTTCTCTAACCCTTCTACTAACTCTTACAAGCGATTAGTTCCCGGTTTTGAAGCTCCAGTGAACTTAGTTTACTCTCAAGGTAATCGCTCTGCGTCGGTTCGTATTCCGCTTACTGGAACCAATCCCAAAGCCAAGCGATTAGAGTTCCGTTGTCCAGATGCAACTTGTAATCCCTATCTTGCTTTTGCTGCCATGCTTTGTGCTGGTATTGATGGGATTAAAAATAAAATTGAGCCACAAGAACCTTTAGACGTAGATATTTACGATCTCAGCCCCGAAGAGTTGAACAAAATTCCTTCTACCCCTAGTTCTCTGGAATCGGCGTTAGAAGCATTAGAAAACGATCACCAATTCTTGATTGATGGGGGTGTATTTACTCAAGAGTTTATTTATAACTGGATTGAGTATAAGTTAGATAATGAAGTGAATCCTCTTCGCTTGCGTCCCCATCCTTATGAGTTTGCGCTCTATTATGATGCTTAGTCAGCATTAGGAATAGTTCCTTCTCAAATCAATTTCCCCCTTTAAAATTAGGGGGATTTTTGATTGAGTAATTATACAATTTTGAGAAATTAGTGCTACGATACGATGTCCTCTTCACCTTTTATAGTCGTTCCAATTCAGTTCCGTAGTGCAGCCATCTTGGCTGCTACTAGGGAGCAAGATGCTCCCACTACTTTTAGGTTGCTGTTTTTTATTTGGAATCACTATAATAAAGGAAGTTTGGGAGATCTACTCTTCTTTGATTGATATGATGTTTCCTGATTCTGGATCGATTTTAAGTTGATATTGTTGTCCATTTTGACAGGCTTCTATTTCCCAAATATTAGTTTCATATTCAACTTCTATGGGTAAATATCCTTTAGCCTCAACATTAGCTACAATCTTTGATAACGCTTTTGGGTACTGATGAAGCTGAGGAGGTAAAATGTTTCCTGAGCGGGGATCAATTGTTAACTCATATTGTTGACCATCTCGATAGGCTTCTACGTCCCAAACCTCATTTTCAAACTCTACCTCGATTAAAAAATAATCCTGAGATTCAAGGTTACCAATTATTTCCGACAAAGGGACATCATCAGACGGTAGCTGTTCACTGGCTAGAACCAGTATTGGATTAAACAGAGAAATCGTTAAGAAAATTCCAATCAAAATTGCTAGATTTTTGATTGGCTGGACTAAATGATTAATCATGAATAATTAGCGGCTAAATCAACGAGGCGAGCACTATATCCCCATTCATTATCGTAATAAGAAAGAATTTTAACAAAATTACCTGCCATTACTTTGGTTGAGCTTAAATCAACAATAGAAGAATGAGGATCAGCAACACAGTCAGATGAGACTAAGGGCAACTCACTGGTGGCTAAAATCCCTTGCATTTTCCCTTGAGCATAGTTTTTGAAAGCTGTATTGATCTCTTCGGCGGTAACAGATTTTCCTAACATGGCGTTTAAGTCAACCACAGAACCTGTGGGGGTGGGAACTCGTAGGGCAATACCATCGAGTTTGCCTTTTAGTTGCGGTAAGACTAAGCCGACTGCACTGGCGGCTCCGGTGCTGGTGGGGACAATATTTTGAGCGGCGGTGCGTCCTCTTGTCCAGTTGGGGTGCGCCATATCCACAATTTCTTGATCGGCGGTATAAGCATGAACCGTGGTCATCCAGCCTTTTTCAATGCCAAATTCTTTGTCAAGGATATCAGCAATGGGGGCGAGACAGTTGGTGGTACAAGATGCCCCCGAAATAACGCGATCGCGCTCAAGATCAATACTATTTTCATTCACGCCATAAACCACCGTGGGGACATCTCCCCCTTTCGGTGGCGCACTGATAATCACCCCTTTCGCCCCAGCTTTAACGTGCATTCCTGCTTTTTCTGCGGTTCGGAAGACTCCTGTGGATTCAATCACCACATCAATTCCCATGTCTGTCCAAGGTAAAGCGGAAGGGTCTTTTTCTGCCAAAATGGGAATCGATTTGCCATCAACCACTAATCCTTGCTCATTGTGAGAAACTTCCCCCGGAAAGCGACGATAAACTGAATCATTCTTTAATAGATAAGCGGCTTGGTCAAGGGGCAGGGCAATATCATTAATCGCAACGACTTCTACCTTGGGATGGGAGTGGGCAATCCGCATAAAAGCCCGTCCAATGCGACCAAAGCCGTTAATTGCAACTCGTGCCATAGTTATTCTCCAGATTACTTACATAAGTATTTTTGCGTCCTTATGCCTAGTATATCGGTAGCAACAATAACAAATTAGTTAGTTATCAACGGCGGCTGCTTCGGAAGGAGGCGGTAGTAACTGCTGCTTAGAAGCAGGACGGAATTTATCCGTTTCTCGGAGGCGTTGGCTTAAGAATCGGCAAATTTCTAAGATAATATGGGGTCGCTGACTAATGAGACTAATAAACCGGCTTTTTTCTAGTTTAAGCAAAGTACAATCCTGGAGCGCGATCGCGCTTTCCCAATGGGGGGCTTCATCAAAGAGAGACACCTCGCCAAAATACTCCCCAACAGATAAATGTCGTAAGTCTTGGGGTTCACCGTCAAATTCTTTCCGAATGCGGACACTGCCTTCAGCAATAATATAAAGGTGTGTTCCCCAACTTCCCTCAGTAAAGATCGTTTGATCGGCTAAAACTTGTTCTTGGGAAAGGGCTTTATCAATTAAGAGTAATTCTTCGAGGGAGAGATTCTTAAACAGGGCAACATTTTTGAGGAGAAGTAAGCGATTCATAAGTACCTTCTGAGAAGATGGACGTTGTAGGATGGGCAGAAATAGCTGTTGTGCGGTATTTTTAACTAAGGGATCAGGGTCTTTCATCAAGGTAAAGGGAATGGTTGCCATCACAATTAAAGCCCCAACCCGAATCCAACGATCCCTTGCTTCTAAAGCCTCTAAAAGCAGTTTATATCCTTTTGCTCGTAACCAAGCCGAAGAAGTGACACGAGAGCGACCATTATAATTGATTTGCGGTTGCCCAATTTGCTCTAAAATGGGCATTAAGGGCATGGCAAATTGTCGATGAGGAAGCGTGGCAAGAACTTCCACAGCATTGGCGACTTCCCGAGGATTGGTGGAGTTAAAAGCCCGACTAACGGTGTTAACAGTGCGAGAATGCCCTAAACAGGATAAAATATACAGCACTCGTTGCACAATGCGGTTATGATAGTCGGCAATCGCGATCGCGAGCGGTCGCCAGTTGGGATCTGATTTGGGAATTTGTTTTTGCCAAACTTGGGTTTTACTAATTTCCCGAAAGTCAGGGGCAAGGTATTCTAAGAGAATATCACTAGCTTTTTGGCTACGAACTTGGCTAATGGCGATAATGGCAGCATTAACCACTTCTGGGTTAGGAGAAGAAAGGCTATCTCGGGCAAGAGCTAATCCTTGTTCCCCATAAGAAGCTAACACTTGGGCGGCTTCTTGGCGTACTCTGGGATCACTATCCCCTAAGCCTACCCCGATATGATGGAGCATTCCCTGACAGCGAGTTACCCCTAAGAGGTGGAAAGCAGCAGCGCGAACTTGGGGGGAAGAATGTTGTAAATGACGAACCGCAATATTGGCAATTTCAACATCATCCTGTTCTGTGAGTTGGGCTAACGCTTTTAATCCCTGTTCTTGAACTGAAGGGGAATTACTGTTTAGGATGGGCTGTAGAAGTTCTAGCCAGTCTCGGTTTTCTGTCTTACTAATGATTCGCGCGATCGCGCTAGCACTATTTTCATCCCAAGGCGACTTCCATACTTCATCGGCTAACTCTTGGAGTTTCTGATCAAGGCTGACTCCTGAAATCTTTTGTCCTAAAGCCGCTAATAACCGAATTTCTGCATTTTCATCGGTTAACAGTTCCTGTAATTTTGACGGGCTAATGGACTCCTCATTAGCAATTAAAATTTCTAAAGCGGTTGCCTTTAGGGTAATATACTCACTATCAAGGAACTCTCGGAATTTTTCTAGCGTCTGTTCATCGCTATCATTGACAAATATATCGACTACAGTAGAACGAATCCCTGAGTCAAGTTGACTTTCTTGTAAGAGGGCTTTTACTTCTGGTAAAAAGCGACTGGCTTCCCCGAGGCGATGAGCAAGTTCTAATCCTTTTACTTGTGTATAATAATCCCCATTGATAATTAAGTCTTGAATAGCAGAACTAGACCCAGATGGTAAGTGAGTGCGATAATTAAAGTCATCTAGTTCTAGGCTATTACTGCGAATCATACTTTCTAAGCCTTGCGCATACAACCGCCCCATAGGAAGTCGCGCAATTAGGGCAATTCCCGTTAAGACGATAGCCATCCAGACGATTTCTGTGGGATGGAGAAAGGATTGACAAATAAGTAAGGCTCCCCCGGCTACAGTTAAGCCCACTGCATAAAATACGCCATCTGTCAAGGTTCGCACTCGTCCCGAAAATTCTGGGGGAATGGCATTGTAATTGAGTTGGTGGACAGGGATAGCAAGTCCTTTATTGAGAGAGTCGCCGTTAATATTGAGCGCGATCGCACTTTTTAAGTCCCCACGAACCGCAAACCCCAACAGAGCAATCAGGGTAACAATGGGATAAGCCACATTCATCCGCGCTACGCCTAGCCACCGCAGAAGGGGGCGAGTAATGCAAAATAAGGTAACAATTTGCGTGGTACTGGTACCGATGCGAACAGTTCCTAAAAATCCTGTTAATTCTGCGTCAGAAAAGTTACTTGCATAGGTACTAAACCATAAAAATTCTGACATTACATAAATCAGAATAAAGAGAAAACTGCTACTAGCTAGATAAAAGACTAACGGATATCTTTCTACTAAATCTGGGAAAGTTTTTAGGGAATCAATAATTCCCATCTGTTTCTTATTAGCACTTTTTTCTAGCCGTTGTTGAGAATTATCTAAATAAGCAATTTGAGCAATTGTAATCGCAGATAGCAAAATTAGGCAAGCTAATAATTGCCGATTGGTTAAATATCCTGCTAATACTGTTGTTAAAGCACCACCTAAAAGAATTCCTACTGCTTGAGCAATGCCTAAGAAAGGCGCATAGCGTTTATACTCCAGAGTCGTAAAATACTCAGTAATGAGGTTAGGGTAGAGAATATTAACGAATAAATCAAATTGAAAAAAGGCGGTAATACTAATTAAAAAGTACAGTGGCAGCGTATTAAGTTTTAGGACTAGAGAAAAAATAGTAAATAGCCCCGCTAACCCGATAAGAACATACTGAAAAAGTCGAGAGCAACTAAATCGATCAATAATTTGGGAGACACCTGCATACCCTACAATAGAAAATAATCCTAAAAAAATAAAGCATAAAGGCAAATATTCAGCGCCAGCGTTACTTAAGAAAAGAGAGTTGGCAATATTCATTGCCATGATGCTATAGGTAAGCATCGTTACTGCTAGTAAAAGAAATTGAGTAATACGGTTAATTTTCCAACTTGATAACTTGAAGCCTTGCTCCGCAAATTGATTGATCATGGGAGACTAAATTAAGTGTAAAGGGGGACGGTATATAAAATAAGAGGGACTCGGTGAGTAATTTAGAACGACAATAACCGCTTGTAAAGTGAGATAATCAGTTTTTTCTCAACTAAGATAGTATGCCGAGCCTTTACTCATCCTGAGTTATAATCGTAGCTTAAAGCTTGCCCTAATTGCTGTCTTTTTATAACATCCAACAACTTATTTCCAAGTTGCCATCTTCAACAAAGAATTGTCAGAATTTAATAAAGTTTGCAATTGAGATTTGCTTGTTTCCAGTTGACAAATGTGACCTTCGATAAAAAGACCGATTACTTCTGCAAATAGAGAACGAATGTCTCTCTCTGACTTGGTGGATGGAAAATCTAAGAAAACAGTAGAAGTCAGTGATTGATCAGACTCAGTTATACAAAAATGATTAGCTCCCTGTAATAAAACCACATAACTATCACCTCGTCCGCCTGCAATCGCTTCTTGAAACGTTCGTGATATCGGGGTTGTCGCCTCCTCCCATTCTACACCATAGCGATGGCTATTATTCGCAATTACTCCATCATCTGTGCCACCCAATAACAGTAAAGGAAGAGAGTCTGGCAAAGGTAAAATTGTTCCTGGATCATAGCCGAGATTTGCTCCCACTACGGTATGCCCACCATAAGAAAATGCACCTGCTAGCTGTGGGAAAAAATCGCGACTAGCACTTTCCATAGCAACGCGCCCCCCTGCTGAATGACCCCCTAAAACGACTTTTTCTAAGTTTAATAATCCCGCTAATAATCCTTCCTCTTGCAAATTTTCCAACTTATTTAAAATAGCAGGTAAGGCTGATGCTGTAGGGGCTGTTCCATATTTTTCTGGTGACCAAATACTAATATCAACCCCAGGGGTGAGACTAATAAAACCAGGTAAATTTTCAGCAACCCAAGCGAAAGTTACTACTACTAATCCTCGTTTGGCTAAGTCAATTGCCAACCATTGATAGGCCTCTGGACTACAATTAAAACCATTAAACCAAATTACCACAGGAAAGGGGGCTTGCTCCGAAAAGGGAGGAGTCATCCCAAAGTCATTTGTTTCTGTCGTTTCTGAGGGGTTACTGGGATAATAAATTTTAAGGTGAATTGTATCATAGGGAGGTTGAGCAGTTTCAACTTTAGTGGCTTGAAAAAATGCTTTAACGATTGTGTTGTTATTCATTATGCTATTAAGATTTTTTTAATTGTTTTTAATAACATCTTTAAATAATTTACCTTAAATAATTGGCATCAATAAAAATAAAAAGATTTTAAGATTTAATAACCAAATTTAAAAGCAATAATATTAGCTTTATTTGTAAAAATAAGTTGTTTATTAATTTTGCCCAAAAACTAACTTAATTTAAAAGCAAATCAAGAAAATTATTAACCAAGTGTAGGTTTAGTTTAGCGATTCATTTAATTTTTATCAAGTAGCCCGTTCTAGTCGTTATCTTAACGTCCTGAGAAGATGCTCACGCTTTGCTCCGCTCCGTTATACCGTTAGGTTAACGGGTAGATCACTCAGGACAGTTACAATAAGTTTACCTATTATGTAAGATAGGTGCTAAAATCAGATTAATGTTGAGAAATCTGGTCGATGCTGAATTTAACGTACAACTACAAAATTAAACCAACGAAAGAACAAATTGAAAAGATTGAACACAATCTCAAGGTTTGTCGTTCGGTTTGGAATTATGCCTTGGCTGAAAGAAAGCTCTGGTATAACTCTCGTAGTTGTCCGATTAATTCATGCTCGATCACCTCGGAATATATTGTACCTCCTTTTGAATATCCCAATTACCACATTCAATCCTCTAACCTAACCAAAGCTAAAAAAACTTATCCCTTTCTTAAGTCTGGGAATGCTCAGGCTATGCAACAAACTTTGAGGAAACTTGACCGAGCCTTTAACGACATGAAGTCTCAAGGCAAAGGGTTTCCTCGGTTTAAGAAGAAGATGAAGTCTTTTAATCTCGTTAGTAACAAAATTGAAGTCGAAGGTAATCAGATTAAAAGGCCCTTACTGAAACAAGTAAGGTTCGTTAAATCACGGGAGATTCCAGAAGGATTCCAAATTAAACAAGTCCAAGTCATTAAGAAAGCGTCTGGCTACTACGTTAACTTAGCTTTGGAATTAGATGTGGATGTCCCAACACCACCACCTCATGGTCATGCAGTGGGGTTAGATGTTGGAATTAAAAGTCTGCTAGCTACCTCTGACGGTTTAACCATAAAAAGACCACAGTTTCTTGATCGCGTTCTGCGCAAGATTGGATTACTGCAAAGAAAACTACGCAACAAGAAAAAAGGGTCTGGAAAGTATCTCAAGCTACAAAAGAGGATAGCTAAGTTACACGAAAAAGTAGCTAATCAACGCAAAGATTACCACTTCAAGCTTGCTCATCAACTCTGCGCTGACACTGGAATGCTCTTCGTTGAAGACATCAACTTCACAGCTTGGAGTAAGGGAATGTTCTCTAAGCAATCCCTGGATATGGGCTTAGGTCAGTTCATAACTATTTTGGAAGATGTCTGTTCTCAAACAGATATCTATTTTGCCAAAGTGGATAAGGATTACACCTCTCAAGTTTGTCCTAATTGTGGAGTTCATACTGGTAAAAAGGACTTAAACCAACGTCTTCATGTTTGTCCAGAGTGTGGATATCAGCAAGATAGGGATGTAGCAGCAGCAGAAGTGGTGTTAAAGCGAGGATTAACTGCGGTCGGTGCGCCCGTGGTGAAACAGCCCAGTAATGGCGATCTGTCAGGGGCAACTACGGTTGCCTAGATAAGAGTCTATATGGGAATCTCCCGTTATAATCTTTGATTTAACGGGAGAGGTTCAAGTATAAAGGAAACACTCTATTAGGCTATAAATTAGATGAAGTCAATTCTAGCACTACTTACATTTTCGGTGGCAGTTTTGTTGCCAGCTACTGGTAATACTCAAGGCTGTTATATGATTGATAAGTATGGAGAGCAGATTGATCTAAGTTCGATCTGTGAAAAGAATGATAATTCTAGTGCTCCCACAGTAACTTCCACAGAGGGAGTTTTTGAATCCCCAATTAAACGCCATCAAGATGGCATTCCAGTTATTGAGGTAAGTTTTAATGATCAAGAAACGGTGGAAATGATGGTGGATACTGGTGCTAGTGCAACTGTTTTACCCCCAGATGTAGCCGAAAGGTTGGGAATTGAACCAGAAAGAACTGTGCGTGCTAGTACACCTAGTGATAGGGAAGTTGAATTTCCAGCAGGGCGAGTGGCTTCAATGAATGCAGGAGGTGCAGTGGCGGAAGATGTAATGATTATTATTGCACCGGCTGTTTCCACGGGATTATTAGGACAAAACTTTTTTAGTCGCTATGATGTTTCTATTCGAGAAGATGTGGTCGAGTTTCGCGATCGCTGATCTCGGGTAAAACTTGATAATTAATATTCGCACTTCATTAGATAAAAAAAATTCCCCCACTGACTGATCGCGCGATCGTCAGTGAGGAAACTAACCACTAATTTTTTATTTCCCCTTTTTATCCCGTGATTGGCGACGGCGATCGCGCCACTCAATCACGGTGAGATAAAGAATGCCACCACTAAAGAAAATTAGTAGCACCAATCCAATCAAAAACAGCCAATTTAGGGGAGACATTCCTTCCACGATACACCTCTTCTAAAATCCGTTACGCGCCCAAACCACCATAGTAATCGACCACGTAAATAAGGCGAGAAACATTACCCAACCTAAGGTTAAAATATCCATATCCTAAATCACTTATTAAACACTCTACTGGTGTATCATAGCAACTTCTCACAACAGAAGGAACAGGAAACAAGGAAAATTGCTCACTGTTCCGTTCTTAAGTTATCCCATTTTCAAAAAGTCAGGTTATATTAAATTCCCTCAACCCCCCTTTATTAAGCAGGGCTGTTTCATTCTCCTGAAATTCCCCTCAGGTGGGGAGATGGGGAGATAGGGAGATGGGGAGACAAAATCCCCTTCCAGCTTGGTTTGTGCTTCGTTCTAGACTTTAGGAAAAGAAGGCAATTTCGCAGCTTTTTCTTACTAAAAGGTAAAATCAGAAGAAATGATCGCGATCGCGCCACTCCATAGGGGTTTCAGGCGATCACTTTCAATTTTTACCCCGAGAATGAAACAGCCCTGCCCTTTATTAAGGGGGGCGAAGGGGGGATCATCTAGTAGCACCAATTGTTCAAAATGGTATTACACAGTAATGCGTTTTGCGTCTTCTTCCTGCACCAAGTTACTCCAACCTAATTCCTTGAGGTTATTATTACGGCGTAAAGGACGAGTCACCAACTCTAGCAAGTCACGAGTATTGGTAAAGCCTTGAATTTGCGAGAAAGTAAACTCTACTGACCACTTGGTACTAAAACCACGGGCTTCTAGAGGATTAGCGTGCGCCATTCCCGTAATGACTAAATCGGGATTTTCCGCCATGATGCGCTCAATTTGATGATAATTATCAGGTTTTTCCACAATTCGAGGCACACCTACGCCCATATCATGGCAAGTCTTCTCTAATAAGGCTAATTCTGCCCCTTGATAGCGTTTATCCATGTAGGGAATCCCCACTTCATGTACCGTCATCCCACAACGGACGAGAAAACGGGCTAAGGAGATTTCTAACAGATTATCGCCCATAAAGAAGACAGACTTACCGCGAACTAACTCCACATAATCTTCGACACTTTCCCAAATTTGGGCTTCTCGCTCGTCTAATCCTTCTGGTTCAATATTAAACACCGAGCAAATTTTCTCAATCCAAGCGCGAGTACCATCGGGCCCAATGGGGAAGGGCGCACCAATAAGTTTACACTTGCGACGGCGCATTAAATTAGTGGCAGTACGACTTAAGAAGGGATGCACCCCACAAGCATAATTGCCTTGTTCAATGCTAGGTAATTCTGTAAACCGCTTTGAGGGCAACCAACCAGAAACCTTAATTCCCTGTTTCTTCAATTCTAGGCTTAACTGGGTTTCCACAGAATCAGGAACAGATCCAAATAAGGTTAACGGCGGATGTTCCTTATACTCGCTTTCAGGTGTCGCTTCTTCCTCTTCTTTTTGCCCAAAATTCAATAAGCGCGAGAAGCCATTTTTCTTGGGTTCAGCTTCTGATTCTGCTTCAGGTTCTAATTGTGGTTTTTCATCACAACGATTGACCATTGCAGCCAAAACGGTGTCTTCTCCTTGAGTAAAGGCATAATCTAAGCCATTTGCACGGGCTACAACAATGGGAATCCCAATTTCTGCTTCTAATTTTGGTGCAATTCCCTCTAAGTCCATTTTGATAATTTCGGTGGTGCAAGTGCCAATCCAGACAATGACACTGGGATTACGATCGCGCTTAATCTGCAAACACAACCGCTTCAACTCATCATAATCACTTAACTTCGCAGAAACATCCCCTTCTTCTAACTCTGCCATGGCATAACGGGGTTCAGCGAAAATCATCACCCCCATAGAGTTTTGGAGAAAATAGCCACAGGTTTTAGTGCCAATGACAAGAAAGAAACTATCCTCAATTTTTTGATAGAGCCACGCTACACAGCTAATGGGGCAAAATGTATGGTAGTTACCAGTTTCGCATTCAAAATTTAGGGCTGTTTGTTCTTCACTCATTTTTGTTATTGCTTATTTGTTATTGGTTATTTGTCATTGGTCATCAGTCATTAGTCATCAGTCATTGGTTTACAAAGGACAAAGGACAAAAAACTAAGGACATTTACACCATTAAGGCTTCGAGTTCTTCACTTTCTTCCACAGGCGCACCTTTAGCACTGGCATTCTCGGCTGGATTGAGATAATAGTCAGAGAGTAAAGAGAAGAGATCGCGATCGGGTGCATCATTGGGAACCACGCCTTCTGGGGCAGCTAAAAGCTGATCCGCAATATTGAGATAATACTGCGCTACTTCCTCTAACATCGGTTCCGTTTCTGCCATTTCAAAAATCGTTTTGCCTTTCACCCGAGACACTCGAATATCCTCAATCAAGGGCAGAATTTCTAAAACGGGCATCGGCACAGCTTCCGTGTATTTATTAATTAAATCCCGCTTAGAGGTGCGATTGCCAATTAAGCCAGCTAGACGGAGGGGATGAGTGCGAGATTTTTCCCGAATTGAGGCAGCAATGCGATTAGCAGCAAACAGGGCATCAAAGCCATTATCCGTGACAATCATGCAGTAATCTGAATAATTGAGAGGGGCAGCAAAACCGCCACAAACCACGTCACCGAGAACATCAAATAGAATTACATCATATTCATCAAAAGCATTTAACTCTTTGAGCAGTTTTACGGTTTCACCAACCACATAACCGCCACAGCCAGCACCAGCAGGGGGGCCACCTGCTTCCACACAGTCAACTCCACCATAGCCACGATAAATCACATCTTCTGGCCAAATATCCTCATAGTGAAAATCTTTTTCTTGTAGGGTGTCGATAATGGTGGGAATTAAAAATCCTGTGAGGGTAAACGTGCTGTCATGTTTGGGATCGCAGCCAATTTGTAAAACTTTTTTCCCGCGTTTTGCCAATGCTACCGAAATGTTGCAGCTAGTTGTGGATTTTCCGATACCGCCTTTTCCGTAAACAGATAACTTCACAGCGTTTTCCTCTTAAAATTAGGTCTTTAACTTAGTTGATTGCAATTATTACGTAATTACTTTGGAAATGAAAGCCTATTTTCAATTACCTAGTAATTTTATTAAGCGTAAAACGAATTCTTATATTTTATGAGGTTACAATAGCTCACTCATTACTTCTGAAGCTTATTTTAAGATTTTAATTTTAGTTTTTGTACGCTAAAATAGAAATGGTAAACAAAAAACAAAAAATAAATTATTTTATTGTACTATTAAATAAAAAGCTCGCTCAAAAGGGCTTTGGAATGAGTTTTCTACTCAATTCACCCATTACACATAGCAGTTTATAAAGAATATTGACAATCTTTTTAAGGGATAACTCTATGTCTGAGAGAACAATAAATGGATATCCTAAAGATAGACCACCAGAAAACTCATCGCTAATTGCCCAAAAGACAGTTAGGTAGTTTCCAATCCGCAACCGCTTATATGGCACAAAATTCATCAGGTAACAAACGTCGCACCGCCTTAACAACTTTACGGGATTCTTCTCCGTTTGGAAATAAATTAATCCAAGCTGGTTATGCCAATAGCCAGCAAATTGAACAAGCAAGACAACAATTATCACAAGCAGAAGGTAAGCAATCTTTTGCTGAAGTGATTTCTTCTATTACAGGCAAAGAATTACCCCCGGAACTTTACCGTCAATACAAGAAACACCATTTATTTGAACTCAAAATTTATTACGGGGTGGAATCTCTTGATCCTGAGGTGACAAACCTAGAAGACTATGCGATTGAAGAGTTAATTGATGATGTGATTCCCCTTGATGCTTGTCGCCGTTATAAGTTATTGCCTTTAGCGAAACGAGAGACACGCCCCCCTTCCTTAGTAGTAGGAATGGTTAACCCAGATGACCTAACAGCTCAGGATGATCTCACCCGCATTCTTCGTCCTAAGGGGTTAAAACCTCAGCGTGTGGTGATGACAGCTGAGGACTATGAAAAGGTCATTACCGAGTATTTAGATAAACAATCAGCTAAACAAGAAGAAGAAGCTGAAGAGGAGCAACTTGATGTTACTCAAGATATTGCTAACCTTGACATGGAAGGGTTAGAAGAGAGTAATGAAGAAGCAGATACCGATTTAGAAAATTCTTTAGGGAACCCTCAATCTGCCCCCATTATTAATGTTGTAAATCGAATGTTAATTAAGGCTTTGCGAGAAGGCGTTTCCGATATTCATGTGGAGCCACAAGAAAAGTATGTTCGTGTGCGGATGCGACAAGATGGGGTGTTACAAAAATCATTTGATAACTTACCACTCAAAATTGCTCCCGCGATCGCGGCACGTTTTAAGATTATGGCTGACTTAGACATTGCTGAGCGTCGAATGCCTCAAGATGGGAAAATTCGTCGTAAATATAGGGGGCGAAATGTTGACTTTCGAGTCAGTACCTTACCCAGTCGCTATGGCGAGAAAATTGTGTTGCGGATTTTAGATAATAGTGCCACCCAATTAGGACTGGATAAGCTCATTACTGACCAAGAGAGTCTTGATACAGTGCGAGAAATGGCAAGTCGTCCTTTTGGCTTAATTTTAGTAACAGGTCCCACTGGGTCAGGAAAATCCACTACTCTATATTCTGTGTTAGCCGAGCGCAATGATCCAGGCGTGAATATTAGCACTGCTGAAGACCCCATTGAATATGCTCTTCCCGGAATTACTCAGGTACAAGTATTGCGAGAAAAAGGCATGGACTTTGCCTCGATTTTACGGTCATTCTTGCGTCAAGACCCTGATATTATTCTGGTGGGAGAGACCCGAGATAAAGAAACCGCAAAAACAGCCATTGAAGCCGCATTAACAGGACACTTAGTATTAACGACATTACACACGAATGATGCCGCGGGCGCGATCGCGCGTTTAGATGAAATGGGAGTAGAACCTTTTATGATTTCAGGATCATTAATTGGGGTTCTAGCTCAACGTCTAATGCGTCGTGTTTGTGATAAATGTCGCATTCCCTATAACCCAAGTCAAGAAGAACTCGCTCGTTTTGGTTTATCGGCGGCAAAAGAAGAAGAAATAACCTTCTATAAAGCCAATGTCCTCAAACCTGATGAAATTGAACCCGCCCGTCAAAAAGGAAAACTCTGCTCTAAATGTAATGGCACTGGCTATAAAGGGCGAGCTGGTGTTTATGAAATTATGCAGATGAGCGAAACTTTGCAGGGGTTAATTAATAGTGGCGCACCCACAGAACGGATTAAAGAAGCGGCAGTAGAAGAAGGAATGAAAACCCTTCTTGCCTATAGTTTAAACTTAGTTCGGGAAGGATATACCACACTTGATGAAGTAGAACGAGTGACCTTTACTGACTCTGGCTTAGAAGCAGAAATTAAAGCTAAACGTAAAAGTTCTTTAACTTGTAATACTTGCCAGGCAGAACTACAACCAGAATGGTTAGAGTGTCCTTATTGTTTAACGCCACGTTTTCCAGAGGATAATTAATCCCCATTAATTAAAAGAATTCTCTCAGTAAAAACCACGAAAAAAGAATAAGAAAAAAGCAAAAATGCTAGACTACTATTATTAAGGTTTCTCGGGAAAGAAGGAATTAAGAAACATGGAATTAATGATCGAAGACTTGATGGAACAGCTGGTGGAAAAAGGCGGTTCCGATATGCACATTCAAGCTGGCGCACCTGTTTATTTTCGCTATAACGGGAAACTGCAACCAGTTGGTGATGAACCCCTAACTCCTCAAGAAACCCAACGTTTAATTTTTAGTATGCTTAATAATAATCAACGTAAGCAACTAGAACAAAGTTGGGAATTAGATTGTTCTTATGGGGTAAAAGGACTGGCTCGTTTTCGGGTTAATGTTTATAAAGAACGGGGATGTTACGCCGCTTGTTTACGGGCTTTATCTTCAAAAATTCCGAATTATGAAAAGTTAGGGTTACCAGAAGTGGTTAAAGAAATGGCTGGTCGCCCTCGGGGGTTAATTTTAGTGACTGGCCCCACTGGTTCTGGGAAAACTACCACCCTAGCAGCGATTTTAGACATGATTAATCGTAGTCGCTATGAGCACGTTTTAACAGTAGAAGATCCTATTGAGTATGTTTTTCCCAATGAAAAATGTCTATTTCACCAACGACAAAAAGGGGAAGATACTAAAAGTTTTGCTGATGCTTTGAGAGCAGCTTTACGGGAAGACCCAGATATTATTCTTGTTGGTGAATTACGGGACTTAGAAACAATTTCTCTAGCGGTTACGGCAGCAGAAACTGGTCACTTAGTTTTTGGTACATTACATACCAGTTCTGCAGCGGCAACGGTTGACCGTATGGTGGATGTGTTTCCTGCCGACCAACAAGAGCAAATTCGCGCACAATTATCAGGTTCTTTAATTGCTGTATTCAGTCAATGTTTACCGAAAAAACAAAATCCCAAGCCTGGGGAATTTGGACGCGCTTTAGCCCAAGAAATTATGGTGGTTACTCCTGCCATTGCTAACCAAATTCGAGAAGGCAAAACCTCACAAATTTATTCCTCCATTCAAACTGGGATGAAACTAGGAATGCAAACCATGGAACAGTCATTAGCCAATTGGGTGAATCAAGGTGTGATTTCTATGGAGGAAGCCCTCTCTAAAAGCAGTAAACCAGATGAACTTTATCGTCTGACTGCAGGTGGCGCAGGTAAAACCAAAGCAAAAACAAATGCTCGTCGTTAGGGAGTTAGGGAGTTATGGCGACTTATGTAGTAGAAGTTCAGGACGCAAAGGGAAAACGCACTAAGGAAAAAGTAACCGCAGAATCACCAGCCCAAGCGCAATTACTGCTACGGGGAAAATATCCGAAAATCGGACGGGCAAAAAAAGCAGGCCTTGAGCTTGATATGGATCTATCCGTGATCCAAGAGCGTTTTAGTAGTGTCGATGTTAAAGATAAGGCAATTTTTTCCCGTCAGTTTGCAGCGATGGTCAATGCTGGAGTGGGAATTGTGCGCTGTTTGGGAGTGCTTGCGGAACAGTCGGGAAATCCGAAAATGCGTAAGGCTCTCACAAGAATTAATAGTGATGTGCAGCAGGGGGTGAATCTCTCTGAAGCAATGAGCAGACATCCTCAATGCTTTGATCAGCTTTATATCAGTATGGTGGAAGCAGGAGAAGCTGGTGGGGTACTCGATGAGGTACTAAACCGTCTTGCTAAGTTATTAGAGGATATTGCTCGCTTAAAAGGGCAAATTAAGTCAGCAATGGCTTATCCTGTGGCAGTTGGGATATTTGCCGTTGCGGTGTTTATTGGGATGACAGTGTTTTTGATTCCCATTTTTGCTGATATTTTTGAAGGGTTAGGGGCAGAGTTACCTGCGTTAACTCAGTTTATGTTGAACTTGAGTGATTTACTACGAAGCCCCATGGTATTGATTCCCATTGCGATTATTGGGGGAACTGTTTTTGCTCTCAGGCAATACTATAAAACACCCGTTGGACGGTTAAACATTGATTCGTTGATTTTAAAGATTCCTTTATTTGGAGAATTGACGGAAAAAAATGCAGTAGCTCGTTTCTGTCGAATTTTTGGAACTTTAACCCGCTCAGGGGTTCCCATTTTGAATAGCTTGGAGATTGTGCGCGATACTGCTGGCAATCAGGTTTATGCCAATGCCATTGAAGCCTCGAAACAGGAAGTACAACAGGGAGGCATGATTAGCCTTGCCCTACAACGAGAAGGGGTTTTCCCGCCACTTGCTATTCAAATGATGAGCATTGGGGAGGAAACCGGGGAATTGGATGCCATGATGATGAAAGTGGCTGATTTTTATGAAGATGAGGTGGAACAAGCGGTTAAATCGCTTACCAGTTTAATTGAACCGATTATGATGGTGGGAGTTGCTGTCATGGTGGGGGTCATTCTATTGTCAATGTATCTCCCCATGTTTGAAATCTTTGATCAAATTCAATAGTGGAATCATGGCGATTAAACAGTTACAGTATGAGACATTACTAGCCGAGTATAGTAACCCAAAAAGCGCGATCGCGCTCCTCAGAAAATATCGACCTTATTTGGAAATGTTGCCCAGTTTGCGTCGTCCTGATGAGAGCGTAATTACCATTCCGCTTCCTTTAGCCCGATTACGACCTCCCAAAAGTAACTCAACGCAAGGTTATTTCCCGCCACCGCCAAAAACAGTACAACTCCCCTGTGATTTAGCCATTTTGACTTGTGATCCCGAATGGAAAATCAAAATGGGGGTGGAAATTATGATTTTTATTCATCGCCCCCAAGAGGAGTTTTCGGAATTTTTGCGACGTTGGCGAGAAACAGAAACGTTCCTATCTCAAGAATATGAGTGGGTAATGCCACCCGGAAAAGAACATATTTTCAGTGAGGGTACGCAAAAAGCCTATCCTTTGTTTGTGGGCTTTGAGGAAACCTCAGAATTGATCCAGCGTGGGTTTAAAGGCTCAGGATTACCATTTCTCATCCAACCTGTGGAAGTTGCTTCCGAAGCGGAGGAAGAAGTACCTTCTTTCTTTCAGGCGTAACTCCTGGCATCGGCTTCCTTTGACCCTTAATAGCAGGATTCAAGCCTCGCCATTCTAGGGCGATTTCATTTGTTGTTTTGGTTTTCAACCCTCCAGAATCCTTCAGTCTGCACTGAGGGGTAGATGGAATCGCCTTCCTTGAAGGAAGGCGAGGATGTCAAAGAAAATTGGGAAGCACAAAGGACTCGTTATGAACATGAACTATACAACTGAGGAACGTCGCAAACTAGCTAAAGCTAATTTTGAAGCTGCCTTTTCTCATCTGGAAGATTTGATGGATCATCCTGAGAAAATTTCATCAATTCCAGATGGCGCGATCGTAATTCTGCCCACAGAAAATGAATGGGTAAATCAGCAGAATGAGGCGATTGGTACTCAATGGTCAAAAGAGGAAAATAGACCTCTCTATCGCACTAATTACCAGCCACTTGGTTAAAAACGAAGAAGTACCTTCTTTACTTTCAGGCGTAACTCATGGCATCGGCTAAATGCTTTTCAAGGGTGGCTTGGGGAAGGGATGCTTGGAGATGTGACCAAGGTAAGACTTGGCTGGTATCCCAGTCTTGATGAACATAAAACTCTAGGGGGGGAAGTTGCCCTTTTAATTCCTTAAAGGCACGTTTATAACTTCCCACTGAATCGCCATATTCCCGAGTTAATTTGAGGAGAGGGGTTAAACGCCGATCGCCGCGAGAAATTAGAGCTTGAATGACTGACCAATTATAGCTTTCTGGTCGAAAATCTATACCGCGCGATCGCAGTTTTTTCTGTAAATAATTTAACCGTTTTTTCCCGTCTTTTTGTACGCCAAACCACTGAAAAGGCGTATGGGCTTTCGGAACAAATGTGGAACAACCTAAAGTTAATTTGAGTTTCGGCGCAGCTTTTTTTAAGTTAACCATCATTTCTACGGTTGCATCAATATCGGCTTCTTCTTCTCCTGGAACGCCTACCATGCCATAGAGTTTTAGGGCTTTTAATCCCCCTGCTTGGGCATTAATTCCGGCTTGAATAATCTCATCATTTTTTAGTTTTTTATTAATAATTTGGCGGACTTTTTCTGACCCACTTTCTACAGCAATAGTCAGCGATCGCGCTTCCCGTTGTGCCAAAATGTGCGCCATTTTTTCCGTAACGGTATTGGTTCGTACCGAAGAGACACTTAAACGAACCTGATCATATTCGGGGCGCGATAAATACGTTAATAAGTCTTCAAATTCAGGATGTTGGGTAACAGAAGCCCCTAATAATCCTAAGCGATTGGTTACCTTTAATCCTTGTTCAATCGCGGGAATTAATGACCCTTCCATCCCTGCTTTTCGGAATGGTAAAGTAAGATAACTCGCTAAACAAAAACGACACATTTCTGGGCAACTTCGTACCACTTCCACCATATAAATATTTTCCCAAGCTGCCTTTTCGGTTACGACGGTAGAAGCAGATAAGGTATTCCCCCGATAAGTTTGTTTCTGCACTTGGGCGGGGATATCAGAATCAATAGGAGAGATCTTGCTAATTGCCCCCTCTGGCGAGTCATAAGTTACTTCATAGAGACTGGGAACATAAATGCCAGGAACTTGCGCGAGGGCTTTTAATTGGGTAGCGCGATCGCGCGATCTCACCTCTTTCACTGTATCAATAAAACTGGGCAGTAACTCCTCCCCATCCCCCAATAAAATCACATCAAAAAACGCCGCAAACGGTTCTGGGTTTGCCGTTAAAACGGGGCCACCGCCGAAAATTAAAGGATGTTCTTCACTACGATCCTCACTATGCAGGGGAATATCAAAAGACTCTAAAAGACTAAGAATATTAATATAATCTAATTCCCAAGACATGGAAAAGCCCAATAAAACAGGATCACGAGGCAACGATTCCTGAATATCCGTAAATAAACGACTAACTGTCACATCTTCTCTTTGTGCTAATGTTGCCCAAATGACTTGATAACCTAAGCTGGTAATCCCAATATTGTAGGTATTAGGAAAGGCATAAATAATCGGTAAAGCATCACTTGTAGGCGAAGTAGGGGTAAATAAAAGACGTTCTTGGGAAAAGACACTCACAGTTAAACAGTTAGGATTACAACAACACCTTTGATCTTAACGAGTTCATCATTAATAGGATCAGTAAGTTAAAAGAGTTACTGATGGCTAAACTTCCATAGTGCAAAATGCAAATAATCCTATCAGCTGCTTATAAAATCCTATTTCCCGATCGGATTATGAGAGATTGATTTACTAAAATATTTAAATAAGGTGATAAGCTAAATGGGTGGATTAAGTTGCTGAGAACTCGATCTAAATTTTTCATGAATCAGATTCCTTCCAATTCATCTCATCTCAACCAACAGACTAGCAACAATCAAAAATCAAACGCCATGAGTGTTGCAACCCTAGAAGCCCTAAATTTAGATTTAGATCAACTAAATGCTAAGTTAGGTGATGCAAAAGCTGAAGACTTAATTAAATGGGCGGATGAAACTTTTGGTCAAGGCTTAGTTATGAGTACCAGCTTTGGTATTCAATCAGCCTTGATGTTACATTTGGTTACTAGTATTATTCCCGATATTCCTGTCATTTGGGTAGATACAGGCTATCTACATCCTGAAACTTACCGCTTTGCTGCTCAACTAACCGAAAGACTGAATCTTAATCTTAAAGTTTATCAATCTCCTATGTCCCCAGCAAGAATGGAAGCGCTTTATGGCAAACTTTGGGAGAAAAAAGATGTAGAATCTCTCAATCTTTATGATCAAATTCGTAAAGTAGAACCCATGGAACGGGCTTTAAAGGAATTAGGTGCAACAGCCTGGCTAGCTGGATTGCGACGAGATCAAACTAAACATCGTCAAAATTTACCTCGCATTGGTACACAATCAGGAATTTATAAAATTTTACCTGTGCTAAATTGGCATTCCCGAGATGTTCATCGCTATTTGACAGAACATGATCTTCCCTATCATCCTTTGTTTGATCAGGGGTATATGACAGTGGGAGATTGGCATTCTAGTCGCCCGATTTCTCTAGAAGATGAACATGAACGAGATACTCGTTTTCAGGGCGTTAAACAGGAGTGTGGCTTGCATCTCCCAAAGACTTCAGGGGAAGCGCAAAGTTTTGATTCGAGTTCCTTATGATTAAAGTTCTTCACGTTTCGGATATTCATTTGGGAAGTGGCTTATCTCATGGTCGAACCAATCCAGAAACAGGCTTAAATACAAGATTAGAGGATTTTATTAAGTCTCTGCGGACTTGTATTGATCACGCTTTAAGTGAACCAGTAGATTTAGTTCTCTTTGGCGGAGATGCGTTTCCCGATGCAACTCCTCCTCCCTATATTCAACAGGCGTTTGCGTCTGAGTTTCGGCGATTAGGGGAAGCCAATATTCCCACTGTTTTATTAGTAGGAAATCATGATCAGCATTCCCAAGGAAGAGGGGGCGCAAGTTTATCGATTTATCGCACTCTCGCAGTTCCTGGATTTATAGTTGGGGATCAAATTACCACTCATCGTATCACCACTAGGAGTGGTGAGGTGCAAGTAATTACGCTTCCTTGGTTAACCAATTCTGCATTGCTCACTCGCCCAGAAACAGACGGATTAAGCTCAGGGGAAGTCAATAATTTATTATTGCAAAAGTTACAGCCGATCCTAGAAGCGGAAATTCGTCGCCTTGATCCGAATACCCCCACTATTTTATTAGCGCATTTAATGGCCGATCGCGCTAAGTTAGGAGCAGAACGCTTTTTAGCAGTAGGAAAGGGGTTTACAATTCCTGTCTCCTTCCTAATTCGCCCAGAGTTTGATTATGTGGCGTTAGGTCATGTCCATTGTCATCAAAATTTGAACCCAAACGGAACGCCGCCTGTAGTGTATCCTGGGAGTATTGAACGGGTGGACTTTAGTGAGGAAAAAGAGGATAAGGGCTATGTTTTAATTGATTTAGAGAAGGGGAACACTCAATGGGAGTTTTGTTCGTTACCAGTGCGTCCTTTTTTAACCATTAATGTGGATGTATCGGATAAAGAGGATCCCCAAGGGGCAATTGAAAGCGCGATCGCGCAGAAGCAAATCCCTGAAGCCGTAGTTCGTCTCAAGTATAAACTGCGATCAGAACAAATCGACCAAATTAATAACCGCGCCCTGCAAAAAGCCCTTAGTTTTGCTCATAGCTATAGCATTAACCCAGAATTAGTTAGCCAGTTAGCGCGCCCTCGCGTTCCTGAACTGGGTGAACAAGTCACCCTTGATCCCATAACAGCCCTAAAAACCTACATCAATAATCGGGACGACTTACAAGAGATTTCTGAAGAAATGTTAGATGCTGCTAATAAAATATTAAATGAAGAAAGCGATCAGGAAATAGAATCGCTTAAAAGTAAAGAACAATTAAATTTACTCTAATCTTATTACTAAAGTATAAAAATATTATTGCAGTTTGTAACAAATACTACTAACTACTTGACTAATCGAGTGGGCAAAAGTAGGTCTAAAGCCGATTTCAAGAAGTTTTGAAAATAGTTTAAGTATTGTTAAGCCCCCTCAACAGTTGGGGAAACTACCCTCTATTATTAACAAGTAAGGTACAGCAGTGACCCCTAAAAAGGAATCAGTTGTTGTATCAAACGACAACAATAGTGATCATAGATTTAGCAAATGATTGTTCTTTAACGGTTTATTCCATAATTGGGAATAAGAGTTAAAACTGTCTAGAGAGGAGAGCCCCTATGACAATTAGTCCTCCGGAAAACGAGGAAAAAGTCAAGGTATCGGTGGATAAGGATCCGGTCGAAACTTCTTTCGAGAAGTGGGGAAAACCGGGTCACTTTGACCGCACCTTGTCAAAAGGACCCAAAACCACAACCTGGATTTGGAATTTACACGCAGATGTCCATGACTTTGATAGTCAGGGCAATTTAGAAGATATTTCGCGCAAAATTTTTAGTGCGCACTTTGGTCACTTAGCAATTATTTTTATCTGGCTGAGTGGAATGTATTTTCACGGCGCTCGCTTTTCCAACTATGAGGCTTGGTTAGGCGACCCCACCAGCATCAAACCTAGCGCACAAGTTGTTTGGCCCATTGTTGGTCAAGAAATTCTGAACGCTGATGTTGGCGGTGGTTTCCAAGGAATTCAGATTACTTCTGGGTTCTTCTACCTCTGGCGAGCGTCAGGATTTACCAATAGTTATCAGCTCTACTGTACTGCCATTGGTGCATTAGTCATGGCAGCGCTGATGCTATTTGCTGGGTGGTTCCACTATCACAAACGCGCTCCTAAGCTGGAATGGTTCCAGAATGTGGAGTCGATGCTGAACCACCACCTCGCTGGTTTACTCGGATTAGGTTCTTTAGGTTGGGCTGGTCACCAAATTCACGTTTCTTTACCCGTGAATAAACTCCTAGACTCAGGAGTGGCCGCTAAGGATATTCCTTTGCCCCATCAATTCATCTTGGATAAGAGCTTAATGGCAGAGCTTTATCCCAGTTTTGAGCAAGGATTAAAACCCTTCTTTACCCTCAACTGGGGAGCTTATGCCGACTTCTTAACCTTCAAAGGTGGATTGAACCCAACCACCGGCGGTTTATGGTTATCTGACACGGCTCACCATCACTTAGCCATTGCGGTGCTGTTCATTGTTGCCGGTCATATGTACCGCACCAACTGGCGCATTGGTCACAGCCTTAAAGAAATTTTAGAAGCTCATAAAGGCCCCTTAACTGGTCAAGGACACAAAGGGCTTTATGAAATCCTGACCACTTCTTGGCACGCACAACTCGCCATTAACTTGGCAATGTTGGGTTCATTAACCATTATTGTTGCCCAGCATATGTATGCGATGCCTCCGTATCCCTACATGGCTACGGATTACGCGACGCAATTATCCCTGTTCACCCACCATATGTGGATTGGTGGCTTCCTAGTTGTTGGAGCAGGAGCGCACGCGGCAATCTTTATGGTGAGAGATTATGACCCCGCGAAAAATGTCGATAATCTTCTTGACCGCGTTATCCGTCATCGGGATGCGATTATTTCTCACCTGAACTGGGTTTGCATTTTCTTAGGCTTCCACAGCTTCGGATTATATGTCCATAACGACACCATGCGTGCGTTTGGTCGTCCACAGGATATGTTCTCTGACAATGCGATCCAGTTGCAGCCTATTTTTGCTCAGTGGATTCAAAATCTACACACCATTGCCCCGGGAGGCACTGCTCCTAATGCCATTGAGCCTGCTAGTTACGCCTTTGGTGGTGAAGTAATGGCTGTCGGTGGCAAAGTTGCCATGATGCCGATTGAATTAGGCACTGCTGACTTTATGGTGCATCATATTCATGCTTTCACCATTCACGTCACCGTGCTTATTCTCCTGAAAGGTGTGTTATATTCCCGTAACTCCCGTCTCATTCCTGATAAATCTGAACTCGGGTTCCGCTTCCCCTGTGATGGTCCAGGACGTGGCGGGACTTGCCAAGTCTCTGGCTGGGATCATGTGTTCCTCGGCTTATTCTGGATGTATAACGCCCTGTCCATTGTCATTTTCCACTTCAGTTGGAAGATGCAGTCGGATGTTTGGGGAACGGTTTTACCTGATGGCACCGTTTCTCACATTACCTCGGGTAACTTTGCTACCAGTGCCATTACCATTAACGGTTGGCTCCGTGACTTCCTATGGGGACAATCTGCCAATGTGATTAACTCTTATGGTTCGGCTCTGTCCGCTTATGGCTTGCTCTTCTTAGGAGCGCACTTTGTCTGGGCCTTTAGCTTGATGTTCTTGTTCAGTGGTCGCGGCTACTGGCAGGAATTAATTGAGTCCATTGTCTGGGCGCACAATAAGCTCAAAGTTGCTCCTGCTATCCAACCTCGCGCTCTCAGCATTGTTCAAGGACGTGCTGTGGGTGTTGCCCACTACTTGCTAGGAGGAATTGTCACCACTTGGGCGTTCTTCTTGGCGCGAATAATTGCCGTCGGTTGACGGTAAGGATAAAAAGCGGTAACACTGGTTTAAAAATAAATAAATCAGTTAACCGCTACGGCTAATCCCTAAATCTTCTAGGGGTTAGCTCTCCCGAAACCAAACTAAACAATGAGTTTCATTAAATTGAACTTATTTGCTCATTTATTTGCAAACGAGGATTTCCTGAAAGGCTATGGCAACCAAATTTCCAAAATTTAGCCAAGACCTTGCCCAAGATCCAACCACTCGTCGGATTTGGTACGGGATTGCTACTGCCCACGACTT
The DNA here is from genome assembly GCF_007904085.1 of Euhalothece natronophila Z-M001. Lineage (GTDB taxonomy): Bacteria > Cyanobacteriota > Cyanobacteriia > Cyanobacteriales > Rubidibacteraceae > Halothece > Halothece natronophila. The sequence goes on from NZ_CP042326.1 coordinate 2,710,037, forward strand.
TGAAAGCCATGATGGCATGACCGAGGAGAATCTTTACCAAAAGATTTTTGCCTCTCACTTTGGACACATTGCCATCATCTTTCTGTGGACTTCTGGCACTCTCTTCCACGTTGCTTGGCAAGGTAATTTTGAACAGTGGATTAAAGACCCTTTAAACGTTCGTCCTATTGCTCACGCGATTTGGGATCCCCAATTCGGTGAACCTGCTGTCGATGCGTTTACCCAAGCAGGTGCTTCTAACCCGGTTAATATTGCTTATTCTGGTGTTTACCACTGGTTCTACACCATTGGAATGACCACCAACAGCGACCTTTATCAAGGAGCCGTCTTCTTGTTATTGCTGTCGGCTGTCTTCTTATTTGCAGGATGGCTTCACTTACAACCGAAGTTCCGTCCGAGCCTCTCTTGGTTCAAAAACGCTGAATCTCGCTTAAACCACCACTTAGCTGGTTTATTCGGCGTTAGTTCCTTGGCTTGGGCTGGTCACTTGGTTCACGTGGCGATTCCTGAGTCTCGCGGACAGCACGTTGGTTGGGATAACTTCCTCTCGGTGAAACCTCACCCAGAAGGTTTAGGACCCTTCTTTAGCGGTAACTGGGGAGCTTATGCCCAAAACCCTGACACCGCTAACCATATTTTTGGAACATCCGAAGGTGCTGGTTCTGCGATCTTGACCTTCCTTGGTGGTTTCCATCCTCAAACCGAATCGCTTTGGTTAACGGATATGGCTCACCACCACCTCGCGATCGCGGTAATCTTCATTATTGCGGGTCATATGTACCGTACCAACTTCGGTATCGGTCACAGCATCCGCGAAATGCTTGATTCCAAGAAAGGGTTAGTTGGTGGTAAGAGTGAAGGACAATTTAACCTTCCTCACCAAGGGCTGTATGACACCCTCAACAACTCCTTACACTTCCAGTTAGCATTAGCACTGGCTGCGTTAGGAACCGTTACCTCTCTGGTAGCGCAGCATATGTATTCTTTGCCGCCCTACGCATTCATTGCACGGGATTACACCACCCAAGCGGCACTTTATACTCACCACCAGTACATCGCTGGTTTCATTATGGTGGGTGCGTTTGCTCACGGTGCAATTTTCTTAATCCGTGACTACGATCCTGAACAAAATAAAGGAAACGTTCTCGATCGCGTTCTCCAACATAAAGAGGCGATTATCTCCCACTTAAGCTGGGTATCCCTCTTCTTAGGTTTCCACACCTTAGGACTCTATGTTCACAATGATGTTGTGGTTGCCTTTGGAACCCCTGAGAAACAAATTCTCATTGAGCCAGTGTTTGCTCAGTTTGTACAGGCTTCTCACGGTAAAATGCTCTACGGCATGGATGTTTTACTCTCCAATGCCGATAGCATTGCCACCACTGCTTGGCCCAACTATGGCAACGTCTGGTTAGATGGCTGGATGAATGCCATTAACAGTGGCGATAACTCCTTGTTCCTAACCATTGGACCTGGAGACTTCTTAGTTCACCACGCGATCGCGCTGGGATTACACACCACCACCTTAATTCTGGTGAAAGGTGCTTTAGATGCCCGTGGTTCCAAGCTCATGCCGGACAAAAAAGACTTCGGCTACAGCTTCCCCTGTGATGGTCCCGGTCGCGGCGGTACTTGCGACATCTCCGCATGGGATGCGTTCTACCTCGCTGTGTTCTGGATGTTGAACACCTTAGGCTGGATTACCTTCTACTGGCACTGGAAACACCTCGGTATCTGGCAAGGTAATGTGGCTCAGTTCAACGAGTCTTCTACTTACCTCATGGGTTGGCTACGGGATTATCTCTGGCTCAACTCCGCGCAGTTAATCAATGGTTACAACACCTTTGGCATGAACAACCTCTCCGTCTGGGCTTGGATGTTCCTCTTCGGACACCTTGTCTGGGCAACTGGGTTCATGTTCCTCATCTCTTGGCGCGGTTACTGGCAAGAGTTGATTGAAACCATTGTCTGGGCGCACGAGCGTACTCCTTTAGCGAACTTAGTTCGTTGGAAAGATAAGCCCGTTGCTCTCTCCATTGTGCAAGCGCGTTTAGTCGGATTAGCTCACTTCGCAGTCGGTTACATCCTGACTTACGCCGCCTTCCTCATCGCTTCTACATCCTCGCTCTTTGGTTAATGTTCCTAAGAGTCTAGGATCCGTCTAGAAGTAAAGTCCCCTGCCAGAAATGGTGGGGGATTTTTAAGCGTTTTTAATCCTGTGAGATAGTCTTCGCGGTAGGCGGTGCATTACGATTAAATACATGGCAGGGACAACATAAAGTGCTAGTAAGGATGATCCTAAAATTCCTCCTGCGATCGCGATGGATAGGGGTCGCCAAAAGGGGTCGCCTTCCAGCAATAAAGGCACAAAGCCCATCATGGTTGTGACGGTTGTGGTTACAACGTGCCGTGTGGATCTAATAACGACGTTTTGAATAGCTTTTGGATCACCGCGTTTCGCTTGCTGATCTTCATTCATCGCTGATAACACAACAATGGAATCATTAATCGCTACCCCGACTAAGCCCATGATTCCCACAATTGCCATAAAGCCTAAGATAGAGTTAAATAACCATAGGGAGAATAGTGCCATTCCGATCGCGCCTACAGCAACTAACCCCATAATTCCTGCTTGACGGAAAGAATTTAACGACAGCACTAAAGCAGTAATCATCACAATTACCAGTAGCGGAACATACAACAACAAATCTCCCACCGCCTGATCCCGTTCTTCTTGTTCTCCTCCCCAGTCGTAGGAATAACCGGGAGGCAATTCAAAATTATTTTCTGCGAGTGCAGTTTGAAAATTCTCTAATACGGTTGCTGGAAGGACACCTGCTTGAATAAATCCTTGTATCACATTGACCCGTTGCTGATTACGTCGGGCAATTTGAGACAGTTGGGGAGTTAAATTAAATTCCCCCAGAGCCGAGAATGGACGGAATGGCGACTCACCTTCCCCTTCTGGCGTTAAGTCTAGAGAAGCAATTTCACTGAGATCCGCTCTTTCGGTGTTGCTAAGTCGCACTCTTACTGGCAGTTCCTCTGTTGCTTCTAAAATTGATCCCCCAATACTTCCTTCTAAATAGGCTTCTAATTGTTGCGCGATCGCGCGATTACTTAATCCAGCTTGTCTGGCTTGTTCTTCATCTACAGCAAATCCAATTTGGGGACGAGCTTCACTTAAATCATCCCGAGCATAGGTAACATGAGGGAGTTGGGTTAAAATTTGTCTCGCTTCATTGCCAAGACGGTGTAATTCTTCTAAATTTGGCCCATAAATTCGCATTTCTACGGGGGCATCAAAGGGTGGCCCCTGTCCTAATTGTTGCACTAAAAAACGAGCATTGGGAAACGCGCGATCCAGTTCTGTTTGTAAGGTTTGGACTAATATGGGTAACTCTGCTGTATCCTTTAGTTGTACCATTCCCTCAGCATAGTGGGATTGGTTTTCTCTCATCCCCGTAATGTTGTAATAAAACTTGGGGCCAGTTCTGCCAATAAACCAATTCACCTCCTCCACTTGGGGATGTTGTAAGATCAGGTCTCGGGCGCGGGCGGCTTGAGCCTGAGTTTGCGCGATCGCGCCATCAGGGGAAAACTCCACTTCAATATGTAACTGATCCCGTTCCACATCAGGGAAAAATTGCCGATCTAAATTTCCCAAGATGCTAAAGCCCATCAACGGAATAATAAAAACAAGGGCAACAATGAGTAACGGTTTTCGCGTTGCTTGTTGCAAACTCCAGCGATAAGATCGTCCCAACTGAGGAAAGGAAATCCCATTATTCCACCACCTTCTAGGCTGATTCGGGTTGAGACGACTTAAAAATCTCCCTGTCAGAGCAGCAATAACGGTTAAAGACAGAGCAAGAGAGGAAACTAAAGCGAGAATTACAGTAATCGCAATTGATCCCACAAATTCACCTGCTGCACCTGGGAGAAGCGCGATCGGTAAAAAGGTCATTACTGTCGTAATCGTAGAAGCTAACAATGGTACTTTGAGGTAATTAACCGTTTTACTCACTGCTTTAAATGGCGTTTCCCCGTCTTCCAACTCTGATTGAATATCATTAACCACAACAATCGCGTTATCAATTAATAATCCCAAAGCAATAATCAGCCCTGTTACTGAAATTTGATGTACTGCAATTCCCATCACGGTCATGCCCCCTAAAACCCCACATACAGTTAACGGGAGAGCCATTCCCACAATGAGCGAAGAACCCCAGCCCATCGCAACAAAGACCATGGCAATCACTAATAGGGCAGCAAAAAGAAGATTGGCAATGAGACTGTTAATTCTATCGGCAACATAAGTGCTTTGGTCGAAAATTACCTCTAAACTGATTCTGCTTGGAAGCGTGCCTCGGAAGGACTCAAGTTCTTGATGAATAATGGGCGTAAATTCATCAATACGTTGTCCCGGCTTCATTAATACCCCAAGCGCGATCGCGGATTGACCGTTGGTATAACTTAATTCTGTTGGGGGTTCTTGAACTCCTCGCTCTACCCTTGCAATATCTCCCAGACGAGTAAACTCTCCTTGAGGGGTATTTTGGATGGGAATCTGACGAATTTGGTCTAGGGTACTGAGTTCTGTATCAACTTCTAGAGATAAATCCCGTTGCTCGCCCCGTAATTGCCCTGCAGATACTTTCGCATCACTTGCCTCGATTTGATCCGCTAATTCTTGAGTGGATAATCCCACTGCTACTAATTCTGGCGCATCAATTTCCACTAAAATTTCTTCTGCTGGTGCGCCAAAAATCTCTACTTCCTCCGTATCGGGAAGACTACGCAGTTGTACCGCCAACTCTTTGGCATAACGATAGAGAATACCATAATTCGGGTTTTCTCCTTGCCATTGCAAACTAGGAATTAAAGTATAAGCACGAACATTAAATTCTTCTAGTTCTGGTTGACCTGCTCCTTCAGGAAAATCTATACTAGCTTTATCAATGCGATCGCGAAGGTCTGACCAAATCGGAGCAGCATTAAAGACATCATCGGATAACGTAACTGAAACACTAGAAAAGCCCACCCGAGAACTAGACTCAATGGTTTCCACTTCTTCAATCTCGGAAATCTCTCCTTCTAAAACTTCCGTCACTAGGGCTTCCACTCGCTCGGCACTAGCCCCCGGAAACACCGTTTTCACCACAGCATTACGAGCAATTAAAGTGGGATCTTCTTGCCGCGGTAACGCCTGAAACGAGGCAATCCCTAAGGCGAGGATTAAAAAGATGGTGAGAATTAAGAGGCGGGTATTGCGATAAAAGTAGCGGATCATGGTTATTAATTATTTGCTAATTCCACAGGTTGGCCAGGCGCAAGGCGATGCGTTCCCTCAGATACAATTTGCGCCTCAGGGTCTAAAGTTCCTCTCACAAAGGCGCGATCTTCTTCTTGATGGATAATTTCTACCGCTTCCTGTTGCACTTTCCATCCCTCTGTATCTTCATCAGGAACGACAACATAAGCTGTCCATAATCCCCGAATGCCCTGAGTCAGTGCTGACATCGGGAGCCAATATCCTGCACTTTCTATGGTTTGGGTAAGATCTAAGCGTACAGTTTCCCCGGGACTGGTGGTAAGAAGCGCATCGGAGTCTAGTTGAAAGATAACTTCTTGGGTGCGAGTTTCTCCACTCACTTCTGGTAAGGTTGATTTAACTGTCCCCTGATAGGTCTCAGAGCCAATTCTAAGGGGATAATCACTTCCCACTTCTAGTTGTTGGGCAACCTGAGAGGGAACTCCAATTCTGGCTTCTGGCGCGGTATTTTCCATTAATTGGATTACAGGTTCTCCTGTTTGAACCACAGTTCCTTCATCTAAGGCTCGCCCCGAAACAATCCCTGCAAAGGGGGCAGTCAAAACACTTTGGTTAAGATTGACTTCAATATCTTCTAGGTTGGCTTCGATTTCGTGCACGGTGGCTTGTTGGGCGGCAATCTCTTCTTGACGAGTTCCACTGCTTAGCTCTTGTAATTGGCTTTCTGCTTCTTCTAAACGGGCTTCTAAGGCTTGCTCTTGACTGGCGACTTCATCCAGTTGTTCGGCAGAAATCGCTCCTTCTGAGTAAAGAAACTCGCGGCGCGATCGCTGATTTTGCGCTAATTTCAGTTCTTCTTCAACATTACGGACTCTGGCTCTAGCGGCGGCAATCTCTTCTTGACGGGGGCCGGTTTCCAGTTGCTCTAGTTGGGCTAACGCACCACGACGTTGGGCTTCGAGTTGTCGTTTTTGGGCTTCTAAGTTCTGAGTGTCTAATCGGGCTATGGGATCACCTGCGGAAACGCGATCGCCTTCTTCTACTAAAATCTCAGTCACTTTACCACCGCGTTCTAACCCTAAATCACTTCTGCGTTGGGAGCGAATTTCTCCCGTATAGCGACGACTCACCTCATAAGACGATTCAGGGGTTACTGTAATTGTTTCCACAGGCAACGCATTAATCTCTTCAACGGTTTCCTCTCTAGGAGGGCTTGGTAGTAAACGAGGAATAATCATCGCACTACCACCGATTAATAAGATTATTCCTCCTAACCACAATAATCGTTTTTTTCTGCCAGTGCGACTGCTATTTTTTTCTTCATCAAAGGCAATTTCTTGATCTTTGACCATGTTTGATTCCTTCCCGTAACGTACCGTATGGTACAATGGCAAACATAGCGATTAACAATGTTGCTATTATTCTCTAATCCTTATCGTACCGTACAGTATGGTATTGTCAACCAGTAAGAAAAAAACAATTGTTAAGGTATCCTGAAATACACAGATCAGCTAGGAGTATTCAATGGGAGTATCCACAGCATACTCAGAACAGAAGAAAAAAGAAATTCTAACAGTGGCAACAGATTTATTTATTGAGCGTGGCTATGATGGGGTGAGTATTGATGCCATCGTGAAAGAAGTTGGAGGGTCAAAAAGTAATATTTACAATTACTTTGGGGGGAAAGAGGGATTATTTCGAGCCATTGTCGAAGATGTGAGTGAGCAAATTTTATCTCCTCTCAAACAAGCAGAAGTAGAAAATTTACCCTTAAAAGAGGGCTTAACTGCCATTGGGAAACAGGCAATGTCTATTATTTTATCCGATCGCGCGATCGGGCTTTTAAGAATTGTCATTGCTCAAAGTCGAAAGTTCCCTGAAGTGGCACAGTTATTTTTTCAAGTGGGGCCAAAAACTCGTTGTAAGTTATTAGTAGAATATATTGAGCAACAACAAGCGCAAGGAAAAATCAAACCCTGTGATAGTTATCAGGCAGCTACTCAATTTATTGGGATGTTTTTAGGCTTTCATCAATTACAAAGAGTTCTCGGTATTACGTCTAACCCCACTGAAGAAGAAATTAATGCCATTGTTGAAGATGCAGTTAAAACCTTTATGGTCAGGTATTCCCAATGACTCATATAGGAGAACAGAAAAAATCCAGAGACTTAAACTATCAAGTAAATATTTAATGATTATATAGCAATATTAGTTAATTAGCAGTAATAATAAAAATATTACATCTAAAAAGGGGAGGCTTCTATGCTAGAACTTGGTTTAATTTTAGCGGTGGGGTTAGCTCTCATTCATGCCTTCCTGTCTAAGTTTAACATTGAGGCAATTATCCCTGAATACCGCTGGCTTTCTTTTGCTGGCGGTGTTTCTATTAGTTATGTATTTCTAGAAATTTTTCCTGAACTGAGTCATGCTCAAGAAACACTGGAAAATGTAGCAATTCCACTGGTAGCTTATTTAGAAAATCACGTTTATATTTTAGCTCTATTAGGACTTATTATTTTTTATGGTTTAGATGTTTTCGTCCTTAATCATGCTAAAAGTTTCGCTAGTAGTAATTCCCCAAAAAAATCTACCTTTTCAGCGATATTTTGGTTACATATTGGCGGTTTTGCTTTACTAAATGTTATTTTTGGTTATTTGCTTCAAGATTTAGCTGAACATAGCTTAATTGAGTGTATTTTATTTTTTATTGCAGTCGGGCTACACTTTTTTATTATTGATTATGGGTTAAGAGAACATCACGAAAAAGTTTATGATCAAAAAGGGCGCTGGCTTTTGACAGGGTCAATTTTAGTTGGCGCAATACTTGGTCAAGCAAGAGTTATTAATGAAGCTGGCATTTTAATGGTTTGGTCTTTTTTAGCGGGAAGTTTAATTTTAAATGTCTTAAAGCGTGAACTACCTGAGGAAAAGAAAACTTGCTTTTGGTCTTTTTGTACTGGTGCTATTGTTTTCGCTACCTTATTTCTCAGTGCCACTTAAGCCTGAAACAATGAAATCATCTCATTAAAAAAATCATGTTATTCTCATTGTAAAATGGTCATTGATTTTTTAAATGATAGATCAAACTCAACAATATCACCCCTTTCCCATTGTGGGCGTTGCTGTTTCCCCAAGAGATACAGAAACAATACAGCAATTTTTCTCGGAAGTTTCGCCAACCAGTAATATTGCTTATCTCGTGCTTAGGACTACAGCTTCTCAAGAAGAACGTTTAAGTGCAGAAACATTACAGAGCTATACTTCTGTTCCTGTTTGCGTGGCAGTAGATGATGAAGTAATCCTTCCCAACTATATTTATATCATTCCCTCGCAGACAAATGTTCACATTCTTAATGGGAAAATACAACTCCAGCCCAACAGCGAAGACACAATTCTATCTCCCATTGATAGTTGCTTCCATTCTTTAGCTCAGCATCAGGGCAACAAAGCAGCCGCCGTTATTCTATCAGCAATGGGGAGTGATGGAACAACAGGCATTAAAGCAATTAAGTTTCAAGATGGCTTAGTGCTGGTGCAACTAGAAGAAACCGCTTCTTATCAACAAATGCCTCAAAATGCAGTTTTAACAGGGGCTACTGATGCAACACTACCTCCTAGCCAAATTCCTAGGACAATTGAACAATACTTTCAGCATCAAAATATTAGCTCTCAAGATACCGAATTAGTAGAAACATCTCAAGAGTGGTTAGAAAGAATTTTCACCCTGCTAAGATCGCGCATTGGTCACGACTTTACCGCTTATAAACGCAATACACTCATCCGTCGGATTACACGGCGGATGAACCTGCGACAAATTGAAACCTATGAAGACTATACTAATTTTTTACAAAAGAATCCAGAGGAAGTCAAAGCCTTATTTCGAGAATGTTTAATTGGTGTTACTAGCTTCTTCCGCAATCCGCCTGCATTTAATATTCTAAAACAACAATTCCTTCCACCACTTTTAAATTCTTTATCAGAGGGAGACACATTCCGTGCTTGGATTCCTGCTTGTTACACGGGAGAAGAAGTCTATTCTTTAGCCATAATTCTCCAAGAAATTATTGATAGCATGAATAAAGACATTAAACTTCAATTATTTGGAACAGATATTGATCAACGAGCAATTGAAAAAGCACGACAAGGAATTTTTCCTCTCAGTATTCAAGCTGAAGTTACCCCCAAATATTTAGAACGCTTTTTCGAGCGAGATAACCAATTTTATTATATCAATCAAATAATTCGTAACTCCATCGTCTTTTCAATTCAAAATATCCTCAAAGATCCCCCTTTTTCTCGCCTGCACTTTTTAAGCTGTCGAAATTTATTAATTTATTTAGAGCCAGAAACGCAAAAGAAAATAATACCACTCTTTCACTATACCCTCAATCCTTCTGGAATTTTAATGTTGGGATCTTCTGAAAGTATTGGCAGTTTTCAAGATTTATTTTCTCCCTTAGATCATCGCTGGAAAATTTTTAAGCGTCGCCATATTAAAGAATATCCACGTCAAGTCATTAACTTTCCTACTGGTTCTCAATTAAATTTAAGTGTTACCAAAACATCTACTAGTGATTCTTGCCCTAAGGATCAAGAAACTAATCTGGAAACACTTATTAAGAGAAAACTGCTTAACGAATTTTGTCCCACAGCAATTTTAATTGAAACTAATGGTGATATTATTCATATTCAAGGGAGAACTGGAAAATTCCTAGAAATTGTTAGTGGCTATCCAACAAATAATATTATTAATTTAGCGCGAAAAGGATTAAAGTTTGAATTATTTTCTGCTATTCAAGCAGCTATTTCCTCAGAGAAATCAGTAACTCGACAACAAATTCCTGTTAATTCTAATGGAAACACTGAATTAGTTAAATTACAAGTTGAACCTTTAGATTCTCCTCCACCTTTAGCAGGTCGTTTATTAGTAATTTTGAATGTCATTGAAAGTCATTCTACAAGTAATGAGCAAGAAAATATTCCCCAAGATATTGCTTTACAACAGAAAGATAATCGTATTGCACAATTAGAAAAAGAATTACAAGATACGCGAGAAAGTCATCAAACCACTATTGAAGAGCTAGAATCCTCTAATGAAGAACTACAAGCTACTAATGAAGAGCTAGAATCCTCTAATGAAGAACTACAAGCTACTAATGAAGAACTAGAATCCTCTAAAGAAGAATTACAATCACTAAATGAAGAATTACAAACCCTCAATCAAGAGTTACAAAGTACTATTAATGAGTTATCAGTTACGCAAAATGATCTAAGGAATTTGCTTAATATCACGGAAGTTGCTACTATTATTGTGGATCACCAAATGCGGGTAAAACGTTTTACCCCAGAAGTAACAAATATTATGCCCCTCATCCCTACAGATATTGGTCGTCCTATTCATGATGTCACGACTAATCTTAATGATGATGGGATGGTACAAGATATTTTAGAAGTTTTGCAAACATTAACCCCTAAAACCAAATTAGTTGAAACCAGAGAGGGGGGATGGTACCGCATGGAGATTACCCCTTATCGTAAAGACAACTATCAAATTGAAGGAACAGTAGTGAACTTTATTAATATTAATGAGTTAAAGCAAAAAGAAGAAGCCTTAAAACAAGCACAGTTACTTCAGCAAAGCCTTCTTGATACCTATACCCAACCTGCAATTTTACTCACTAACCAGTTGGAGATTATTAATATTAACCTAGCCCTACAAAACCAACTAACTATTGAACAGGTGGAAGAGAAGATTATCAAACCACTGGAAATACGACTTCAAAATAATGAGCCTTTCGAGGAAACTATCTCATTTTCTCTTGATAATGAGAGGCCCTATCGCTATCTAGTCCGTTGCTCTATTATTCCCGACCAAGAGACTAGGATTAAATATTGTTTATTATTCTTAACTAATTTGTAACATTTTGTTGAGTAAAGTGACATTAATATGTTTAGTGTCAGTTATATGAACAACATTCGATATAATTTCTAATTTACAGAAATAAAGGAATATTATGGATGACTATTTCGAGCAACTCCGAGAAAAAGCAGAACTTCGTCTCAATCAAAGAGATGATTTAGAGGCTTTATCAGATCCTAACTTATATGAAGTAGGCGTTTATCAAACAGAACTACAAATTCAGCATGAAGAGTTACAAAGAGCTTATAGTGAATTAAGTGAATTATACGAGCAATATTGGTCTCTCTATGAATTTGCTCCTTGTGGGTATGTTACGCTCACCGAAAAAGGGATGATTGCTCGAATTAATTATCAGGGGAGAGCTTTACTAGGGGATATACCCGCTCCTATCACTAATTTTAGCTTTTCTCGCTTTATCCTCAATAAGCATCAACCTTTCTTTTTTACCGCGCTGCAACAAGCCAAACAAACTGGGGAAAAACAAAATTTAGAGCTACAGTTGATTCCGTTAAATAATAGGGAGTTATTATGGGTTCATCTTGATATCAAAGCTACTTTTGATGATGAGGGAAAAGTTATTAGTTATGAGATGACTCTTACTGATGTCACTACCGATAAGGAAGCAGACCTTGTCCGCGAAAAAGCCAAACGCTTACAACTAATTACGGATTCGATTCAGGGTAGTATTGCGTATGTTGATGCCAGTGAGCGGTATCAATTTATGAATCAAACCCATCAACAGTGGCTAGGAGTGACAGAGGAAGAAGTTTTAGGCAAAACAGTTGTTGAGGTAATTGGACACGAGTTGTATAGTCAGTTTGATGGTTTAATTGAGCAAGTTTTGCAAGGAGAAACTGTTAAGTGTGAGGCTCAGTTTCCTTATCAAAATCGACAATTAAGGGATGTTTTTATTGTTTTAGTCCCTGATTTTGGTAGTACAGAAAAGGTAGAAGGCTATTATGCTTTGATGACAGATATTACAGACTCAAAGCATATCACCAGACAATTACAGGAACAAGAAGCCTTTCTACGGAGTATTTATGATGGGGTGCAACAAGCAATTTTTGTAGTGGATGTTTCGGAAGAAGGGAAATTTTATTGGGCAGATTGTAATTGTGTTAGTGAAAGGTTAATGGGAGTCTCTAGAAGTGAGGCGCAAGGACAACCTTTAGAACTAAATTTATCTAGAGAATTAGCTCTTCAACTTCGTGAACGCTACGAACTTTGTTTAGCTTCAGGGGACAGTTTAACTTATGAAGAATGTATTAGGGTGAATGGGGAAAAAACTTGTTGGTTATTGACGCTAACTCCCTTAAAAGATGAAAATGACCGTGTTTATCGAATTATCGGAGCAGGAGTTAACATTGATGATCGCAAAGAGTTAGAAACAACCCTAAAAGAACAAGCAGAACGAGAGCGTTTAGTTAATATGATTACTTATGCGGTTCGTCAAAGTTTAGAATTGCATGAAGTAGTAGAAGAAACAGTTACCAAACTTTTAGAGGCTTTTGGGGTTGATGAAGTGGTTTTAGCACTTTATGAACAAGATGAAGATGACTCTCCTTTAGTGCGAGTGGCGACACAAGAAGTTAGTTATTGGTCAGAAAAAATTTGCGAATATTCACAAGCACAGCAAATTTTTCAACAAGAGGAAGTAGTAGTAATTAATGACTCAGCTTTTAATGATACTGTCTGTTTTAGAGCAGAAAATGCCAAGTCTATGCTATTAGGAGGAATTTATTATAATCAACAATTACAAGGGATAATTTCTTTGCAATATCAAGACTCTAGCTGTGATTGGAGTGAAGCAGAAAAGAGTTTATTAAAACAAGTAGCCGATCAAATCGCGATCGCGCTTAAGCAAGCCCAACTTTATAAACAACTAAATCAAGAATTAACCGAACGAACTCAGTTACAAAGCCAATTAAGCTACCAGGCTCATCATGATCGCTTAACTGGTTTACCTAATCGTTACTTATTAGTAGAACGTTTACATGAAATTATTAAGCTCCGTGACTCAAAAGCAACTGATATACCATTTGCAGTTTTATTTTTAGACTTAAATGGTTTTAAGGAGGTTAATGATAATTTTGGTCATAACATTGGAGATCAATTATTAATTAATGTCACGCAACGATTTAAAAACTGTTTACGGGAAGATGACATGATTGCTCGTTTTGGGGGAGATGAGTTTGTTATTTTACTAGAAAAATTACCTGAGAAAGAAGCTGCTATCCAAGTTGCTAATCGGCTTCATCAAGTGTTAGAAAATCCAATTAGAATTAACCATATTGAAGTAAAAATTAGAACTAGTATTGGCATTGTCTATGATGATGGTCAATATAGTAATTCTGATCCCATTTTGCGAGATGCTGATATTGCGATGTATCAATCAAAAAATCAAGGCGTTGACTATATTGTTTTCGATCAAAAAGAGACATCAGATAGTTAATTGAGTGACTTTCCAGCAGCTTTCCAACCTTCAACACTGCCAGGATATCCCATCACATTATCATAGCCGAGAAGACGCAACGCTTCTAAGCCAATGGCAGTGCGATACCCAACTGAACAATATAGAATAACAGGTCGATCTTTGGCAATTTGATCTTGCTTTTTCACTAAGTCTCGTAGGGGAATATTAATCGCATTGAGGATATGCCCGCTTATATATTCTAAAGGTTGACGAACATCAATCAGTTGAGCATTTTCTTCTTCCACTAATCTTTCAATTTCATCAGCTTGTTTTACCCCATAATATCCTCTGGGAATATTAGTGAGAAATTCATCAACAACTTCTTCTATTTCTTCTGAATAAACATTAGCACTGAATGCACTATTAGAATAACTTGGAATCAGATAACTTGCTCCTCCGATCCAAATAAAAAAGCTAAGACAAATGGTTAGTAATGTTTTCCACATTTGATTCCTCCTTAATTTTTAATCTAAGATTAGCGTTTTTGAGCAACTTCTTTCCATTCTTGAATAGATAAAGGAGAAACTGGCATTTCCAGATTCTTTCCGTCTGTAATGGGTACAGAAAAAACAACTGCTAAGGTATTAGGTAGCTGAGAAATAATTTCTTCAAAATTGTATTGACCTATGTTACCAACAGGAGATTTATCAACAAACACTTTTTCGGAAATATCTTTAGCATAAAACGTTTCTCCTGTAGGCATCTTAACAGTTAAAGGTTGGGAGTGATCAATTTCGGTTCTACCTGGAAAACCAGCAAGGCGAATCGTAAATGGTTCTTTTCCTTCTGATGTAATTCGCTGAAACGCGATCGCTTGCCAAGTGCGATTATAACTATCAAATAGTTTCTGTCGCGATTGATAAAGCACTTGATTTTCCCCTTCTTGTATTGTCCGAATTTCGGCATAAGCAGAATTTGTAGGAATACTAATGAATCCTAAAATTAAGAAAACTATCGTTAGTCCCAATATGATTTTACGGAATGTTTTATTAATCATATTCACCTCCTTATTACTGTAATGCCGCTTGAATTTGTTCTTTTACTTCAGGAACAACGACTCGATACATTCCCCGTAAATCCCCAACAGAAAAATCATAGGCTTTATCATTAGGGTAACGTTGTTTAACAAATTCAGGACGCTCGGATTTGAGGCCATGGCATTTTAAGCAAGTGGCTTCCACATTAATGCGACGATAATAATAAGTTTCTTGATCAGCCGTTTCCCAAAAACCGAAGAGGTTAGGATTATTGGCAAATTTTTCTAGAGCCATTGCTTCTTTTTCAGTTGGCGCATGATCAGGATTCCGATATTTTTCAGCGACTTGTTTAACATCCCAAGGGTTTTCTTGGCTAAGTTGTTTAGCGCGCATTCCCACTGGTTTACAGACTTGTTTAAAGGTTTCTATAGTAGGAGTTTCGTCTGTTCCTTTGAGAGTTCCTGCTAGGCTAGAACGCATCGCATCTAAAGATTCAATTTCTTGCACAATTTCGCCTAATTGTTCTGGTTGTGGTTGAGCGTTTGCTTCATTAATGGGAAGAATAAGCAGGCTAAAAGCTAATAAGAGGGAAAAAACGATTTTTAAGAGAAATTTAGACATTTTTAATGCTCCTTTTTTAGGCAATATTTACTTACTACGCTGTTTCCATACAGCCTTTTTTATTTTTCTAAAACTGTTAAAGGCTTTGATTGGTCGCTGCTTGGCGCGATGGGAGTCACTAAGGATAACTGCAATAAAAATAGGACTAACCGTTCAAACCAAGGTACAGCAGTTCCCCAGCGCATTTTCATCAGAAAATACCACTCAAAAGCATTTTTCACCCAATTCACCCAAACTCCTCTCAATGCAGTAGCATGACGACGATGTCCTATACTGGGTTCAGGTACAACAGGGGCAGCAATAAAGATAATGCCATCATTGCCAAAATCTGCCATACAAATCGCATCTAAACTGGGCTTAACAGGGTGAGATTGAATTTCTCCTAATTCCCGAGCAATGTTATGCGCTACCGCAATCGCCATTGATTCTGTCATTTGACCAGTTTTCGGCGCACCAAGAGGGACTTCTGTTGTTTCTGGTGGCGCAAGTTGTGTGATTACCCCTGCACTATAAATCGAGGGATAGTCTGGATGTTGATAGGTGTCTCGTACTGGTACAAATCCCTTTTTATCAGTTAATCCAGGCACATTTCTTAAGAACTGCGCTCCTCGGAAAGGAGGTAAAAACATGGCATATTGAAAAGGAAATTCCTGTCCATCTGATAATTTGACGTGATCTGGTTTAATCTCAGTAATAGCAGCATTTTCTACCCAATCAATGCCATGCTCTTGCATTACTTCTGTTACGACTTTGTCAGAATTTGCCATCCCCCCAATGCCAAGATGTCCTAAATAGGGTTCAGGACTGATAAAAGTAATCGTTGCTTGATCACGGATTCCTTTGTTTCTTAAACTATAGTCCGCTAATAAGGCCACTTCATACGCTGGCCCCATACAACTTGCCCCCGGAACTGCCCCCACAAGAATCGGCCCTGGGTTTTCTAAAAATTCATTCCAGGCTTCCCTCGCCATTTCCGCATGATGAGCATTGCATACGGATTGTGTATAACCATCTTCTGGCCCCAAACCTGGTATCAAATGATAAGCCAGAGAAGCCCCCGTAGCAATTATGAGATAATCATACTCTAAAGTTATCTCCTCCTCTACTGTCACTCGTTTTTCCTCAGGATCAAGTGCTGTCACCTTACCGTGTCGCCAATGGATTCCGTATTTTTGCAATAACGGTTCAAGGGGAAGTTGTACTTGATCTAAGCGTCTGAGATTAAACGTTACCCAAGGGAGAGAGGGAATAAAGGTAAAGGTGGGTTGATCGGAAATTAAAGTAATTTCATGTTTGCCTTTTAAGAGGTGTTTCAATTCGTAGGCGGCAGAAAGCCCTCCAAATCCTGCGCCGACAATGACAATTTCTGCCATAGTGTTATAAATCCTTTTAATAAAACTATTTAGTTATATGAATATAATAATAGATATAGAGTTTAATTGTAAATTAACTAAATGATTAATTAGTAATATAATATCAAAAGAACGGTGAATTATAGTCGTTCCAATTCAGTTCCGTAGTGCAGCCATCTTGGCTGCTACTAGGGAGCAAGATGCTCCCACTACTTTTAGGTTGCTATTTTTTATTTGGAATCACTATAAATTTCTAAAATCCCCTAATCTGCGCTGAATGACAAATATACGATCGCGCTGTTTTAGGGGTTCCCCCATGAAAGAGTGTTCTAATTTGTGGTTAAGGTTCGCATCGCTTGATCGGTGGTGAGAAAAACATGATCTTTACCTAGGTAGTCAATGAAGCCGATTTTTTTTAGTTTATCCATCACCGGTCCCTTGACTTCTGATAAGTATAATTCAATGCCAAGACTTTTGAGATCAGCCACTAAGCCTTCTAAAATCTCTAAACCACTGGCATCAATGAGATTAACGGCATTGCAAACCAGTAAGACTTTCTTCACTTCTAAATTATCCGCGATCGCGCTATTAATAAAATTCTCTAAATACTTAGCATTGGCAAAATAAAGACTTTCATCCACTCGCACGGCTAATACTTCAGGATGGGTTTTCACAGGATGGCGTAAGACATTACGGAAGTGTTCAGACTCCCCTAAACGCCCAACAATAGCAATATGAGGATGGCTGGTGCGCCATAAATGAAAGACTAAAGCAATCAAAGTTCCCCAAAGAATCCCCTGTTCTACGCCTAAGCCTAAAACAATGATAAACGTGGCTAACCACGCGATCGCGTCTGCTTTATCATACACCCACATCCGCCGTAACTTTCCCACCTCAATCAGACGATAAACCGCCATAATAATAATCGCCGCTAAAGCAGTTGCCGGGAGAAAATAAAATAAAGAGGTAAGAAACATTGCCGTAACAGCAATCAGTAGCCCAGTTATAATAGAGGCAACCCCTGTATTTGCCCCAGCGGCAAAATTAACCACAGATCGACTTAATCCCCCAGTAACGGTATAACCACCACTCAATGCTGATCCCCAATTAGCTGCCCCTAAAGCAATTAATTCTTGATTCGGATCAAGTTTTTCTCGTCGTTTACTGGCTAAGGCTTGTCCTCCTGCAAATCCTTCTAAATATCCCACAAGCGCGATCGCGATCGCGGCAGGTAATAATAATTCAACAGTTTCTAAGTTCAAATTAGGCAGATTTAAACTCGGTAATCCTGCAGGAATTTCCCCCACCACTTGCAGATTTGCCCATTCATCTAGGCGCAATCCCCACACTAATAATGTCCCTAAAATCACCACTAATAAAGGGGCACTTTTAGAAACAGGGAGAATCATTTGATCACTCCACCCTAAGCGTTTTAGTTGCTTAACTAAGGGATTATTAAAATAAAACAATATCCCCATACTCGCCAACCCCAAAGCGAGATTAATCAAATTGGTTTCAGGTAAATTGCGAACCAGTAAAACGAATAACTCAAAAAATGACTCGGTAGAAGGAATTTGTAAGCCTAATAAATTTCTAATCTGACTAAAGGCAATAATCACTGCTGCGCCACTAATAAACCCTGAAATCACAGCGCGACTAATAAAATTAACGAGAAAGCCTAATCGCAATCCCCCAATTAAAATTTCAATTCCCCCCACTAAAAAAGCTAGGGTTATAGCTAGACTCATATATTCAGGGGTACTTTCTACAGCAAATTGGGAAATCGCTGTTCCCACCATCAGGGAATCTACTGCTACTGGGCCCACTGCTAAAACAGCACTTGTCCCCAATAAGGGGTAGATAATTGCTGGTAAAATACTGGCATAAAGACCCACTTGCGGCGGTAAACCCGCTAAGAGGGCATACGCCATACTTTGAGGAATTAGCAGGCTAGTAACAATAATCCCTGAAGTAACATCTCCCACTAAATACTGGGGTCGATATTGAGGAATCCACTTAACTGCAGGAATATAGCGACGCAACAGGTAATTCATTCTTTAAACTTTCTGATTCCAGGGCATTTTAGCTAATAGCATCCCCAAAGCACAAGTGTTAGTGACACCAGCAAAAACTAAACCACTGCCCACAAAACCACTTAAAATCAAAAACCAGGGGGAAACAAATGCTCCTAAAACTGTTCCCGTTACCACTAAAGAACCAGCGACAATTTGTACCTGACGCATGAGACTAATGGGGGCATTTTTATTAACTTGGGTGGGATAGCCTTGTTCTTTCCACGCCACTAATCCGCCATCTAAATGAACAATATTATTTGCCCCTGTTGTGGATAGTTTTTGCATGGCTTGTGCCGATCGATTTCCCGTGCGACAGTAAAGAACAGTTAGTTTATCAGGATCATTTGGCACTTGTTTGGGATCAAAATTTGATAAAGAAACTAGCGTTGAACCCGCAATTTTTTCTCCAGAATGTTCAGCCGGTTCACGCACATCCACTAAGGTAACATCACCTTGATCTAAATGATTTTTCAGAGTCGTTGCATCAATCGTTTTCATAGTTTTATTCTCCTTTCGTTATTTATTCAAAACAGCACCACAATTTTCATTCGCCGGTACAGCTTCCATAATTTTTTTCGGGTTGGGTAAATCGAGATTATTCATAAACTCAATAAATTGTTCCCGATTACGTCCCACAAACCGAGGATTCCATTGTTTTTCTTCCCCAATGGTAGAAACCGTGTGACCGCGATAATCATGTCCAGGATAAACTAGGGTGTCATCAGGGAGGGTAAATAGATTATTCATGACTGAGTCATATAATGTCCCTGCATCCCCGCTTTGAAAGTCAGTTCTACCACAGCCACGTATCAGAAGTGCATCTCCTGTTAAAACGCGATCGCCGTTGACTAAGTAAGCCATATGACTATCAGTATGTCCTAGAGTAGCAATCCCTTGAATTGGAATCCCACCCACTTTAATCACGTCTCCATGTTTAATAAAGTCGCTAGCACAGTCAACTTGAGCATTTTCAGGAACCATTCCTGCACATCCTGTCAATTCCCGTAATTTAGCAGTTCCCGTAATATGATCGGCATGAACATGCGTTTCAAGGCAGTATTTTAAGGTTAAGCCTAATTCTCTAACTAGTTTGATATCGCGCTCCACTGTTTCAATAACAGGATCAACTAGTGCTGCCTCTTGGGTTGTTGTATCGGCGATTAAATAGGTGTAAGTAGAGGTTTCCGCTTCAAATAACTGGCGAAATAGCATCATCGTTTGTTCTCCCTAACTTTCTTTATGCTTACTTATATATTAATCTATATTTTCTTAAGTTGCTATATAACTAATAAGTCAAGTATTGTCAAGGATCAACATAGCATCCCCAAAAGAATAGAAACGATACTGATGCGCGATCGCGCTTTCATACAAGGATAATAATCGCTCTCGACCAACAAATGCACTTACCAGCATCAATAAACTGGAACGCGGCAAATGAAAATTAGTAATTAAGCCATCGACCACCTGTAAAGAATACCCCGGACAAATAAATAAATCAGTTTTACCACAAAACCCCTTTAAGTCTCCCTGTGCTGCCACTGCCCCTTCTAATGCGCGAACAACCGTTGTTCCCACAGCAATCACTCTCCCCCCTTGGGCTTTTGTCTCCCGAATTTTTGCCATGGTTTCTTCTGAGACATCAATCCATTCTTCGTGCATTTTATGATCAGTAATAGTTTCCACCTCGACAGGGCGAAATGTTCCCATCCCCACATGAAGCGTCACTTGCGCTTGATTAATGCCTTTTTCTGCTAGCCTCCCTAATAATTCATCGGTAAAATGTAACCCTGCGGTGGGGGCTGCCACTGCGCCTGATTTCTCAGCGAAAACCGTTTGATATTGTTCAGGGTTTGCCTCAGTATCAGTTACATAGGGAGGAAACGGAATCTCTCCATATTTATCTAAAATTGACATTAAAGGGGTATCTTCAGGGAGATCAAACTTTAATAACCGTCCGCCTCGGGTTTCATCTTTTTCGATAATAGTAGCTTGTAGCAACTCATTCTCTGAGAAACGAGAGGAAAATTGAATTTTTGCGCCTACCTGTAATCGTTTTCCAGGCTTGACTAGGGCTAACCAACAATTTTGTTCTTTTTCTTCTAACAGTAAAACTTCCACCGCCGCGCCTGTAGTTTTATGACCATATAATCTGGCTGGAATAACTTTGGTATTATTCAGAATTAATAAATCGCCACTGTTTAACCATTGGGGAAGATCATAGAAATGTTGATGCTGATGAGTCGTAGGAGAGTCAACTACTAATAAGCGAGAATGATCCCGAGGGGTGACAGGAGTTTGAGCAATATAACTTTCGGGAAGATGATAGTCATAACTGTTGACATTTTTATCGAGAGAAGAAGAATTAGTATTCATAAAATTTATCCTTTGTCCTTTGTTGTTTGTAAACCAATGACTAATGACCAATGACTAATGACTAATGCAAAAGATGGGGGATCTTCCCCTAGTAATTAGCCATGCTTCTCTGGGACACTAAAGATAGCGCAAACAAATGGGATCGCGCTATGGAGGTTTTCCAAACTATGCAATATATTTATTTTTTCGCCAATGCCAGCTTAACCTTGAGACTGATTGATCATCTGCGTCGGGATTATAATTTGCCCACATCAGTTGTTACCGTCATTCACCGTATTGATGGGTGGCTTCTCAAAATCAAGTTTACTGAAGAATTAACCACAGAAGAACATCGCAATTTTCTTGCCTATCTTGATGAAATTGGCATCCCTTACGAGCCTGAAGTTCCTCTACAAATGGCATTATGGAGCTTAGAGGTGGGGCAACCCATTGTTGAGGTAATGCGTCGTTATAAGCTCGCGATCGTCTCTCATGGGAAACCCAATTACCAAGAAATTGAAGCCTTCCGAGAACAGTTTACTGAAGGATTAGGATATTGTCCAGAAACCTTAGCCTAACGCTGATTGCGCTGATCTTCGACACTTTTACCAATTCCTTGTAGGATACCGCGTCCAATTAAGCCAATACCACGGCCAATCACTTGGGTGAGAACATAAACCGCTGCTTGTCCTACAATACTGAAGACCGACCGAATACGTGGCGCGATCGCGTCTCTCAATTCTAAACTAATGGTAACACTCCAACGAAGCCCTTGTAACTCCTCTAATTCTGCTTGACGTGGGGCGTAAACGGAGATGCTTTGAATACGATTACCACGTAAAACTAGTAAGTCATGACGGCTTTCAAAAATGGCTTTGGGTTCTTCCACATAATAGAAGCGACGATATTGCCAAGATAACTCATTACGAAAGCGGGCAATGGCACGAGAAGAACGGTATTTTTCTTGATAGAGAGTGGTTTTTATAGTTTCTTGTTCTCCAAACTGATTTAGAATTACTTGCATCACCCCATTGGCAATTTGTAAAACTAAATGATGAAACAGAACTTCAGCGCGACTTTGGGCTTCTGGAGATTCTGGGCGATAGGAGACTTGATCGATTTCTAAAGGCTGTTGATATAACAAATAAGCGAATAACGCAGGAACTTGCGGAATTTTATTGAGGTTAGTTTCTTCGACAAATGGAACTTCTTGGAGAATAAAATCGCTAATGGAAGGGGCAACTTCAAAAATCGCTGTTTCTGGAACATAGTTACTGATCCATTTACTTAAACAGTTTTGCCATACTTCTCTTAGTAAGCGCGATCGTCTTTCTGATAAATTTTCAAGGGGTAACTGAATAAATTTTAATTGTTGTAGCAGTTCTTGGAATTGTTGAACGACTAAATATAAAAGTTCCCGTTTTTTTTCTGCATTGAGAAGATCAATTTCTAAGGTGTAGTCAGTTTGATTCACTAACCCAAGCTGAATTTTGCCTAATGTTGTCTGAAAGAGAGTTTCACTAACAGATGTGGGGAAAGCTGTCAGTTGAGGGGGAGTAATTTCAGACTGAGGAGGCTTATCTTCTTCTTGTTCAGTTTTCTCCTCATTAACAACCACAACTTCTACAGGAAGTAATTGTTTCACAATCCACTGTGCCACTCGCAATTCTCGGCGTAATCCTTGCCAAAACAGCCAATCAAAGCTCGAAAGGTCTTCTTTATTTAAGTTTGCTTCAACTTGTGCCAAATTCTTTTCAATTTCACTTAATCCTGTTTCTCGTTGTCGAGTTAACCAACGAGGAGGGGTAACAGGTTGCGGTGAATCAGGAGGAGAAAGTTGTAGCGAATAAGATTCACTGATGATTCCTTGTTGCCAATAGAGTTCCCCCCTAGCAACTTGGCGCAAGGCATTAGTTAATTCCTCCACAGCAGTCCGTTTACGGGCATATCCTTCAATTCCTAAGCGACGAAAACTGCCTAGAATTTTCCCATCTGTCACAGTCGTCAAAAGAAATAACGGCAAATTAGGATAGGCTTGCTTGATTTCTTGGCAAAATTCCATGCTAGGGGTGATGGTTTCTTCATCTGTCAGGTGAATATCTAAAATTAAAATATTGGGGAGAGCCTCTAAACTAGATAGCTGCTCTCGAGCTTTTTGCAAGTTTTCGGCTTGGGCAATAATTGTCATGTCATTTTGAGACTTGAGAACTTGTCTCAGCCCCTCTAAAAAGACAATATCCCCATCAATGAGGAAAATTTTAATCGCGCGATCGCTGCTCACAACTCGAAAATCCAGCACCTAAGTTTGAGTAATTCTAGCATAAGCTAGAGTCTTAGAAGCGGTCACATCATCTTGGAGATCGCGTCCTTTCCAGCGCCCAAAGGTAAAATTAGAACCTGTGGGAAATCAAAAAATTGTCAGTGGCTTAACTAGCAAACCTAAATTTGGTCTAAAGTTAGAAGGCTGTGGCAAAATTTCTCCTTATGATTATAGATAGGAAATTCCCTACCAGTCCTCCATAACTGCGTCGAACGGTAATTAAGGAGAAAACCATGGTTAATACAGCGCAATCTCCCAGTTTAGACCGAGATTGCACCACGCTATCCCGTTATGTCTTACAAGAACTGCATAGCTTTTCTGCAGAAGCACAAGATTTAAGTGCGTTAATGAATCGTATTGCCCTAGCTGGTAAGCTCATTTCTCGTCGCCTCAGTCGTGCTGGTATTGTGGAAGACGTTTTAGGGTTTACTGGAGAAACAAATGTTCAAGGCGAATCTGTTAAAAAAATGGATGTTTACGCCAATGACGTTTTTATCTCCGTCTTTAAGCAAAGTGGGTTAGTTTGTCGCCTGGCTTCAGAAGAAATGGACAAACCCTACTATATCCCCGAAAATTGCCCCATTGGTCGTTATACCCTCTTGTTAGATCCCATTGATGGGTCTTCTAATATTGATACAAATCTTAGTGTGGGGTCGATTTTTTCCATTCGCCAGCAAGAAGGGGACGATGTCGATCAAACAGCTACCGATTTGTTACAAAACGGACATAAACAAATTGCCGCCGGTTATATCCTATATGGGGCGAGTACCATGTTAGTTTTTACCCTTGGCAATGGTGTTCACTCCTTCACCCTTGACCCGAGTTTAGGAGAATTTATCCTCGCTGAGGAAAATATGCAAATCCCTGAGTCAGGTTCAGTGTATAGCCTTAACGAAGGAAACTTCTGGCAATGGGAAGAACCGATCCGTGAGTATGTCCGTTATGTTCATCGTCAAGAAGGCTATAGCGCACGTTATGGAGGAGCTTTAGTAGCAGATTTTCATCGCATTATTCAACAGGGAGGTGTTTTTCTCTATCCTGGAACCGTCAATAAACCAGAAGGAAAGTTACGCTTGTTATATGAGACTGTCCCCTTAGCATTCTTAATTGAACAAGCCGGTGGTAAAGCTAGTACTGGTAGAGAAAGGCTAATGGATGTAGTCCCTGAAAAACTCCATGCTCGTTCTCCCCTAGTTATCGGTAGTCCTAAAAATGTGGAGTTAGTAGAGTCTTTCTATTAATAGAAAAAGTATCGTTACATTGAAGCATTCATCAAGGAGATATTAACAATGACTGTAGCTGATCAAAATCCAATCTTACAAATTGAAAAAGAGTATGGGCAAAGCGTCTGGATGGATAATCTCAGCCGTGATATTATTCGCTCTGGGGAACTGAAAGAGTTAACTGAAAGTCGCGGCGTTCATGGGATTACTTCTAACCCCACCATTTTTGAAAAGGCGATCGCGGGTAATCAAATTTACGACGCAGATATTGAAGCTGGGATCAAAGAAGGGAAATCTGTCCAAGCTATTTATGAATTCCTCGTTTTTGAGGACATTCGAGAAGCCTGTGATACCCTACGTCCGATTTATGATGAAACCAATGGACTTGATGGCTATGTCAGCATCGAAGTTCCTCCCACGATCGCGCAGGATACGGAAAGCACTCTCAGTGAAGCCCGTCGTTACTTTAAAGAAATTGGTCGGGACAATGTCATGATTAAAATTCCTGGCACTCCCGAAGGCTTACCTGCAGTAGAAGCGGCGATTCGCGATGGTATTAATGTTAATATTACCCTGCTGTTCTCGGTACAAAGCTATGTGGACACTGCTTGGGCATATATTCGCGGCTTAGAAAAACGAGTGGAAGATGGCAACGATATTAGTCAAATTGCCTCTGTCGCTAGTTTCTTCCTCAGTCGGATTGATGTCAAAATTGACAAAATGATTGATGAAAAACTCAAGCAAGAAACAGATGCCGCGAAACAAGAAAAACTAAAAGCCATTAAAGGGCAAGTTGCCATTGCTAACGCGAAAATTGCTTATCAAGAGTTCAAGAAAATCTTTAGCAGCGATCGCTGGAAAAAATTAGAACAAAAAGGCGCGCACCTGCAACGGCTACTTTGGGCAAGCACTGGCAGTAAAAACCCCGACTATAGCGACGTTATGTATGTAGATGAATTAGTCGGGCGTAACACTGTAAATACCATGCCACCCGATACCATCGAGGCTTGTGCCGATCACTGTAGCCCTGCTGATCGCATTGAAATGGACATTGAGGAGTCCTACAAACTCATGGAAACCTTAAAAGACCCTGATGTCAACATTGACTTAGATCAAGTGATGGCAGAGTTACTAGATGAAGGAATTGACAAATTTATTAAACCCTATGAATCCCTCATTTCTTCTCTAGAAAACAAAGTTAAGCAACTGGCATCCGTATAAACTTGATCCCTCGCCCCCTGATTGAAAATTTTGGGGGCAAAAATTATCTTATTTTAAACTCCTAATTAATCACCGAGGTATGGTAGCAACTAAAGAAAATCCGCTTCGTATTGGCTTACAACAAGAACGAACCCCTGAACCCTCTATTATTATTATTTTTGGGGCATCGGGAGACTTAACCCAACGGAAATTAGTTCCTGCCCTTTATCAACTGAAACGGGAACATCGACTACCAGGGGAGTTAACCATTGTTGGTGTCGCCAGACGAGACTGGAGTCATGACTATTTCCGCGAACAAATGCGAGAGGGGGTTGAGAATTATTCCACTGGCATTGGTAATGAGGAACTTTGGAAAGACTTTGCTGAGGGACTCTACTACTGTTCTGGTAACATGGATGAGGCGGAAAGTTATGAGAAATTAAAAGCCTTCCTCTCCGAATTAGATGGTAAACGCGGCACAAGAGGGAATCGGGTTTTTTATTTAGCGGTTTCTCCTAAATTCTTTCCTGAGGCAATTCAGCAGTTGGGGAAAGCGGGAATGTTACAAGACCCCAACAAACAACGCTTAGTGATTGAGAAGCCTTTTGGCAAAGACCTTGCTTCTGCTCGTTCCCTGAATCGCACCGTGCAAAATGTTTGCTATGAAAACCAAGTTTATCGCATTGACCACTATTTAGGGAAAGAAACGGTACAAAACTTATTAGTGTTTCGGTTTGCCAATGCCATTTTTGAACCCTTGTGGAATCGGCAATTTGTTGATCATGTCCAAATTACGGTTGCCGAAACAGTCGGGGTGGAAGATCGCGCAGGGTATTATGAAACCTCTGGGGCATTGCGCGATATGGTGCAAAACCACTTAATGCAGTTGGTTTCTTTAACGGCGATGGAACCCCCGAACTCCTTGGATGCCGATAGTATTCGCACGGAAAAAACTAAGGCGTTACAGTCTTTTTATCTGGCTGATCCCAATAATCTGGATAATTGTGCCATTCGCGGACAGTATAGTAAGGGCTGGATGAAAGGAAAACCAGTGCCAGGGTATCGGGAAGAAAATGGCGTTGATCCGAATTCCACGACTCCCACTTTTGCTGCGTTAAAACTGTATTGTGATAACTGGCGTTGGAAAGGAGTCCCCTTCTATCTTCGCACAGGAAAACGCTTACCGAAGAAAGTCACTGAAGTTGCGATTCAGTTTCGAGAAGTTCCCCTCCTTATTTTCCAATCCGCAGCGCAACAAACTAACCCCAATGTTTTAACCATGCGGATTCAGCCCAATGAGGGGATCTCACTACGGTTTGAGGCAAAAATGCCTGGACCAGAATTAAGAACGCGATCGGTAGATATGGACTTTAGTTATGGATCATCCTTTGGCATGGCAACGGCGGATGCTTATAACCGGCTTCTCCTTGACTGTATGTTAGGGGATCAAACCTTATTTACTCGTTCTGATGAGGTAGAAGAGGCTTGGCGCGTTTTAAGCCCTGTTTTATCAGTTTGGGATGAAGCCAGCGATCCCACTTTAGTTCCTCAGTATGAGGCTGGAACTTGGCAACCTTTAGAAGCAGAAGCCCTGATTAATCGGGATGGTCGGAATTGGCGACGATTATAAGGACTAATGTTTGTAATACCAATTTTGATAATGATGGTTACAGTAGATCCCCCCAACCCCCCTTTACTAAGGGGGGCGAAGGGGGGATCGTAATATTAGCACTAGTTTATAGAAATGGGATAAAATAGTTATAGTGAGGTAAAAATATGACACAATCTCCACCACTCTTATCGTTACAAAATCCGAAAGATGTTTCCATTGAGGAAATTGAAGCGGAATTAAATGAGATTTGGCAAAATAACGAAGCTGCGGATCATGGAACGATCGCGACTCGGGCAACTAGCTTTACCATGGTGATCTATGAGTCAGAAGAAAAATCTGATGATAGCGCGATCGCGGAAAGCCTAGCTTCTAGCAACCCCGGTCGTATTATTGCCCTTTACCCAACAGACCAAGAAGATGAAGGGGTATCAGCGCAAGTTTCCGCATATTGCCCAATTCAAAAGCAAGGTAGTAACAATTTAGTCTGCTGTGAGTATATTCATCTCACTGGAACCCCTGACGCACTAGAACGCATTGGGGGCATGGTATCTGCTTTAATGCTCAGTGATCTGCCCCGATTTCTCTGGTGGAAAGCAAAACCACAACCAAAATCTGATTTATTTCAACGTCTTGCTGATAATAGTGATACGGTCATTATTGATTCCAGCACCTTTGAACAAACAGAAGCAGAATTAGAATGTGTCGGTCAACTCCTGTCAGAAGGCATAGTATTTGCTGACCTCAATTGGCGACGCTTATCAGCCTGGCAAGAATTAACCGCTGAAGCCTTTGATCCCCCAGAAAGACGGAGTGCTTTAACAGAAGTGGATCAAGTAACCATTGACTATGAACAAGGAAACCCCGCCCAGGCTTTAATGTTCCTCGGTTGGTTAGCCTCTCGCTTGAAATGGGATCCTATATCTTATGAGTATGAAGGGGGAGACTATGATATTCGGCGAGTTAAGCTACAAAATGATGAGCAAAAAGAAATTGTTGCCGAACTCGCTGGTATTCCCACGGAAGCTGGGGACATTCCAGGAGATTTAATCAGTATTCGTCTTAGTTCGACTAATTTAGAGGCAGATTGCTGTACTGTTCTTTGTTCAGAAACCACAGGCTGTATGCGGATGGAAGCTGGAGGCGGCGCACAATCTTGTCGCATTCAACAAGTAACCCCGCTATTTGACCAGAAAACGGAACAGTTATTAGTTAAGCAAGTCCAACGTTGGGGACGAGAAGTTTTATATGAAGAAAGCATGACCCCAACTTATCAGATGTTGCAATTGAGGCATTGATCAGGGCAGTGTTACTTCACCACCTTCCCTTAAGTGGGGAACAACCCCACACTCTGATCTAATAAATCTTCATGCTGCTATTGATTTTGATTTAATTGTAAACTCTTCCTTAGAACAAGTAATTGATATTTCCAAAAAACAATTAAGTAATTCTGGATTTCCTATTGCCTTTTCGGAATTATTGGCTTGCTCAAATTTTGAGGAATTAATTATTCGTCCTTACTATATTCATCCTGTTGATCTACCAGTGGAAAAAAATATAATTTGGAGTTCTAGACGAATAGTTTTAGCGGGAGATGCCGCTCACGGAATGCCTCCTTTTACTGCACAAGGAACTAATCAAGGCTTTGAAAATGCTTTAGCCATTGTCAAAACTTTAACAGAGTTATGGCAGCAGGATCAGATTGATAATGATGAGAAAATTAAGTAATGTTTTGAAACCTATGAACGAGATCCTTTCATGAGTAAAATTCAAAGGATAACTATGGAAGATCGCCTTTGGACTGAAGAAGAAAGACAAAATTATGCTGAGGAAATGCTGAGGAAATTTATAATCGGAACTTTGTTTTTAAGTAATTTGTGCTTATTAGGAGGAACATCAATCAAATAAAAAAATAACCCCTTACAAACTGTTACTAAATTATGGTGTTTATCAATTATGTGTGAAGTAAATTATCTAATCCGTGCAATAGGCTTTAGGAGATTATTCATAATGTCAAAACACGAAATTATTGTCTTTATAGTATGACTTACTTAAAGGCAGCATATTAAACATAATTTGAATAAGTGATAATTCTTGAGCAAGGGCAAAATAATGATAAAATAATGTTATAAAAATATAATTTTTCTAAGAATGGAATTTTATTATTATTTAAATGACATCATTAACCATTTTAGGACTTGATCCTGGATTAGCTACCTTAGGGTTTGGATATATTCAGGCTTCAAAAAATAAAGAATCAATAGTAACTGGAAGCAAAAAACTTACAAACTATCAAAATAGTAAAGAACTAATACTATTAGACTTTGGCGTAATTGAAACTCCTGCTAAACAGTCTGTTGCAAAGCGATTAGCTACCATTTATGAAGATTTGCAGAATATTATTAGTGAACTGAAACCTGATTTAGTTGCCATTGAAAAACTCTTTTTTTATCGTATGGGAAATACTATTACCATCGCCCAAGCTAGAGGGGTTGTATTATTGGTTTTAGGGCAAAATAATTTATCTTATGTTGAGTTCAGCCCTCCACAAATTAAACAGACACTGACGGGGTATGGAAAAGCGGATAAGCAAGAAGTTCAAGCTGCGATTACACAAGAATTAAATCTCAGTGAGATTCCTCAACCTGATGATGCTGCCGATGCTTTAGCTGTCGCTGTTACTGCCTGGTATCAACGTTAATTGGGTTGTGATGCACATGATTACTGACTTTCTCAGTCAAAGAGTGATACAAGAGGACTAGCGTTATGAATCTTATTGAAATTATTAAAGCCGACTACCAACAGTTTCCGAATAATCAAAGCTACAACATTTATGCTGAGGATGTTTATTTTAAAGATCCCTTAACTGAGTTTCGAGGATTAAAACGCTACCAGTCTCTCATTGATTTTATTCGCAAGTGGTTTAAAGATATTAATCTTGAACTCCACAATATTAAACAAGTCGAAGACACCATTCACACCGAATGGACACTAAACTGGACGACTCCTCTTCCCTGGCAACCTCGTGTCTCTATCCCAGGATGGAGTGAACTGAAGATGAACTCAGATCAAAAAATTATTTCCCACATTGATTATTGGCATTGTTCCCGCTGGGAGGTTATCAAACAGCATTTCCCTCTTTGACACTCCCCTGCCTAAAGGCGAGGGGATTCTTGGTTCTAACTTATGAACTAGGTTCACAAGGCGACGGGACTTGCTGCGATTGGACTTCTCCAACAACAGTAGCGGTTCCATCTCCCCAAGCGTTTTCTAGCTCTAGGCTAGCCGTTCCGATCTGCCCGATCGTACGGAGTCCCTCTCTCAGAATGTTGATCGCCGCGTTGTGGTCACGGTCTAAGCTATGCCCACAAACACAAGTATGCGTTCGTGTTGATAACGACTTTTTCACAATTCGACCACAATTAGAGCATTTTTGGCTGGTGTACTGAGGCGGAACTGCCACCGTTACTTTCCCAAACTTACTAGCAAAGTATTCCAACCAGACTCGAAATTGATACCAACCAACATCTGAAATTGATTTAGCAAGATTATGATTTTTAACCAAGTTTCTAACCTGTAAGTCTTCATAGGCGACGACATCGTTAGATGTGATTACGCAACGCGCCAGTCTCTTGGCATGTTCACTGCGCTGCCTACTTATTCTCAGGTGTTTCTTGGCTAATCGTTGTCTTGCTTTTCTGCGATTAGACGAGCCTTTCTCTTTTTTAGACAGGCGACGTTGACATCGTTTTAATTCCTTTTCTCCTTTACGGAAAAAACGGGGGTTAGGTTCTTTATGACCATTGGAATCCGTATAGAAAGATTCTAGTCCTACATCTAGACCAATGTTTTGATTAGAGGGTTCTATGTTTTCAGTTACGTCAATGTTGATACAAAACTGACAATAATAACCATCTGCTTTTCTAACTAACCGAACTCGCTTAATGTCATCAGGAGAATAGAAATAAATGTCTCGACTGCCAATTAACTTTAATCGTCCGATTCCGTTTTTATCGGTGAACGTAATGTGTTTTTTAGTATTGGGGTCGAGCTTCCATCCCGAGGTTTTATATTCAACAGAACGGTTATTCTTTTGGAATCTTGGATAACCTTGTTTCCCTTTAATACCATTCTGACAATTTTTATAAAACCGATGAATAGCTGACCAAGCCCGTTCTGAGGATGCTTGTCTGGCTTGAGAATTGAGTCGTTTAGCAAAGTCAAACTCTTCTGCCAACTGCTTACACAGTCTGCTTAAGTCGTATTTATTAACCCCTTGATGATCCATCCAATAACGCACGCATTTGTTACGCACAAATTGGACAGTGCGAATGGCACCGTCAATGGCTTGATATTGGGACGGTTTGGCTTTTACCTTATACTCAAGGACAAACACTACGCTACCTCGTTGGCATAAATTTATTCTAACAGAGATTTATCAAGTTTGTTCGTTCTCAGGCGATCGAAGCCTTCAACTCACTCGCCTTATCTCCTCTTCTTAAAAGAAACAGGCTTTACGGCGACTTTTAGGTAACAATAGAAAAATGTAAACTTTCTTTAAATTAAGGAGTCTTGGGAATGCGTGTAATTTTAATGACTGGTAAAGGTGGCGTCGGTAAAACCTCTGTAGCAGCCGCCACCGGCTTACAATGTGCTGAATTAGGCTATAAAACCCTTGTTCTGAGCACTGATCCTGCCCACTCTCTAGCGGATAGTTTTGACCAAGAAATGACTCACGAACCCCAAAAAGTACGAGAAAACCTTTATGGGGCGGAATTAGATGCTCTCATTGAACTAGAAGCCAATTGGGGGGCAGTAAAACGCTATATTACTGAAGTTTTGCAAGCGAGAGGCTTAGAAGGGGTACAAGCCGAAGAACTTGCCATTCTCCCTGGAATGGATGAGATTTTTGGTTTAGTGCGGATGAAACGCCATTATGATGAAGGGGAGTATGATGTTTTAATCATTGACTCTGCCCCCACCGGAACCGCCTTGCGTCTGTTAAGCATCCCTGAAGTTGGGGGATGGTATATGCGTCGCTTTTATAAGCCTTTTCGGGGAATGTCGGCAGCGTTACGTCCCATTGTTGAACCGATTTTCCGCCCCATTGCTGGTTTCTCTCTTCCTACAGAAGAAGTGATGGATGCTCCTTATGAATTTTATGAGCAAATTGAAGCGTTGGAAAAGGTTTTAACTGATAATCAGAAAACTTCTGTACGGCTGGTAACCAATCCTGAAAAAATGGTGATTAAGGAATCAGCCCGCGCCCATGCTTATCTCAGTTTGTATAATGTAGCCACAGATATGGTAGTGGCAAATCGGATTATTCCCGAGGAAGTGAATGATCCCTTCTTTAAGCAGTGGAAGGATAGTCAACAGCTTTATCGTCACGAAATCCATGAAAATTTCCATCCTTTACCTGTGAAGGAAGTTCCCTTATTTTCTTCGGAAATGTGTGGCTTAGAAGCATTAGAATTACTGAAAGAAACGCTCTACAATGGCGAAGATCCAACCCAAGTTTATCATCAAGAAAACACGATCCAAGTGACGCAACAAGAGGATGGGGCTTACAGTTTAGAGTTGTATCTTCCTGGCATGACCAAGGATAAAATTCAACTGAATAAAACTGGAGATGAGTTAAATATTCGCATTGGCAATCATCGGCGGAATTTAGTGTTACCGCAAGCCTTAGCTGCCTTACAACCCCAAGGCGCAAAAATGGATGAGGATTATTTGAAAATTCGGTTTGCTAGCTAACAGTGTTGGTGGGCATTAGTTGTCCACCTAATTCTGCAACTGCTAGTTGACGCTCTCCCATTAAATCAAAGATTATAATGGGAGATTCTTGCTTCTAACTGCTGAAACTTGTTCAACAGACGACCGCCCTTAAAGCATCCAGAGACTCGCTCTTTCCGCCCCAGTGGGGCAATCTCCACAAGCGTAGATTATCCTGTTTTCGTCCGCCCGACGATACAGTTTTCAACTAATTTGGTGTTTTTTTTACTGGTACACTCGTTAAAGTGCTAACGTTTTTATAGAGGTTTTTCGCACCTCTTTTGCTAATTCTATAGCTTGAAGGTTCTAGGAGACTTACGGATGAGATCCTGCTTCCACCCACCTAGGGAAATATTTTTTGTTCCATTTCCTATTGTAACACAAATGTTCTGATTCATCTACCCATCAAATCAAAGATTATGATGGGAGTCTTCTCAGAACGCTAGATAAATTGTCGTAGAAAGCGTAAATCACTATTATAAAGCCGACGGATATCATCAATTTGGTGTAATACCATCGCAAAACGTTCTACCCCTAACCCAGCAGCAAAGCCAGTGTAGCGTTCGGGATCATATCCCACAGCTTTTAAAACATTGGGATCAACCATGCCACAGCCTAGAACTTCTAGCCATTTTCCTTGCCACTGCACATCAACTTCTGCCGAGGGTTCAGTAAAGGGGAAATAACTGGCGCGAAAACGTACTTGTAAATCCTCTCCAAACATTTGTCGGAGAAATTCTTTAATAGTTCCTCGCAGATCGCTAAATTTTAATCCTTCTTCTACAGCTAAAAGTTCTAGTTGATGAAAAACTGCCGAGTGGGTTGCGTCAACTGTATCCCGTCGATAAACTCGCCCTGGGGCAATTACTCGCACTGGGGGATCATGCTGTTCCATGTAGCGAATTTGCACCGAGGAAGTGTGGGTGCGTAACAAGGTGCCATCTGGGAGATAAAAGGTGTCTTGCATATCCCGCGCAGGATGATCTTGGGGAGTATTGAGGGCTTCAAAGTTGTAGTAATCTGTTTCTACCTCAAATCCTTCGGCTACTGTGTACCCTAATCCGACAAAAATATCAAGCATTTTATCAATCATGCCATTAAGGGGATGCACTTGTCCGAGAGGGCGCATCACTCCAGGCATGGTAACATCAAGGGTTTCTGCTGCCAGTTGGGCTTCTAACTGCGATCGCTGTAAATTGTCATGGGTTTCTTCAATGGCACTGGTAATTGCTTCTTTAATCTCATTGGCTAAAGAACCAATTTTAGGGCGTTCTTCGGCTGACAGTTTTCCCATCCCCCGTAAAACTTGCGAGAGTTGCCCCTTTTTGCCTAAATACTGGACGCGAAGTTGTTCGAGGGTTTCTAAATTATCTGACTGCGCGATCGCGCTTAGTGCTTCAGTTTTCAGCTGTTCCAGTTGCGTTTCTAAATCCAGGGAGGAGGTCATGCTGGTATTTCATTAGCTCATCAATCTATATCAGTTTAACTGATCAGAGCGTGAGAACATAAGTGGCTTTTAAGAGGACTCGTGATCAGGGGTGTATGGTATAGTAAGTAACACGGTAATGGAGCGGTAAAAATGCATTTATTAATCCCTGCCGCTGGACGGGGACAACGAATGGGCAGTGATCGCAATAAGTTATTATTACCCTTATTGGGTAAACCCTTGCTTGCTTGGACATTACTCGAAGCAGAGGCTTCCACAGAAATTAAATGGATTGGCATTGTGGGACAATCCTTTGACTTTCCTGATTTTAAAGGGATTATAGAAGACTTAAATTTAATCACTCCCATTCACTTCATTGAGGGGGGCAACACGCGACAGGAATCGGTTTTTAATGGCTTACAAGCCTTACCAGAGGAGGCACGCTACGTTTTGATCCATGATGGGGCGCGATGTTTAGTGACGCGAGAATTATTTGATCGTTGTAGTGAAGCCCTTAACAAGAATCGGGCGGTGATTGCTGGCGTTCCCGTTAAAGATACAATTAAAGTGGTTGATGAAAAGGGTTATATTACTGATACACCAGATCGTAGTCAAATGTGGGCAGCCCAAACCCCCCAAGGCTTTGAGGTAGAACTCTTAAAATGGTGTCATCGCCAGGGACAAGTGTTAGGCTGGCAAGTTACTGATGATGCAGCTTTACTAGAACGATGCCAATTCCCTGTGAAAATTGTGGAAGGGGAAGAAACGAACCTGAAGCTAACGACAAGAGTTGATCTCGCGATCGCGCAATTTATCCTTGAACAAAGACAAGATCCCCATTAACCTAACGGTTTCAGGAAGCTGCTTTAACTGATTAATTGCTTTTTATCATAAACGAATCATCATTTAATTTTCTGTTTTCGCTTCTTGTGCTTTAATTTTATCAGAGAGACTGTCAACAGTTTCTTCAGCAAAAAGTTTGTCTTTCAGTTGCGAATAATCTCCACTCCCTAAATCACAAATTGTCCAAAAACGACTCAGTTTGGACGGTTCTAATTTCTCACTCAAGATTTGAAATGCTTCCTTTATAATTTGTTGGTCATTATTAAGATTAATTTTCATTGTCTAATACTGATGAATTAACAGATTGAATTTGTTGAGTTTCTATTAAATTTTAACTCTCATTGAATCTCTCAACTATGATGGGATTGAGCAATACTTTCAGCGCGATCGCGCAATTTATCATCGGTGAGCGAGAAGACCTCGCCAGAGCGCGTAAGCGAGGCGAGGATGATAGCGAACTTACAACACAAACCAATAATTTTGTGTTAGGATAAACTTAACCACAAAGTTCAGCATAAGATGTTTGTCTTAGAGTTTAAGGTCAAAGCCAAAACAACTCAATATCAAGCCATTGACGAAGCAATTCGGACGACTCAATTCGTACGAAATAAGTGCATTCGTTACTGGATGGATAATCAAGGCGTTAACAAATACGCTCTGAACAAACTCTGTAAACAATTGGCAGAGGAGTTTTCTTGGGCTAAAGAACTAAATTCTATGGCAAGACAGTCTGCTGCTGAACGAGCTTGGTCTTCAATTAGTCGGTTCTACGATAACTGTAAGAAAGGAATTAATGGAAAGAAAGGGTATCCTCAGTTCCAAAAAAACAACCGCAGTGTTGAATATAAAACATCTGGATGGAAACTGGACTTAAACACCCGAAAACATATCACTTTCACTGATCAAAAGGGAATTGGTCGAGTCAAGTTAATTGGGACTAGAGACTTACACTTCTATCATCCTGATGAGATTAAACGGGTTCGTTTAGTTCGCCGTGCTGATGGATATTACTGCCAATTCCTCATCAATACAGAAGTCAAAGAACAATTAGAACCGACTAAGAAAACCATAGGGTTAGATGTAGGACTAGAATCTTTCTACACAGATTCTGATGGTCATAAAGAACCTAATCCTCGTTTTTTTCGGGAAGGTGAACAGAAGTTAAAACAGCTTCAACGTCGCCTCTCTCGAAAACAGAAAGGCTCATCTAATCGGAAGAAAGCCAGACAGAAGTTAGGGAAAGCACATTTAAGGATAAGTCGGCAACGTAAAGAACACGCCTTGAGACTGGCGCGTTGCGTAATCACATCTAACGATGTAGTCGCCTATGAAAACTTAAAAGTGTCTAACATGACTAAAAATCACTGTCTAGCTAAATCAATCTCAGATGTGGGTTGGTATCAATTTCGAGTGTGGTTAGAGTATTTCGCACAAAAGTTTGGGAAGGTAGCAGTTGCTGTTCCCCCTCAATACACCAGTCAACAATGCTCTAACTGCGGTCGAATCGTGAAGAAGTCTCTATCAACTAGAACTCATGCTTGTGCGTGTGGAGCTAACTTGGATAGAGATGAGAATGCAGCAATCAACATTCTGAGAAGTGGATTAAGTACCGTCGGGCGGACGGTAACATCAAGGCTTGACCTTGTAAACGCTTGTGGAGATTCGACCTCTACTTCAGTTGCTCCCGAGCAATTGGGGCAAGTTGAGTCGTCTGCTGGAAACGTAGTTTCTAGTAGTTAGAAGCAAGAATCCCTAATCGAGCGCGAAGCGGATTAGGGAGCGTCAACTTGAGACGACGACAAGATACTGACTAAAGTGCTGCCCCGTTATAGTAGGCTTTAGTATCATCAGAATTAATTAAGACGCGATCGCCCATTAAACTAAATTGCCATTGTTTCATGACCGCCTCCTGTTAATTATTGCTCAAGCTGTTTACCTCACCGCCCGTAACCGACCATCATTGCTACCAAAATAAACCACTCACTCTGACACGGTTGGGGATGAGCGTACATTATCATCAGTTTGAAAGTTCCAAAGTTCTTGTTCTGTTTCTACATCTACGGCATAAAGATGATTATCATTGCTCCCAAAATAAACCACTCCCTCTGACACGGTTGGGGATGAGCGTACCCAACCCTCAGTTGGAAAGTTCCAAATTTCTTCTCCCGTCTCCACATCTACCGCATAAAGGTGATTGTCACGGCTACCAAAATAAATTACTCCCTCTGCTACTGCTGGCGACGAGCGTCCCAATCCGTCAGTTGGAAGGTTCCAAATTTCTTCTCCCGTCTCCACATCTACCGCATAAAGGTGACCATTATAGGTAATAAAATTATAGCTCCCAAAATAAACCACTCCCTCTGACACGGTTGGGGATGAGCCTACCGAACCCTCAGTTGGAAAGTTCCAAATTTCTTCTCCCGTCTCCACATCTACCGCATAAAGGTGATTATCACCGCTACCAAAATAAACTACTCCCTCTGACACTGCTGGCGATGAGCCTACCGAACCCTCAGTTGGAAAGTTCCAAAGTTCTTGTCCCGTTTCTACATCTACCGCATAAAGGTGATTATCCCAACTCCCAAAATAAACCACTCCCTCTGACACGGCTGGGGATGAGTGTACATCATCATCAGTTTGAAAGTTCCAAACCTCTTGTCCCGTTTCTACATCTACGGCATAAAGGCGATTATCATCGCTACCAAAATAAACCACTCCCTCTGACACGGCTGGGGATGAGCGTACATCATCATCAGTTTGAAAGTTCCAAACCTCTTGTCCCGTTTCTACATCTACGGCATAAAGGCGATTGTCACGCCTACCAAAATAAATTACTCCCTCTGCTACTGCTGGCGATGACAATGCAGGTAGCACAGTCCTAGTTTGAAAGTTCCAAATTTCTTGTCCGGTCTCCACATCTACGGCATAAAGGTGATTATCATCGTTATCAAAATAAACCACTCTCTCTGACACCGCTGGCGATGAGGATACGTCAGCATCAGTAGGAAATTGCCAGAGGACTTCATTTGTTAATTGTGCTATAGCTATAGTAGTCGTAATAAATAATGCCGATATTGCAGAAATACTAATTATTTTATTTTGTTTTTTATTAGAAACAGGAAGATTAGAATTTTGAGCTGTTGTCTTTGATGGTGTTGTTACTGAATTTGCTTTTGATGATGTGGTTGTTGAATTTGGAATTGTCTTAGGCTGAACCTTTGCTTGATTAACTGGCTGCTGTTGGTTTAACTTATCTTTCCCATAAAAAATATCAACCCCTAATTGTTGACTACGCTGACACCAATAACACTCTCCCCATGGGTCATGGGAACTAAACACATGAAGCGTTTTTTTAGGACACTCTTTTAACTCCTCTACTGCTTGTTCCAGAACCTTTTTCCATTCCCCTGCACTGGGACGCAAACTGGGATTTTGCTGTCCTTCATTAAACGCTCTTAAAAAGCAAGACTTTAAGCTAGGGTGAACCACATCTAAGGGAATGGTTAAATAGCTAGGTTGAATTAAACTATTCTCGGCATAGGGCCACCATCCTTGTTTCACTAACTCCGTTGGTTGAGGTTGTTCCCCTTGTCCTACCCATTTGCCATGAAATGGAGTATTGCCAAACAGCAAACAATGAATAATCACTGCTAACCGAAATCGATCCTGTACTTCATCTTGCTGTACTTTAGTAATGTCCTTTCCGATTAATTCCACTGGTGTATAATCTTCTGAAGCCACTGGACAACGATGAATTTTTCCCGTATCTGGATCGCGCACCTGAAACGAATCTGTATCAATGATTGAGGGTAAAGCGCGGTTATTCACTAAGATATTCTGAGGCTTGATATCTCCTAAAACATAACCGGTGTAATGTAAAGCCTGAATAATCGAAGCTACATTCAAGGCTGTAACATGAAGAAACCGCCAATCTACCTCCAATTTGTTCTGCTTTCGTAAACGAGGACTATAAACTTGTAATAATTCTCGCCCTCCTTCAATGGCTGGCATTAAAAAGCCCACTGGTTTTTGGTGAGAATCTTCTAACAGAGATAGGGGCCAAGCAAAAGAGATATGATTGCGACTAGCATTGGGATCACGAGGAGGATAGTTCAGCATGACCTGTAATTTCTCAATCCTTTCCCGTGTGGGATGCTGATAAATTTTGGCAAGATAGCCCGTTTTACTTGTCTTCCAAATTTCGCCCTCCCCCCCTTGAGCAAGAGCTTTTACTAACTGGATTCTTTCCCCTGTCTTAGTTAGTAAGGTAGTCATGGCATTAGCTTCAAGAATGGCTTAGGAAGTGTTGAGACATAATAATACGGTTTTGTCATCGCCAGTACGTTGATTTAGACGCTCAGACTCTAGAAATGTCTGAAGATAGGCTTCTTTTTCTTCTTGGCTCGTTTCTTCCTCTAAGCACTCCTCAAGTGGCTGAAAAAACGGCGGAAAAGCCATCCAATCACTAAACCGAATTGCCACTGCTTCTAAGCCATCACTTGCAACACAAATAAATTTTTGAGGAGGAAGCACTTTAACCTGAAGTTGAGATTCTACATCCTCAGAAGTAACAAAAGTGGTTTCATTGGCAAATTCCCCTTTATCTGGTTTGAATACTAATTCTGGATTCTGATCCTCTGAACGGACAACAATAAACCCATCTCCAATTTGTATCCCTGCAAACCAAGTTGAGGTGGCAATAACGACTAAAAGCGTACAATTAAAGTCCTCTGGCTGACAGTCCATGTTTTCTGCTTCCTCAGTCAAAGCCGTTAGCACCTTTTTGCAGAGATCGGTTGCTAATTGCCGTATTACTTGATTTGGTGGGGGTTTATCAACTTTTTTAGGTTTTTTTGACCATTGAGCAAACCCAGGATCTTTTTGAAATTGTTCCGTTCCAGATAAAAAAGAAAGGGTGGTTTCTACCGCTAATTTTGCCCCCACATCGGAATGTTTGGCACTTCCTGCTCCATCCGCAACTGCCCCAATCACCACATCATCATAATGGCGATAATTGCTATAATCTTGACAAGGAAGACCCTGCTCTTGGTGCTTAGTTCCAATGGCAGAATAATTGATAACTGTCCAACTCATTGTTCCCTATTAAGTATCAATTTGGGCCCAACCACTAACTGGCGGAAGTTCCACAGCTTCGCCCACTTTTTGACCAGAAACTTGTTTCATGGAGGCACTAAGCCACAGGAACATAGAGCGAAAATCTAAACCATTTAACCACACTGGAGGACGATTAGAGGGAGCAATTTGCTTAAGAATTTCCATGTTTGCTCCTTCCACGGCTACCGTAAAGAAAAGCAGTCGTTTTTCGGTTTCGGCTTGTTTGACTCGATCAGCTGCCATTTGCCAAGGAGAGTCATTATTGGGCGCACCGTCAGTAATTAAGAACACCCAAGGGCGATAATACTGTACCCCATTCTCTTTATAATTACTTTTACGAGTTTCTAATAAGTCTAAGGCATAGTTAATGGCTTCTCCCATTGGTGTTAAGCCCTCTGCACTGAGATAGGGAGCTTGCAATTCATCCACGGTTTGGAAATTATTGATCAGTTGTGGAGAACCGCCAAATTTCACCAAAGCTAACTCAACACTTAAGGAGGCTTGTTCATCTTTCTGTACATCTTCAAGAAAAGCTGATAATCCTCGGTTTAATTGTTCGATGGGTTGACCCGACATTGAGCCAGATGTATCAAGTAATAAAACCACTGGACAGCGACTAGAAGGGTTTTCTACAAATTCTGGCATCCCTACAGGCATACGCTTCCACTCCTCAAACCTTTTGAGCTGAATTAACTGCTACTCTAGCACAATGTGATTTTCATCTAAGTACAGAACAAACTTCCTGAGAAAACACTTCAACTCCCAACCCACTTAACGGTAAAATCAGCAAGGAAGCAATAAGAAAATTTCTTTAAAAGACAAATACCTATAGGAGGAAATAACCGTGGCGAAAAAAAACCATTGCCAGCCTAACTGAAAGCGACATTGGTGGTAAGCGCGTCTTAGTTCGTGCCGATTTTAATGTCCCCATGAATGATAAGGGCGAAATTACCGATGATAACCGCATTCGGGCAGCCCTTCCTACTATCAAAGACTTAATTAGTAAAAACGCAAAAGTGATTCTCTGCAGTCACATGGGTCGTCCAAAAGGAGAAGTTAAAGAAAAACTCCGTCTCACCCCTGTTGCTGAACGCTTATCCCAACTTCTGGAACAAGAAGTAGTTAAATGTGATGATTGCAGTCGCGATCGCGCCTTTTTTATATTTTCTTTAAGAACAGTCTCTAATATTTATTGATCAGGCTAAAATTGAAATTATGAGGTGCAACACAATGTCGCATTAATGACATTTACTGTAAAAAAATTACAAAGGAGATTAGAAATGTCAAAAATTGAAGTAACACAATCTCATTACAGTGACCGCATTCTTAACAGACTAAAAAGAGCTTTGGGTCTCTCGGCTATTACCGCGCTAGTTTTAGTCAGCAGCACAGCGGTTGCTTCTGACACAATGAGAGTAACGGGACAGCAAGTACGTGGAATTGGTTCCCGCGGCCAGCTCAATGGCGGAAAATTTGAAATTCCTCACGGAAAAACAGGAACCATCAGTCAAGCCAGCTCTACAGGCAACGGTTTCTGGATATCTAAGACAGACTCTCAGGGGGTTTACCAGTTACTGGAACAATTCCGCCCTCCTTCCTCCCAAGCAGAGGGGTTAACCCTTTCCTCTGGAAAATACCGGGCTTTACCTAACCTGCAAAGAAACCAAAGAAGCGCAAGGGTCGAACTCACCATAGAGCTGAAATGAGGTCTGCCTCATTTATAGCTGTTCAGGCTGTTATAGCTGTTCAGGCTGTCGCAGCCACCCGCAGGACTTCGAAATTAATTAAGACGCGATCGCGCATTAAACTAAATTGCCATTGTTTCATGACCGCCTCCTGTTAATTATTGCTCAAGCTGTTTACCTCACTGCTCGTAACCGACCATCATCGCTACCAAAATAAACTACTCCCTCTGATATTGCTGGCGATGACGTTACCTGACCATCATGTTGAAAGTTCCAAAGTTCTTGTCCCGTTTCTACATCTACCGCATAAAGGTAATTATCACGACTACCAAAATAAACCACTCCCTCTGATACTGCTGGCGATGACATTACCGCACTCTCAGTGGGAAAGTTCCAAAGTTCTTGTCCCGTCTCTACATCTACGGCATAAAGGTGATTATCACCGCTCCCAAAATAAACCACTCCCTCTGATACTGCTGGCGATGAGTCTACCCGATCGCCAGTTTGAAAGTTCCAAAGTTCTTGTCCCGTTTCCACATCTACCGCATAAAGGTGATTATCAAAACTCCCAAAATAAACCACTCCCTCTGACACTGCTGGGGATGAGAATACAAAATCATCAGTTTGAAAGTTCCAAAGTTCTTGTTCAGTCTCTATATCTACGGCATAAAGGTGACCATCAAGGCTACCAAAATAAACCACTCCCTCTGACACCGCTGGCGATGAGTTTACCGTATTCTCAGTTGGAAAATTCCAAAGTTCTTGTCCCGTCTCTACATCTACCGCATAAAGGTGACTATCAGAGCTACCAAAATAAACCACTCCCTCTGACACCGCTGGCGATGAGACTATCTTCCACCCAGTTGGAAAATTCCAAAGTTCTTGCCCGGTCTCCGCATCTACGGCATAAAGGTGATTATCACCGCTACCAAAATAAACCACTCCCTCTGATACTGCTGGCGATGAGTCTACCCGATAGCCAGTTGGAAAATTCCAAAGTTCTTGTCCCGTCTCCACATCTACCGCATAAAGGTAATTATCAAGGCTACCAAAATAAACGACTCCCTCTGATACTGTTGGCGATGAGAATACCAAAGCATTAGTGGGAAATTGCCAGAGTAGTTCGTTAAGTTCAGTGGGCCCTCCCCCTGGATATTCTCCTGTGCGTTGTAAGTTTCCTCTAAACATTGCGGTATTGGAGTCATCTCCAGTATTTGTTAATTCGGTTAACATCTGATAAACCTGATAGCCACCAAAACCGAGAACTAAAACACCTACAATATAAACAATGGGCGGTGGTCCTTTTTTCTTAGACATAGTTTTTAACCTAGTGCTGACCCGACATTGAGCCAGATGTATCAAGTAATAAAACCACTGGACAGCGACTAGAAGGGTTTTCTACAAATTCTGGCATCCCTACAGGCATACGCTTCCGCTCCTCAAATTTTTTTGAGCTTAAATAACTGCTACTCTAGCACAATGTGATTTTAATCTAAGTACAGGACAAACTTCCTGAGAAAACACTTCAACTTCCAACCCACTTAACGGTAAAATCAGCAAGGAAGCAATAAGAAAATTTCTTTAAAAGACAAATACCTATAGGAGGAAATAACCGTGGCGAAAAAAACCATTGCCAGCCTTACCGAAAGCGACGTTAGTGGGAAGC
The DNA here is from genome assembly GCF_007904085.1 of Euhalothece natronophila Z-M001. Taxonomy (GTDB): domain Bacteria; phylum Cyanobacteriota; class Cyanobacteriia; order Cyanobacteriales; family Rubidibacteraceae; genus Halothece; species Halothece natronophila. The sequence continues at coordinate 2,753,944 of NZ_CP042326.1, forward strand.
GCGTCTTAGTTCGTGCCGATTTTAATGTCCCGATGAATGATAAGGGCGAAATTACCGATGATAACCGCATTCGCGCAGCCCTTCCTACTATCAAAGACTTAATTAGCAAAAACGCAAAAGTGATTCTCTGCAGTCACATGGGTCGTCCAAAAGGAGAAGTTAAAGAAAAACTCCGTCTCACCCCTGTTGCTGAACGCTTATCCCAACTTCTGGAACAAGAAGTGGTTAAATGTGATGATTGCATCGGTGACTCGGTTAAACAACAAGTGGATGGGCTCCAAAATGGTCAAGTTGCGCTTTTAGAAAACCTCCGCTTCTATTCGGAAGAAGAAGCCAACGACCCAGAATTTAGTAAAAAATTAGCAGCCAATGCTGATGTTTACGTTAATGATGCCTTTGGTACTGCCCACCGCGCCCATGCTTCCACCGAAGGGGTAACCAAACATCTTAGCCCCTGTGTTGGTGGTTATCTCATTGAAAAAGAACTCGATTACCTTAAAAATGCCGTTGAAAATCCTCAACGCCCCTTTGCTGCCATTATTGGTGGGTCAAAGGTTTCTAGTAAAATTGGCGTAATTGAAACCTTAATTGAAAAATGCGATAAGCTCATCATCGGCGGTGGCATGATTTTTACCTTCTTTAAAGCCCGAGGCATGAGTGTCGGTAATTCTCTAGTGGAAAAAGATAAACTCGATTTAGCGAAGTCTCTAGAAGCTAAAGCCAAGGAAAAAGGCGTAGAGATTTTATTCCCCACTGATGTTGTCATTGCTGATGACTTTTCAGAAAATGCTAATACTCAAACCGTTACTGTGGAAAACATCCCCAACGGTTGGCTCGGTTTAGATATTGGCCCTAAAAGTGTGGAAGCATTCAAAGAAGCCCTAGCAGACTGTAAAGGAATTATCTGGAATGGTCCTATGGGTGTGTTTGAAATGGAAGCCTTTGCTAAAGGAACCGAAGCCATTGCCCAGAGTTTAGCAGAATTAACTGATAATGGGGCAACCACAATTATCGGTGGTGGCGACTCTGTGGCAGCAGTGGAAAAAGTCGGAGTTGCTGATAAAATGAGCCATATTTCCACCGGTGGCGGGGCAAGTCTTGAACTCTTAGAAGGAAAAGAACTGCCTGGGATTGTTGCCCTCAATGATGTGTAGTTAGCTGGTCTAATAAACCCAACAGTTTGATTGACCTCCTCCCCCGTTATAGCGACGCAAGAAGCTTAACGGGGGATTCGGGAGAACCAGTTACCTGCTCCTCCATCCACTCAAACAATACAAGTTGTTTAGGGTTGCTAGGCTCAGTCTCCAACGAAACTGATGTCTCCTTACCATTTCTGGTATCCCCTGTTACTTCAGGGTTAACCGTAACTTCCTGAGTGACCCCCAGTAGCTTAGACAGACTAACATTTAATTGTTCGATTCCTCTCTTTGCGATGTTAATTGCTGCCTGATTGTCTGCGTCTGCGATGTGACCACAATTAGTACAAGCAAACTTTTCGCCTTTTCGATTTTGTTTGTCAATCTGTCCACAAGCCGAACATTGTTGAGATGTATGTTTAGGATTAACTTCAACCACAAGACAGCCAAACTTCTCAGCTACCGACTGTATTTTTAGTTTAAGTTCTCCCCAAGAACAATCTCGGATTAACCGATTTAATGCTCTCTTAGCGGACTGACCATTTTTAAGATAGTTACCATTCTCATCTTGCTTTGGTTTACATTTTTTAATCATCCCCTTAATGTTCAAATCTTCTAAAACAATGACATCAGACAATCTGACTAACTGGTTAGCTACTTTCCATTGATAATCCGTTCTTTGATTAACAATCTTTTGGTCTAGTCGAGCTAATTCTTGGTAGGCTTTCTTCTGGTTTTTAGAACCTCTCTTTTTTCTACTGGCTCGTCTTTGTCTGATGGTTTTAGTGCGTTCTAATCGTTTCTCAAATTGAGGATTCGCTATTTGCTCCCCATTACTTAAAGCTAAGAGCTTATTTGACCCTAAGTCTCCTCCCACTACTGAATTTATCTCCTTAACTGTTTTTGGAGAACACTGAGGTAAATCTTGATTCTCTAATCCAATGGAAACATACCAACCATCTGCTTTTCTCCTTACGGTCACACTTCTTAGAGCGAATCCTTCAGGAAAAGGACGAGACTGAAAAAATCTCATCCATCCAATTTTGGGTAAGTAGATTTTATTTCCTTTAACTTGGACTTGATTCGGAGGATAATTAAAACTCTTAAACCGTTGCTTGGTCTTGAACTTAGGATATCCTCTCCCTTCAAAGAAGTTCTTAAAAGCTACCTCTAACCTTTTTAAGTTTTGTTGCAAAACTGTGGAATGGATTTGACGATACCAAGGACGAGCCTTTTTTAGAGTACTTAATTCTGAAGATTGTTGCTCGTAAGCGTTTCGCTTCTTGCCATTAGATTTATAGGGAGATCCTAAGTTGGAATTTTTAGAAACCGAGCAAGTTAAAGGACAACATTCGGATTCCGTATCTAGATCACAATAGTTACCTAACTTGGGCGACTTGACTTGCTCGTAAGAGTTAATTCTGTCTCGCAAGCAAAAGTTGTAATGAGCGCGAAGCAGATTCAGCCACCGCTCCATTACATCTTTTTGAGAGAGTTTTGGTTTTAGTTTGAACTGATATGAAACAATCATTAGTCAACTAGGCTATATTTATAGTAGTGTAGCATATCTATACACAAAATGGGAAAAATTCAATTAAGTGCCAGAATTGAGGAATCAGAAATGAGGATTTTAGAAGAGTATGCTCAAAAGACAGGTAGAACTAAGACAGACATTCTTAGAGAGTTTATCCGTTCCTTGAAGTCCTCTGTTTAAGGTTGTCCTGACGGACTTTTATTGGTTGGTGCCAATTCATGAGGGGCTGTCGTCTGGGGCTTCCCCAGACGTTTATACGCCTCGTCTCCCGACAAATTAAAATTGTGTCGGGAGTCTTCTTTGCACATCAAGATAAAGGGGCGGCTTTGCTCCTTAGCCCCTTAGTAAGGGGGGTTGGGGGGATCGCTATAATGGTATTACTCTTAAGCAGGATAAATGCGTAACCGTCGATTCGGCTCTTCTCCAAAACTATCAGACTTCAGACGATAATGTTCGGCAAGTTCATGTTGCATTTTTCGCACCTTCGCAGGGCGAGGTAGTAGTTCTACGGGTTGCCCCTTGGGAATAACAATTTGTTCCACTGCTAAACGTGCCTCCTCTAAGGCTTCTAGTTCATCTTCATTGCTATTTTCTGTAAACATCCGAAAGTCAATGCCCTCAGCAGTGGTGGGGTCTAGGTCTAGCAAACGTTGCAAAGTTCGCGTAATTTGAGGTAAAGTATTGGATTTTACAACATGAATTGGGATTTCTTTGGTTTTTGCCAGTTGACGGAGTTTAGAATGGTTTTTGACCTGCGATCGCAGCGCAAGAACAGCATCAGCATGATCTATGTCTTTTGTCAAGACAATCGGCAAATTTAATAATTCCATCACCTGATCTAGTAAGTTGCGACTGATGCCATAGGGATAGACATAAACTGGCCAATCTTCACCATTTGGCCCTGGCGTTCTCACCTTTTCTGTTTTTCCCTCTGTTTGTTGCCAAGACTGATCCAGCATTTGCTCAAAATCAGGATTTCGCGGCGGAGAAGAATCAACAGGGGTCATTTGTCCTGACGCTCGCCAGCCTGTGGGACGGGGTAAAACTGGGTTTTGTAGGCGTGTTTTCCCATTACCGGTAGAGGGAGCATTGCCCTTTTCTTCGTAAACTTCTACTTCTCCTTCCTCATTCACCGATCTCACTTGCATTCCGGGTTCATGACCCCGTAAAATTATATCAACGGTTTCTGAGACTTCCTGATGAACCACCCAACGCTGGCGTTCTAGCATTTCTACTGCAATATCAAAGGTGGGGAGGGCTTTCCGTTCCAGAACTGTTTTTTGAGAACTGCGGCGACGGGCTTCTTCATCACCGAGAGTTACCGCTTGAATCCCGCCAATTAAGTCTGAGAGGGTGGGATTTTTAATGAGATTATCTAAGCGATTACCATGGGCAGTTCCTACTAATTGTACTCCTCGTTCTGCAATGGTTCGCGCCGCAAGGGCCTCTAATTCTGTGCCAATTTCATCAATGACGATTACTTCTGGCATATGGTTTTCCACTGCCTCGATCATCACCTGATGTTGTAATTCTGGGCTCGCTACTTGCATCCGGCGCGCTCGTCCGATGGAAGGGTGAGGTATATCGCCATCGCCAGCAATTTCATTAGAGGTATCAATAACAACCACACGCTTATTCAAGTCATCTGCTAAGACTCGGGCAATTTCTCGCAAGGCTGTGGTTTTCCCAACTCCAGGACGACCTAACATTAAAATGGAGCGTCCTGTTTCCACTAAATCCCGAATCATGCCGATTGTGCCATAGACAGCGCGTCCAATGCGACAGGTTAACCCGACAATTTCCCCAGCACGGTTTCGCATGGCGCTGATACGGTGTAAGGTTCGTTCAATTCCAGCGCGGTTATCACCACTGAACATCCCAACGCGATCGCTGCAGAATTGAATATCCTCTCGCGTTACAGTTGCGTCGCTGAGATATTCCCAATGACTGGCAAACCGAGCTTCAGGTTTTCGCCCTAAGTCAATCACTACCTCAATTAATTCCCCTCTTTGTGGATGATTGGTTAACTTCTCAGCAACATCTGGGGGAAGTGTGGCTAATAGGGCATCTAGGTCATCAGTGACCTGCATTCTTTGCACTAAAGGCTTTTCTGTCTCTTGGACGGCTTGAGATTGCTGATTAATTTCAGGATTGCTAGACATAAAGGTTTCTAAACAATTTTTTTAAGATAATTTCGCAGAGATTGGGGAAGAAAATGGGATTCGTTTTTTAAGTTGTGAAACGAGACTGTCTGCTTGAGCAACAGCTTTCCACAACAGCCGTTGATCCTCCTCTAAGTGTTGAATTTCATGGGAATGCTCTAGCATCTCTAGAAATGAGCTTAACTGAGAACGAGCAAAGCTGCCATAAGCAATTCCTGATACATAACGCTGAGAAGAGTTTAAGCTGGAGTTAAGGAGTTGAGAGGATTCTAGCTTTTCAACTGTATGCTGATTGGTACCGCCAGCGAGTTGGACATAACCAGGAAGGTTTGCATTAAGCACTTTTTGAGCTAACTTGACACTAGCGCGAGTCGTTCCTACCCCTAAATCGCCACTCATAGGTCGTCCATCAGTTTGCCAAATTAGGGGACACGGGAGAGGAGAAATAATGTCATAGAGGGTTTGTAAATAGTGAGTCAAATTTGGGGCATCAGGGCAACTAATGGCGACTATTTTTAGTTGCGGAAGAATCGGTTGCAGAGCCTTCCACAGTTTTTTAAACTCCTGTTCTCGTCCCACTTGGGTATGAAGCTCGATCGCGTCAATGTGATACGGTTTTAATTGTTCGGCTACGGTTTCAGGGGGAAGTTGATGGGATTCGGTGGTAATAAGTTGTAAAGGACAAACGGGCAAACAGCGACCACAGCCATAACAGCGATCGCGCTTGACACCAGACATATCAATGGCATCAGCAGGACAAACCGCTTCACAGGGGCGAGGACAATCTGAGGGACACAGGTTAGGATCAAACTGGGCTTTGCGAAAATGAGGGTCTTCTCCATCATTAAGGCTTACCATTAACCAAGGACGACCTTGTGGGGAAAATCCTTGCGCGATCGCGCTTTCTTGTAAGTCTTCCGCCACTGCTAATCCTTCTTGCACTGTCGCCACCACCGCGGCATCCGCTGCCACATCAATACAATCAGCCCCTGCTAGGGCATAAGCCAAACTCAGACTTCTCACAGCAGGGAGATGCTGGTAACTTGCCCCACAAATGAGCTTAAACCAGTGACCGTTTTCTAGGGATTGTAAAGGAAAGTACATATTGCTCACACTTCCTATGGTACAGCGACAAACTGAAATTGGGGAGGGGCAACTCTAAGCCAAAGTAGCAAGGTTTCTCATTTTTCTAAGTTGAGGTGAGACCACAGAAATAAGCCAAAGTGTGGCTATTGAAGAGGGGTAGTTGAGAAAAATTCGTTAAAATATAAATTAACTGTTTAAAGTATTGATGATAATCAAGTAATTATGAGTAATCCTGTCCAGCCCATTACCCTTCCTGATATTGAAAATCCTGAGCAAGAAGGAAAATGGCTTGCCCAAGCCCTAAATAAATGGTTAAATGAAGAGTTTATCCCTGAAGCTGTTAATGAAGAGATTGCCCAACAAGCCTCCCAAATTTTCGTTCGTCAGCGTTTGGAAGGAGAAAATGACTTAGGGGCTTTAGTGGTGGCAATTGTGACAGAAATGCAAGCCTTTGATTTTAGTGGTAGTTTTTATGGAGAGTTCGCGATCGCGAATGCAGTGAGTGATTTAATATTAGATAGCCTTGGCTACGATCGCTGTTGTGGTCAGTAACCAGTAACCCACTAGCTGTTACCAGTTACTGAAGCAATCAAAATTACCAGCTAGACTTGACCACGCCTGGTAAATAGCCTTTATGCGCCCATTCCCGAAAAACATTACGGGATAAGCCAAAATCACGATAATAACCGCGAGGGCGACCAGTTACTTGACAGCGATTGCGGAGACGGGTGCGAGAACTATTGCGAGGAAGCCGTTGTAATTCTCGTTGAAGCTGAAAACGCTCTCTGGGGGAATCGGAAGTTCTAATTCTCTCTTTTAAGTCCGCTCGTTTCTCTTCATACTTCTCGAATAAGCGTTGGCGTTTTTTCTCACGCTCAACCATGCTCTTTTTTGACATAAAAAATCCAAGACCTTAAAAATACTGCTTTACTATCTTATCAAAATCGCTAGAAAACGAAGGGGATTGATTTGGGAACTTTAATTAACTAACCGGTAATATATGGAACAGGCTTTAATGGTTGTGGGAGCAACTTCTCACGCTGGAAAATCACTGCTTTGCGCCGCCATTTGTCGCATACTCTATCGGCGCGGTTGGCGAGTTACCCCTTTCAAAGGGCAAAATATGGCTCTCAACGCCTATGTTACGGATAATGGAGACGAAATTGGTTACGCGCAAGCCGTACAAGCCTGGGCAGCCGGAATTGAACCCACTGTGGAAATGAACCCCATTCTCCTAAAACCCCAAGGAGATATGACCTCTCAAGTTATATTAAACGGAAAAGCAGCTGGACGAACCCAAGCGCAACAATACTACGAAAATTACTTTGATCGCGGTTGGGAGGCAATTAAAAAGGCTCTCCATACCCTTAGCCATGACTATGATTATATCGTGTGTGAAGGGGCTGGCAGTCCAGCAGAAATTAACCTCATGCACCGCGACTTAACCAATATGCGAGTTGCTCAACATCTTAACGCTTCTACGTTGCTAGTGGTAGATATTGAACGGGGGGGATCATTTGCTCATATTATTGGCACTCTCGAAATCTTAAAACACGCCAACGCGGGACATGATTTAATTAAAGGGATTCTGATTAATAAATTTCGGGGACAAAAATCTATTTTAGACCCAGGTATCAAATGGGTAGAAAACTATACAGGAATTCCTGTGGTGGGCGTAGTTCCTTATTTACAACAAGTGTTTCCTGCAGAAGACTCTCTAGACTTATTAGAAAGACGGGGACGTAAACCCAATACTGAACTTACCATTGCAGTGATTCATCTACCTAAAATTGCCAACTTTACTGATTTTGATCCATTAGAGGCAGAAACTAGCGTTAATGTTCGTTATGTTCGCCCTGAAGATGATCTAGGAACACCTGATGCAGTGATTATCCCGGGGTCTAAAACTACCATTGCGGATCTCAAAACCCTACAAGCGACAGGCATGGCAAACACCCTTAAAACCTATTTAGAAAAGGGAGGAGTAATCTTTGGAATTTGTGGGGGATTTCAAATGTTGGGAGAAACCTTATATGATCCAGAAGGCTTGGAGGGAGAGGCTGGAGAATATTCAGGGTTAGGCTTATTCCCCTTAGAAACTATTATCACTGCCGAAAAATTGACTCGCCAACGGGAAGTTAAGGCAATCTTTCCAGACAGTAATACTGCAATCACTGGCTATGAAATCCATCAAGGACGATCGCGCTTAAAAACAGATTCTATCATCCCCTTATTTAGCGATCCTGAATTGGGATATGTCAATAGCAGTTACTCTGTCTGGGGTTGTTATCTCCATGGACTATTTGAAAATGGAACTTGGCGCAGACAATGGTTAAACCGCCTACGAGAGAAAAAAGGACTTTCTCCCCTTGCTATTGATGTTCCCCATCATCGTCAGCAACGAGAAGAACTCTTAGATGCTGTCACCGATATAATAGAAAACCACGTGGATTTAAACCGCTTACTCCTATGACTGTACAGGTTCATTTTCTCCCCGATGATATTATTATTGAAGCCGAAGCTGGCGAACCGATTTTAGAGGTTGCCGATCGCGCTGGGCTTTTTATTCCCACAGGCTGTATGATGGGGGCTTGTCATGCCTGTGAGGTAGAATTAGAAGATGGCACGCCGATTTGTTCTTGTATCAGTGCCATTCCAGAACAAGACAAGTTTGTTATTAACTTGATTGATGAGGTGATTTGGTAGAACGCCTTTAATCTCACTTATTTTGTCTGATTGGATAATATTTGTTATTCGTTGACTGCTCACTTTTTTACGATTTATTTGTCCGACCCGACGATTAATCTGATTAATTAAATCCCCACTAATTCTTTTTCTAAAATGAACTAGCATCGACGCATCCAAGGGGGCTTCTTCTTGATAAGAGGTTAAGCCAATAAAATATAGCAATCAAAGAATTGATCATGATCACTTAGGCTCAGGAGTCCAAAATTCTAAGGCTTTGAAGATACTGAAGTCTCGAAAATTGTAAGTCCAAACCAGACTGCGATGCCGTAACGCTGTCAAGACGACGGTGGCATCTTCCAGAGAACCTTGCCATTGGGGAAGTTTAGCGACAAGACTCTGTATTTCTTCAAAATCCGCTTGTTCTAGGGGCAGTAGATGAAGACTTTCTTGCATGACTTCCAGAGCCTCATGCGCGACTGCGGGTTGGGTGCGTTGTAATAACCATTTATACACTTCAAAAAGAATGGGAATGGGAGTCAGCAAGATCGTTTTTTCTTGCGCCAACTGTTCAAATCCTCTAACACAATTAAGGTGATAAGTATCTTTGGCATAGAATAGACCAATTAGTGGACCTGCATCTAATACAATTTTTTTCAATCTTAAAAGTCCTCAGCATGATCCGCAGCGCCTCTCGGGGCCTCAGTAACAATACCAGCTAGATTAAGCAGTTTACTGCTGTCTTTTGGGGTGAGTTTAATTTGCAGGGCTTCATCAAGCAGTTCAGCGATACTTTCTTCAGGATGGGCTTTTAGGTAGTCATTGAGTTGTTCAGCAAGTTTCTCTGGAACTTCAATCGTAAGTTTAGTCATATCTTTCTTTCTCTAAAACATTCCAGAATCATCTCGGAGCCATTTGGGATTTTGTCCATCACTACAATGCTAGCTTGCAAAGCTGATCATTACTATGCAGCGCTACCAGAAAAAGATTTCTTGAGAAAGTTAGCAAACTATAGCACGGCGACAAACAGCTCTCTATTTAGTGATAGATTCTACTTTAATTTCTTCTAATAAACCACTGCAAGCATCCAGTAAAAGATCAATGACATGATTAAACCCTTCGGGGCCGCCATAATAGGGATCAGGAACTTCTTTGTCCCGATAATTTTTGGCATAATCACACATCATCTTAATTTTATCCCTATATTGTTTCTTGGGATCAAGGGAAATTAAATCCCAATAATTATCTCGATCCATGGCTAAAATTAAATCATATTTTTCAAAGTCACTGGGATAAAATTGGCGACCTTTTCCTATTAATTGAATGCCCCGTGCTTTGGCGGCTGCTTTCATGCGAGAGTCAGGGGGTTCTCCAATATGATAATCGGCAGTTCCAGCCGAATCGCAAATAATTTGGTCACTTAACCCTTCTTGTTCCACTAAATAACGCATGATGTTTTCGGCAGAAGGTGAGCGACAAATATTGCCAAGACAGACAAAGAGAAGTTTATACATTGTTATTTCTTATGATTCTTGATTCTCATCAATAATTTTGAGGCGAACTACGCGATCGCTGCTTTCATCTAACGGCACTTCAATGGTATCATTACTGAGCTTTTCTAAAGCACTAAGTAGCCCTCGCAAATGGGGATTACTTGCCCCTGTTTCTACATAGAGACGATCCGCTAAACTTCCCACTCGTTTCCAAGTGGTATATAGTTTTGCCACTACTTGTTCTAAATTGGTGGCTTGTTTCACTAAATCAGAAGCGGTGTTTAAGCAGTCGAGGCGTAGGGCTTCTTCTAAAGCCATTTCCATATCAAGATCAGCATTATGAATGGCTTGCACTTGTGCGGCGGCATCAAGATACTTAGAAAGATTTTTTGCTTCTGAGGTTAATTGTTTAACGGTATCCACATCAGGATTTTCTGATGCTTCTTGTTGAATGGATTTTAAGTGAGATTCAGGTAACTTTTCTAATTCTTTCACTAAAGGGGCAACATAACGGGGAGAAAGAGAACCGCTTTCGGTTTTTTCCTTGACAGTATCAGGAACTAACTCCGAACTCATTGCTGTCCATTGATCCGATAATTCCTTGACTTCCCGACGAGTAATGCGATCGCCGTTTTCTGCCGCTTCTGAGACTAATTTTTGCACTTCGGGATCAGAGTTTGCCGTTTCCACAAACGCCCGTTTACTAAACTTATTAATGGAACTTGCCTGTAATTGTCCTTCTTGTAGGAGAGTATCAGCGCTATTGGCAAGTTGAATTAGGGAATAGGCTTGGCTTTTACTGATTTCCCGTTGTTTTAACCAATTGAGAAAGCCGTTTCCTCTGCCTTCTCCCCCTTTCTTTTCGCGATCGCGCACCGCCCGCAAAATGCGACCACGCCAAATATCTGTTTGTAAATCAAATCGTTCACAAACTAACCAAGCTTCATCAAGACGCTGTTGAAACTCACTCTCTTCTACCTCATCATCTTCAGGATCAGGGAGTTGAAACTCTAGATCAGTAGGGGTTTCTAAGGCAGCGGCAATTTCGGAAGTGGTTTCAGGAAGATCGCTCATAATCAGTTGAAAATTTTAGTTGCTTTTGAAATAAGGAACATGATCAATGATAATTGGCATGAGGTCACTCGTTAAGGAAAATTTGGAATGCCTGATTCCCCATTATTAACAGAAGCAAGCAGCCGTCTTGAACCTGCCCTCAAATACGCTGAAGTTTCTGAGGAAATTATTACAGAACTTCAATTCCCAAAATCAAGTCTTTCAGTTTCCATTCCCGTGCGTCTTGATGATGGCAGTCTTAAGATGTTTCAAGGCTATCGCGTGCGCTACAACGATAATCGTGGCCCCACTAAAGGAGGGATTCGCTATCATCCTCAGGTGTCTCTAGATGAAGTGGAATCTCTGGCTTTCTGGATGACATTTAAGTGTGCCTTAATGAATTTGCCTTATGGAGGCGGTAAAGGGGGAATTACGGTTAATGCAAGGAGTCTTTCTAAAGGGGAATTAGAACGCCTTTCTCGGGGCTATATTAGCGCGATCGCGGACTTTATTGGCCCAGACAAAGATATCCCTGCACCAGATATGTACACTAACGCTACCATTATGGGCTGGATGATGGATCAATATAGCACCATCAAACGTCAAATTACCCCAGGGGTAGTCACAGGGAAACCCATTAGCATGGGGGGGAGTCAAGGAAGAGAAACTGCTACCTCAGTGGGGGCATTTGAAGTCATTAACACCCTTCTCGCCAAATTTGAACAAACTCCCCAAAAAACCACTGTTGCCATTCAAGGGTTTGGGAATGTCGGCGCAACCCTTGCCCAACTTCTCTCCCAAGTAGGCTATCGGGTGGTTGCGGTGAGTGACTCCCAAGGAGGAATTTATGCTTCTAAAGGGCTAGATATTCCCAGTATCCGCCGTTATAAATTTGCCAATCAAGGCTTACAAGCGGTGTACTGTGAAAATAGTGTTTGTAATATTGTTGAACATGAAGTGATTAGTAATGCTGATCTCCTGAAACTAGATGTGGATGTTCTCATCCCGGCAGCATTAGAAAATCAAATTACCCGTGAAAATGCCAATCAAATTCAAGCAAAATATATTTTTGAAGTAGCAAATGGCCCCACTACTTCTGAAGCAGATGCCATTTTAGAAGAAAACGAGTGTTATGTCTTCCCTGATATTTTAGTGAATGCAGGTGGCGTAACTGTCAGTTATTTTGAATGGGTACAAAATCGTAGTGGCTACTATTGGACAGCAGAAAAAGTGAATCAGCGCTTGAAAGAACGCATGAATATTGAAACTGAACAAACTTGGTCAATTGCTCAAGAGTTTAGCGTTTCTATGCGTAATGCTTGTTATATTCATGCCCTCAATCGTCTAGGAGAAACAAGAACAAGTAGGTGAATTACCCACAACCAATCACTTCGTGATGTGGTTGGACGGGGCGTATAAACGTCTGGGGAAATCCTCACTTCCTCGTCGCTTCGCTCCTGCGTCGCTGCGTCCAGACGACAGCCCCTTGGCTTCTCAGCAGCACCTTTCTCTTGCGCTTCGGTTCGTAACTGAGCTTTACTACTGGCGTTCATCCCTACCGCCAAATTTCTTATATTTCTAGCTGCGTTTTGATCTCTATCCATTGATAACCCACAATGAGGACAGTTATGGATTCTTTCCGATAGCTTTTTCGGAACTGTCTTGCCACAACCTGAACAATTCTGTGATGTATTTTTGGGGTTAACTTCTATCGTTAACTGTCCAGCATTTTCGGCTTTGACAGCTAATCTACTCAGAAAATTTCCCCAACCAGCATCATAGATTGATTTGCTTAGTCTAGTTTTAGCAAGTCCCTTAATGTTGAGTTTTTCATGGGCAATGACATCTCCTTGATTAAGAATTAATTTAATAGTGTTAAAGTGGAAATCTTTTCTCTGTCTAGCAACTTTTTGATGATGTTTTCCAAGTTGCTTGACTGCTTTTTGATAGCGTTTACTTCCTTTCTGACGACGAGATACCTTCTGCTGTAGCTTTTTGAGTCTTTCTTGTCCTTTTCGATAAAACTGAGGGATTTCTACTTTTTCACCTTCAGAAGTTACCAAAAAATCTTTTAAGCCCATATCAATACCTAGCGTATTCTCTGAGGTGGGAGTTATATCTATAGTTGATTCTGGTACGTTTGTATCTTCGAGAGAAAGTGTCAAGTAATAGCCATCAGCTTTCCTAGTTATTTGTGCTGTTTTAATCTTAAAACCATCAGGAATCGGGCGGTGCTTAATGAACTTAACTGTCCCAAATTTAGGTAAATTAATCTGATTATCTTGGACACAATTAGCTTTAACTTGCGGAAAAAGTATAGTCCGATAACGTCCTTTTCCTTTGAATCTAGGTTTTCCTGATTTCTTCCCACTCTTATCCCCCCTAAGCCAACGTTGAAAAGCCAAATCAACTCTTTTAACACAGTCTTGAAGGACTTGTGACTGGATTTGGCAATACCAAGGTCTATCTTTTTTAAGCTGAGTTAGACTTTGTTTTTGAGAGAAATAGGTGGGACGGTCAGATAATTCTGGAAGATGACAGATTAAAGGACAAGAATTGACCGCCGTTCTATGAGTTTCCCACCAATCAAAGCGTTGACCTAACAGGTAGTTGTATTGACACCTTAATAATTCTAGCCATTTCTCAATCTTGGCTATTTGCTCTTTGTCAGGTTTTAGGCGATACTGATAGGAAAATCGCATTGCGGTATCTGTCTTTTCTGTTATCAATTGATTATAACATGATGCCACCATCTCGACAACACTATGAAAAAAATGACTTTAAGATGTACTGAAGAAGAACATCAACAGCTTCTCTCTTACTGCAAACATAAGGGAAGAAGCCACGCAGGAAGTAATAAGAGAACCGATCAGGAAGTTATCAATCTCAGCCGGAGCTTTAGTGAGGATATTGAACCCCCTCGATTGATGGCGATTCATCCCCACCTAATCGCAGGCGATGTAGATGGGGGATTCTCGCCCATCTTGCTAAATTAGAGACTCCTTTTTCCGTCTTTTGAAAAAAACGCGATCGCTGAGTAATAAAGTTCCTCCCATCACACAAAAAGGAATGGTTAGTAAGTTTAATAAAGGAACACTAATTAAGAATAGACAGGAGAAACTAAAACTCCCACTAGCAGGTAAATTACCATAAACCATTTTTAATTTACCTCGAAAGGAAAATCGTCGTCTTTCAAGGGGGCCATCAAAAAAGTCTAAGCAAATAATAGTTGCCGTGAGGGTTAAACCACCAATTGTGCTAGCAATTGTTCCAATGCCTGGGAAAAAATTAATGAAAAAGAGAATAATTCCCCCAGTCACAGCTAACAATATTTTCTTGAGTTCAAATAATACCGCGCGAAAGATATCTTCTAAAAGCCCTACCTCAATATTTTCGGCGTTTCCTAAACGTATTTTTTCAACTTCTTCAGAGAGTTTTCCATACCAAGGAGAGCCTAAAATACTTCCAAATTGCAGTAATATAAACCCCACTACAATTAAAAATATAACTGTTAAGAAAAATTTAAGTAACCATCCCAGAAACAGGATCAAATCTTCTAAAAAATTTAACCAGTTAGGAAGATCGGCAATGGCTTGGTTAATATTTTCAGAAAGAGTCATGGTGAAACTTTCAATGGTATTCCAGCCCCAATAGATAATACTTCCATAAAGAAGAATACCAATTACTAAGTTAACGAGAATGGGGATAATGAGATACTGCCATAAATAGGGTTTTCTTAATAAAAGCGCGATCGCGCGAAAGGGATAAATTGCCCCGCTGATTAAGCCAAATCCATCTAGTATTCTCAACATATTATAATTTCTGTAATCAAAAAGACGACAAAATTTTTATTCAAAAACTGCTGTAGCTGCCCGATGCAAAAGGCTATGGCGATAAGCTAAGGTGTTTAAATCATCACTGTAACCCCCACCAATAACACAAGCAGTAGGATATCCTGCAGCTAAACAGGTACTTAAAACAGCGCGATCGCGCCGATAAATTCCCCAATCACTTAAGGCTAATTTGCCCAACCGATCTTCCACATGAGGATCAACCCCTGCATCATAAAGCACTAAATCCGGTTTCACGGCACTTAAAACATCAGGTAACTGTTTTGCCAAAATCTGTAAATAGCCATCATCATCTAATCCGATGGGTAAGGGAATATCAAGATCACTGGCTTGCTTACGACTGGGAAAGTTGTCCCCACAGTGCATGGAAAAGGTAAACACTCGCGGATCATTTTGAAAAACAAAGGCAGTGCCATCTCCCTGATGCACATCGAGATCAACAATTAGAATCTGTTTCACTAATTCCAACTCCAGCATAACGGCAGCCGCCACCGCTAAATCATTAAAAATACAAAAGCCTGATCCATAGTCGGGAAAAGCATGATGAGTTCCCCCTGCCGTATTACAAGCGATGCCATGTTCTAACGCTAACTGCGCCGTTAAAATTGTGCCGCCAATGGCTAAACAAGTGCGGTGAACTAACTCCTTACTCCAAGGAAGTCCAATCCGTCTTTGAACTTTTTTGTCTAGAGTTCCTTCATAATATCCCTGAATATAGTCTGGTGTATGAATCAGTTTTAACCATTCCTGAGGGGGTACTTCTGGTTGATGAACCTGTTGCGGTTGAATAATGCCCTCGGCTAACAAGATATCGTGAAGAATCCCAAATTTTGACATTGGGAAACGATGCCCCGGGGGAAGTGGGGTAACATAATGAGGATGATAGACAATCGGTAACGACATTTAGCCAAAATCAGTAGAAAATACGCCTCGAAAGCTGCCAATGGCAACAATTACCGCTAAAGCCCAAACATAAAAGGAGAAAAAGCGAAATTTGGCTTTATAAAGTAGAATCACAACCAGATATAAAGCAAAAATTCCTACAATTGCTGAGACCACAAAACCAATAAACATGGGGAGAAAGCCAATATTATCCCAAGCATCTGCCTCAATCACTTCAATCACTTGTAGCAAGGTTGCCCCAAGAATTGTGGGAAAGGCAATGAAAAAACTATATTCCGCAGCCCACTGTCGTTTCATTCCAGCAAAGAGAGAAAAGGAAATCGTCATTCCACTACGGCTGAGACCTGGCATTAAGGAAAGGGCTTGTCCCACTCCAATAATACTAGCAACCAAAGGATTCATTTCCCGTAATCCTACCTTTTGATGCCGCTTGTAGTCAGTGTACCAAAGTAAGATGCCTGTGATAGTCAAAGTTAGCGCGATCGCGAGGGGTTGAGCAAATACTGCCTTAAACAGCGATCGCATCGGAAACCCAATTAAGGCTGTCACCACAACCGAAAGCATCCCTAAAATGGCAAGGCGTAAATATAGATAGCGATTATCACCCCGTTCCCCACTAGGCAATATTAAGGGACGAATTTCTTTTCCTAATAAGGAGAGACTCAGGGGTTCGCGACGAGAAGTAGTAAGCGTCGTGAGAAATTGAATTGTATCTTGCCAAACCTTAATAATAAAACGGCTTAAACTTTGACGAAAGACGACTGCAATGGAAATCAGAGTTCCCACATGAACAATTAGATCAAAAAAAATCATTTCAGGGCTTTCTGCTGGCGGTAAAGCCGAACCTCGCTGACTTAACCAATGCTGAGTCAAAACCAGATGACTGGTTGAACTAACAGGGAAAAACATAAAGATTCCTTGAATTACACCTAATAAAATTGATTCCAATATAGTCATAAACTGAAGGAAAGTTTCAAGATCACGTTAATTTAATCAGAAGCGTTGCTTCTTGCAAATGCTTTTTGCCTAAGTTTAATACTACCTTCACTATTGCGGATAACAATTTCTGCAGTACGATTTCCTTGCTGACAAATATAAAACCCTTCAGGAGATTCTGGGATAATAGTGCCACTTTCACAACTACCACCTTCTTCTGCAGAAATAAAATCAATTAGCGGTCGATTTTGCCAACTTTCACTATTTCCCTCATTGGAATAATTGCCATCACTGGTAAAGCCTGGCCCCCACCGATAAATAACTCTCGGCCCCTGCCAAACTGTACTGGTGGTAGGTTCAGCAATTCGATATACTACCTTATCATCAAAATTAGGAATCGTTAGAATAAGAATTGGAGTTTGATTAGAAGCTGTACTTCTAGATATTTTACTTCCTTCTGGCACGTCATTATTTGGATCATCAGAAATAGTGTCTGCCATTTTTATTTCCTCTGCGATAAAATCTAAGGCCCGATTAATCTCTTGTCGTCTTAAAGTTTGTCGCTCATTCCTAGCATTTCTCTGCAATAGTGTATCTAAACCAATGCTAGAACCTGCCACTAAAATTCCTGTAATGACAATTGCAACTAATAGCTCAGTGAGCGTAAACCCTGAATTTTGTTTCTTAGAAGCTAAACAATTAATCTGATTAAGTCTCATTGATTTCATAGTTTTTGGCAGCGCGGACTGGCACTACTGTCATAAATTCCTTCTCTAATAATTCCTAACGGCATTGAAATTGCTAGGCATTTTTGTTGCGTTACTGCCTCACTAGAAAAGTGAATCGTATTATTATTATTGGTATTGCCTCGAAATCCAAAGGTAATTGTTGAGCCACCAGAAAAGCCCACTGTTACGGGCTCAGGTAAAGTTCGTGTTGAAACACAAGATGTCACCGTTACAGGGGATGCTTCAGCATTAATCGTTACCTGGCAAATTGCACTGCGACGAATGGCTTCTCGTTGAGCTTGTCGTAATGCCCCTCGAACCTCGCTTAGAGAATAATCTAACTGGCTTCGTCGATACCAGCCCAAAAAGTTAGGAGCAGAAATCGCACTCAGAATCCCAATCAGAAAAAGGACAACAAGAATTTCAAAAAGTGTAAATCCTTGTTGCTTCTTGTTGTAAAAGGCAAAGGTTAACATCCCAAATCTCGCTATGGGTGAGTAATTTTCTACTTAATTTAGCACTTTTAAGGTAAAAAGGGATTGAGAAAACTAGAAGAATTATTCTTTTTGACAATGCCAAATTGGTCTTGCATGAAAAACTGTGGCGCTTGTTGCTACCTTGAACCGTCCGAGCGTCCCGAATTAGAAGACTATCTCTCTTGGGAGGAGTTAAAGCAGTACCATGATTTAGTGGGGGAAGATGGTTGGTGTGTTCATTATCAAAAGGAAACCAAAACTTGTGGTATCTATGAACAGCGTCCCTCTTTTTGTCGCGTTAGTGCCGAGAATTTTAAGCGGATGTTTGGGGTAAATCGGGAGGAGTTTGATGAATTTGCGATTGATTGCTGTTGTGAGCATATTGCCAGTCTTTATGGGGAGGATAGTGAGGAAATGACTCGCTATTTGGAATTAGTTGATCATGAATGAACTCATGCTTTTTTTAACGTTCTGCATAGCTTCCTGTGGAATTATCAACCACGATACAATGTAGCAGGACTTTCTGTAGAATTAATAACTAGCCGTGACTGATCACAGCGATCGCGCTTCTGCGACACCAACCCCCACCGGTCTCTTTAAGCAAGGCTTCTCCACCGTCTTTATCTCTACCTTTATTACTATCTTTCTCGCAGAAATTGGGGATAAAACGCAATTAGCTACACTCTTAATTAGTGCAGAATCTCAAGCTCCCTTTGTTGTTTTCATTGGCGCGGCTCTGGCTCTTATGACCACTAGTTTAATGGGAGTTTTGCTGGGACAATGGCTGGCAAAAATGGTTTCTCAGCGACAACTGCAAGTGATGGTTGCCTCGTTACTTTTAGTGATTGCTATTTTGTTGTTAGGTGATGTTGTTGAAGGAGTTTAGGTATGGATTGGCAATTACTAGGATTAACCTTTGTTACCGTTTTTATGGCGGAAATTGGAGATAAAAGTCAACTAGCCGCGATCGCGCTGGGAGGAAATAGCAAGTTCCCCACAGCGGTTTTACTCGGTTCTATTGTTGCTCTACTTACAGCCAGTTTTCTTGGGGTTCTTTTAGGGGGAGGAGTGGCCCAGCTTCTTCCAACTCGTCTCTTAAAGACCCTTGCTGCGATTGGGTTTACATTTCTTGCACTCAAACTCTTAATTCTAGAAGAAGAGGAATCAGATTAATCGGTTCTCTCTGGTTGCCAGGCTTGAAAACTCCATACTAAGAGCAGTCCACCTATGATAAACTTCATTAATTCTAATAGCCAATAACTTAAATGAAACTGTACCATTTCCACTGACATAATTGTATTCGTTTCAAACCAATTTAAGTCAATTCCAAATGCACTCAGTTGTGGGGTTAAAAAATAGTTACAAGTGAGTGCAATTACTAAGAGAAATGTTGCAAAAATCATTACCCATTGTTCTTGTTCTTGGGGGAGGAGATGATTTCTTTTCAAAATTAAAAAGCCACTTAAAATGATTCCAGCACAAAGCAACTCAATATGGTTAAAAAGACCAAACATGGAATAACCTGCACTAATAAACCCAGGCTCGCTCATCATTCCTGCTTGCATAAGAGAAGGAATAATTACAAAATCTAAAACCGTGCTGGCACTTAACCAAAAGCAAAGGGTTACAAAAACCACAACTGACCATCGGCTAGGATTCCGTTTCGCAGAAGAGACAATATCCATTTTCTTACTTTGATAATAACCTTTCTTCTCTTAGGATAACAATTTCCGAGCCACTTTAGAAGCCAAAAATATAAAATATTGTTGAGATTTTAATACCAATCAGAACATATTAAGTATTATTAAAAATTGCAAACATTTCCTCAAAGATCATTCCCTTATCTTGACACCCAAATGAGGGAAAAATAGTCTATATCACATCAATCATTCAGGTTAAGAAATGCAAATAAACTGGCAAACTGTTAAAACTTACGAAGATATCCGCTATGAAAAAGCTGATGGCATTGCCAAACTGACGATTAATCGTCCTCACAAACGAAATGCGTTTCGACCGCAAACAGTTTTTGAACTTTATGAAGCCTTTGCCCATATTCGGGAAGATCGTAATATTGGGGTCGTTTTATTGACAGGTGCAGGGCCTCATACGGATGGCAAATATGCTTTTTGTTCTGGAGGAGATCAAAGTGTAAGAGGGAAAGCAGGTTATCTTGATGATGATGGAACACCGCGCCTGAATGTCTTAGACTTACAGCGGGCAATTCGTTCTCTACCCAAAGTTGTCATTGCCTTAGTAGCCGGTTATGCCATTGGCGGAGGTCATGTGCTGCATTTAATGTGCGACCTCACTATTGCTGCTGATAATGCTATTTTTGGGCAAACTGGACCGAAAGTAGGGAGTTTTGATGGGGGCTTTGGGGCAAGTTATCTGGCTCGTATAGTCGGACAGAAAAAAGCCCGAGAAATTTGGTTTCTCTGTCGTCAATATAGCGCACAGCAAGCCTTAGATATGGGGCTAGTCAATACGGTAGTGCCAGTAGAAGAGTTAGAGACAGAAGGGGTCAATTGGGCTAATGAGATTTTAGATAAAAGTCCCACTGCCATTCGTTGTCTAAAAGCTGCCTTTAACGCCGACTGTGATGGTCAAATGGGCTTACAAGAGTTAGCCGGGAATGCCACCCTTCTTTACTATATGACTGAGGAAGGAAGTGAGGGAAAGCAGGCTTTCCTAGAAAAGCGCAAACCTAATTTTCGCGATTATCCTTGGCTACCCTAGCCAAAAGCAGGGTGGTTTCATTCTCCTGAAATTCCCCTCAGGTGGGGGATGGGGGGAGGCTTCCCCCTCTATTCCCTATGGTTGAGATTTAGCATTCTTATGGAAAAATGGTTGTCAGTGTTAACAAAAATTTACATAATGGAAATCAATAAAGGTTAAATCATTATTCGTAATCAAGATTAAGGAGTTTCAATTATGGTTGCTACTACCAATACTTTCATCAATACCTCAGTCGGAGCAGTAGAAACAACTCTTCAAGAGTTCAAAAAACTTAGCACCGATGAGCAATTAGCAGCACTCTGGTTTATCTACTTAGAAACTGGAAAATCCATTACTCCTGCTGCTCCTGGTTCTGCTAGACTACAACTTGCTCAAGGCTTAATGGATCAAGTAAAAGCCATGAGTCATCAAGAGCAGTTACAGTTTATGCGTAACCTAGTGGAAAAAGTTAACACCCCTGCAACCCGTAGCTATGGCATTCTCAGCCCTAATACTAAATTAGCATTCTGGTATCGTCTGGCTCAGTGGATGGAAGATGGCACTGTCATTCCTATGCCTTCAGGTTATCAACTTTCTAAAACAGGGAAGCAAGTAATTGGTAAAATCCAAAACCTTGAGTTCAATCAGCAAATCACCATTCTCCGTCGCTGTGTTGTTGACATGGGCGTTGATGCGTTTGCTTAATTCCTAAAACGTTAGCTTAATCGCTGCGATGAGGGCGGGCTACGGTTCGCCCTATTCTTAATTTTATGTCGTTATTTATTATGGAGTGACTATGTCCACTGCTTCTCTTACCCAACCTGTTTCTATTGATGGTTTAAACCTGCCCTTGATTGAGCATTATTTTCAACGGATGAATGCTCAAAATTTTCAGGGAGTAGCTGAGTTATTTGTCTCCAATGGGGAATTACATCCGCCTTTTGAAGAACCTGTTATTGGCGATCGCGCGATCGCGCACTATCTAGAAACTGAAGCAATGGGAATGAAGTTATTTCCTAACAGAGGTAATGAAAAATTGCTTGAAGATGGCAAAACAGAAGTTTATGTTAAAGGTTATGTTAAAACTTCCTTATTTAAAGTAAATGTCGCTTGGCAATTTTTAATTGATGGTGAACAAGACAAGCTCTTAGCCGTGGCAGTTAAACTACTTGCTTCTTGGGAAGAACTTGCCCAAATTCAACGTTAAGCGGCTACTGTCGTTTGCCAAGAGGCTTCTAAGTGTGAACGACCTAATAATAAATCTTTTTGTGAACATTGCCAGTCGGGATGGGCCGTCATGAGGAGACTATCTAGGCTTTCTTCATCAAACAAGTGCCACACAGGGGCATCATCCACATCACTAGCATAAGCATAGCAATTGGGACTGACACAGATAATTTCCTCGTCGCTGTTTCCTAACTTAATAGATTCTCCCGGTTGGAGAGAACGGAAACGGCGCATAAATTGTTTAAATTCGTCCCAAGAATCAGCTTTTAATCCCGTAAGAGTAACAGTAAAAGCGCGATCGCTGTTTACAGCAATCCAGTAGTTTCTTAAAGGATCAACCCCTTCTAGCCAAGGAAGTTGGTCATCTAACTGATAACGGGGGATCACAGTGAATTGTGGATACATAAACTTATTTTTTGCTCTAAACTTTCCACACTGTTAGTCACAATACAAAGAAAACTGAGAAAAAGGCAATAAAACTTAATAAAACTTAGTATCCAACTTAGATTTTGGCGCAGTAAAATCCTGTAAAAGCATTTACAGCAATCATTGTAGGATTTATTTTTTAATAGGGAAGTAATGTTAAGTTAAATGAAGACAGTTTAACCCCTATCAGGATCAATAAGAGAAAATCAATCTGCTGTTATCCTGAATCTTGGTACGCTATATTAATCATCTGTTATCCGTAACTTTATATGGACTTTGCAAGTAATTTTTCTGATCAACTCAATGTCGGTTTAATATTACCCGAGGGGATTATCATTGCGACCCTCTTAATCGTTTTAATCGCTGATTTAATCGTGGGACGTAATCGCTCACGAGGACTCCCTTATATTGCCATTGGTGGGCTACTCTTATCTGTTGTTGCCCTTTACTTCCAATGGAATCCTGAAAACCCGATCGCGCTTCTTGGTAGCTTCAGTGGCGATGATCTCAGTATTGTTTTTCGTAGCATTATTGCCCTTTCCACGGCGGTAACAATTTTAATGTCAATTCGCTATGTCGAACAAAGTGGCAGTGCTTTATCCGAATTTATCGCCATCATGCTAACGGCGACAGTGGGGGCAATGTTCCTCAGTGGTGCAAATGAACTGGTGATGATCTTCCTGTCTTTAGAAACCCTGAGTATTTCATCTTACTTAATGACAGGATACACCAAGCGTGACTCTCGTTCTAATGAAGCTGCCTTAAAATATCTCCTTATTGGCGCTGCTAGTTCCGCCATTTTCCTTTATGGGTCATCCTTACTGTATGGGTTATCAGGGGGAGAAACCAGACTGCCTGAAATTGCGTCTGGAATCGCCCAAATAGAAGGAGGAGAACTTGCTAGCGCGATCGCGCTTGTATTTATGATCGCAGGGATTGCCTTTAAAATTTCTGCTGTTCCCTTTCACCAATGGACTCCTGATGTTTATGAAGGATCACCCACCCCCGTTGTTGCCTTCTTATCAGTGGGATCAAAAGCTGCAGGATTTGCCCTTGCTATTCGCTTACTGGTGGTTACCTTCCCCTTCGAAGAACCCCAATGGCGTTTAATTTTCACCGCCCTTGCTATTCTCAGCATGATTTTAGGGAATGCAGTCGCCCTTGCCCAAACCAGCATGAAACGGCTTCTTGCTTATTCTTCCATTGGTCAAGCAGGATTTGTGATGATTGGGATGGTTGCTGCCACCGAAGCAGGATATGCCAGCATGATCTTCTATTTACTGGTATATCTCTTTATGAACTTAGGGGCATTTACAGGCTTAATTCTCTTCTCCCTCCGTACTGGAACTGACCAAATTACGGAATATGCAGGACTTTATCAAAAAGATCCCCTTCTAACCCTGGGCTTAAGCATTTGTTTACTTTCCTTAGGCGGGATTCCTCCCCTTGCTGGATTCTTTGGTAAAATTTACTTATTCTGGGCAGGTTGGCAAGCTGGCTTATCGGGACTAGTGATCATCGGACTGATTGCCAGTGTCATTTCTATTTACTACTACATCCGCGTAGTAAAAATGATGGTTGTGAAAGAACCTCACGAAATGTCAGACACAGTTCGTAACTATCCTGCTGTCAATTGGAAACTACCTGGAATGCGTCCTTTGCAAGTAGGCTTAGTTCTCTCCTTAGTTGTTACCTCTTTAGCTGGCATTTTATCCAATCCTCTGTTTACCATTGCTAACAGTTCCATTGCCAATACGCCAGTGTTACAAAAGGCTTCTCTCATAGAAGAGGAAGTACAAGACAAGCAAGTCTCATTAGCCGAGCCAAAAACACCTGCTATTGTGGACTAAATAACCTGCTAACTCGGGAATGCAGTGATGATAGCTGTATTCCCCCTCTACAGACGTTTCTAATAACGCCTGTGCATTTGATCCTTACTTGTATCAGGCTGATATGGCTTATCCTCTCTACGTCGCCTTTGTTTGGCATCAGCATCAACCCATTTATTCTTCTTCCCAAGGTAACTATGATCTTCCTTGGGTGCGCTTGCATGGGACAAAAGACTATCTTGATCTGATTTTACTGCTAGAGCGTTATCCTCAGTTACATCAGACGGTGAATCTTGTTCCCTCCCTCCTTCGCCAATTAGAAGCGTATGGTCAAGGAAGAGCCTCTGATCCTTATCTTAAGTTAACTTTAACCCCAGAGAACCATTTAACTCGCAATCAGCGAGAATACATCATTAATCATTTTTTTGATGCCAACTATCGCACCCTGATTGATCCTCATCCTCGTTACCGACAACTGTATCAACAAAGAAAGGATTATGGGGCAACTTGGTGTTTATATCATTGGAAAAATCAAGATTACAGCGATCTCCTAGCGTGGCATAATTTAGCTTGGATTGATCCTCTCTTTTGGGATGATCCTGAAATTGCTGCTTTCTTAGAGAAAGGAAAAGGATTTACTTTACAAGATCGCCAACGGATTTATGCCAAACAGCAAGAAATTATTAATCAGATTATCCCCAAACATAAACAGTTACAAGAGAAAGGACAACTAGAATTAACCACCAGTCCTTATACTCATCCTATTCTTCCCCTTTTAGCAGATACCAATGCGGCAAGAGTTGCCATTCCTGACATCAATTTACCGCAACATCGGTTTAGTTGGGCTGAGGATATTCCCCGTCACTTAGAAAAAGCAAAAGCCATTCATCAAAGTTATTTCGAGACACTTCCCCAAGGATTATGGCCCTCAGAACAGGCGATTAGTCCCGAGATTCTCCCTTATATTAGCAAGGCTGGTTTCCAGTGGATCTGTTCCGATGAAGCGATTTTAGGTTGGACGCTTAACCATTTTTTCCATCGTAATGAACGGGGAACCCTTTATGCCCCTGAGTTATTATATCGTCCTTATCGACTGCCCACCGAGAATGGGGATTTAAACGTTGTTTTCCGTGATCATCGCTTATCAGATTTAATTGGCTTTACTTATAGTAAATTACCCCCCCAGGCAGCAGCAAAAGACTTTATTAGTCGCTTAAGCGCGATCGCGCAACGTCTTGGTGAACCCATTGAACATCCTTGGTTAGTTACCATTGCTTTAGATGGGGAAAATTGTTGGGAACAGTATTATCAAGATGGCAAACCCTTTTTAGAAGCCCTTTATCAACGTCTCAGTGATCATAAAGGAATTGAACTTGTCACTGTCTCTGAATTTCTAGATAAGTTTCCAGCAACAGCTACTTTACCCACAGAAAAACTCCATAGCGGTTCTTGGGTTAATGGCAATCTTAACACTTGGATTGGCGATCCCATTAAAAATCGCGCTTGGGATTTACTTGCTGAAGCCAGAAATGTTTTAGCCAATTATCCCGAAGCCACCGAAGAAAACTATCCTCAAGCCTGGGAAGCCCTTTATGCTGCCGAAGGTTCGGACTGGTTTTGGTGGTTAGGAGAAGGACATTCTTCTAACCAAGATGCCATTTTTGATCAACTCTTTCGAGAACATTTATCGCAATTTTATACCGCCCTTAATTTACCAATTCCTGAAAAACTAAAGCAGCCGCTTGAGTCCCACCAAAGAAAAAAATCTCATCCTCCCTTGAGTTTTATTCACCCTTTTATTGATGGAATTGCAGATGAACAAGACTGGGATAAAGCGGGACGAATTGATGTGGGAACAACAGGGGCGATGCACGCCAACAGTGATGTACAAAGAATCTGGTATGGGTTAGATCATCTTAACTTCTACTTTCGATTTGATTTCAAAAAAGGTGGGCAACCCGGCACCAATTTACCGCCAGAATTGCATTTATTTTGGTTTTACCCTGGGATTACTTTACTCAATAGTCGCATTCCTTTAAAAGGAGTTCCTCAACATCCGCCATTAGATTATTTATACCATCACCATTTAGGGATTAATATAGTAGAAGAAACCGTTTGGTTAGAAGAAGCTGCCGAAAATCATCGCTGGTTTGGCTGTCGAACTCGGGCAAAATTTCACTTTAATGACTGTCTCGAATTATCTGTTCCTTGGGAAGATTTAGGAATGTCTCCTGATATTTCTCTTAATATTATCGCAGTGCTTGCCGATCGCGCTCAATTCCGCAGTTATTACCCAGAAAAAGAATTTATTGTCTTAGAAATTCCTTAAGGTGATGCCAGAATGACAACTTACACCATTAATTTAGACACAATTACTACTCTAGATGATGAACAGTTTTTAAAAGTTTGTCAAGCGAATCCAGACTTAAAATTTGAGCGCACCTCCCAAGGAAAATTAGTTATTATGTCGCCCACAGGTGGGGAAACTGGCAAAAAAAATGCCGAGTTAATCGCTGAATTTTGCATTTGGAATCGTCAGCAAAAGCAAGGAATCGTTTTTGATTCTTCCACCGCATTTAAGTTTCCCAATGGCGCAATTCGATCTCCTGATGTTTCTTGGATAAAAAAAGAACGATGGGAGAAGTTAACCCAAGAGGAAAGGGATAAATTTTCGCAAATTTAGAAACCATTTGGTAATGACAGGTAACTCAGAAACGATTTTAGAAGCTGATCAAGTTAATTTAACTGATCCGTTAGGATTAACCAATTTATTAAGTGATATTTCTTTCAAGATTCAAGAGCGCGATCGCGCTGTTATTTTAGGAACATCAGGATCAGGAAAAACGTCTCTTTTACGCATACTTAATCGCCTTAGTGAACCCACATCAGGACAACTGTTTTATCGGGATACTCCTTATGATCAAATTCCTGTTATTTCTCTTCGTAAAAACATTGTTTTAGTTCCACAAGAACCGAAACTTTTAGGAATGACAGTTACTGAAGCCCTTGCTTATCCCTTAAAACTACAGAAACTTCCCCCAAATGAGATTAAAAATCGGTTGACTACCTATTGTGAACAATTACAAATTCCTGAAAGCTGGTACGAAAAATCAGAATTAGAATTATCTCTTGGACAACGTCAGCTTGTTACCCTAGCAAGAGGGTTAGTCATGCAACCAGATATTTTATTATTAGATGAACCCACTTCTGCGTTAGATATCGCCACCGCTAGTAGAGTTCTTGATATTATGAAACAGCAAGAGATGGCAATTATTATGGTTAATCATCAGTTTGATATTGCCCAACAATTTAGCCGTCAAATTTTCTATCTTCAAGAAGGTATGATTCAAAAAACGCTCCTAAATGATAACCTTGATTGGGAAGCCTTAAAAGCGGAAATTATCCAGCAGGAAAAAGAACTAGAAGCAGAATGGTCTTAATCTGCTTTTTAGCGACAAAAATCGTCTCTTTGGGAATATATTTTTTAAATTGTAGAATTTTTAAGATAAAATTTTGCCAAAATCGGGAATAATAAGACCGTAAAGAGTTTGATCATCAATTAAGAAATATGGACTCGGTTACGCCTAAACCTAACGTTACAGCTACTGATCAAGAACAAACGCGCGTTGTTCAGACTTGGGACTTAAAAAAAGTTTATCGTACAGGCTTTTGGCTCAATCAGAAAGTAGAATCCCTAAAAGGGTGTACTATAACCGTATATGAAGGGGAAACCTTTGGTTTACTAGGGCCAAATGGGGCAGGGAAAACGACTCTCTTAAAAATATTACTAGGAATTGTTCGGGCTAGTTCAGGACGAGCAGTGCTATTGGGAAAACCAATCAGCGATCGCGCTATTAAACAACGCATTGGTTATCTTCCTGAAAACCCATACCTCTATGATTATCTAACAGCTTGGGAGTTTCTTCAATATACCGCAGGACTTTTTAATATTTCCCGTGCAGAACAAAAAAAACGCATTCCCCAACTCATCGACACAGTAGGGATTGATCGAAAAACAGCCAAAAAGAAACAACTTCGCCAATATTCTAAAGGAATGTTACAGCGAATTGGCATGGCGCAAGCATTAATTAATAATCCAGAAGTGGTATTTTTAGATGAACCAATGTCAGGGTTAGATCCCATTGGAAGATATCAAATTCGTCAAATTATTTTAGCCTTGAAAGAGCAAGGTAAGACAATCTTTTTTAATTCTCATGTATTAGGAGATGTGGAACAAATCTGCGATCGCGTTGCCATTTTAGCCCAAGGAGAGATTATTTGTACAGGATCATTAGATGAATTACTAGGGAGTAAAGATACTTATCAAGTAGCAGGAAAGGGTGGCAATTCTGAAGAGTTAGAAAAATGGATTTCTCATTTAGACTTTGCTGATAGTTATTGGCATGGTCAATTAATTACAGGGGGGAATTTAGATAAATTTTTAAGCGCGATCGCGCAAATGGACGCAGAAATTTTAGAACTAAAATTAGCCCGAGCATCTCTAGAAGAATTTTTCTTACAACAATTAAGATTAAATGAAAAACATAAATCTGGGGATAGTAATTAACCACTTGGAATATTTTTTCTATCCAGTTATTTAAGAAAAAAAAGAGCTGGCGGTCACGCATCAAAGTAACTACAATAGAGAGTAATTCTTATTGCCCTAGCAAAAATAAAAACTTATGCGTGTTGAAGCCTGTTGCCAGAATTTGCTAAAAAAGATTCTTCCCGAAATTGATCCTAATAGACAAGGTGTTTGCTTTGATATTGGAGTAGGAGATTTTGCCTTTTATTGTCAGTTATTTGCTCAATTAGGGTTTTCTACTATTGCTGTTGAACCTTCCCCAGTTCGTAAATTAAAGCAAGTTTGTAACCGTAATTCTATTCAACTATTAGAATGTTGCTTATCAGATAAAAATGGCACTCAAACCTTACATTTAGGAAAATTTGCATATCTTTTTAATCGTAACTTTAATTCCCTAGAATCAGAATGGTTCGCTTCCTCTCAACAAACGAAATTAGTTTCCACTATTGATTTAACAGAATTATTACGCATTAGCAATGCCAAGGAAGTGACTTGTTTAAAACTTGATATCGAAGGATGGGAAACAGTAGTCATGGAACAACTGAAACAGCTACCGACTTCACAACTCCCGAAACTGATCATGTTTGAATATGGTGGGGGAAGTCGTCGTTATCAGGGGGGAAAAGGATGGTCGCCGAAATTTCTTCAAGGAACAATGAAGTGCCTAGAAACTCTAAAAAACTGTGGTTATGGCTTGAGTATTCTCATTGATTATGCCCCGAATGCGACAACAAACATATTTAATTTACAGTCTCTTGAATTAGACCCTGATCAAATATTCCTTCCTAATGCCGTTTATGGCAACATCATTGCCTTTCAGGAACAAAATCATACTGAAAGCGCAATCAATCTTAAACGGGAAGAAATGGTCACCATGATTCAGGAGACAACCCTCCCATACAAGGGAAAATGGTTGAATACTCTCATCGAAGCACTTGCCACAAAGTAGCCCATCAAAAAAAGAGCCTTGGTTTTACCCAAAGCTCCTTTTTATAGTACCCCCAAGGGAATTCGAATCCCTGTCGCCTCCGTGAAAGGGAGGTGTCCTAGGCCTCTAGACGATGGGGGCTTGTTTTTCAGTCCTTTATTAATGTAACTTACGTTTCTAGGACTGTCAACAATTTTTGGAAAAAATCGGAAATTTTTTTTGTAAATCGGGCTAAGACGAGCCGTGACGCAGTTTTGACAACTGTTCTTGAGCTTTAGCATCTAAACTATTGAATAAAAAACGACCTTGAGGACGATTGCGCGATTGACCTGAAGAGTTACTAAATCTTCGGTTGGATCGGGGTTTATTTTTGCTGTGACGTTTAGTCTGACCTCTTGCCAGCCTTAAGTCATTTTCTAACTGTTTTGCTGAACGCCACTGCGCCCCATATCCAGAAACCGTTAGCTGTTGCGCTCGATCTGAGGTGGCTACAATGATACGTTGACCAGCAATTCTACCGCGACGAAAATTATGAGCGCAAAACTTTTCAATAAAAGTATCTGCGGTTTCTCCATAAGCGGTGTAGTAAACAGACAGATGCTTAGTGGGGGTTTCACAGAGTTTGGGAGTAGCTTGTAAATGAGCATCAAACACCACTTTTGCTTCATAACCCTGACTGGCTGTGTAGTTGATTAAAACCTCCACCAGTTGATGACGGGCAGCTTCTAAATCGCGATCGCGCAGAGATTTGAGATCTGGCCAAGCACCAATGATGTTATAACCATCCACTAAAAGAACGGGAGACGTTGAAGTTGTAGAAAAAGACATGGTTCTGCATTAATTTCATTCAAAGTACACATCGATTGAAAACTATCATCGTATGTTCACAATGATAATCTGAATTGAATTGAGATGTCTCTATCTTTCAGCTTGGTATGATGGAGAACGGACTCTTTTTTTTGAGGTAACTAGATTATGACTCGTCGTTGTCAACTCACAGGCAAAAAAGCCAATAACGCTTTCGCAATTTCTCACTCCCACCGCCGTAGCAAAAAGTTACAGCAAGTTAACTTACATACTAAGCGCGTCTGGTGGCCAGAAGGAAACCGTTGGGTAAAACTCACCCTTTCTACGAAAGCCATTAAAACCCTCCAGAAGAAGGGGTTACAAAAAATGGCAAATGAAGCAGGACTTGACCTTAATAAGGTATAGTTCTTGTTCTTTAAGGCTACTCGCAATTTGTCCTGAGACCTTACCTTCTTGTCTGCGAGTAGTCTTTACAGTATTTCTTAGTCTGATAAAAAGTACAAAAACGAAGCTGGAAAGGGCTTTTGTCTCCCCCTCTCCCTATCTCCCCATCTTCCCACTTGAGGGGAATTTCAGTAGAATAAAACGACCCTGCCTTAACCCCCAACCACCCCAATCACAAATCATTCCATGGATATTAATATTATCTTGCTTTGGCTAGTCACAATTTCTTGTGTCTCTCTCGCGTTGCGAGTGCTGCTTTCCCGTCGAAATTGGGGGTGGCTAGTGACAGCAAGTTTAATTTTAGTGGTTATGGGAAGTGTTTATTCCATTTTTCCCTCGCAAGCAGGAATTATTGGTGGAATTTTATGGTTATTATTTATTCTTATTCCTGTTATTGGTTTAAGACAAGTTAACCATTTAGTCTATCAAGAACGTTTCCGAAAAGCAAGACGAATTGCAACTGTTTTATCTTGGTTACATCCGGGGGATGGCTGGTGGGAACAACCGAAATTTTTATTAGCCCTAGAATTAGCAAAAAAAGGCGAAACTGATACCGCAAAATATCGTTTAGAAAACTATTTTAATCATTCTAGTTATAACTTTGAACTAACAGCAAAGGCGATTCAATTTCGCATGGAAGCCCGTTGGGAAGACTGTTTACATTGGTTACGAACAGAAGTCCCTGACTCTATAATTTGGGAAAATTCTAATTTAGTCATCACTTATTTGCAAGCTTTAGGGGAAGTGGGCGATATTAATGGCTTAATTTGGACAATTAAAGCGCATCAACAACAATTAGAATATTTAGGAGATTCAATTCCTATTAATTTAGCTCGTTTATATGTCTTTGCGTTTTCAGGGGATGTCAGAACTGTTAATAAATTGTGCCAAACCAGCTTAAACTTTTACCCTAAAAATCGCCAGAAATTTTGGTTAGCCACAGCTTATTTAGCGCAAGGAGATGAAGAAAAAGGACGTAATTTATTATTATCAATTTCAGAAAAAGATATCAGCCTTGAAAATAGTATTAACCAAAGATTAAATAAACCCATTGCAAGAGCGATTGATAGTTTAACTGCAGAATCAGTTGTACTTTTAGAAAGAATCAAAAAGAATTTTAAACAAGAAATAAACTATAAGGGGGCAATTAGTATTACCCCAACTAAAGCTTATACTACTTATTTTATAATGGCAATTAATATCATCATATTTATGGTTGCTATCCCTTTAGGGGGAAGTGCTAATGTGGAAACTCTTTATCATTTGGGGGCCGCTGTTCCAGAAGAGATTGCTTCAGGAGAACCTTGGCGAGTTTTTACAGCTAATTTTCTTCATTTTGGTTATACCCATTTGGTTAGTAATTTATTAGGATTATGGATTCTTGGCCCCTATGTAGAATTTTATTTGGGATGGCTTCGTTATCTCCTAATTTATTTATTAAGTGGTGTGGGTGCAATTTCTCTCTTTGCATTGTTTGCCATTATGGTAGGACGAGAAGAAGATATTTTAGTGGGTGCTTCCGCTGCTATTATGGGGTTAATGGGGGCAACGTTTATTATTTTATTGCGCGGTTGGATACAAGAAAAATCATCAATTGCTCAAGAACGATTGCGCTTAGTTATTCTGATTATTGCCTTACAAGTAATGTTTGATTTTACAGTTCCGAATGTTAGTTTCTTCGGTCATACGGCTGGTTTGATTTTAGGAATGTTATTAACCAGTCTTACGTTATTGGTTACGAAGAGAAAATCCACAATTTAAGTAATGGAAGAAGATCAATTAATTGCCTTAAGAAATAGTTTACGCCGCGGACAACAACCCTTAGCAGATTGGAATGGGGGAAAATTAGCCGTTTCTGCGGTTCCCGGTTCTGGAAAGTCAACGGGAATGGCAATTGGAGCGGCGATCGCGCTGGCTCGTCATCATCTTACCCCAAAACAACAGTTAATTGTCGTGACCTTTACACGGGCAGCTGCTAGCAGTATTAAAAACAAAATCAAAGAGAAGTTAAATCAGTTAGGCTATCCATCCCGTGGGTTTACAGTGCAGACTCTCCATGGGTTAGCCCTCAATATTGCCTCTCGTTACCCGCAACTGTCAGGTTTAGACTCAGAAACCACGACCTTAGTCAGTCCGAATCAAAATCATCGCTTAATTCGAGAAACAGTAGAAACATGGATGAGTCGTTATCCCAACTATTATCAAACCTTACTCTATGGGGTGTCCTTTGATGGCGAAGAAACGGAACGCTTACGCCGCCAATTGGTATTACGTCGGGATATTTTACCAAAGTTGACTCGCACAACGGTTCAAGAGGCAAAAAGTTCAGGATTATCTGTAGAAGCCTTATGGGAACTAAGTCGAGACAGTCAGGATACTTATAACATTTTAGGGATTACCGCAGGCTTATATGAATGCTATCAAGAAATCGCGCGATCGCGCAGTTTAATCGACTATGATGATATGATTCTCGGGGCCTTACGAGTGTTAGAACATCCCGAGATTGCTGCCGAATTACAATCCCAAGTTTATGGGGTTTTTGAAGATGAAGCCCAAGACTCCACCCCTCTACAAGCCGAACTTCTGGAAATTCTCGCCCGTCATCCTCACTCTGATCTTCCCCCGAATTTAGTCCGTGTCGGCGATCCCAATCAAGCCATCAACTCCACCTTTACCCCTGCTGATCCCCTTTACTTTCGAGACTTTTGTAACAGTTGTCAAGAAGAAAACTTACTTGCAGAGATGGATCAAGCAGGACGCAGTAGCCAAATTATTATTGATGCAGCAAACTTTTTTCTCCATTGGGGAAATCAAAGCCATCCTCGGGAACTCCCCTTTCGTGAGCAAAATATCCATCCTGTTCCTGAAAATGATCCCCAACCTGAAGCGAATCCCTCTCCCACAGGAGACGGTTTAGAAATTTATACGCCAAAAGACATTTATCAAACTGTTGAGTGGATGGGAAATCGCTTACAAAACCTACTGCAAGCTAATCCTGAACACAATGCTGCCATTCTGGTGCGTAATAACCGTCAAGGTAGCTTTCTCGCCCAAAGTCTCAATTATCTACAACGAGAGCATAATATTGCTGTCTTTGAAGTTAGCCAACAGGAACGTTCCTCCTATATCCCCAATGAAACTTTAAACCTTCTGCAATTTCTCAATCGTCCTCATTCCCCAGAATATACTAAAGCAGCTCTAGAGGTTTTAACTCAACGCAATTTAATTCCCAAACAAGATATTAATGCCCTTGCCAGTTCCCCTGAACAATTCTTGTATCCCACTGTCTTAGATTTCCCTCAGAGTCAAGCCGTGCAACAGGCGAGTTACTATTGTCGCAGTCTTCTTCAAGCCCGAATTGAGTTGCCCACTTATCAGTTAATTTCCTTTCTTGGCTTAACGCTTAATTATAGTGCGTCGGAATTAGCAACCAGTCAAAAGTTAGCTGATCGTATTAAACAAGAAATTCCGACAGGGGGGAGTTCTTTAATGCAGATTATTGAAACCTTACGAGATATTATTGACTCCGAACAATTTCAAGGCATCGAGGAAAGCGAAGATGATCTGTATATTAAAAAGGGACAAGTGACGATTATTACCATGCACAAAGCGAAGGGATTAGATTGGGATTATGTGTTTATTCCCTTCCTGCACAGAGATAATATTCCCGGACAACAGCGCGTTCCCATTTCCAGCAAATTTATTGGCGATTTTACCTTATCAGAAGTCGCGCGATCGCAGATTCGCAATATTGTTCATAGCCAGTATCGTCAAGAACCGATCCAGCTTTCCCAACCTACCACCGCTTGGCAAAAAGCGGGAGAACTCCAAACAGCAGAAGAATATCGGTTATTTTATGTTGCCATGACTCGGGCAAAACGCCTTCTCTGGTTAGCGGCGGCAGAACAAGCCCCCTTTAGCTGGAATCGCTTTAATCTGAAAGGAGGTAATTCCCTACAAAAAAGAGACCCTTCCCCTTTCCTTCTCCCTCTGAAAAAACAATTTGCTAGGAGTTAACCGCAATGACGCTTAAAGCGTATAATGTCCAAATACTTAAAGACCCCAAAGCAAACATTAAAGATCGCGCTGAAGCAATATCAAGAATATAAAAAATTGGATATAAAAATCGCGCCACCAAATAAAGAATGACCGCCCAAAACGCCCAAGGCGAATTAACCCCAGTTACATAAGCCATAATGGCAGCAGGGGCATAAATAATAAAAGATTCAAAAGCATTTTGATGCGCCCATGTCGCTCGTTTTGCGAAAGGAGGCAATTTCTCTAACATAGTGCGAGGGGCTTTATAATCATACCCCACCTGCAAACGCCCCCAGCCCACTGCCAAAAATGGCACATAGACCAAGATCGCCCCTGCAACCAAAGAATACACCAACACTGCTGAAATTGAAGTATCCATCACTTAATCAAAATAGAATAAGGTAACTAATTTACGATCTTCTTCTGCTTCCTCGCAGGTTTTCAGCAGCGTATGGCTATCATGGAAAGCAAAACAAATCAGCTGTTGACAGCGCGATATAATTTCCCGATTACACAGAGCACTCGCTTCTGCTAAGGAAAGCTCATCTTGTTCATCATTTTCTACGAGATGAATCACTTGGGCTAGTTGCTCTTGGGATTCTTTCGGTTGCTGTTTGAGACTTTGGGGCAAAATCACGGTTAAAAGGTTGGGATCCCCTCGCATTGCCCCTTTTATCACAGCAGAATTTGTCCCTGTTGCCCCTGAGGTAACGAGACGATTTCCGCCTAATACAAGGGCATAACTCATCATTTCAATCAGTTGCTGATGAGTAATCGGAACATGACGTGACCCAAGAATCGCAATTCGTTTTGAACCAGTTTGCTGGATTGCAGCCAGTTCTTGGGTGAGGGTATCAAGTTGGATGGATTCGGTAGTCGATTGAGTCAAAGACGCTTACACTTGCCTAGGTTGACCCCTCCTATATTATCAAACTTAGGGAAATCTGATGCTAAAATTTTTACAAATCTCTGAAATGATTGCCACTTCTTTAAGGATAATGTTATATTTGTCAGGTGCTAGGACGTATAGCTCAGTTGGTTAGAGCGCTACGTTGACATCGTAGAGGTCACTGGTTCGAGTCCAGTTACGTCCACTTTATTTTCTGGATAATTGATGTTTTTGTTGTACAGTGACAAATTATTTGACATCGGTGACAGATTACTGTCGTCTTAAGGAATTGCTTGTCACTAATCATTACTCTGTTAAAGGACATGAATTAACGGCAGTTCGATGTAAGCAGGGTCGTTTCATCCTCCTGAAATTCCCCTCAGGTGGGGAGATGGGGAGACAAAATCCTCCTCCAACTTTTTCTTCCTAAAAGCTAAAATCAGAAAAAATAATCGCGATTCCCACTCTGTAAGGATTTTACGCGATTACTTTCATTTTTAACCCCGAGAATGAAACAGCCCTAGCTTAGAAGGAAAGGGGATCAATTAATGTGCTAGTTAGAGTAGTCATCACTGATTTTGATCAGATTCTTCCTCATTTTGTTTTTTTACTTCGGGAACCCAGTTAGGACGTTCTTGTCCTTCCCAACCAGCAGGGCGTTTTGAGTTATACCAAGCAATTGAACCAATAGTAACAGCTGCAATAAATCCGATAATATAAACAGCCGTAAAGGAAATAGGTAAACCGCCACCCGCTTCTGTGGCTGCTTCTGCTTGCATCAATATATTCATCATTTTTTTAATCTCCTAATTCTATTAAAAAGAATCTTACCAAATCTTGAAAGCAGATTAGTCTATCTTCAGTACAATTTAAGCAGTTATGGAACCACGACTTATAGTGTATTTACTATGTTAGATATTTTGGGTAGTAAATCTCTTAATGATTAATAATACTCACAGGAAGAAATACTGTTAAAACCTCTCCTGCTTCTGCTCGTTGACGCACTGTTAGCTTTCCTCCTAAGGCTTGAAAAAGATTTTTCGTCACATCCAGATTAAGGCTAAGATTTCCGGTTTCTGGTTGTAAGGTCAATAGTTGACCAATCGACCTTTCTTGCTTTTTACTTCTAAAACTTTCTTGAAGATTTTGAGAGAGTAATTGCAGTTTAATTTGATTTCCAGCCGTTCTTACGTGTACTTGAAACTTTCCATTGCTGGAAATACGACCCGTAAAGTTTTCCATTAATCCTGTTAAAACCTGTGTCAATAATTCAGGATTAGTAATTACTGTGGGTAATTTTTCAGGAAGAAGAACCTCTAAATCAACATTACGCCGTTTGGCTTGTTTTTTCCAGTAGGGAATACTTTGAGTAAATAAATCTTTTAACGGAATTGAGGTTAAATTAACGCTTGATTCTGTTTTTTGCTTCCCTTCTAGTTCCGTTGCTTGGAAAATTAATTCCATGCGGTTAATTTGTTCAGTGCATTCTTGATCGATCACTCGCAATCGTTTTAGTACCTCAGGCTCTAAGTCCTTTCGTTTCAGTAATAATCGCGTTAGCATCCTAATGGTAGTAAGAGGAGTTCTAACTTCATGGGTGAGAGCTTGTAGCAGTTCTATGTCTGAGGTTTCTTGGCGTAAATCTTCGTTACTAGGAAGGTGATTGAGTAACTGACGGCTGAACTGAGTTACCGTACGGTAGTCTGGGGAACAAATTGGGAACTGTTCTCGTTGTTGCTCAATGGTGACAAGTTTTTCAGGATAATGATTCTGTAAGCGCGATCGCAGTGTTAGCCAAGCCTTTTGGGTAGCTTCTGGATCAAAGGAAAAATCAAAATAAGAATTTCCTTCTTCGGTTACAGTTAGCACCATTAATAGAGAAAATTCAGGCGTAAAAAGCAAGCAGAACTGCTCATGAGAATTATTACTAGGGAGAGAGATTTCTTTCACTTGCGCGGAAGAATGATCTCCGGGTGTGAGAGTTAGCCCTGATAACGTGTTGCCGTTTTGATGAGAGTAGCCTGGGGTAAAAGCTACTGTCGTCAAATTGGGATTGATTTGTGAAAAATCAACCATAAGTGCAGGGCTAGATAAAATTAATCCCTTCTTTATTGGGGTTACTAACTCCTGCAATGCCGCGATCGCGCCATACCATTCTCGCCATCCTTTCCAGCGATCGCGTTTCTCTGTCATAGAAGATTCGTTTATCCCAATAATTTGGCTTAATCCTGGCAACTGCTGAACTTTCACCACTTGCCCCCCTTATTCTCTTATTTTTAGCTACTAGACCTAATCATAACGATTTCGTTAGGTGTAATCGTAGTGGTAAAACCGAACCCATCAGTGGCAATTTCCTCTCATTTTCTAATTTATCCCCCGATTGATTTTGATTTTTTTTCTTTGACCCCTAGACAGAAACGCCAATAAACGATTCAATATAAAAAGTTACCAATGTAGCTAGATTGTAAAATGACATTTGTACATTGGGGAGGCTATGTCAATTAAACAATATCTTCCCAAGTCGTCAAAAAACAGAGCCTAAAACCTTATCAAGAGTGAAACAAAACACAAATTTCTTAGGAAAAAAATCAATAACAACTCTCCAAATCATGTTCTACTAAAAACTGATCAGGGGAGTGGAAGGGATTTCAGTTTCCTGAGGAATGAAGGCTCAACTGGTTAAACAGAATCAAAAACTATCTAGAAAAAAATTATGGCTATTCAAGAAAAAAAAGTCCAAGATTACGGTGATAATCCCATTGAAGTTCGTGATAGTGACCATTATCAAAACGAATATGTAGAAGGATTTGTTGAAAAATGGGATGAACTAATCAACTGGCAAGCTCGCTCTAGTAGTGAAGGAGATTTCTTCATTAAAACCCTCAGAGAACATGGTGCAGAGCGTGTTCTAGATGCTGCCACCGGAACAGGCTTCCACTCCATCCGTTTGATTGAAGCCGGTTTTAATGTGGCAAGTGTTGATGGTAGCGTTGAGATGCTCGTTAAGGCTTTTGAAAACGCCACTCGTAAAGAGCAAATTTTACGCACTGTCCATGCTGACTGGCGTTGGCTAACTCGCGATGTTCAAGAAAGATTTGATGCCATTGTTTGTTTAGGAAACTCCTTTACTCATCTTTTCTCTGAGAAAGACCGTCGTAAAACCCTCGCTGAATTTTATGCGGCTTTAAAACATGACGGAATTTTGATTTTAGACCAACGCAACTATGACCTCATCTTAGATGAAGGCTTCAAAACCAAGCACACCTACTACTATTGTGGGGACAATGTGCAAGCTGAACCTGAGCATGTTGATGACGGGTTAGCTCGTTTCCGTTATCAATTCCCAGATGAATCAGTCTATCACCTGAATATGTTCCCCTTACGGAAAGACTATGTTCGTCGTCTCTTACACGAAGTCGGTTTCCAAGAGGTAACCACTTATGGAGACTTCCAAGAAACCTATCATCAAGATGATCCTGACTTCTTTATTCACGTTGCGAAAAAAGAATTTCATGAAGATTAAGGAAAACTTCCTGAGTCAAATCATTGCAACTGAAGAACGTTTACGAGGTTAATATTTCATGACTAAAGCAGACGCAGTCGCTCAACAAGCACAAGACTATTACGATAGCAATAGTGCCGACGGCTTCTACTATCGCATTTGGGGAGGAGAAGACCTCCACATCGGGATGTATAATACCCCTGATGAACCAATTTATGATGCCAGTGTCCGTACTGTTGCCCGCATTTGCAGTAAAATTAGTAATTGGCCCGCAGGCACTAAGGTACTTGATCTTGGGGCAGGTTATGGTGGCTCCGCTCGTTATATGGCAAAGCATCATGGCTTTGTGGTTGATTGCATTAATATCAGTTTGGTACAAAACGAGCGCAATC
This sequence comes from Euhalothece natronophila Z-M001, assembly GCF_007904085.1. GTDB lineage: Bacteria > Cyanobacteriota > Cyanobacteriia > Cyanobacteriales > Rubidibacteraceae > Halothece > Halothece natronophila. Next base: position 2,793,769 of record NZ_CP042326.1, read on the forward strand.
GCCAGAAAAACAAAGAACAAGGACTAGCAGATAAAATTCGGGTCTTTGATGGCAGTTTTGAAGAGTTGCCCTTTGAAAATAATAGTTATGACGTTCTGTGGTCACAGGATTCGATTCTCCACAGTGGCAACCGTCGTAAGGTCATCGAAGAAGCTGATCGCGTTCTTAAGTCTGGTGGAGATTTTGTTTTCACTGATCCCATGCAGACGGATAATTGCCCTGAAGGGGTGTTAGAGCCAGTTTTAGAGCGGATTCACCTTGATAGCTTAGGGTCAGTCAGTTTCTATCGCCAAGTAGCAGAAGAAATGGGCTGGGAATTTGTAGAGTTTGATGAGCAAACTCACCAGCTAGTTAACCACTACAGCCGTGTCTTACAAGAGTTGGAAGCTCATTATGACCAACTGCAGCCTGAATGTTCTAAGGAATATTTAGATCGGATGAAAGTGGGCTTAAACCACTGGATTAATGCAGGTAAGAGTGGTTATATGGCTTGGGGAATTCTCAAGTTCCATAAACCCTAGTTAGCTCGCCACTAATCCAATTTTGAGATCCTCTTCCTTTGTTTGGAAGGGGATTTTTTGATTACTGGTTTCTCATGGCTTCTAAAAATTGCTGAGAGATAAACGGTAATAACGCCCGATTTGGGGAAGAAGTGGGACGTTCTGTAAAGACAACTAGCAGATAAGGGGGACAGTTGGGAAGTTTAATATAAGCGCTATCATGTCGCACTTGACTCATCCACCCTGCTTTTGAGTATAAAGTAGCCTCTTTGGGAAGAACCTCTCCTAAAAAGCCTGTAATTTGATTTTCTTCTCCAATGTCGCTTAAAGAAGGAGGAGGCAGCGATCGCGCTAGTAATCCTTTCATATAGTGAGAAGCCTCAACAGAAACTGCCTTATCGCTAATAATTTCATGAAATAGCCTTGCCACAGCTTTAGTCGTCAGTTGATTACGATTTTCTAAAAATTCTCCCACAAACGCCCTTTCTCGCCCATAAGGGCCATCTCCCCAAGTTTTTTGATTGACATTAATCCCTTCTAACTCTTGCCAACGTAGCGATTGGAAATAGCGATTCACTAAGTTTCGTTGCGATTGCCAAGTGAGAAAAGCATTACGTGATAATTCTGGCCCACTGGTAGTTCCTGTTAAGCTATCCACGACTAAACTTGTGGCATCATTACTAGAGTCAATAATCATATCAGAAATGGCCCGATCTAGCTCGGAAGATTTGGCGACAAGCCCTCGTTTCAACCACTCTAATACTGCCACTAAATAAAATAGTTTTACCAAACTCGCCGGATAACATAAGTGATTTCCTCGATAACTTGCCCCTCGTAGCGGCGTGTCATAGATTAACCAAGTTAAGGCAATTTGATTCTTCTCCAATTCTGGAAACTGTTGCCAAACCTGCTTTAAGATTTCCAAGACAATCCCTTGCAGTTGTTTATCTTCCTGATAGAAGGGCATAATTAGCGATTGAGTTCTCTTGATTGTTCATGAAAAAAAACTCCCCACAAAAGTGGGGAAGCTGTGGTTAAAAAGAGATTTTTTGTAAATTAAACTTCGTAAGGTTCTTTTCCAGAGAATTTCACGGTCGCAGGATCAGGATTTTTACCGATTTTGCGATCGATTTTGCCCACGTAAGGACGACCTTCATTGACATTTTCAGGGAATACTCCGTCTTTAGGATGGAGATATTCTAATTCCCCATTGGGATAAATGCGATAAATTTTGAAATCCTCGATTTTAGGCTTAAATTTGGTTCGTAATTGCGTTCCCAAAGCGAGGCACTGTTCTTTACGGGCAAAATAGAAGACATTTTCCCCTTCGCGCATAATAGCAGCCCCACCTGTGGGCATTTCAAACGCTTGTTCTTTATCACTAGTCCAAGTGATGCCGTATTTTTCTTCGGTGTCGGCAGCAGTTAATAAGCCGCCGGTGCTTCCGCCAAATATAGGAGTTTGTCCAGAGAGTAATTCATTCATAGTCAGTTTTTTTTTCTAAAATGATGACATTTATTGGAATGCTATCACGCCTAGGGCGTGGGTTTTAGTAGTTTTGTCAAGAACTGTTACAATTTTGGCAGTTCCCATTAAGCAATTTTATGAAATTGTCCTCCCCAGAAAATCAAGCTGAAACTGCTGTTACTTCTTCCTTACAAGCGTTCTTAGAAACAGATATTGCCCCAAAAGCAAACCGCCTTGATACTGATACAATTGCGTTACAAAGAGCCTTATCCCAATTGAATCAATTTCAGTTTTTGGGCTTACGAGTTCCCAAAGTGTATGGAGGCTTAGAAGCAAGTTTATTAACGTTTCGGCAAGTGCAAGCCTTAATTCCTCGTTACTCGGGAGCATTTGCCTTTCTACAAACCCAACATCAAAGTGCTGCCTCTCTACTTGCTAACAGTGAGAATCAAGTTTTAAAAGAGCGTTATCTTCCTGCTATGGCAAAGGGAGAAACCTTGATGGGGGTGGGTTTTTCGCAATTGCGACGCACTCATAATCCCCCTCTAACAGCAATACCAGTAGAAGGAGGGTATCAACTTGCGGGGAAAGTACCTTGGATTACCGGTTATGGCTATTTCCAGTATTTTATTATTGGGGCAACTTTACCAGATGGAAAAGCCCTTTATGGGGTAGTTCCCTTGATCCCGACTCCTCAACCAGAAGGGGGAAACCTGGAATTTTCCTCCCCGATGCAGTTATCTGTCATGAATGCTACCAATACCGTAGCCGCAACCGTAGAGAATTGGTTTTTAAGTGAGGAGGAAGTGCTATTTATTAAGCCTGCAAACGCCATTCATGATAGTGACAAGAAAAATGTCTTACACCATGGTTTTTATGCTTTAGGATGTGCGCGAGCGGGGTTAGATATTCTAGAAAATAATGCGGGGAAAAAGGAGTTACCTTTTCTAGAAGAAAGTCATCAAACCTTAGCACAAAAGCATCAGTCTCTCTCAGAAGCTATGTTTGCCGCGCTTCCCCCCACAGAAACTTCTTTTCAATATCGTCTGAGTTTACGAGTAAAAGCGATTCATTTAGCCCAACGTTGCGCCCATGCTGCGGTGATTTCCTCTAGTGGGGCGGCAAATGCTCAAAGTCATCCTGCACAACGGGTTTATCGCGAGGCGTTATTATTTTCGGTTTCTGGTCAAACTAAGGCAGTAATGGAAGCAAGTTTGAATACAATCGCAGATTATGTCTAAATGTGGTTTATTTGTTGGAATTACTACCCTAGATTTAATTTATCTTGCCCCCTATTTTCCGCATCCCAATGAAAAGCTGAGGGCTATTGATAGTACAATTTCTGCAGGGGGTCCGGCAACTAATGCCAGTGTTACTTTTAGTGTGTTGGGCAATCAGGCGCGGTTGTTATCAGTGTTGGGCAAACATCCGATTACCAATTTAATTCGCACTGATTTAGAGAATTATCAAATTGAGCATCGAGATTTACAACCCTCATGGGCAAATAGTCCCCCCACCTCTTCTATTATTGTTACGCAAAATCATGCCGATCGCGCGGTTATTTCTTTAAATGCTACTCGCTGTCAGGCGGAGATTAATCAGATTCCTGATGATGCTTTAAGTCATGTTGATCTAGTTTTAATTGATGGGCATCAAATGGCAGTAGGAAGCGCGATCGCGCAACAAGCCCATGCTAAAAATATTCCCATTATTATTGATGGAGGAAGCTGGAAAGAGGGGTGGGAAAGCATTTTACCCGTTACTCAATATGCCATTTGTTCGGCTAATTTTTATCCGCCAAACTGTAATACTCAAACGGAAGTTTTTCAATACTTAAAAGAGACTGGCATCCCCTATATTGCTATTACTCAAGGAGAAAAGCCGATTTTATATCAAACTCCTGAAACCCAAGGAGAAATCGCCGTTCCTCAGATTACGGCTAAAGATACTCTGGGGGCGGGAGATATTTTTCATGGTGCATTTTGCCACTATATTCTACAACAAGAATTTACCGCTGCTCTTAGTAACGCCGCGAAAATTGCCGCCGAATCTTGTACCCATTTTGGGACGAGAAACTGGATTAATTAAGAATTCAAAAAAGACCCTTGAGCGATTAATTTAACTTTTCCACCAATTTCAATTTGACTGGGATTTGCTTTTAAGAATAATCGGGAAGGGCGATTAATTTCATAGCCTTGTTCTACTTTGACAGTTAAATTTCCTTTTTGATTAAGAAAACTTTGATTTGAGACTAAATAAGCAGCTAAACACCCGTTAGCACTTCCTGTAGCTGGATCTTCAGGAATCCCTAAATAATCTGCAAAAACTCGCACACACAGATCATTCTCTTCCGAATAAGTTTCTGGGCAGAAAACCAGAATACTTTTTGCTTGTAGGGAAGCAATTAATTGATAATAGGCTTCTAAATTAACTTTAATTTTTTTGAGAGTTTCTAAACTATTAATAGGAACCACTAAAAAATAAATACCAGTTGATACTTCCTGAATCGGTAAATTAGGATTAATTTCTTCTGGAGTAATATTTAAAACCGAAGCAACTGTCTCTGCTGAAACTCTTTCCCCAAATTCAGGTTGATTTTGTAACATCCAAAAAATGGGGTCGTCTTCAGCGCTAACTTCGCATCGTACTGGAATTTTCCCAACATTTAAACTTAGTGTAATTGCCTGATTTTCCGCTGTTTTTGCTTGCAAAAATTCACGAATAATAAAAGCAGTTCCTAATGTAGGATGTCCTGCAAAAGGAAGTTCTTGATTAGGAGTAAAAATACGAACCTTATAGGCTTGATCTCGATCTGGCTCAGGATTAATAAATGTAGTTTCGGAAAAGTTAATTTCCTTGGCAAAGTCTTGCATTTGACTAGCTGTCATTTCTCTAGCATCAGAAAAAACAGCCAGCTGATTGCCAGTATATTTCTCAACGGCAAAAACATCTACGATATAAAATGGATACACCATAATTCTGGGTCATTAGTCATTTTTGATACATCTACTGCTAATTTTCCCCAGATCCCCCTCACCTGATTAGAAACTACATCCCCGGTAATTGCAGTCCGCTGGTTAAAGCCTCCATTTTCTCGCGCATGGTTGCAGTTGACTTATTATAGGCATCTTTAACTGCTTCTGTGACAAGTTCAGAAAGTTCCGCAGCATCTTTTTGTGCAGCTTCAGGAGAAATTTCTACATTGCGAGGCTCTTGATTACCGCTCATAATTACTTTCACGGTACCATCACTACTTTGCCCCTCAATGTCCATTTCTTCCAACTCTTGCTGGAGTTCTTGTGCCCCTTGTTGAACTTGTTGGGCTTTAGCAAAGGCTTCTTTAAGCTCCTTCATTTTGCCTAAGCCAAAACCGAACCCTTTTCCTTCTTTTTCTTCTGCCATAATTAATAATTCCTTTTTTTGATCACTAAAGTTTAAAACTCACCCAATAGTTTAACTTCTGGGTGCAACAAAATTGACCATCTTTGTTCCACTTTTTCTTGGACGTGCTGAATTACATTGTAAATGTCTTGAGCTGTCGCTTGTCCTTGATTAAGGATAAAATTGGCGTGACGATGGGCAACTTGGGCATCTCCTACTTGAAAGCCTTTTAATCCGGCTTGTTCAATTAGCCAAGCGGCTGCTTTTTCTTGAGGATTACGAAACACACTGCCACAACTAGGTTTATCATAGGGCTGAGTAGTTCGCCGTTGATTGAGGTTAGCACGGGTTTGCTGTAAAATTTCCTCTCGGGAATAGCCGGGATGGAGTTGAAAAGTTCCCCCCATCACCCAACGGGGAGAGTGTTGTAAATCGGAAGTTCGATAGCAAAAGTTTAAGCTGTCTGGGGAAACCTCTTCTAAGGTGCCGTTAGGAGTGGCAAGAACCACCTTGACTAAAGCATTTTCCATAGAAGCCCCATGAGCACCAGCGTTCATCACCACCGAACCCCCTACTGTTCCCGGAATCCCCACTGCCCACTCTAATCCACTCCAACCTCGCTTTGCTGCTTTCCAAGCTACAGTTGCTAAGGGGGTTCCTGCAGAAGCAGTAATTTGAGCAGTTTCTTCATTAATTTCTAAATTGCGAAAATGACGGGCACTAATGACGAGCCCAGATAAACCGCGATCGCTGATTAGTAAGTTAGAACCGCCCCCTAAAAAGGTCACAGCTAACTGTTCCTGCTTTGCCCACTGTAAGCTATCTTGTAACTGTTCGGTTGTTTTTGGTTCAACGTACCATTGCGCTCTTCCACCTACTCGTAAAGAGGTATGAGAGGCTAAGGAAACATTGGACTGGAGACAGCAGTTAGTTTCAGGAAGATAGAGAGTCATGCTACTTTTGTTGTTGCTAACTTTGCCATAGTTTGAGGAATCATTTGATTAAGATTGCCAGCCCCAAGGAAAAGGGCAATATCGCCGCTGGATAATAAGTTTTCAAGATGTTTAGGAATTGTCCCTACATCTTGATGATAGATAACTTCTGGGTGATGTTGAGCAATTTTTTGGGCAAGAGTTTCCCCTGTTAGACCATTAGAAGTCTCACCAGCGCTATAAATATCAGTAACCACCACAACATCGGCTTGTTCAAAAGCGGTGGCAAACTCAGCTAAAAAGGCTTCTGTGCGACTATAGCGATGGGGTTGAAAAATCGCCACCAAACGCTGAAAATTTGGACTCTCAAGGCGCAATTTTGCCCCAGCCAGAGTAGAACGAAGCTCACTGGGATGATGGGCATAGTCATCTACAAAGAGAATGCCATTTTCTTCGCCGTAAACTTCAAATCGCCGTTTTGCCCCAGAAAATTGCGCGATCGCGTTAGCAATTACCTTAAACTCTAACCCTAAATGACGCGCCACAGCAATCACTGCGAGAATATTACTTAAATTATGAGAGCCTAATAGTGTTGAGTTGATCTGACCAAGAGGCTGTCCTCGCTCCCAAACTGTAGCACTTGTTCCCTTGCCATGATAGTTAACATCGCTAACTGTATAATCAGCTTTCTTGCTATCATCAAGGCTATAAGTAATTTCTGGTTTTAGGCTTGTCTGAACCGTTTTACAATCAATACACCCAACTAATATTCCAGCTTTTTGGGCAAAGGCTTGAAAAATCTCCACCACTGCATCTAAACTTTGATAATGGTCTGGGTGATCTAATTCAATATTAGTTACGATCCCAATAGATGGATTTAATTTAATGAGTGTCCCATCAGATTCATCTGCCTCAGCGACTAAATAAGAACTGTCACCAGCGCGAGCATTGCCTTTCCAGGCTTCTACTTCCCCTCCCACCACTACCGTTGGATCAAGACCACTTTCGAGTAGCACATATCCTAATAAGCTACTGGTGGTTGTTTTACCATGAGTTCCTGCTACAGCAACACTTTCATAGTTTGCCACTAAACCGGCTAACACATCAGAGCGATGAAAAATTGGGCATCCCTTTGCTACCGCAGCTTGATATTCTTGATTCTCGGAGCGAATAGCTGTTGAACAGATCACTTGGGGAAGGGAATTAATGGGACTACTAGAAGAGGGTAAATTTTCTAAGTTTTGAGCTTCTTGAGAGTAAAAAATCGGGACTCCTAAGCCCTCTAAACGTTCTGTGATATGGCTAGAGCCGACATCTGAACCTGTTACTGGGAGTTGCTGTTTCGCCAAAATATAGGCGAGTGCTGACATCCCAATACCACCAATACCGATAAAATGAAAAGGCTTACCTTTAAAGTCAATTAAATTAGAGCAACTCATTAAACTTCCTCAGACACCACACCCAACAGGGGATTAGGTTGAATTAAAATTAATATATTGATTCATCACTGACTGATCTAGCACTCTCTTGTTAGTAGAAATTTACCTAAAAGGTGATGATTACCTATCAACGAGAAGCCAAGCACGATCTTAACGAAGTAATCTTCGCTTTTGCCGTTAGCTAAGGGTACTATTCAATCAGCTTTCCCATTCGACTCAAGATATAAACAAAAAAGAACTACCTTGTCAAGTTTTTTAGATACCATTTGGGCTTTTCTTTTTCTTCTGTTCCAGATTTACTTGGGAAGTGTTTGCTAAGTAAGTTCATCAATACCCAGAACTGATTAAGTGTGAACAATCTAAGTCTGCGAGCATTTCACGAAATAACGGCAAACTTAACCCAATCACATTGCTGTAACACCCTTCTATTTTGTCAACAAAGAGTCCGCCTCGTCCTTCAAGGGCAAATCCGCCTGCACAACATAAAGGCTCTCCTGTGGCAACATAATCAGTGATGGCGCGATCGCTGATATTAGAAAAGTAAACATCAGTAACCCGATACCGAATCAGCTGCTGGTTGTGGCTGAGATTAATTAGGGCGTGTCCAGTATAAAGTTCCCCTTTTTTACCGCGCATTTTTTGCCATTGCGCGATCGCGAGGGTTTCGTTTTCTGGTTTACCATAAATTTCTCCAGCAAAAGCCAGCACAGAATCACAACCCAAGATAAGATGTTCTGGATATTGTTCAGCTACAGCTTTAGCTTTACAAAAAGCTAGTTCTTTCACTAATACCGTCGGATCATCCTCTTGCACTTGTGATTCATCAAACCCACTTTTACAGACAATTGGATTAATCCCCGCCCGTTGTAAGAGTTGTAAACGAGCAGGAGAAGCGGAGGCGAGAACCAAAGACATGATTCAATGTTTAATAGACTTCAAAGGAGTTAGCCATGTTGGTAAACCGATCAGATAGACTCTCCCACCGTGATTGAGGAGTCGAAATATTTAGAGTAAAGAGTTTACCGCGACTCACAGCTACACTTGCCATATTATGACGTTTTCGTTGGTCAGGGAATGTGACTTCGTATTCTAAAATGTAGTAGGTTTGTCCTTCTTTCTCTAATTCGCCGGCACGGATTAATTCACCCTGACGCTCAGAATTAGGGGGAGCGAGGGTATTTTTTAGTCGCTGTCCTACTTCCAATGGGGTTCCTAAATCAGAGAGGGTTCTGCCCTCTGCTACTTCATTAATGACAACACTAACATTTTCACTTTGTTCTACTAAATCTCGGAATACAACATCAACCCCAGCGGTATTATTATCAACTTGTACTTGTTGCCAGCCGTTAGGGTAAAGAAACTCGTATCCCTGTTTGCCATTGGTATAACTCTGTAAGCCAGTAGTGGGGCCACTACAACCAAACAGAATAACGCTTAATCCTACAACAATTAAAGCAAGGGTTGATTTCAACATAACTTAATTTTCTTTGACACTTGCCCTTATTTTCCCATGTTGCGGGTTTAGTTTCTAGAATTTTTCTTGGCACGTTGCTAGCATTCGTCGATCATTACTATTAATTTCTTCCACAGGAACATATCCTTTTAGTTGTAAAGGCGCTTTTACTTGTTCACTACGACTTGCTACCGGAGAGGTTTCTTCTAGCGCGATCGCGTAATCATGAAAACTATCTTCATAAGGGTGATCCACAAGCATTTCTAGTTGATTCTCGGTAGTTTTTCCCTCAAAGCAACTAAAGGAAGAATGGGGCATATATAAAACCCCAATCAATTTTTCCTCAGTTACTTCAAACAAAATATACTCTTTGCCAATTTCATAAGGCTTACTTGATTGCCCGTATAAATAAATTCCCGTTTCTAAATCCCTAAAGTTTGCTTCACTCCCTTGAGTTTCCTTATTATTTTCTGCCCCTAAAGGAAGCCTCGGCAAAATAGCCACCGCAAACATCATTAAGGCAACGATCAAAAATTGGGAATATCGCAAACATTTATGAATAAAATTCATATTTAAAAATAAATTGACTTCTAATTTAAACTTAATTAAATAATTTGCAGTTATACTCTCTTATAAGAATGAATAACAATTACATCCTAGGGTGAGTTTCTATTTCTAGTATAATTGATCTTTCGGTAATTTCCCGCACTCTAGTGACACTTTGTTATATTTTTTTAGGAATTTTTTTCCAATATTTGGGTGTTTTTGTTTGTCCTTGATGCTTTCTACTCACTTAATAACGCTTCAGCAAACTCATAACTAGAAAAGGGTCGTAAGTCCTCAATTCCCTCTCCTGCGCCAATAAAGCGTATGGGAAGGTTGAGTTGCTTGGAAATAGCCAGGGCAACCCCACCTTTAGAACTTCCATCAAGTTTGGTTAAAACAACACCACTGAGACGAGCCACTTCAGTAAAGGCTTCTGCTTGTCGCAGTCCATTTTGTCCTAAACTAGCATCAATGACAAGTAGCGATTCAATGTTGGCATCTGGGGCTTTTTTATCAATGACCTTGCGAATTTTTCCTAATTCTTCCATCAAATTTTTCTTATTTTGAAGTCGCCCAGCAGTATCGACTAAAAGGAGTTCTGTTCCTTTACTTTGAGCCTTACTAATCGCATCATAGACTACTGCCGCTGGATCAGTGTTTTTCCCAGGATTGGCAACCACTTCTGTATTGGCGCGATCGCCCCAGGCTTTTACTTGTTCTACAGCAGCAGCGCGGAAAGTATCGGCAGCAGCAATTAGACAAGTATAATCAGATTTTTGACCAAGATGAGCTAATTTCCCTATTGTAGTGGTTTTCCCTGCCCCATTGACACCTGTAATTAGCCAAATATTGAGTTTGTCTTGTTCGGGGGCAAAAGTTATAGGCGTGTTTTTCTCTTGAAATGGGCGTTCCAAAATTTCACGAACAATTTCTTTAAGATACGCGATCGCGCTTTCTAGCGGTAACGCCTCTTCTCGCATTTTCGCCTGTAAGGTTTCAACAATATAATCAGTAGCTTCAATCCCCACATCTGCTTGCAGTAATAACGCCTCAATTTCCATTACTGCTTCTTCATTGAGGGGCCCTTTTCCCACCGTTGCTTTTAACTGATTTAAGAAGTTGCGACGGGTTTTACCTAAGCCTCTCCGTAACTGTTTAAGCCAACTAATTTCTTCCTCAGAAATCTCCTCAGGAGTTCGCCCCTGATTGGCTAAAACTTGCGCCGACCAAGTAGTTTCCTCATCCTGAGTTGTAACTGTTTCTTCACTGGTTGGGGTTTCAGTAACAGGTTCGGGTTCTGGAGTATCATCGATCGCGCTTTCTTTGAGTTTTTCTAGTCCTCCAGACTGTTGTAGCCAGGCAGGAGTTCCCGTAGGAGTGGGTTCACTGGTGGTTGTCTCCTCCTCTTCTGTCGCTTCTACAGGAGTGGGTTCATTGGCGGTTGTCTCCTCCTCTTTTGTCGCTTCTACAGGAGTGGGTTCACTGGCGGTTGTCTCCTCCTCTTCTGTCGCTTCTACTTCTTCTGGAGAAGCACTAGACTGAGACTTTTGTTCTTCTTTTTTTTCTTGTTGATCGTTAAATTGACGACGAAACCAATTAAAAACCATAATCGTTACTCGTTATTCGTGATTGTTTTTTCTGTCCCCTGATTGTCTTTCATTGTGATTTGTTTACTGACGCGACGGAGAACCCCATTAATAAAACGATATCCTTCTTCATCAGAATAGCGTTTTCCTAACTCCACTGCTTCATTAATTGCAATTTGCACAGGTGCTTCTAAAAAGACCATTTCCGCTACAGCAATGCGTAATAAAGCGCGATCGACCCGAGGAAGCCGATCAAAATTCCAATCGACAAGAGAAGAGCGAATCAGATGATCAATGTGTTCCCGCTTTTCTACAATCGTCGTTAACAACTGTATCGTATAATTCCGAACTTCCTCTTGACTAGCAATATAGAGAAACTCGGGTAACTCAATGGCATAACCTAAACGATTAATGGCAGTTTGGGTAAGTTCTACCGCATCAGAAACCATGGTTTTGGCACTATTGATAGTTGTCGCCCGCGTTTCACTATTCAGTAAGCGATCGCGCCCTCGGGTTAACTCTTGACTAGCATTTTCAATCGTTTCTTCCACTTCAGAAGTCAGGCTTCGCACTGCTGCTAGCACAATATTATGTAATTCCTGCTGGGAGATTTTATCAGGGTCTTTTCCCATTTGACCTTGACTTAACAAAGCTAATTCTCTTGCCACGCGACGCGGTTGTTTTCGTTTTGTCATAATTCAATGATTTTGCTCTTAGCAGTTTTCTCTCTTATTGTGATCATGTGCTAGGCTAATTAGCATCCTTGCTATTAGTTGCCTTTTTCTCCTAAAATTTAATCCAAACACATTCATTATAAGTTCATGATGGACTTAAAGCAGGCAAGAAAGCAATTAGATCAGTTTAGCTGTATTGAACAGAAAACCGTTGATACTGAGGAAGAAAAAGAACAGTTAAAAACTGCTCTTCAAACTATCGTCAAAGAATCAGAATGGGAAAATTTAGGCATTTGCGCTGATAATACTCAACAAGCGATTAATGCAGTAAAAAGTTATCTGACAGCTTTTGGTTATGATATCGAGCAAGTGAACTTTGACCAAACTCAGCTACTTGACCATCCTGTGTATATAAAATTTAGCACGAAGCAGATGGGATTCTATCAAGATAACTATACTGGCGACTACCGTGGAGTTTTAGTATCTTGTCAAGCTGAAGATGATCTGGTTGCGGGAACTTATGGTCATTTACCTTTAGATCTATTTTGTCTTCTCGATTAACCGAATTGACTGAATGATCATGGTTTTTTCCAACGCCTTCGCCATATCATAAAGGGTTAAAGCCGCCACCGAAACCGCTGTTAAACTTTCCATTTCTACCCCGGTTTGTGCAGTGGTTGTGGTTGTCGCCCGAATTTGATAACCGGGTAACTCATAATCAGCCATTAACTCTACTTGGACATTTTGTAGCGGTAAGCTGTGACAAAGTGGAATTAACTGGGAGGTTTGTTTGGCTGCCATAATTCCAGCTAAACGGGCTGTGGCTAAAACATCGCCTTTGGGTGCGTTTCCTGCTTCAATGGTTTCTAGTGTTTCCCGTCGCATTTTAATTTCCCCCTGCGCGATCGCGCTTCGTTTACTAACCGCTTTCTCGGAAACATCCACCATACGGGCTTCTCCAGCAGAATTAAGATGCGTTAAATTTTCCTCTTGTGTCATTGGTAAAGTCTGTGTTATATTTATAAACTGTTGGCAAGCAAACGCTTGGGCTTGTAGCTCAGTGGACTAGAGCACGTGGCTACGGACCACGGTGTCGGGGGTTCGAATCCTCCCAGGCCCGCTTCCCTAAAATAATAGCAAGTGTAAATTAGGAGGGACATTAGTTTCTCCTTTTTTTCATAGAAAGGCAAAATTTTCTCAGCAACCCTTGACATCCTGAAAATGCCCTTGCTATATTAATAAAGGTTGAACGACAGCCAGCCCATTGGGGTGTAGCCAAGCGGTAAGGCAGCGGGTTTTGGTCTCGCCATTCCTAGGTTCGAATCCTAGCACCCCAGTTTTTAAGTAAAATGAAAAAATAATACTCAGCTAAAGGTTAATCTTTGTGTCTAGTTCCATAGCACCTGATATTCTCGCCTTAGACTTTGATGGCGTATTATGTGATGGGCGTGCCGAATATCTCGAAAGCAGTCGCCGTGTTTACCAAGAAATTTGGAATGACTCTGATTTAGAAGTGGAAAAGTTGGCTTCTTGCTTCTATGAGTTACGTTCTATTATTGAAACAGGATGGGAAATGCCTCTATTACTAAGGGCTTTAGTCTTAGGAATCGCTGATAAGGAAATTTTGCAGAATTGGTCATCTCTCGTTCCCAACTTACTGGAAAAAGAGAATTTAAGCCAGCAAACTTTAATGCAGTTATTGGATGAAAAGCGCGATCGCTGGATTCAAAGCAATGTCCAAGACTGGCTAGCCCATCATCAATTCTATTCTGGCATTATTCCTCAATTACAGCATATATTAGCTTCATCCAAGCCTCAAGTTTACATCATTACCACTAAAGAAGGACGGTTTACTTATACATTACTAGAACAACAGGGCGTTAAAATTCCCCCAGATCAGATCATCGGAAAAGAATGTCAGCAACCGAAAACAGAAACACTGACAAATTTATTACCCACAGATGATACAGTGTCTCTATGGTTTGTGGAGGATCGGCTAAAAACCTTACTCTCAGTGCAAAAACAGGCTAATTTAGCATCAGTTAAGTTGTTTCTCGCAAGTTGGGGCTATAATACAGCGCGATCGCGCACTTTAGCAATAGAAAACCAACAGATTCATTTACTCTCACTGGATCAATTTCAACAAGACTTTTTCCAATGGGAGTCTAATTGATTTTAGAGAAAGCGCGATCGTCTGTTATTTTGTAAGTCACATTTCTTTACCGTTATATGATAGAAGTAGCCAGCATAATCCTATCCTAGAAGTATAACGATGACTAACCAAGAGTTCCTAGGTGAATTTTTAGCCCTACCAACTGAAGCACAGACTGAAGTTCTCAGATTGATCGCGTTTTTGAAGCAAAAATACCAACAGGAAGGATCAGCTTCTCCCTCACCTAATATTGATTTAGAGAATGAGCCATTTCTGGGAATTTGGCGCGATCGCGAAGATTTAGAGAATAGCAGTAATTGGGTACGAAATTTGCGAGAAAATGAGTGGTCAAAAGCTCATGACTAATGCAACTATCATTGATACTGATATTTTAATTGACTTTGGTCGTGGAGTGTCTGAAGCAGTCAATTGTTTGCAAAAACTACAATCAAATTATCGATTAATAGTCAGCATCGTTACACAAATGGAATTAATAGTTGGCTGTGCTAACAAGCTAGAATTGCAGGCTTTAGAGAAATTTCTCCTGCGCTTTGATATAATCAAAATTGACCCAACCATTTCTGAGCAAGCGGTTGAATTATTGGCTATGTATCGCCTCAGTCATGGCTTACTGATAGCTGATAGCTTGATTGCCGCAACAGCAATAACTTGGGATTATTCTTTGATCACTAAAAACCAACGAGACTACCGATTCATTCCAACTCTCAATCTCTTGCCTTATCCATAATTAAGCATAACAATCCTTCTACCGAGTGGGAGAGAGGAAATTAAATTTTGTAACTGATACATTGGAGATAAGGCAAACTGAGCAAAAGCCCTTTGCCCTCCCATAGCGTTTAATTGTCAATTCTCAATTGTCAATTGTTTTAATCTTATGACACCCAATCCTCTAATCACAAAATCTATTGAGAAACTCGATTATCGCGTTACTGTCGGTGATGTTGCAGGTGAGACAGGGTTACAATTACAGGAAGTCCAACAAGGCTTAGTGGGATTAGCAGCAGAAGCTGGTGGACATTTACAAGTTAGTGAAACTGGCGACATTACTTATCTTTTTCCCAAAAACTTCCGCACTATCCTCCGTAGTAAATATCTGCGCTTACGATTACAAGAATGGTGGGATAAAGTTTCAGGGGTTATCTTTTACTTAATTCGGATTTCCTTTGGCATTATCCTAGTTGCTTCGATTATTTTAATGGTGATTGCCATATTTGTGATTATTATTGCTGCAAAAACCAGTTCTGATGAAGGTAACTCAGATAATAGAATCGGTGGCGGTGGAGGATTATCAATTAACTTTTTTCCCTTTTGGCTTGGTTCCGATTTATTTTGGTTTTTCTCCCCCAACTATTATCACAGAGATGAACCAATTAGAAGAGAAAGAAGCAGACGTAATTCTCGCGAACAAAATGAGTTAAGTTTCCTCGAAGCCATTTTTTCCTTTCTCTTTGGAGATGGAAATCCTAATCGTAAATTAGAAGAACGTCGTTGGCAAGAAATTGGGCGTGTCATTCAAAATAATAATGGGGCAGTAGTCGGGGAACAAATTGCTCCCTATCTAGACAATATAAGTGAAAAAAGTTGGGAAGATGAGGACTATATGCTTCCTGTTTTAATGCAGTTTAATGGTGTTCCAGAAGTAACTGAAGATGGCAGTATTATTTATTACTTCCCTGACTTACAGGTAAAAGCAGATCGACAAAGAAAACAGTCAGTAGAATCTTATCTAAAAGAGAACTATTGGCAATTTACTAAAGCAAGTAGTAATCAAAAAATCCTTGCTATTGGCTTAGGCGGACTTAACTTTATTCTCGCTTTAATGTTAGGATCACTACTCACAGAAGAAGTTGTTATACAACTCGGTGGTTTAATTGCGTTTGTAGATGCAATTTATGGGATTCTTATAGGCTATGCCATTGGTTATTTAGTAATTCCCTTAATTCGCTATTTCTGGATTCAACAACAGAACAAGAAAATTGCTGCTCGTAATGAAAAACGCTCTCAACGTGCTGAAGAATTCCTAAAATTAGCAGCGAGTGATCAGACTTTCCAAGGTAAACTTAAACAAGCCCAAAAATTTGCGTCTGAAACTATTTTAAGTGAAGAAGATGTTGCTTATTCGACAGAAGAAGACTTAACCGAACAAGAAGCAAAACAAAGTGATAAAATTGATGAAGAATGGAAACGTCGCTTAGGATTATAAGAAAACCTCTTACTAAAAATAGATGCAGAATCGAATTAATTTTCGTTTATTAAAGAAGTTTTGGTCGATCGCGCGACTGTATTGGTTTGGAGAGGAAAAATGGAAAGCAAGAGGGCTATTATTGATTATTACCCTCATGCTAATTACCTATACCGTTTTGAGTGTTATCCTTAATCAGCAACGGGGAGATTTAATCACTGCTCTCTCGGAATTAAGTGAAGATCGATTTTGGCGAGGATTACTGATTTATTTTGGCGTTATTGTTGCTTATATCCCCCTATTTGCAGGGGCAAATTATCTCATTGATCTGTTAGGATTATTTTGGCGACGCTGGCTAACAGGGCGTTTTCTTGATAACTATTTTCGCGATCGCGCTTACTATAAATTAACCTCAGAAGGGGAAATAGACAATCCAGATCAACGGATTTCTCAAGATGTTCGCTCTTTTACCCAAGATTCGCTAACCTTTCTTTTAGTTACGATTTCCTCTCTGTTTCAAGTAATTGGATTTGGTGGAGAATTATGGACAATTTCTTATCCCTTAGTGATTTTTCTTCTCTTCTACGCCATTATTGGAACATTAATCACCATTGGTGTTTTTGGGAAAGCCTTAGTACGCTTAAACTTTGAACAACTCAAGCGAGAAGCTAACTTTCGGTTTGGCTTAGTTAGAATTAGAGAGAATGCTGAATCTATTGCCTTTTATCAAGGGGAAAAACAAGAAGAAAGTCAAGTTAAGTTACGCTTTGATGAGGCTTTTAATAATTTCCGACGCTTAATTTTATGGCAAGATTTAGGCTTAAAGTCATTTACCAATAGTTATCAGCTTTTGACTTATGCAGTTCCCTTTCTAATTTTAGCCCCCCGTGTCTTTGCAGGAGACTTAGCGGTGGGAAAAGTAACTGAAGCCCAAGGGGCATTTTTACAAATTTTCTATTCCCTAAATTTAATTGTTAGTCGGTTCCAGTCTTTAACAGAATTTGGTGCAGGAATTAATCGGATTTATAGCTTTGCTGATTATATTAATCTCACTGATTCTAAAGATGAAGATAGAAAAGATGAAACTCAGCCTAAAATTGAACTGATTAAAGATGAGCAAATTTCTGTTGAAAACTTAACCCTACAAACTCCTAACTACCAACGGACACTAATTAATGATTTAAGTGTTGAAATTCCCCAAGGAAATGGGTTATTAATTATGGGAGTAAGTGGTTGTGGGAAGAGTTCATTACTTCGCGCGATCGCGGGATTATGGGAATCAGGAACTGGCAAAATTATTCGTCCACCGCTAACAGAAATTTTGTTTTTACCCCAACGCCCCTATATGATTTTAGGTAGCCTCAGAGAGGAATTAATTTATCCCCAAACTGAATCTGATTTAAGCAATGAGAAACTCGGGGAGATATTAAATAAAGTCAATTTACCCCATTTAGTAGAACGCTTTGGGAGTTTAGAGGTAGAAAATAATTGGGGAGAGGTTTTATCATTAGGAGAACAGCAGCGAGTTGCCTTTGCTCGTATTTTAATTAACCAGCCACGATATGTAGTATTAGATGAAGCAACCAGCGCCTTAGATGTGGAAAATGAAGCCTCCCTTTATGAACAATTACAAACCATGAATGTTACTTATATTAGTGTGGGGCATCGTCCAAGTTTACAACAATATCATCAACTTGTTTTAGAATTAGCAGAAGATCAATCATGGCAAATCAAACAACTCAATCCACAAACTTTATGATTTTCCCGGGTGAAGTTTTCGCAGAGACAAAAGAATTTGATAGTAATATTAGGCAACTGTTGCCCTATTACGATGAAATGTTAAGCGCGATCGCGCTATGTGTTCCCTCTAACAGTAAGCACATTTTAGAATTAGGCTGTGGCACAGGAGAATTAACCCTAAAAGTATTGCAACAATGCCCCAAGGCTGAAATTATCACCGTTGATTATTCCCCTCGCATGATTGACTTTGTGCAGGAAAAAATGGAAAAAGCAGGAGAAGATCAGCGCGTCGAAACCATTCAATTTGACTTTGGCGCTTGGGCAAATAACGAAGCAGGAAGTAATTTTGGAAATAACTTTGATGCGATTGTTTCTTCCCTTGCTATTCATCATCTCAGTGATGACATGAAAGCAAAACTTTTTCAAAAAGTTGCCTCTTCTCTCAAACCAAATGGCTATTTCTGGAATTGTGATCCCCTCCTTCCTGAATTTCCTGAATTATCAGATGTTTATCAACAATCTCGTCAACGTTGGGCGCAAAAACAGGGCATTGACTTAGATGCAGTGCGGAGTAAAGTCGGGAAAAGTGACACTCAGGGTTACTCTAGTCAAGATCAATTAGCAACCTTAGACAGTCAACTGAAAATGTTAGAGAAAGCGGGATTTTCTAAAACGGCTGTCATTTGGAAATACTATAATATCGCTGTTTTTGGAGGAATTTGGTGAATTACCCACAACCAATCACTTCGTGATGTGGTTGGACGGGGCGTATAAACGTCTGGGGAAATCCTCACTTCCTCGTCGCTTCGCTCCTGCGTCGCTGCGTCCAGACGACAGCCCCTTGGCTTCTCAGCAGCACCTTTCTCTTGCGCTTCGGTTCGTAACTGAGCTTTACTACTGGCGTTCATCCCTACCGCCAAATTTCTTATATTTCTAGCTGCGTTTTGATCTCTATCCATTGATAACCCACAATGAGGACAGTTATGGATTCTTTCCGATAGCTTTTTCGGAACTGTCTTGCCACAACCTGAACAATTCTGTGATGTATTTTTGGGGTTAACTTCTATCGTTAACTGTCCAGCATTTTCGGCTTTGACAGCTAATCTACTCAGAAAATTTCCCCAACCAGCATCATAGATTGATTTGCTTAGTCTAGTTTTAGCAAGTCCCTTAATGTTGAGTTTTTCATGGGCAATGACATCTCCTTGATTAAGAATTAATTTAATAGTGTTAAAGTGGAAATCTTTTCTCTGTCTAGCAACTTTTTGATGATGTTTTCCAAGTTGCTTGACTGCTTTTTGATAGCGTTTACTTCCTTTCTGACGACGAGATACCTTCTGCTGTAGCTTTTTGAGTCTTTCTTGTCCTTTTCGATAAAACTGAGGGATTTCTACTTTTTCACCTTCAGAAGTTACCAAAAAATCTTTTAAGCCCATATCAATACCTAGCGTATTCTCTGAGGTGGGAGTTATATCTATAGTTGATTCTGGTACGTTTGTATCTTCGAGAGAAAGTGTCAAGTAATAGCCATCAGCTTTCCTAGTTATTTGTGCTGTTTTAATCTTAAAAACATCAGGAATCGGGCGGTGCTTAATGAACTTAACTGTCCCAAATTTAGGTAAATTAATCTGATTATCTTGGACACAATTAGCTTTAACTTGCGGAAAAAGTATAGTCCGATAACGTCCTTTTCCTTTGAATCTAGGTTTTCCTGATTTCTTCCCACTCTTATCCCCCCTAAGCCAACGTTGAAAAGCCAAATCAACTCTTTTAACACAGTCTTGAAGGACTTGTGACTGGATTTGGCAATACCAAGGTCTATCTTTTTTAAGCTGAGTTAGACTTTGTTTTTGAGAGAAATAGGTGGGACGGTCAGATAATTCTGGAAGATGACAGATTAAAGGACAAGAATTGACAGCCGTTCTATGAGTTTCCCACCAATCAAAGCGTTGACCTAACAGGTAGTTGTATTGACACCTTAATAATTCTAGCCATTTCTCAATCTTGGCTATTTGCTCTTTGTCAGGTTTTAGGCGATACTGATAGGAAAATCGCATTGCGGTATCTGTCTTTTCTGTTATCAATTGATTATAACATGATGCCACCATCTCGACAACACTATGAAAAAAATGACTTTAAGATGTACTGAAGAAGAACATCAACAGCTTCTCTCTTACTGCAAACATAAGGGAAGAAGCCACGCAGGAAGTAATAAGAGAACCGATCAGGAAGTTATCAATCTCAGCCGGAGCTTTAGTGAGGATATTGAACCCCCTCGATTGATGGCGATTCATCCCCACCTAATCGCAGGCGATGTAGATGGGGGATTCTCGCCCATCTTGCTAAATAGAATTTTCCAAGTATGCTAGTATTTTAGCAACGGTAACCCAACTGCTTCTTAACGAGAAAAACACACTGGAAAAAAATATGAAAATCAATCGTCGTCAATTTGTAGGCTGGATGAGTATAGGCGCGATTATAACCTCCTTTCTCAGTGCTACCTCTCAAGCTGCCAGTGATTCTGAAGAAAACACCTCATCAGATAATTTTCAAGTGGTGGGAACTTTGGATGAACTAGAAGCTGAGGGGAGTTTAACTGATGATGTCGCTGGGGTAATTGTAGTGCTTAATAAAAGCAACCAGTTAATTGCCCTAGATCTGGCTTGCCCTCATCGTGGTTGCGATGTTGCCCTTCATGAGGGAGGAGAAAGACTGGCTTGCCCTTGTCATGGCTCACAGTTTACCATTCGAGGCAATGTTTTACAAGGACCTGCACGAACGAATCTCAATACTTATGAAGTAAAAACAGAAGATAATCAAGTGCTAGTCAAAGTAGGATAACTTAAAAAAAAATCAAAAAAGGTGACAGCTTGTCGAAGACTTGCCACCCTTTCTAAGACTCATTAAGCAGCACCTGTTTCAGCTTCTGGCATACTCATCGCCTTGGCTGCTTGTTCTTTTTGCGTAATTAGGCGTTCAATTTCTTGATCAATAAAAAAGATTCCTTGTCCTTCTATGCCAATCATTTCAATTTTATCAAGAATTGTCTTAAATAAAACTTCCTCTTGATGTTGTTCTGAAACATACCACTGCAAAAATTGAAGCGTGGCATAATCTTGTTCTTGAGTTGCCAAATGCACTAAATTATTAACTTTTCTGGTCACTAATTGTTCATGCTCAAAGGTTTGTTCAAAAACATCTTTAATGGATTTAAATTGAGTAGCGGGCGAGTCAACTTCCCCCACAATTGCTAAGTTTCCTTTCTCGCTAACATAGGTTAGAATTTTACGCATGTGCATTCTTTCTTCATCGGCGTGTTCATCCAAAAACGCCGCAGCACCCTCTAAGCCCTTAGAAGCACACCAGCAACTCATTTGCAAATACAAATTGGAAGAATACATTTCACAATTAATTTGCTTGTTGAGAGCCTCAGCCATTGATTCAGATAACATAAATTAACTCCTTATTTTTACCATTTCAATAAATTAAACTGTTCCATATCCACCGTATTGCGGTTACGGTAAATCGCAAGAATAATTGCTAATCCTACTGCTGATTCCGCAGCGGCAACAATAATGACAAAAACGGAAAAAACTTGCCCTTTAATTTCAACAGGATCAATAAAACTAGAAAAGCCAATTAAGTTTAAATTAACGGCATTGAGTAATAATTCAACTGACATTAGCACTCGGACAACATTCCGACTGGTTACTAACCCATAAATACCAATACAAAATAAACCAGCTGCCAGAATTAAAAAATATTCTAATTGTAATTCCATTTTCAGTATTTCTCCTAACTATTCGTTTGATTCCCCTTTCCCGACAGAAATTAATTCCCGAGGACGTTCTTGTAAGCTGTAGGCTTCTGTTTTTGCTAAATCGGTTTCTTCTTCTTCTGGAATGAGATCACGACGGGCAATAATAATTGCGCCCACCATGGTAATTAAAAGTAATACTGAGGCTAATTCAAAGGGGAGAAGATAATCACTAAAGAAGTGCTTCCCAATAGTAATCACAGAACCTTCTGTAACCACCCCAGCGCGATCGGCTAGTGACCAAGGAGTGGAAACAGCCATGGTTCCTAATAAAGCAAATAAGCCAATACAAACTACGGCTGTGGCAATGCTTCTAATCCAACTGCGGCTAATGGGCGGAAATGTCTCTTGTTTATTTACAAGCATAATCGCAAATAAAATTAAAACATTAACTGCGCCCACGTACACTAAAATCTGAGACGCAGCAACAAATTCAGCATTCAGTAATAAATATAATCCTGAAATACTAATAAAAACGCCTCCGAGTAAGAAGGCAGAATAGACAATATTTCTGAGTAGAACCACTCCTAACGCTGCACTAAACATCATAGCAGCGAGAATGATAAATGAGATAAATTGAACGCCTTGTGCTAAATCCACGACTATTTCCCTTCAATATCTTACGTTACAAACATGGCTAAACTCCCCCAATCAAAATTAGGGGAGAGATCGAGCAAGTGGTTAGTTTTTCTTCGCTTCCTCTTGAGACTCTTGGTTTTCTTGGAGTTCTTCCAAAATATCCTCAGGATAACGACCTGCGCGCAATGATCCTTCTGGCAAGTCATGAGGATCAGTGACTCCTTTGGGAAGGTAGCCTAATTCTCTAAGCGGTGTCACCATTGGATCTTGAGTCACTTTATAAGGAATGCGACCCATTGCCACATTATCATAGTTAAGCTCATGGCGATCAAAACTGGCAAGTTCGTAGTCTTCTGTCATGGAAATACAATTGGTGGGACAATATTCCACACAGTTTCCGCAGAAGATACAAACCCCAAAATCAATGCTATAGTGCTTGAGTTTCTTCTGTTTTTTCTTCCCTACTTTTTCAAATTCCCAATCAACCACAGGGAGATTAATGGGACAAACGCGAACACAAACTTCGCAGGAAATGCACTTATCAAATTCAAAGTGAATTCTTCCCCGATAGCGTTCAGAGGGAATTAGCTTTTCGTAAGGATACTGTACCGTAACAGGACGACGGCTGAGATGGTCAAAGGTAACAGATAATCCCTGACCAATATATTTTGCAGATTGCCAAGACGTTTTGGCGTACTCGCCGACTTGTTTGAGGATGTTAAACATAAGTCTTGTGGTTGTTGATTTTCTTCCAATGATGAAATGCAGGAGTTAAAAGCGTTAACCCCCAAAGGCTGCAGGGAAAGCCAGTTTTAAGCCTGCAGTAATGAGTAAGTTGGCTAAGGAAACAGGAAGGAGAAATTTCCAACCTAAATCAAGGAGTTGGTCAATGCGAACTCGGGGAACTGTCCAACGCAATAGAATGGCAATGAAGACGAGGAAATAGGCTTTTAGTAGGGTCATAATAATCCCTAACGAGGCAGTTAACACTTGTAGCCAAGGGTTATTCGGACTCACGCCAAACCAGTTTGCCATTTGACCTAAAGGAATGGGAAATTCCCAACCCCCGAGATAAAGAATGGCGAATAAAATAGCTGATAGCACAAGGTTCACATAAGAACCGAGGAAAAATAGGGCAAACTTCATTCCTGAGTATTCGGTTTGATACCCAGCAACGATTTCTTCTTCTGCTTCGGGTAAGTCAAAAGGTAAGCGTTCACATTCGGCGAGGGCAGCAATCCAGAAAATCAGGAAGCCTACGGGTTGTCGCCAAATATTCCAGCCTAAAATGCCATAGCCTGCTTGTTGTTCGACAATGTCAATGGTGCTAAGGCTATTGGACATCATCACGATAGCTAAAACCGACAGAGCAAGGGGAATTTCGTAGCTAATAGACTGGGCAGCGGCTCTTAACCCCCCAATGAGAGAGTATTTATTATTAGACGCATATCCTGCCATTAATAGCCCAATGGGAGCGATACTGGAAAGGGCAATCCAGACAAAAATTCCCATCCCAAGGTCAGTAATAATCAGGTTTTGCCCAAAGGGAATAATGAGATAGGACAAGAAAACAGGAATTACTACTAACACGGGCCCTAACGTAAATAAGAGGGGATCAGACTTAGCTGGGACGACATCTTCTTTGAAGACTAGCTTAATGCCATCAGCGACAGGTTGCAGAACACCCAAGGGACCAGCATATTCTGGACCAATTCGTTGTTGGGCAGCCGCAGAGATTTTTCGCTCTAACCAAACGCTGACTAAAACGCCAACGGTGGCAACAATAATCATAAGGAACATAGGAAGGGGCATCCACAGGGCTTTTGCTGCCCCAGGTGGAATACCAAAGTCTTGGAGAGATTCAATAAAATTAGCTCGGAGATCAATTCCTGAATTCATGTTTTTGTAATTAAATTTACATACTTTAGCTATTACGCTCAATCAAGCAAAATTACTCGAAAGATTAATCAGATTTAATTAAGATTTGTATTCTACCGTCTAGTATATCGTTGACGGGAGCTTTTCTGGGCCCAGAGACACCAGAAACAATTTATAGGTTTTATGAGCGTTTTTCAATCGGTAAGTAGGAAACCCCATGATTGCCAACATATTCCTGCGTGGGTCGGAAAATGCGATTCACGGCTAATTGCTCTTTCCAGTGGGCGAGCCATCCTGCAACCCGAGCAATGGCAAAAATGGGGGTAAATAGATCGGTAGGAATCCCTAAATGGCGATAAACTAGCCCTGAATAAAAATCAACATTGGCGTAAATGCCTTTATGACCAAGTTTTTCTTCAACCACTTTTTCTACTTCCACGGCAATATCATAGTAGGGGTCTGACCCATTTTTTTCAAATAGCTGTTCTGCTAAGTTTTGTAGAATTGTGGCTCTGGGGTCTTTAACGGTATATACCCGATGACCAAAGCCCATAATTTTTTGCTTTTGCGCGATCGCGCTTTCTATAAAGGGACGCGCATTTTCCACTGAACCAATTTCATCTAACATAGCAATCACTTCTTCATTTGCCCCACCATGAAGGGGCCCCGCTAATGTTCCGACGGCGGAGGCGATCACCGCATAGGGATCAGTCAGGGTAGAAGCAGTCACCATCGCGGAGAAAGTAGAAGCATTAATGGTGTGTTCAGCGTGTAAAGTCAGACACACATCAAACACCTGAGCCGCAAAAGGATCAGGTTCTTGCTCAGTCAGCATATACAGGAAATTACTAGAGTAATCGAGATCATCCCGAGGCTGCACTGGATCATTACCGTTGCGCATCAGTTGAAACGCTGCTACCATGGTGGGAATTTTGGCTAAGAGACGAACCACCGCTTCTCGGATATACTCAGGATTATCTAAAGCTCGACGAGAATAAAATAATCCTAAGGCGGCGGCTGAGGCTTGAAGTGCATCCATCGGATGACCCGTTTCGGGAAAACATTTCATCATATCCCGAATCCGATATTTGATCCGCCGATGGTAACGGACTTCGTCCTGAAACTTCTCTAGCTCGGTTTTCGAGGGTAATTCTCCCCAAATCAGTAAGTACGCTGTCTCTAAGAAATTACTTTTTGCTGCGAGTTCTTCAATGCGAATCCCTCGGTATTCTAAAAGACCTTGGCTACCGTCAACATAACTGACTTCGGAACGAGTGGCGGGGATTCCTTCTAAACCGGGTTTGTACTCGCAGACTGCCATATCGTAACTACCTTTTTATTAAGAACATCGTGAATCTGACAATAATTTATCGCAAAATTGCTAACGATAGTGATTCTGATTTGACAGTTACCGTTTCAATGCCATGAAAATTCTAGATAATGGAGAAATATCCCTCGATTAAGAAGCCATCAACGCTATTTTGGAATCTGTTATATGTCTTGGACTCGGCTAATTAGTGCAATTATCGCAATTATTGTTGCCCTCGGAATGATTATTTTAGGGGGATGGTATTTTACCCTCGGCTTTTGTGTCATTGTGTTTCTGGGGCAATTGGAGTATTTTCAACTGGTACGGGCAAAAGGGATTGAACCAGCTGCAAAAACCACGTTTGTCGTTTCTCAGCTTTTATTAATCACTGCCGCGATCGCGCCGTCTTTAACGGATGCCATGTTTCCTGTAGCTGGAACGTTAATCTGTTTTTATTTACTTTTCCTCCCCAAAATGTCCACCATTGCTGATATTGCCACGTCTTTACTAGGACTCTTTTATGGGGGATATTTGCCCAGTTACTGGATACGCCTACGAGTAGGATTGGATCAAGATGTAGAAGCAGTATTGCCTTTTAATGGCTATTGGCCCGCATCTTGGTCAGATTTAACCAATTTGCCACAAGGGTTACTCTTAACCTTCTTAGCCTTTGGCTGTATTTGGGCAGCGGACATTGGGGCTTATATCATGGGTAAGTATTTAGGCAAAACCCGTTTATCTGACATTAGCCCGAAAAAAACAGTAGAGGGGGCAATTTTTGGATTTATGGGCAGTATTGCAGTTGCCGAGTTTGGGGCTTGGTCACTGCATTGGCAAGGGTGGGCAATTAGTGGCTTATTATTCGGCGGCATGATTGGCGTGAGTAGTTTGTTAGGCGATTTAACCGAGTCCATGATCAAGCGCGATGCAGGGGTTAAAGATTCAGGACAACTCATTCCCGGACATGGGGGAATTTTAGATCGCACGGATAGTTATGTTTTTACCGCGCCTTTAGTTTATTATTTCTTTACGCTCTTTTTGCCGCTACTGTGAGAAGTGACGGTTCTAGAATAGAGGATGATCGGATAAAAATGAATTTTAATCTATATGACTGCATCGGTGACGGCTCAAGATAATCAACAAGTGTTTACCCAAAAAATTAAGGGGGCTCGTCGTCCTAGTAATTACTTTTGGGCAATTATTGCTCTCATGGGCGGTGTCGGCTTCCTTCTTGCTGGATTATCCAGTTACTTCAAAGTTAATTTACTAATTGTTAGTGATCCAAGAGGCTTACAATTTATTCCCCAAGGCATTGCTTTAACATTTTATGGCGTAGCTGGTTCGCTGGTATCTCTCTATTTGTGGCTAGTTATCCTTTGGGATGTAGGCGGTGGCTACAATGAGTTTAATAAAAATACCAATCAAGTTAAAATTTTTCGTTGGGGATATCCAGGGAAAAACCGTCGCATTGAATTAGAAAAGAAACTGGATGATGTGGAGGCGGTGAAAGCGGAAATAAAAGAGGGCTTAAACCCAAAACGCTCTCTTTATTTGCGTATTAAAGGCAACCGTCAAATTCCCCTAACTCGTGTGGGAGAACCCCTCCCTCTCACAGAATTAGAAAACCAAGGAGCAGAATTGGCTCGCTTTTTAGGTGTCCCGTTAGAAGGAATTTAATTTTACCTATGTCTAAAATCATTAATTCGTGGCTGCCCTTGTTTTCCGTGCTACTCGCGATCGCGCTTTTCCTGAGTGGATGTAGCTCTAATGCAGAAAGTCAAGAAAATAATCCCCAAGTGTCCCAAACTAATAATGAAATTGAAATGAGTGATTTACCGCAGTTAAATGGAGAAGCAACCGTTGAGTTTATTGTTAATGGCTCTCCCATTGTTATGGAGATTAAGGGAGATTCAGCGCCGATTACTGCTGGCAATTTTGTCGATTTAGTGCAACGAGGCTTCTATGATGGGCTAACCTTTCATCGGGTAGTGAAAGAACCGCAACCCTTTGTGGTACAAGGAGGCGATCCCAAGGGCAATGGCACTGGTGGCTTCGTTGATCCTGACACGGGTCAAAAACGCTCTATTCCCTTAGAAATTCTCCCTGAAGATGGGTCTGAGCCAGTTTATGGCAAAACACTCAAACAAGCAGGAATCCAAGGAGAGCCTAAACTTAAGCATACTGAGGGAGTTTTATCAATGGCGCGATCGCAGATGCCTAATTCCGCTTCTTCCCAATTCTTTATTACTTTAGCCGATGTTCCCTTTCTCGATGGGGATTATGCTGCTTTTGGTGAAGTCGAACAGGGAATGGATGTGGTCAAAAATATCCAAGTCGGCGATCGCATTGAGTCGGCAACAGTCACTTCTGGATTAGACAATCTCAGTCAATCTTAAAAGCAAGTAGGGGCGAAGAATACTCGCCCTTGCGGAGTTCACTCCTCCCATATCCTAATCAATTAGTATCTAAGCAAAGGCCTTATGTTTGAAATTGAATATCTTACCGATAAATCTGGTAAACCAAAAGCAGTTGTCATTCCAATTGAAGTTTGGAGAGAATTTTTTCCAGAAGAAGAGCTTTCTCTAGAACAGTTATCAGATAAGCTAGAGGATTACTGTCTTAATAAAGCTATGGATGAAGCCAAAGAAACTGCATTATTAGACCGTGATGCGGCTCTAAAATATTTGGAGGAGTAATTTGGAAGTTGAATATCGTCAACTTTTTCTGAAAGACTTAAAAAAACTCAAAAAACAACCTGTCTATCAGCGCGTAATAGAATTAGCCTTTGAAAAGCTACCCGATGCTAAAGACTTAACTGATGTAAGTAATGTTAAAGCCTTAAAAAGTTATCCTAATCGTTATCGTATCCGTATCGGTGATTATCGGGTTGGAATTGAAGTTAAAAAAGGTAAGGTTGAAATGATGCGAGTTTTACACAGACGGGATTTTTACCGTTATTTTCCTTGATTTTAATGACTGATTAATTCAAAGCGTTAAGTTTTTATACTATAATTAATTTGCACTAAAATTAGTTACTAATAACAAATTGGTAGAAGTTGTTATTACAGGAATCGGTTGTTGGACAGGGTTGGGAAACCTAACCCAAACTTGGCAAAATTTACTTTCAGGTAATTCCAGTATTACCTTACAAAAACCTTTTCTTGAACTTCCTCCTTACCCTTTATCTCTTCTTAAAAAGGAACCCACATCCTTAAAAACCATTACTGAAAAAGTGGTTCAAGACGCATTAGCAGATGCCAAATTAAGTCTGCCTTTACCAAATTGTGGGGTTGCAGTGGGATCAAGTCGGGGATGTCAAGGAGAATGGGAAAAATGGGCGCAGAATAGAGAAACTCCCCTTAACTGGTTAGATACCCTTCCGCAGCAAAGTGCAGTCACTACAGCGCAAATTGTTGGGGCAAGAGGAAATGTTTTATCCCCCATGGCTGCTTGTAGTACAGGAATTTGGACGATCGCGCAGGGATTCAATTTAATTCAAACTGGAGAGTACGAACAAGTGATTGCAGGGGCAGTAGAAAGTCCGATTACACCCCTTATATTAACGGGATTTGCCAAAATGGGGGCCTTAGCGAAAACAGGCTGTTATCCCTTTGACGAACAAAGAGAAGGACTGGTTTTAGGGGAAGGAGGAGCAGTATTTATTTTAGAATCTCTCGCCTCAGCAAGGAAAAGAAATGCTTTGATTTATGGAGAAATCATTGGTTATGGTGTGAACTGCGATGCGTATCATGTGAGTGCGCCTAACCCTGATTATCATTGCGCGACTAAGCTCATTCAAAGCTGTTTAGAAAAAGGAAATGTCTCTCCCCATGAGATTAATTATATTCATGCTCACGGCACCAGTACTCAACTTAATGATCAACGAGAAGCGGCGTTAATTGAATCTTTATTCCCCTCTCAAGTGCCTGTAAGTTCCACAAAAGGGGCAACAGGGCATACTTTAGGAGCTTCAAGCGCGATCGGGGTAGCCTTAACCCTCAAGTCCTTACAAACGCAAATTTTACCCCCCTGTGTGGGCTTAACAAACTCAGAATTTCCCTTAAACTTTGTTCGAGAAAGTATCTCTAGCAATATTAATTATGCTTTAGTCTTAAGTTTTGGGTTCGGGGGGCAAAATGGAGGAATCTTACTGAAAAAATAGCAACAGACAAAGGCGAAAAAACTCAATCTATCTCCTAATTAACCGTTACAGCATCAGTCATCGGGGCTAAATCTTGAAACAGGGGCGTACTTAAATAGCGTTCCCCATAACTTGGTTGAATCATCACAATTAACTTGCCCTCGTTTTCTGCTCGCTGCGCCACCTTAATCGTCGCACAAAGAGCTGCCCCCGTGGAAATTCCTGACAGAATCCCCTCTTCATTCGCTAAACGTCGCCCATAGAAAATTGCTTCTTCATCAGATACCGTAATTACCTCATCTAAAATTTGGACATTTAAAACTTCAGGGATAAATCCTGCACCAATTCCTTGAATCTTATGAGGACCCGGTTCTCCCCCTGATAGAATAGCACTAGTACTCGGTTCAACCGCGATCGCCTGAAAATCCGGTTTACGTTCTTTAATCACTTCCGAAATCCCAGTAATTGTCCCACCGGTACCAATGCCAGCAACCACGATATCCACCTTGCCGTCGGTATCTTCCCAAACTTCTTCAGCGGTGGTTTCACGATGAATTTTTGGGTTAGCAGGATTGTTAAACTGCTGAAGCATATACGCATTCGGGGTGTTATCAACAATCTCTTGCGCCCGTTGAATACAACCTCCCATTCCTTGTACCCCAGGGGTGAGTTCTAATTGTGCCCCATAAGCCCGCAACATCGCGCGACGTTCACTACTCATGGTTTCTGGCATCGTCAAAATTAACTGATATCCCTTGGCGGCAGCTGTCATCGCTAGGGCAATGCCCGTATTTCCAGAGGTAGGTTCTACTAGGATCGTTTTTCCAGGTTCAATAATTCCTTTTTCTTCCGCAGCATTGATCATACTAATGCCGATTCGATCTTTCACTGAAGCTGAGGGATTCATTCCTTCTAACTTAACCACAATATTTGCAACACACCCCTCTTTCTTAGGAATACGATTTAATTGAACTAGGGGAGTTCGACCAATGAGTTCGGTAACATTACTGGCAATACGCATAGTTAATTTTTGATTAAGACTAATTTTCTTAAATGTAGTACATTAAATCAGTTCGTTGTTTGTGATAGCACTGTTCTGATAAAGTTTGTAAATTATATTTTTGCAATTGTCTTTTAATATTGTCATCGATCACTTGCCAAATTTCTTGGACAACTGCTTTTTCGGCGGTATTAATGGGAGATCCTTCTGGGGTTGAACTTTCTAAACCTTCTAAGCATTCCACAACATCCAAAAGTGTAATCTGCCATGGCTCTCGTGCTAACAAATACCCCCCCTTTGCTCCCCGCTGGCTTTTCACCAATCCCCCTCGCCGTAATGTCGCTAACAGTTGTTCTAAGTAGCGATCTGATATTTCTTGTTTTTCGGCAATTTGCCGAATTTGTAACGGTTCTCTTTTTTGATGGTAAGCAGCAAGCTCTAAAAGAGCCAGAAGTGCATATTTCGTTTTACAGGAAAGTTCCACAATAAGCGGTCATTAAATCAATAAGGTAAAGCCTTACCCTAACCTTATCATTGATTAAGGGGTTAAGTCCTTAATATGGCTCTGCGAAATCTAGTTTTAGTGAAATTTTTGGGCAAACAAAGAAGGTGATGGCTTCAGATGGGAGTGAGAAAGCCAGTGTAACCTAACTGTTGAGAAAATCAACCAGAAATTGGCTACACTGAACTATATGGCATTAGGAATTGACTGACTAATAACTAAGATGTTTAACTCTAGCAGTACCTGCCAAAAATGAGACTTAGTGATGATGGTGATGTCCATTGTGATCATGGCTATGATGGTGTCCATGATCATGAGAATGGCTGGCACTTTGACCAATTAATTGGGGATTAACAACTTTTGCCGTTTCTGATAGTAATTCCTCAATTTGTGTGTGGGCCCATTGGGCAGCCATACTTAAAAATTCAGGATGATCATTAACACAAGGCATTTGCACAAATTCGACATTTTTATGCTTGCGTTTAACATCATGAATGATATGGTCAACATCAAGGATTGTTTCATGATTTTCTGTGGCAAAGCCAATGGGCATCATTACTACCGCTTTTGCCCCTAATTCGATTAGATTTTTGGCGGCTAAATCAGCATTGGGCTGCGTCCATTCAATTAGCGGCGTATCATGATTTAACCAACCCACAGAAATCAGGGGATACTTATTAATTAATTTTTCACGGACACTTTCATAGAGGGCTTCACTTTCCATGATGCCAGAAGTAAATCCTTTTGCTTTGTGAGGACAACCATGGTTCATTAAAACAATGCCAATTTCTGAGGGAAGATAACCAGCAGCCAGTTCGCTTTCGATTTTTTCTTCCACCATTTTTGCCATTAAATTAATGTAGTCAGGCTGGTTATAAAAAGAGGGAATATAATGCATCCCATTTAACCATTGTTCTTCCCCATCATTGAGTTCATTTAGGGCTTCGTTAACTTGTTCGACAGCAATACCACTGGTAAAAATTGAGTCAACAACTAGCAACGGATAGACTAATAATTTGTTGAAACCTTGCTCTTTAATTTCTGCTAAAACTTGATTGGGAAGATAGGGTTTGCAGAAGTTAAACGCCTTAAAAACAGCTACTTGATCCCCCCAAGTTTTCTTTAATTCTTGTTCAATTCCCTCTCTTTGCGCTTCAAAAATTTTGTTGTGTGGAGAGATGAAATTATCGTGTTGGTGACTCCATTCATGAAAGTCAAATAATGCGAGTAATTTTGCCAGAGGGGGATACATCCACAGAGGAACTGGGGCGAATTTTGCAGTTAGTAAATTAAGGGCTTGTTCGTTATAGTTGGCAAAGTCTTCATAGCTTTCTACTTCGCCATAGCCCATTAATAAGACAGCCACGCGATCGCTGTTATCATTGTTAGTAACTTGACTAGTTTGTTGAGTTTTTTCTGGGGTTGTTACCATGTCTAAAGTCTATTTGACTAGGGATAGGTCTAAGATTATTGCTAAATCAATTCTAGCCTAACATCCCCTCTTAGGGCATCCGTCGTAAGAGAAACCCCCCGGCAAGTAACGCCATGACAGAAGCGGTATTAAAAACCCCAGTAAAACCGCCATGATTTAGCATCGGGCCTAACAAAACAGGGGACAGAAATTGCCCGAAAAAACTGGTGCCAATGCCAATGGCAAGGATGCTAGAACGGATTTCTTGAGGAGAAGCATTAGAAAGACTACTATATAAATTTGGTAAAACTAAGCCAAACCCCATACCAAAGATTGATGCAGACACAAGTAGCAAGAGATAGTAATCAAGCAGGGGAATGGTAAAGAGGGTAAGCGCCATTAAACCAAATCCTAGCGCGATCGCGCCTTGAATAGAATACCGTTTTGCGAGTTTTTTCGCCCCTAAAGCTGAGGTAAGGCCAGCAGTTAACGCCCGTGTGGCAAGTAATACGCCATTAGCAACCGTTCCTAATTGCAATTCCTCTTTTAGATACATCGGGGCATAAATGACCACCGAATACATAATGGCAGCAGTCAGGGCAACTAAAATTAATAATTCTAAAACCCTAGCAGTGAGGAGAACGCGCTTTAATTCTGAGGAAATATTTGTGGTATTGGGTTTTCTGCGATTTTTAATCTCAGGAAACGCTAAAACTGCCATGATTGCTAAGGGAAAGGCAATACTATAAAGGGCAAAAGCATATCGCCAGTGTAATGATCCAACCGTTCCCCCCAGGAGGGGAAAAACAATCCCCGCAATGGTTAAAGCAGCCGTGGCATAAGCAATGATTTGGGCGCGACGTTCCTGATCATATAGTTTCCCTAAGACTC
The DNA here is from genome assembly GCF_007904085.1 of Euhalothece natronophila Z-M001. Classification (GTDB taxonomy): domain Bacteria; phylum Cyanobacteriota; class Cyanobacteriia; order Cyanobacteriales; family Rubidibacteraceae; genus Halothece; species Halothece natronophila. The sequence goes on from NZ_CP042326.1 coordinate 2,827,370, forward strand.
CCAGACTTCCTGCGGCAATTCCCCCGGCTGTTGCCCCCAGTAACGCCCGACTGGCTAATAGTAACCAAAAGTCGCTGAGAAATGCCCCAGCAACGCCAAAAATACTGTATAACACTAAAGATGGCACTAAAACTCGTAAGGGACCCATTTTATCAGCAACAAAGCCTAAAATCGGGCTAAATAGGGCAATGGTTAAAGCATGAATACTAACTAAGTTCCCTGCTAAAGCGCGATCGAAGTCTAAAACGGTAATTACTTCGGGTAAAACTGGGCTTGCTACTCCCCCAACCATGGTAATTAATGAGCCAGCTGCCAAGATTATAAACAGGCGCATTCTTTCCGACTGCACTAATTTCGTATCCGTCAATCTTTTCACTCCCAAATTTTCAGAATTTCTCAATGTTAACTGTTTCTGATATTCTGATACAAAACGCTTTTTGGTGGGAATGAGGACGTGATAGAAACAAAATTGCCCGAGGAGATATTTCAGTCTGGAAAGGGATTATTATTACTTTTAACAGTGGTTGTTATTACAGGGACAATTGCCCTTGATGTGAATAGTAGCAGTGTTGATCTCACCCTCCCTTTATTTGTCTCTTTAGTTGCCACAACCGCTGCTGGTTTTGCTGTTGTCCCTATTTTGCAACGTCTAAAGGCAGGGCAGTTTATTCGGGAGGATGGGCCACAAACTCACCTTAAAAAAGCAGGAACTCCCACTATGGGAGGGGTTTTTTTAGTTCCGATCGCGCTTTTAGTTGCTGTCTTTTGGTCTAGATTTCACCCAGAAGTAATAGCAGTGTCTTTAGTTACCCTCAGTTATGCGCTTATTGGCTTGGTGGATGATTGGCAAATTTTAGTGAAAAAGTCTAATCAGGGAATTTCGCCACGCCTAAAGTTAGGATTACAAATTTTAGCCGCGATCGCGTTTTGTATTTATTTATTCTTTGATCACAGCAACGACATTACAACCATTCCCCTTCCTTTTGGGATGATGCTACCTCTCGGGGTTCTCTTTTGGGGATTAGCAGTGTTTGTGTTTGCTGCCGAAAGTAACGCCACTAATTTAACTGATGGGGTGGATGGGTTAGCAGGAGGCACTTGCGCGATCGCGTTTTTAGGTTTATCGGCACTCTTACAACCTGCTTATCCACAATTAGCCCTGTTTTGCATCTGTATGAGTGGGGCTTGTGTGGGATTTGTTATGCACAATCGTAACCCTGCAAAGGTGTTTATGGGGGATACAGGATCATTAGCTTTAGGAGGCGCATTAGCAGCAGTCGGAGTTAGCAGCCAGCAATTATTTCCACTACTCATTATTAGTGGGATTTTCTTCGCTGAATCCCTCTCTGTTATCGCTCAAGTGGGGTATTATAAAGCCACTAAAGATGAAAATGGCGTGGGAAAACGACTCCTGAAAATGTCTCCCCTCCATCATCATTTAGAACTCAGTGGTTGGTCAGAAATTCAAGTCGTGGGAGTCTTTTACGCGATCGCGCTATTCCTCTCCGTTTTGAGCATTTTTCTAAGTTGATCCCATCACTAGAAACTATGAAATTAATAACCGCTTTGATCTTTTTTAATTAAGTTAGGAACTTCTTATAACTCACAACGTCATTATTCAAGATGTCAGTCTAGATTAAGACCAGATAAAGGATAAAACATGAAGATCAAAAAACGAGGAAAAACTCTGATTACGCTAGTTTCAATTGCTGGTATGGCGACTGCCAGTAGTAGTGGTTTGATCAGCCAATTAGCTCAATCATTAGATCGCGCCATGATTCCTAAAGTACAGGCGGAAGAGTCAACCATCCGCAACCTGCAACGACGGGCAGTTTCTGTTGAGGATACTTTAAAAAGATACCAAGGAGTCAGAATTGCCATCGAAAGCGGAAGAGCAATGGTTGCTGACGAACGCGATAACTATCAAGCCTTAAGAGATGGGGTTTATCAGCACGAAGATTTATTTTTAATCGTTGAGCAAGGACAACTCACCGGTTATTTGGAACGAGGCACTGGTAAGCTATTTGATGTCTATGAGCGCGAGGGAAATTGGGTTGAAATCTGCCTTGGGCCCTTTTGCTGTGGAAGTGATGGTTGTGGATTTAATGGTGATGATGACATGCCCCAAATGTCTGTGGCAGAGGCTTTAGAACGATCAGAAATTTCCATGTCTGATAAAGGGGTTTTCGAGCGAGCGCAACCCTCCCAAGAAACAGAAAGACCTGTGCCAGGATCAAGTTTGTAGCCAAGAGCGTCATTGGGATGAATTTCCACAGCGCATAAAAGCCAAATGTTCTGACTAGAAGAAGACGAGAAGTAATCTCTTTATTCTTGTCTTCTTTGTTAGGAACTTTCCAAAATTCATAACGTCTGTTTTGTTATACCTAGTCATCTCAAACGATAGATGATGTAATTTAGGAGCGCAATAAACATGAAGATCAAAAAACAAGGAAAAACTCTGATTACGCTAGTTTCAATTGCTGGTATGGCGACTGCCAGTAGTAGTGGTTTGATCAGCCAATTAACTCAATCATTAGATCGTGCCATGATTCCTAAAGTACAGGCGGAGGAGTCAACCATTCGCAACTTGCAACAACGGGCAATTCCAGTTGAGCGAGCTTTAGCCAGATTTGATGCAGTAGGGATGAAGATCAAAAATCGTAGAGCAATGCTTGTTGATGAGCGTGGGAATTATCAGCCTTTAGCAACTGGGGTTTATAATTACAAAGACTTATTTATTATCGTTAATGATAGTGAATTTGTCGGTTACTTTGAACGAGGCACTGGTCAACTATTTGATGCCGATGATGATGATGTTGGTTTTTGGGAGTGCACTCCTCCTGAACCTGATGAGATGCCCCGAATTTCATCAGTTAAAGACACCTTACAGCGAGCGCAACCTTCATTAGAAACAGAAAGGCCTTTGCCAGGATCGAATTTGCCATGATCAAGTTTGTAGCCAAGAGCGTCATTGGGATGAATTTCCACAGCGCATAAAAGCCAAATGTTTTTACTAGAAGAAGACGAGAAGTAATCTCTTTATTCTTGTCTTCTTTACTTTCATCAAAATTATCAAGGAGAGAAGCCATGTACTTTGTCATTAAACTTAGTAAACTCTGTAACTTGCGTTGTACTTATTGCTATGAATATGAAGAGTTAGCAAATAAAGAACGAATGTCATTACAGCAACTCGAATACTTTTTTTCTAATGTTGCTGACTATTTACTCAATCACCCCAGCCCAAAAATTCCCGAATTTGTTTTTCACGGCGGAGAGCCTTTATTATTGCCCCATCAATACTTTCGAGATATTTGTTCCCTACAGGAAAAATATTTAGATCGAGTTGGGATTAATTATAGAAATAGCCTCCAAACTAACCTGTTTAAAATTTCCGACTCAACTTTAGATCTTCTACAAGAATTAAACATTAGTTTAGGGGTATCCTTTGATGTTTTTGGAAAACAACGGGTTGATATTAAAGGGAAAGATTCCCAAGAAAGTGTAATTCCTAATTTGCAAAGATTAATTGACCGTAAAATTAACTTTGGTATTATTACGGTTTTACATGCGGAGAATATTGACTATGTTCTTAATACTTACCAATTCTGTAATGATTTAAGAATTAGTTATCGCATTTTACCAATTTCTAGTGTCGTTGAACCGCCGGCGCGAATGAAACACCTAATGTTAAGTAATGAGCAAATTTTAGAAGCCTATAAAGCTGTGGCAAAGGTTCAATTGCATCATCCTACTTCCATTCAAGTTTATCCGCTTCTAGATTTTTTCCTAGCAGCAGTTCGCTACTTAACAGGACAAACAATTAGACAGTTTCAACCCGAAAAAGAAGAGTGGGTTTTATTAATTAATGTTAATGGAGATGTTTATAATCGCGGTGAGGCTTATTTACCAGAAGGTTATATGGGGAATCTCTTTAATCAAAAATTAGAAGAATTATTAAATTCCCCTGAACATCAAGAAACCGTTGCGATCAGAGAAAAAAGAATGGAAACTTGTCGTCGTTGTCAGTTTGATCAAAAATGTCACCAAATTCATATTGCTGAAGCAACAGACAGTGCTAGAGTTTATAACAACCAAGGACAGTTAGAATGTACAATTGCTAAACCGATGATTGAATTTATGATTGATGAAATTCAAAAATCCCCAGAAGCACAAGAACTATTAAATATGTATTATTCCTATTCTCAAGAGTCAGCCTCTCAAAGTGAAGCAAGTATTAACTTATCACTTTAGTTATGTCACAGCGAAAGTATGCAATTATCGGTACTGGAGCAATTGGTGGTTATTATGGGGCACGCTTGCAGCAAGCCGGGTTTGATGTCCATTTTTTAGGTTTATCAGCACTGTTACAAGCGAGTGATCCACAATTAGCCCTGTTTTGCATCTGTATGAGTGGGGCTTGTGTGGGATTTGTTATGCACAATCGTAACCCTGCAAAAGTATTTATGGGCGACACAGGATCATTAGCTTTAGGAGGCGCATTAGCGGCGGTAGGAGTCAGCACTCAGCAACTGTTTCCCTTACTCATTATTAGTGGGATTTTCTTTGCTGAATCCCTCTCTGTTATCGCGCAAGTGGGGTATTATAAAGCCACTAAAGATGAAAATGGTGTGGGAAAACGACTCCTGAAAATGTCTCCCCTCCATCATCATTTAGAACTCAGTGGTTGGTCAGAAATTCAAGTCGTAGGAGTCTTTTACGCGATCGCGCTATTCCTCTCCGTTTTGAGCATTTTTCTAAGTTGATCCCATCACTAGAAACTATGAAATTAATAACCGCTTTGATCTTTTTTAATTAAGTTAGGAACTTCTTATAACTCACAACGTCATTATTCAAGATTAAGACCAGATAAAGGATAAAACATGAAGATCAAAAAACGAGGAAAAACTCTGATTACGCTAGTTTCAATTGCTGGTATGGCGACTGCCAGTAGTAGTGGTTTGATCAGCCAATTAGCTCAATCATTAGATCGTGCCATGATTCCTAAAGTACAGGCGGAAGAGTCAACCATCCGCAACCTGCAACGAGAGGCAATTCCACTTCGGGAGGCTTTAGCCAGATTTGAAGCAGTAGGAATGAAGATCGAAGGCCGAAGAGCAGCGGTTGTTGACGAACGTGGGAACCCTCAGCCCTTAAAAGATGGGGTTTATGAGCACGAAGGCTTATTTTTAGTCATTGAGCGAGAACAACTCACCAGTTACTTTGAACAAGGCACTGGTAAACTATTTGATGGCGATGATGATGATGAGTTGTGGATTGAATGTATCGGTCCCTATTGTCCTGAAGAAAATGGTGATGAGATGCCCGAATTTTCAGTTGAAGATGCCTTACAACGAGCGCAACCTTCACTAGGATCAAGACTAGAAACGTTACAAGAACGAGCAATTCCACTTGAGCGGGCTTTAGCCAGATTTGAAGCAGTAGGAATGAAGATCGAAGGCCGAAGAGCAGCGGTTGTTGACGAACGTGGGAACCCTCAGCCCTTAGAAGATGGCGTTTATCAGTACGAAGACTTAGTTTTAGTCTTTGAGGGAGGAGAATTTACCGGTTACTTGGAACGAGGCACTGATCAACTATTTGATGCCGATGATGATGAAGAGTTGTGGATTGAATGTATCGGTTATTGTCCTGAAGAAAATGGTAATGCTCATGAGATGCCCGAATTTTCAGTTGAAGATGCCTTACAACGAGCGCAACCTTCACTAGAAACAGAAAGACCTTTGCCAGGATCAGATTTGTAGCCAAGAGCGTCATTGGGATGAATTTCCACAGCGCATAAAAGCCAAATGTTCTGACTAGAAGAAGACGAGAAGTAATCTCTTTATTCTTGTCTTCTTTGTTAGGAACTTTCCAAAATTCATAACGTCTGTTTTGTTATACCTAGTCATCTCAAACGATAGATGATGTAATTTAGAAACTCAATAAACATGAAGATCACCAAAAAAGGAAAAACTCTGATTACGCTAGTTTCAATTGCTAGTATTGCGACCGCCAGTAGTAGTGGTTTGATCAGCCAATTAACTCAATCATTAGATCGCGCCATGATTCCCAAAGTACAGGCGGAAGAGTCAACCATCCGCAACTTGCAAGAACGGGCGATTCCTATTGAGGAAGCCTTAGCAAAATTTGAAGCAGTCAGAATTGCTATCAAAGATGGAAGAGCAACAGTTGTTGACCAACGTGGGAACCATCAAGCCTTGAGAGATGGCGTTTATCAGCTTGAAGACTTTTTTTAGTTATTGAGAGAGGACTATTCATCGGTTACTTTGAACAAGGTACCGATACACTATTTGATGGTGATGATGATGGTGAATTTATTGATGTCTGTCTTCTTTGTAGTGGGATGAATTGCTGTGAAACTCCTGATGATGTGCCTGAAATGTCTGTGGAAGAGGCTTGGGAACGAAGAGCAGTTTCTATCTCTGTTGAAGGGGCTTTAGAGCGAGCGCGACCCTCCCAAGAAACAGAAAGACCTTTGCCATCAGGTTTGTAGCCAAGAGCGTCATTGGGATGAATTTCCACAGCGCATAAAAGCCAAATGTTCTGACTAGAAGAAGACGAGAAGTAATCTCTTTATTCTTGTCTTCTTTGTTAGGAACTTTCCAAAATTCATAACGTCCGTTTGGTTATACCTACTCATCTCAATAGATGATGTAATTTAGGAACTCAATAAACATGAAGATCACCAAAAAAGGAAAAACTCTGATTACACTAGTTTCAATTGCTGGTATTGCGACCGCCAGTAGTAGTGGTTTGATCAGCCAATTAACTCAATCATTAGATCGTGCCATGATTCCCAAAGTACAGGCGGAAGAGTCAACCATTCGCAACCTGCAACAACGGGCAATTCCAGTAGCTGATGCTTTAGCAAAATTTGAAGCAGTGGGAATTGTCATCAAAGACGGGAGAGCAGCAGTTGTTGATGAACGTAAGAACCATCAAGCCTTGAGAGATGGGGTTTATCAGCACGAAGACTTATTTTTAGTGATTGAGCGAGGACAACTCACCAGTTACTTTGAACGGGGAACTGGCAAACTATTTGATGGCGATGATGATGATGATTTTTGGATTGAACATGTACCTGGGCCTTTAGGTCCTGATCCTGAACCTGATGAGATGCCCCGATTTTCAGTTGAAGATGCCTTACAACGAGCGCAACCTTCACTAGAATCAAGACTAGAAACGTTACAAGAACGAGCAATTCCACTTGAGCGGGCTTTAGCCAGATTTGAAGCAGTAGGAATGAAGATCGAAGGTCGAAGAGTAAGTATTATTGGAGAAAATGGCGTGGTTGTTGACCAACGTGGGAACCGTCAACCCTTAAGAGATGGGGTTTATCAGCAGGAAGACCTATTTTTAGTGATTGAGCGAGGACAACTCACCAGTTACTTTGAACAAGGCACTGGTCAACTATTTGATGCCGATGATGATGATGAGTTGTTCATTGAATGTATCGGTAATTGTACTGGATCTGATGAGATGCCCCGATTTCAAGTTGAAGATGCCTTACAACGAGCGCAACCTTCCCGAGGAACAGAAAGACCTTTGCCATCAGGTTTGTAGCCAAGAGCGTCATTGGGATGAATTTCCACAGCGCATAAAAGCCAAATGTTTTTACTAGAAGAAGACGAGAAGTAATCTCTTTATTCTTGTCTTCTTTACTTTCATCAAAATTATCAAGGAGAGAAGCCATGTACTTTGTCATTAAACTTAGTAAACTCTGTAACTTGCGTTGTACTTATTGCTATGAATATGAAGAGTTAGCAAATAAAGAGCGAATGTCATTACAGCAACTCGAATACTTTTTTTCTCATGTTGCTGACTATTTACTCAATCACCCCAGCCCAAAAATTCCCGAATTTGTTTTTCACGGCGGAGAGCCTTTATTATTGCCCCATCAATACTTTCGAGATATTTGTTCCCTACAGGAAAAATATTTAGATCGAGTTGGGATTAATTATAGAAATAGCCTCCAAACTAACCTGTTTAAAATTTCCGACTCAACTTTAGATCTTCTACAAGAATTAAACATTAGTTTAGGGGTATCCTTTGATGTTTTTGGAAAACAACGGGTTGATATTAAAGGGAAGGATTCTCAAGAAAGTGTAATTCCTAATTTGCAAAGATTAATTGACCGTAAAATTAACTTTGGGATTATTACGGTTTTACATGCAGAGAATATTGACTATGTTCTTAATACTTACCAATTCTGTAATGACTTAGGAATTAATTATCGCATTTTACCGATTTCTAGTGTCGTTGAACCGCCAGCGCGAATGAAACATCTAATGTTAAGTAATGAGCAAATTTTAGAAGCCTATAAAGCTGTGGCAAAGGTTCACTTGCATCGTCCTACTTCCATTCGAGTTTATCCGCTTCGAGATTTTTTCTTAGCAGCAGTTCGCTATTTAACAGGACAAACAATTAGACAGTTTCAACCCGAAAAAGAAGAATGGGTTTTAATAATTAACGTTAATGGAGATGTTTATAATCGCGGTGACGCTTATTTGCCAGAAGGTTATATGGGGAATCTCTTTAATCAAAAATTAGAAGAATTATTAAATTCCCCTGAACATCAAGAAACTGTTGCGATAAGAGAAAAAAGAATGGAAACCTGTCGTCGTTGTCAGTTTGATCAAAAATGTCACCAAATTCATATTGCTGAAGCAACAGACAGTGCTAGAGTTTATAACAACCAAGGACAGTTAGAATGTACAATTGCTAAACCGATGATTGAATTTATGATTGATGAAATTCAAAAATCCCCAGAAGCACAAGAACTATTAAATATGTATTATTCCTATTCTCAAGAGTCAGCCTCTCAAGGGGAAGCAAGTATTAACTTATCACTTTAGTTATGTCACAGCGAAAGTATGCAATTATCGGTACTGGAGCAATTGGTGGTTATTATGGGGCACGCTTGCAGCAAGCCGGGTTTGATGTCCATTTTTTAGTCAAAAGTGATTATCCGTTGGTCAAAAACCAAGGATTAAAAATTGACTCCTGTGATGGAGATTTTACCCTACCGACAGTTAACGCTTATGATGATCCCTCTCTCATCCCTCCTTGCGATGTAGTTGTTGTCGCTTTGAAGGCAACTCAGAATCAGATCTTACCTAACATTCTGCCGTCGATTCTGAAAAAGGATGGCACTGTCTTACTATTACAAAATGGACTAGGTGCAGAGGAAAAGATTGCCAGTATTATCCCTAACTCGATTATTGGTGGTTTATGTTTTATTTGTAGTAATAAAGTGGGGCCAGGTCATATTCGGCATTTGGATTACGGTAGCATCAAAATGGCTCAATATTGCCCTAATAGCGGTTCAGCAGGGATTACCAATGAGTTAAAGGCGATATCCCTAGATTTTCAACAAGCCGGCCTTGAAGTTAATCTTAGTCAGGATTTATTGCTAACTCGCTGGGAAAAACTAGCTTGGAATATCCCCTTTAATGGCTTATCTGCCCTTCTAGAAGCAACAACTGCTGAGATCATGGAAAATCCCGAAACTCGATCCTTAGCAGAAGCGTTAGCTAAAGAAGTAGTAGAAGGCGCAAAAGCCAGCGATCGCGCTCTCTCTCAAGAGTTTATTTCCAACTTAATGGCTCGCACTGCCAAAATGAAACCCTATCATACCAGTATGAAGCTCGATCGCGATCAAAAACGCCCTTTAGAAGTAGAAGCTATTTTTGGTAATCCTCTCCGTGTGGCAAAAGAAAAAGGAATCGCATTACCCCGCATTGAAACCCTTTATCAGCAGTTAAAATTCATTGATACCAAAAACCGTTAATGCTTTGAGTTTTATTGGCTTCCCCCACTGAGTCAGCTTCTCCTGCTACAATAAATCCTGTTCCGACTGCATAGAGACTTATGACTGCTCCCTTTTCCTCAGAAGAAATTGCTGCTGAAAGCATTAAACCCGACGAATACCAAGAAATTGTTAATCGCTTAAGTCGCCATCCCAATAAAGCAGAATTAGGGATGTTTGGGGTAATGTGGTCAGAACATTGTTGTTATAAGAACTCTCGTCCCCTATTAAAACAGTTTCCCACTAGCAGCGATCGCGTTTTAGTGGGACCAGGAGAAAACGCTGGAGTAATTGACTTAGGGGATGGACTGCATATTGCGTTTAAAATTGAATCCCATAACCATCCCTCCGCCATTGAACCTTTCCAAGGAGCAGCCACAGGCGTAGGAGGCATCCTCAGAGATATTTTTACCATGGGAGCGCGTCCCATTGCGATCCTTAACTCCCTTCGTTTCGGCAAACTCGATAATCCTCGCACCCGTCGCATTTTTTCAGGGGTAGTAGAAGGCATTTCCCATTACGGCAACAGTGTCGGTGTTCCTACCGTTGGTGGCGAAATCTACTTTGATGCAGCGTACTCAGGAAACCCCCTTGTTAATGCCATGGCAATTGGCTTAATGGAAACCCCCGACATTGTTAAGGCTGGGGCTTCTGGTATTGGGAATCCCGTGCTTTATGTGGGATCAACCACTGGGCGTGATGGCATGGGAGGTGCAAGTTTCGCGAGTGCCGAATTAAATGAAGACTCCGCTGATGATCGTCCAGCAGTACAAGTGGGGGATCCCTTTCTAGAAAAATGTTTAATTGAAGCCTGTTTAGAAGCCTTTAAAACGGGGGCAGTTGTCGCCGCCCAAGATATGGGGGCAGCAGGATTAACCTGTTCTACCGCAGAAATGGCAGAAAAAGGGGGAGTTGGCATTGAATTAAATCTTGATGCAATTCCCCATCGAGAAACAGGGATGACAGCTTATGAATATCTCCTGTCTGAGTCGCAAGAAAGAATGTTATTTGTCGCTGAAAAAGGACGGGAACAGGAACTCATTGATATTTTCCATAAATGGGAACTTCATGCAGTTGTGGCTGGAGAAGTAATTACTGAACCCATTGTTCGCATTCTACAGGGAGGGAAAATCGCCGCAGAAATTCCTGCCACTGCTTTAGCCGAAAATACCCCTCTCTATGAACGAGAGATTCTTCCAGAACCCCCAGACTACGCAAAAACGGCTTGGGAATGGACAAGTGATTCCCTTCCTCCTTGTGATGAAAAAGGAATCAACGATCAAAGTTGGAATGAGATTTTATTACAGCTACTCGCTACTCCCTCCCTTGCTTCCAAGGCTTGGGTATATCGTCAATATGATCATCAAGTGCAAAATAATACGGTTTTACTCCCAGGAGGGGCAGATGCAACCGTGATTCGAGTGCGTTCTCAAACTCAGTCAATTTCCACTTATAAAGGAGTAGCAGCCACTACTGATTGTAATGGGCGTTATGTGTATCTTGATCCTGATACTGGGTCAAAATTAGCAGTAGCAGAAGCCGCGAGAAACTTAAGCTGTGTTGGTGCTGAACCTGTGGCAATCACCGATAATCTTAACTTTGGTAGCCCTGAGAAACCCATCGGCTATTGGCAACTGGCAAAAGCCTGTGAAGGAATTGCAGAAGCCTGTACTGCTTTTAATACGCCTGTGACAGGGGGGAATGTCTCTCTCTACAATGAAACGTTTGATAATCAAGGCAACCCACAGCCGATTTATCCCACTCCTGTGATTGGTATGGTAGGGGTGGTAGAAGATGTGCGCCAAGTGCGAGGGCAAGGTTGGCAACAAGCAGGGGATCTAATTTATTTACTCGGACATAATACTGTCACCTTAGGGGGTTCCGAATATCTAGCAACAATTCACAATACAGTTGCAGGTAAGCCGCCCCATCTCGATTTTGAGTTAGAAAAACAAGTGCAATTCACCTGTAGAGAAGGGATTAAACAGGGATATATTAATTCTGCCCATGACTGTGCGGAAGGAGGAATTGCCGTGGCGTTAGCAGAATGTTGTTTAGGGGGAAGTTTAGGGGTAGAAGTGACGGTTTCTCCTGATGATAATCAGCGTTGGGATGAATGTTTATTTGGGGAGGGGGCAAGTCGCATTTTAGTTTCGGTTTCTCCTGAGATGCAATCAGCATGGGAAGCCTTTTTAGGGGAGAAATTAGGAAGTTATTGGCAACAATTAGGAGTTGTCAAGGGAGACAGCTTAAAAATTAATGATATTGTCAGAGTTAACTTAAATAGAATGAAAGAAATAACAGAAAGCGCCATTCCTAATCAACTATAAAGATACAAATTATACTTCCCCCCAAGGAAATCATCATGAAGAAAAATATAACCCCTGATCGCATTATGCAAATTGGTCTGGGATTTTGGGCAGCGAAAACCCTCCTTAGTGCCGTTGAATTAGGTCTTTTCACACAATTGGCTAAGGAACCCATGTCAGCAGAGGCAATTGGAAAGCATCTTAACCTCCATCCTCGCAGTCTTAGAGATTTCCTTGATGCCCTCGTCTCTCTAGGAATGCTTCAACGAACCTCCGATGGCTTATATCACAATAGCCCAGAAACCGATCAATTTCTTGATGCTAATAAATCTTCTTACATTGGCGGAATCTTAGAGATGGCAAATCACCGACTTTATCCTTTCTGGGGTTCTCTAACAGAGGCTTTAAAGACAGGTGAGCCGCAGAACGAAGCAAAAAGTGGCAATGTGAATAGCTTTGATGCTTTGTACAGTAACCCAGAAAAACTAGAAGAGTTTCTAGGGGCAATGACAGGGATTAGTGTGCCAACAGCCCAAGCCATCGCCCAGAAATTTCCTTGGCAAAAATATAATACGTTTATTGATGTGGGAGGCGCGCAGGGAGGATGCACTGTACAACTTGCCTTAGCGCATCCTCACTTAAAAGGCGGAAATTTTGACTTGCCTGCAGTGCGTCCCGTATTTGAGAAGTATGTAAAACAGCATGGACTCGATGATCGCTTAATGTTTTATCCAGGTGACTTTTTCCAAGATGCCTTACCAACTGCTGATGTTTTGGTAATGGGACATATTCTCCATGACTGGAACTTGCAAGAAAAACAAATGCTATTACAAAAAGCCTATGATGCGCTACCAGTAGGGGGTGCTCTGATTATTTATGAAGCCTTGATTGATGATGAGCGTCAAAACAATACCATGGGGTTACTGATGAGTCTCAATATGCTGATCGAAACGTCTGGCGGATTTGATTATACAGGAGCAGACTGTTCTCAATGGATGCGTCAAGTGGGATTCGGTGAAATTCAGGTGGAGCATTTAGTGGGTCCTGATTCCATGGTTATTGGCATTAAGTAGCCTCATGAATTAGCCTTTAATCCTTAAGGATTACTGCGCGATCGCGCCCTCCATTAATGACAGAAAAACTTGCTTTAGTTATTGAATAGGTCATTTGAAAGTTGGATTCCGATGTTATCCCTCTTTTGTCACTTTCCGAAGCAAGAAGTAAAAAATAATGAGTTCTAATCAACTCTTAAAAACCTATTTTAACTTGATGAACAGAAGAAAATAAATGCTGAAACCCCAATAATAAGTGGTCATTATTAAACATCTCTAGCCAAGGGACAACTAACCAAAATAAGAACCATGGTTCCATAACTAAACGTAGGTTATGTAAGGCATCTTTCCAGCTATTTCCCTTCCTCCAATTGGGATGTTGAGGAGAATTATTACTTGTTGATGGTTGTGTCTTATCATCACTGTCTTCATCTTGCTCAAAAGAGCTAAAACCTGGCGTTTGTAAGCTCACCATTAAATAAACACAGTAAATGATTTCCCACCACTTCTCGATCTCAGAAAACTTGGTGAAACGATAATCTTTCCAACCCAATTCTTGCTTACATTGGCGAAATCCATATTCCACCCAAGTTCTTAAACCGTAAAGGTCTCCTAGTTTTTTCTTGACCTTCCCTTGAAGATTGGTCATAACAAAAGAGGTCCCATTACTGGGCAAAGTTTCTGGGTCAGTGGTGAGATCCCAATAAGTGATTTTTCGTCTCTTGCCATAAACAATTTCTCGAATGTATCTGGTTTCGGAACTGTTATCACTAAAGGTGCGAGTAAATTGACACCATTTATTGGCTCTTACCCTTTGTCCTGGGGGCAGTAGGACACTATGATTACTTCTAATTGCTACTACATAGGAGAGCTGATAGTGAGTTAAAGTATTGATGAAATTGCTACTTTCTCCATACAAGCTATCTGCTAAAACTAGGTCAATGTTAAAGCCAAAATCAATTAACTCTTGAATCAGTTCTATGGCTAATTCAATCTTGGTTTGGTATTTATCCCCTGGTTTGAGAGTTCCTTTGGGCTTAAATACCTTAAACTTTAAGGGGAAAGTGATATCTTGATACACTCCATAAGCATTGACCGAGACGATTCCTTGGTCAATTTTGCCCAAACTTCCTAAGTATTGTCTAGCGACATAATCGGTACGATTTCCCTTCTTTCTATCTCCAGTTTCATCAATAATGACGGTGATTGCTTTTCCCTTTAAGGCTTCTTTAGTTTTTTGTAATCTTCTTTCTCTTAATTGTTCTACTGACCAAGGTGAGTTAGCAAGGAAGTGATGTAGAGATTGTGCAGAAGTAATCCCGACGACTTTGGCAATTTCTGGTAGAGATTTTCGTTTAATCGGTGCGATGAGTCCTAAATGTAAAAATTTAAAGCATTCATAATTTCTCACATCTTGAAACAGGTCTTGATAGTAACCACAATAGTTGTCTACGATCGCGCTAGTAGGTTCTGGGTCTCGCGGTAGGTGTTGACGAATCTGTAAAGCTACATCCATCATGAGCAGTCGCTTCCCTCTTTATTCTTACTTTTCCTTTCTTATCATTTTATCTCGGAAAATGACAAAAGAGGGTTATATGAAATATCTAAATGTTTGCTACAGATAAAGCATTGAGAATAAAGTCCCATCCAGTGATCTGAGTAATCACTTGAGAACTTAATTTTGATAAGATTTTGGAAAGTCGCTTTCTTAAATCATCTAAATCGGGAAAGAATTCCCATTTCAAAGGTTTCTTAATTTCTTGCCATAATCGTTCAATGGGATTAACTTCTGGGGAATAAGGTGGTTGGAAAATTAAAATGACATTATCAGGAAGTTGTAACTCTAACCAAGTATGGCAACGACTGTTATCAACTTGTATTAAGTGTAAATCGTCAGGATATTCTTGAGCAAACCAGCTTAAATACTGCTCAAAGCAAAGACCATCAAGATGAGAAAATTCTCTGAAAAAATTCTCTCCCGTTCTCGGTTCCACTAAACCGTACAACCATAAATAATCAAACTTCCACTGTTTTTTTCCTGTCGGTTGAATTCCTTTACCTGTAATTTTTGTATCGTGAAGTGTGATTAACCCGATTCGAGATTCATCTTGGCACCAATATCTAATGTTTTGATATCGTTTAACCTTTTCTGAATTAGCTTCTAGTTGGGTTGTAACAATTTCACTTAGTTTTTTTTAAAAGCTTCCGGTGCTCCCAATTCCTGTTTGCTATGAACTGGACGTGGCACTTTCAGTTTTCCTTCTAAACCATAGCGGACTCGTTTATGAACAGCACTATAACTAATATCAATATCTTGAATTAACTGAAGCCATGTTTGAATTTCCTTATAACTAGAAAATCCTTCTGGATCTTCTAGTTCTTGGATTAATTTTTTTTCTACTGATGGCGTGATTTTAGGGACTCGCCCAGGACTTTTCTTAACTTCTAAAAGACCTTTGAGACCTCCTTTGCGATATTTACTGAGCCATCTTGATACTGTCGTTCGGTGTTTTCCGATTAGGGAGGCGAGCGCGCCGGTACTTCTGACTTGGTTCGTTTTCAGCCAATACAAGACTTGGATTCGTTCTTTGACTTCACTGTTTTGGGAGAAGTTGAGCTGTTTTTTAAGCTCTTGAGCTGACTCGGCAATCTCAATTTTAATGACACCTGCCATAGCTAATCTCGATTACTAACAATCTCTCCCTCTATTTGTAGCATACACAGTTCCATTTCATATAAAAACTGTAACCATTAAAAATTTTCGTAATTTTCCACATTTTGAGCTACATAATCTTGGTCGATTAAACTTATTAGTAGGAACCAATAATAGTGGTAAAACTTCAGTATTAGAAGCCATTCGGTTACTCTGTTCACAGAATGACCTTCAGCCCCTGATTGATACGACAAGAAGTCGAGGTGAATATTTTTATGATGATCATAAACAAGAACGAGAGTTAGATATTCGTCATCTTTTTCATAATCACAAAATAGAGCCATGTGATCAATTTTCAGTATCAGGCTTAGATGAAAACGGGCAAGAAGAGGAACTTCGTGCATCCATCGGAGTTCATCATGAAGATGAACAATTTGATGGCGATGATTCTCTCAGCGACAGTGAAGATAACCTTTTAGATGATTTTCAGGCTCTCGACTTTAGACTTGAATGGATATCTGGAGAAGAATATAAGCATTGGAAACGCCCTTTATCCAGTAATGGAGGATTATCCTATGATTATTTTCGTAGGTTAAAAGCTGTGGGGGCTCTTATGGGGGCTCTTAAAAAAAGTGGTACTAAAACACAGTTTATTACTTCAGCAGCGCTTACAGCTTCTGAAATGGTTAGTTTATTTGATCAAGTCGTTTTAACTGATGAAGAAGACTTAGTTGTTGAGGCTCTTCAGACAATTGAGCCTAGAATTATACGCATTGCGCCACTTAGTTCTGAAAGATATAAGTATTCCGAAGCGCGAGAAGGATTTATGATCCGCTTCAGTGATAGTAATCAGCGCATACCAATTGGCAGTATGGGAGATGGAATTTGGCGCATTCTAGGTCTAGCACTAGCAACTGTTGACGCAGCTAATGGGGTTTTATTAGTTGATGAAATCGACACCGGATTACACTTTACAGCAATGTCTGATATGTGGAAATTAGTTTGGGAAACAGCAAAAAGACTTAATGTGCAAGTTTTTGCTACCACCCACAGCAATGATTGTTGGACAAGCCTAGCCACTATTGCCAATGAAGAAGACACAACAGAACATGGAATCACCATTCAAAGAATAGAGAAAAATAAGGAGATAGGAGTTGCTTTTAGTGAAGATGAAATTGTCACTGCTGCTAATCGGGGGATTGAGGTACGCTAATCATGCCCAGTGGATATCAACCCAATAAATTGATTGTGGAAGGTGAAGAGGATAAAAGAGTAATACCACAGCTTATTGAAGCCAATGGGATTCCATGGGGAGAAACCAAAGAAGAAGCAGTGGTTAGCATTGAAGCCTATGGCAATGATACTTTCGCAGATACAACGTTTATTTCCACTGAACTCAAAGCATCTGGACTCAAAGCCCTTGGATTAATGATTGATGCAGATGATAGCTTGAATACACGCTGGGAAAGTGTAAGAAATGCTTGTTTGAAAAGTATTCCCGATCTGCCTAAAAATTTACCAGAAAGAGGCTTAATCTACACCACTACTTCTGGCATTAGGTTTGGCGTTTGGATCATGCCTGACAATGAAACTGAAGGGATGCTAGAAACTTTCTTAACCTACCTTATCCCCAATGACAGTGAACCACTTTGGCAATATGCTCAAGAGGTAGCTGAGGATGCTCAACATAAAGGGGCTCAATTTATTAATTCTCATTTTGATAAGGCATCAATTTATACTTGGTTAGCATGGCAAAATCCCCCTGGAAGACAATTGCACGATGCTGTTAAGCAGAAAATTCTTGATCCAACCCATCCCCAAGCCCAATCTTTTGTGAATTGGTTTAAGCAGTTATCTAAAAATCACGGGTTTAAAACCCCGTCTTTTAAGACGTTCTGTGATAAAATTTTGGCGTGACGTTAACAGTCGCCTACTGGGAGTCCCCCAGAAAGTAACGACTAACCCTGAACTGGCAGGGTGTCTGGTTTCCAGATGGATGTATGACTAGCTGTTAAGCGGTCAGCCTAGTAACCCTCGTTCAGAGAGGAGGTTTCAGTAAGCGATTACTGAATTTGAATCCCCTAGCCTTTAGGCAGGGGAGGATATCAAATGATTTGTAATCTCAAAAAAAACTATAGTCGTTCCAATGCAGTTCCGTAGTGCAGCCATCTTGGCTGCTACTAGGGAGCAAGATGCTCCCACTACTTTTAAGCTGCTGTTTTTTATTTGGAATCACTATATATCAGAGCAATTGACTGGGTCGCTATCAACAACTCCTAGTTTAATGGTAGGCTAGACGCGATTGGACTGTGTCCATATTTCGCCCACGCGTAGCCAGTAGAAAATACAATGGGAACTGTCATTAGTACCGTTAATATGAAAGGAGGGGTAGGAAAAACAACCCTCACAGTTAATATTGCAACTTGTTTAGCGAAACATCATCAAAAACGAGTTTTAGTCGTTGATTTAGACTCACAAATTAGTGCTACTCTGAGCTTAATACCACCTCAAGAGTTTAGTAAAGTTCGTCGCAATCGTCGTACTCTCAGTTATTTAATTGATAAAATTGTTCGCCCCAATATTCGTCGTAAGTATGGAACGCCAGATTTAATTCAATCTCAAGTTTGCGGGATCAGTGGTTTAGAGTTACTCGCCGGCGATATTGAACTTTATGATGAGTATTTGGTTTCTAAAAAACTTCATGAAGAAGCTGTTTCTAATTCAGACCAAGATTTTAATCAGGCATGGGATAATTTTGAAGCCACTTTAGTCAAAAAAATTCTTGAGCCTGTCATTAATGACTATGATTTTATTATTATGGATTGTGCGCCGGGATATAACCTATTAACTCGCAGTGGCATTGCTGCTAGTAATTTTTATATTCTTCCTGCGCGTCCTGAACCTTTGTCCCTAATTGGGATTCAACTCCTAGAAAAACGCATTAACCGCCTAAAAAATAATGAAACAACTCAATCGGAACAGCTAAAAAATTTAAGGTTATTAGGAATTGTTTTTGTTTTATCAGCAGGGGGCTTGTTTGGTCGCTATTACAAGCAAGTCATGCAAAGAATTGAACAAGACTTTACCCCAGAACAAGTTTTTCAACAACAAATTCCTATGGATGTTAATGTAGCCAAAGCTGTGGATATGTTTACTCCCGCAGTTTTAGCAATGCCGAATTGTAGTGGAGCAAAAGCCTTTGTCAACTTAACTGAGGAGCTTTTAAAAAAAATGTAAAGGGAAGAAACAAATTTCCTTCCCTTTTTCTTTCACTTAAGAAGAAACAGAGGCAGAGCGACGACGACGACGGCGACCATGAAAATCTTTTTTCACAGCTGTGCCATTGCCATTATTGCTTTTAGTTTTTACAGGCTTCGGCTTATCACCATTTAGACTTGTGCCATTGGTTTTGGGCTTCGCTGAGTGATCCTCAGGGGTTTGTAATAAACAAATTGCAGTGGGTTGACTCTTCAACTCTCGTCGCACTAAACGTTTTAAACCGCCCTCAATTTCTACTTTAAGTTCACTCCAGTTAATCTCTTTTTGTAAAGGTGTTCCATTGCCAGTTGTCGCCAAATGACTCCAGTATTTACTAATACTTTGTTCCACACTGCGGAGAATCATTTGGTTAATCTTTGCTGGTTCAATGGGAGTAACCACCCCACGTAAGTTCACTTCTGGTTGGGCTAAAACTTTGCCATCTAACCCCACAGCAACTGCCACAGTAATCAAGCCATCCACAGCTAACTGTTGCCGTTCACTCATAATATCTTTGTGAACTACACCAGAATGATCCACTAATTCAATCCCTGACTGCACTTGTTCCGTGACTTCAATTTTATCGGGAGAAACTTCCACCACATCACCATTATTAATAATGACGGTATTTTCTTTCGGAATCCCCATTTGATGTGCCATTTCAGCGTGTTTAACCAGCATCCGATGTTCCCCGTGGAAAGGAACAAAAAACTTCGGTTTAGTTAACGCCAGCATTAATTTATGATCTTCTTGCGATCCATGCCCAGAAACATGAATGCCTTGCTGACGACCATAAATCACTTTTGCCCCTAACATCATCAAGCGGTCAATGCTATTTACTACCGCAATAGTATTGCCAGGAATAGGGTTCGCAGAAAAGACGACTGTATCAGTTTCTCGGATTTGAATCTGATGGTGTTCTCCTTTAGAAATGCGGGTCATCGCTGCCATTAATTCTCCTTGTGACCCAGTTGTCAGAATTACCACCCGTTCATCAGGATATTTATTTAACTCTTTCATGGGAACAAATAAATCATCCCGACACTTGATATAGCCGAGATTACGGGCATGGTCAATGACATTTAACATAGATCGCCCAACAACGCCCACCACACGGTTATGTTTTTCTGCTAATTCTAAAATGATCCGCACGCGATGCACAGAAGAGGCAAACGTTGTCACTAAGACTCGTCCGTCTGCTTCGGAAAAGATACGACTCAGATTCGGTCGTACAGAGTTTTCTGAGGGGGTATGCCCTGGACTTTCGGCGTTGGTGGAGTCACTTAATAAGCATAAAACCCCTTTTTCCCCATATTCTGCAAGACGATGAAAATCAAAATGTTCTCCATCAACAGGCGTATGATCCACCTTAAAGTCGCCAGTATGAATCACCACACCAAGGGGAGTTGTAATTGCAACACAGCAACTATCCGCGATGGAGTGAGTATTGCGAATAAATTCAATGGAAAAAGAACCGCCCACTTTCACCGTTTCCCGAGGCTGTACAGGTTTTAAGACGGTGCGATCTGCAATTCCAGCTTCTTCTAGCTTGTTTTGTAGTAAAGCAAGGGCAAGACGGGGTCCATAAATCACAGGAATATCAAACTGTTTGAGATGATAAACAATGCCCCCAATATGGTCTTCATGTCCGTGGGTGACAATCATGCCCTTAATTTTATGGCTGTTTTCCCGTAAATAGGTCATGTCGGGTATAACCACATTAATCCCGTGCATATCTTCATTGGGAAAACCAATTCCTGCATCGAGTAACATCATTTCATCGTTGTATTCAAAGATGCAGGTATTCTTGCCAATTTCGTGTAAACCGCCGAGGGGAATAATTCGCAAGTTTGATTGTGATCCGTTTTGAGTCATAGATGATGTTTCCTTGTGTTAGTGAACAATTAATAGAAAAAATCCTTATTTTCGGGGAAAAATGATTAATTCCCTGACAAATAAAACTTATATAATGGGTGAGATTTAAAAATAATAATTAAAGTAACGATAAGTTGGTTAAAACATCTTTTAATTGTGTTTCTACCTCTGCTGGTAACTCCGAAAGTGGCGATCGCAGCGTTCCTACATCCCAGCCTTGTAGCTTCAGGGCAGTTTTCACGGGAATCGGATTCGTTGATAAAAATAGCCCTCGGAATAAGGGAAATAATTTCAGATGATATTGTTGCGCTACTCCTAGTTTACCATTCTTAAAAGCAGTAATCATTTCTTGCAGTTGTAAGCCAACTAAATGGCTGGCAATACTAACAACCCCTGTTCCACCTACAGCGAGGAGGGGAAGCGTTAAAGAATCATCTCCTGAATAGATGCCAAATTCTGGAGGCGTAACGGTACGGATTTCCGAAACTTGATCTAAATCGCCACTGGCTTCTTTAATGGCAACCACATTATCCAGTTTAGCGAGTTTGGCAACAGTTTCTACCTCTAAATTTTTCCCAGTACGCCCAGGGATATTATAAAGCATCATTGGCAGGTCAGGGCTTGCCTGCGCGATCGCGCTAAAATGTTGATATAAGCCTGCTTGTGGGGGCTTACTGTAATAGGGAACTACTTGCAAACTGCCATCTAATCCCAATTTTGCCGCTTTTGTCGTGGCAGCGATCGCCTCATGGGTACAATTAGATCCCGTTCCCGCCATCACTTTCCCGCGATTTCCCACTGCTTTTTGCACCACTTGGAATAACTCATACTCTTCTTCCCAAGTTAGGGTGGGAGACTCTCCAGTTGTGCCACAGACAACCACTGTTTCCGTTCCATTATTGATCAAATAATCTGCTAACTTCTCTGCGACAGCATAATTGACCTCTCCTTCTGCAGTAAAAGGCGTTACCATCGCCGTTAGCACTTGTCCAAAATCCACACTTGTCATTGTTGTTTTTTCTAATCTTTCTCGTTTTCTTACACTGACACAGCCTTTTCTGTTGTTGGCAATAACTGATCTTTTACGAGCAACTCAGCAATTTGCACCGCATTGAGGGCAGCACCTTTGCGAATTTGATCCCCACTTAACCATAACTCTAACCCACAGGGGTGGGAGATGTCTTGGCGAATGCGTCCCACAAATACCTCATCCTTGCCAGTGGCTTCATTGGGCATGGGAAAATAATTGTTCTCCCAATCTTCTCGCACTTCTACCCCAGGCGCTTGGGATAAGACTTCCTTGGCTTTCCCCACAGGAAATGGCTCGGCAAACTCTAAATTAATTGCCTCGGAGTGCGCTCTTAATACAGGGACGCGGATACAAGTAGCACTAATCCGCAACTCTGGTGCATCAAAAATCTTCCTTGTTTCTTTTACCATTTTCATTTCTTCTTGGCAATACCCTTGTTCGGTTAAGGGAGAATTATGGGGAAAGACATTAAAGGCAAGAGGATACGGAAAAGCGTCAGTGGGGGGTGTTTCCTCATTGAGAATGGCTCTGGCTTGCGCTTTCACTTCCGCCATCGCTTGTGCGCCAGCGCCAGAAGCTGACTGATAAGTGGCAACAATTAACCGTTGAATGGGCTGAATTTGATGTAACGGAAAAATTGCCAATCCCATTAAAATCGTTGTGCAATTCGGGTTCGCAATGATTCCTTGATGTTGGGCAGCCGCTTGCGGATTGATTTCTGGAACAATCAGGGGAACCGTTTCATCCATGCGAAAGGCACTAGAATTATCCACTAATACCGCCCCAGCATCAACAATGGTTTGCGCCCAAGCCTTACTGGTTGATCCACCAGCAGATGCCAAAACTAAATCTACATCCTGAAAAGCCTCAGCACTCACTGCTTCTATAGTTAAAGCTTCCCCTCGAAAGGAAATCGTTTTTCCTGCTGAACGAGGCGAGGCTAGTAGTTTTAATTGTGATACTGGAAACGCTCGCTCTTCTAAAAGCTGTATTAATTCAGTTCCCACAGCCCCAGTCGCGCCTAAAATAGCAACTCGTATTCCCTCTGACAAATGATTAACCTCCAAGATTCACTTAACAGTTGTACAGATAATGATTTTATTTAAGGAAAGAAATATCAAAAATTATAGACTGAAAAATAAATATACTTTCTTCCACTGTACACTGTGTTTGGCAATGCTACAATAACGAGTCGGACTTTGTCTTTGGTTTAATGATCTCGTTAAACTAGCAAATGTCTCTCGATTCTCACCCTAGCTTACTATTGCGTTTGTCTCTTGTACAACCTAGTGAATCATTACAATTAACGTTATATGAAAGTTACCCAAGAAAAACTCCCCGATAGCCAAGTCAGTCTTGAAATTGAAGTTCCAGGGGATCAAACTAAAAAAGCCTACGAAAAGGTACTAAAAGAGTTAAAACAGTCGGCGAACATTCCAGGATTTCGGAAAGGAAAAGTTCCTCGCCAAGTTTTAGTACAACGATTTGGCAAACAACGCTTAAAAGCGGCTGCTTTAGAAGAACTATTACAGCCGTCCATTGATGAAGCCGTTAAGGAAGCTAATGTGGATGCGTTAGGGAATTATCAACTTATTTCTCAATTTGAAGAACTTTCCCAACAATATAATCCTGGGGAACCCTTAACCTTTAAAGCCTCTGTGGATGTTCCCCCAGAAATTCAACTCGGTGACTATAAAAACTTAAAAGTGCAAGCAGAGGAAGTTAAAGCTGATCCCGAAAAAGTAGAAAATTATTTACAAGAAAAACGGGAAGAAGAAGCCACTCTCGCGCCAGTCGAAGATCGCGCGGCTCAAATGGGGGATACGGCGATTATTGACTACGAAGGGCGTTTTGCTGAAAGTGGAGAAGCCATTGAAGGCGCACAAGCCACTGACTTTGAACTGGAATTAGAAGAAGGCAAGTTCATTGCAGGTATGGTGGAAGGCATTGTGGGGATGAATGCTGGGGAAACCAAAGAAATTCCTGTTACCTTCCCTGAAGACTACGCCAGAGAAGATTTAGCTGGACAAACCGTTAACTTTACCGTCACGCTGAAAGAATTAAAAGCAAAAGAATTGCCCGAACTCGATGATGAGTTTGCCGAAGATGTTGGAGAACATTCCAGTTTAGCGGAGTGGCGAGAAGCCCTAAGTAAACAATATGAAGAACAAGCACAAGAGCAAACTAAGAGTAATATCGAGCAAGCCATTGTTCAGGCTTTGATTGAGCAAACAGAAATGGAATTGCCTGAAACGATGATCGAACAGGAACTACAAACGATCATCACTCAAACGGCAATGCAAATGGCACAGTATGGCATTGATGTGCGGCAAATGATGACCAAAGAAATGGTCGAGCAAATGAAACAGCGATCGCGCCCTGATGCCATTGCTCGCATCAAACAAAGTTCCATCTTAGTCGAAATTTCCAAACAAGAAGGGCTTGAACCTACCCCTGAAGAAATTAGTAATAAAGCTGAGGAAGTTCGCAAACAACTTGAAGATCAACAACAAGACTATGAAGAGGAACGACTCAATGAATATGTAGAAGAAGATCTCCGTCAAGAAAAAACCTTAGAATGGCTACGGGAGCAAGTGGAAGTAGAGTTAGTTCCTGAAGGCACACTACAAAGCCAAGAAGAGGAATCCGAACAACAAGCCGTTGCCAGTGAAGCCAACGAGGCAAATGAATAAGCCATAATAAAGAAAGAAGGAAATTAAAATTTTACCGCGAAAAAATCGAAGAAATTTATGATTTACTCCCAAATGCCCGATTCTGATGTAGTCAGTGGTGCGTCTCCCCAATACAAACCTCAAGATACCGTGGTTCCCATGGTGGTAGAACAATCAGGCATGGGGGAACGTGCCTTTGATCTTTACTCGCGTCTTCTTCGTGAGCGGATTGTCTTTTTGGGAATGCCCGTAGATGACCAAATTGCTGATTCTGTGGTCGCTCAAATGCTCTTTTTAGAAGCTGAAGATCCCGAAAAAGACATTCAACTATATATCAATTCCCCCGGTGGTTCCGTGTATGCTGGCATGGCTATTTATGACACCATGCAGCAAATTCAGCCCGATGTAGCGACCATTTGTTATGGACTGGCTGCCAGTATGGGGGCTTTTCTCCTCGCTGGTGGCGCTGCTGGAAAACGGATGTCTCTGGGCAACTCGCGGATTATGATTCACCAGCCTCTAGGGGGCGCGCAAGGACAAGCGGCGGATATTGAAATTCAAGCGCGGGAGATCCTTTATCTTAAAAATACCCTTAATGAACTCCTCGCTCACCATACAGGACAACCGTTAGATCGCATTGCTGAAGACACCGATCGCGATTTCTATATGTCCGCAACCGAAGCGGTAGAATATGGCTTAATTGACCAAGTGATTTCCTCGCAGACTCGTTCCCCTAGGGAAGTGGCTGCCAGTTAGACCCTCTAAAATCAAGCAGACTCAGGTATTAACTATGTCTAAATTTGACTCCCACTTAAAATGCTCCTTTTGTGGCAAATCCCAAGAACAAGTTCGGAAATTAATCGCTGGCCCAGGGGTTTATATCTGCGATGAATGTGTAGAATTATGTAACGAGATTTTGGATGATGAGTTAATTGAACCCACTGGTCGTTCTAGGGGTGCAGTGGCTCCCACAGAAGAAGAAAAACAGCAGGAGTCAAGTCAAATCTCCTTTAACCAAATTCTGAAACCCAAAGAGATTAAACGCCATCTTGATGACTATGTGATTGGTCAAGAAGAGGCAAAAAAAGTCCTTTCAGTGGCGGTTTATAATCACTACAAGCGTCTCAGTCTTTTAGAAGAAGGCTATTCTGACCAAGATACAGGGGTGCAATTACAAAAATCTAACATTCTATTAATTGGCCCCACTGGCTGTGGTAAAACCCTTTTAGCCCAAACCTTGGCTGAGATTCTAGATGTGCCATTTGCCGTTGCTGATGCCACTACACTCACTGAAGCGGGCTATGTGGGAGAGGATGTGGAAAATATCCTGTTGCGCTTATTACAAGTGGCTGACTCCGATATTCAAAAAGCCCAACGCGGCATCATCTACATTGATGAAATTGATAAAGTAGCTCGCAAAAGTGAAAATACTTCCATTACCCGTGATGTTTCGGGAGAAGGCGTACAACAAGCCCTCTTAAAAATGTTAGAGGGAACTGTTGCCAATGTGCCGCCACAGGGAGGACGTAAACATCCTTATCAAGACTGTATTCAGATTGATACCAGTAACATCCTATTTATATGCGGTGGCGCATTTGTGGGACTGGATAAAGTGGTGGAACAGCGTATGGGTCGCAAGTCCATTGGCTTTATTCACGGAGAAGAAGGAGAAACCATCACCAAAGAAAAACGCACCGCCAATATCTTGCAACATCTACAGCCAGATGATTTTATTAAGTTTGGCATGATTCCTGAGTTTGTAGGACGGATTCCTGTTTCTGCGGTAATTGAACCCTTAGACGAAGAAGCGTTAATTTCCATTTTGACTCAGCCACGGAATGCCCTTGTGAAACAGTATCAGAAACTGTTGGGGATGGATGACATTGAGTTAGAATTTACCGAAGACGCTCTCCGCGCGATCGCGCAAGAAGCCAATCGCCGTAAAACAGGAGCAAGAGCCTTACGGGGGATCATTGAAGAAATCATGCTTGATGTCATGTATGATTTACCCTCTCGCCAAGATATCCAAAAGTGTGAAATTACGCGAGATATGGTAGAAAAACGCTCTACTGCTGAGTTATTACTTCATCCCTCTTCTTTACCGAAACCTGAGTCCGCTTAAGAGAAAAAACTCTCCTCTGTTGTCTGCAAAATCCCAACAGGGGAGCACTTTGCCACATTAATGCTAAGGAAGAGCCTCTTGTTATTATCCCAAGATTGTATTAAGAGAGACTTTGTTTACTACTTGTTTTTGGGTCTTCTGCCGGTAAAAGATTAATTAAAGGTAATGGCAGTAAAGTAGAAACATTAGTTAAAACCACTAATAACCAGAGCCGATCAAAATTATTTTCTGTAACGCCTAAAAGGTAAGTTAATAACCCTCCTAATTCGTGAGACAAAAACCCTGCTAGATTAAAAATTGACATTAATAAAGCAAATAAAGTCGCTTCTATTCCAGGAGGGCATAATCGTGCTGATAAAACTAAAATGGGCATAAATGCAATTTCTCCCACAACACTTAGAATTAAGTTATCCCCTAAACTAAACCAATAATCATCAATTCCTAATGCGCGATTAGCATGAGTCACTAATAACAAAACACTCATTCCTAATACAGCAGAAGTAATGGTACTCCAAACAAAAACTTGCCGAAAAGGAATTGTCTTTAAAAAGCGTTGAAATATCCAAACTCCAGCCAAAGAAGCGAAGCTACTCACAAGCCGCACTCGTCCTAAAAATTCTGCTTCAAATCCTAATTCATTAGTCATAAAAAAGAATATTGCTGAATCTGAACCGGGAGTAGATTGCCAGAGAAAAATAAAAATTGTCGGGAGTAAAATTTGTTTTTGGGTGATTGCTTGCCAAAGTTGGGTAACTTGCCCCTTGACATTTTTCAACAATGCTAAGCTCTCTCGCTGTTCTTTTGGAATCGGGGTTTCTGTAATTAGCCACGCTACTCCTGAGAAGACTAAGGGAAATACTGATGTAATCGCAAAAACAGTTTTTGGGGTAAATAATTCCAGTAACCAGCCACTAAAATAAGCAGTAATTAAACCGCCTAAAGCTGAAGCGCCCCAACTAAGAGATTGTAAGGATCCAGCATTAGCTAAAGACTCTTCTCGCGCCCGTTCCACCACTTGGGAATCAACAATAACATCACTAATTGCAATAGACGCTGAACTCATTAAAATGGCAATGGTTGCCATGAAAGCATTATCCACAAAGGTTGCCAAGGCTAGCCAAGCAGCAGTTCCCAGAAAGCCTGAGAATACCAAATAAGGGCGACGACGATAGCCAAAAATGGGAAATCCATCCGAGAGAAAGCCAAATAAGGGTTTAATTACCCAAGGCAATACTGCCACCCCTGTTAATGCTGAAACTTCGGCAGGACTTAAGCCTAAATCATCTTTAAGGAAAAAACTAACCGCTAATCGGGCAAGATTTAGGACACCTCGCACCACGTAAACACTGACAATGGCGAGTAGTTCTGGGGTAGGATCATTCCCTAAAAAGAGCTTGTCTTTAAAGAAGTTTCTCAGTTGGGTTTTAATTCCCTTACTGGGAGAGGTGGTAGAAATGCCCATAGCTAACGCTTAATAATGGCTTGATTAATCCAGTCTTTAATGAGGGTGTTTACCTGTTGGGGAACTTCATCATGGGGACAATGTCCAGCATTAAGGAAATGTTCGGAAAGGATGTCGTAGTGTTGATGAAATTTGCGCGATCGCGCTTTGGTATCCATCCAAGGGTCTTTTTCTCCCCATAACAGTAACAGGGGAACTTCTAACCGTTGTAATAATTCATCTACCTTATCCCCTCTAGGACTCTTAAAGACAGAAGCAAACACCTTAGCCGCGCCGCGATCGCAAGAAGGACGATAAATATCCTCTACTAACTGATCCGTCACCGCACTAGAATCAAAATAAACCTTCTCCAAAGTTTTCCGAATCATGGACTTACGACGGACATATTGAAATAATAGCCAACTACTCCAAGGCTGTAATAAGATAGAGCGAATTGCTTTCTGAAACTTTTGTTTTAAAGTTAAGGATTGAAGGGTTTGCTGATTAGTCTCTTGATCAGAAAAAGGGCCAGCACTATTGAGTAACACTACTCCCCTTGACCATTGAGGGCAATTTCCCCCCACACAAAGGGCTGCATATCCCCCAAGAGAATTTCCCACTAATACGGCAGGCTTGCCGATCACCTCTTGGATAAACTCACTGAGTTGTTCCTGCCACAACTGCCCACTATAAACCCAATCTGGCTTACTAGAACGTCCAAACCCTAGTAAATCAATGGCAAACACCTTGAAATCAGCTTGTAGTTCTGCAATATTCTTGCGCCAATGATCGGTGGAAGCCCCAAAACCATGAATCAACAAAATCGGCGGATAATCAGAAGTCTCTTCCCCAGCTTCAACATAGTAAATATTTTGCCCTCGCCATTGCCAATAATTCCCCAACTCTCTTGCTGACACTACTTGATTCACATCCATTTGCTTTAATGTTAAGTTTCATTAACAATCTATTTCCTAGCTTAAATAAAATCTGCAAACAATTGCCACATTCTGGAAAGTAGAGCAATGAAAAAAAATTATCGACGTTGCATTAGTTGTAGGCGTGTTGCGCCCAAAGAGGAATTTCTACGAGTTGTGAGAACCCATCCTTCACGAACTGTTAAACTCAATCAGGGGATGGGACGTTCCGCTTATATTTGCCCCTGTGAGAATTGTCTCAAAACTGCCCAACACAAAAACCGTCTCGGACGAGCCTTAAAAGCACAAATTCCTGAAGAAATTTATGAGCAACTCTGGGAAAAGGTAGCCCAAGTCTCAACCCCTCAACCTTCAACTTCCGCTAGGTAACTTCCAATAACCTTTAAATTGTTGGTACAATAGAAAACTCAGGGTTAAATTAGAGGAGAAAGAACCTTCACTTTCATCAATCATCATAAACCAAACTGAAGCCGATTAAACACCGAACTCAGGTGATACAACATAGAAGTAAACCACTTTATTAAAAATATTGGCTTATGCTCTAAAAAATAGTAAACAGTAACAACGGGGGCTAGTGGATGACTAAGGTCAGAATTTACGATTTATCAAGAGAATTAGATCTCGATAACAAGCAAGTTTTAGAGATCTGCGAGAAACTGAATATTGGCGCAAAAAGTCATAGTAGTACCATCCCAGAAGAAGATGCCCAGCGAATTCGTGCTGATGTTCAACGAACGGGTGTGACTAGAAGATCAGATTTTAGGAATGGTAAAGGCAAAAACAACGCCAAAAGTAATAAACCTAATAAAAAAGGTAAGCAACAAATTTTAGAAGTTCGACATAATAAACAAAGGGAGGAAAATTCTTCATCAGAACAAGACAGTCCTTCCCATCAACTAATGACTCCCCCACGTCGAAACACTAGCCAAGTAGAAGAGAAGAAAGATATCAAGCCTAAACCACAAATGAAAAAAACCTCTGAGGAAACTTCCTCAACCGTTTCCCAAAAAGAGGAACCCTCTAAGCCCAACCTGCAACCAGTGTCATCAGCATCAACTCAAGAAAACTTGGAAGTGGAAAAATCTCAAAGCAGTGAAAAGCCTGAGGTAAAAACCGATGCTTCTGCTCCCCAAAGTAAAAAGCAACCTTCGGCTCAAGAAGAGAAACCAGAACTCATCGGTCCCCCGAGTAAACCTAAACCTCCAAAAGGAGCTAAATCTTCTGCTCAAGAAGAGAAAGCAGAGAGTAAAAAAGTAGAAAAGCCCAGAAAAGTAGAAAAACCTACTTTAAAGTCTTCTCCCAGTAAATCAAAGCCAAAGCCGGAGTCAGAAAAACCAGACGAGCCTAAACCAGAAAAAGTAGCCCAAGAGAAGAAAGAAGAAAAACCTGCTCCGAAAAAACCAGCAAAACCAAAAATGCTGGCAAAACCGAAACGAGTAAAAGATGAAAAAGAAGCTCCGCCAGAAGAGGTAGCAGCTAAAGCTGACGGGGAAGATACCTCTAGTGAAGAGGACACAAGTGATGAGAATGAAATTTTCTTAGACGTGCCAAAGCGCCCTCGTCCCAAACACGTAGAAGCCCCTACTCGTGGTGGCAAGAAAAAACGATGGGAAGAAGAGGAAGAGGACTCGGAAAAAGCAGAAGCTAAAGCCCAGAAAAAACGCCGTCCGAAACCAATTATTGAGGATGACGATGAGGAAGAACTAGCTCTGGAAAATGATGAAGAAAACTTAGACGACGCTTCTCAAGAACAGTTGATCGCGCTGCGTTCTTTAGAACGTCCGCCGAAACCGCAAGCTCTCCAAAAAGAATCGTCACCCCCTCAAAAATCGAGTCCTAGTAAACCGAAGAAAAATAAAGATAAAGGAAGTAGCTCTCAACAACGGAGTCAACGCCAAGAAAAAGAAGAAACCAAACAGCGTCCAGAAAAAATTACCCTCCGTGATAACCTAGCGGTTTGGGAATTAGCCGAGATGTTAGTTGCCTCAGAGACAGAAATTATTAAAAATCTCTTCTTCAAGGGCATTGCTGCTAATATTACTCAAACCCTAGACATGGAAACCGCCCGCTTAGTTGCGGAGGATTTAGGGGTCGAAGTGGAGATCCCTGAAAAAAAATCAGGGGCAGAAAAAACAGAAATGCTGGACAACGAGGACTTGGAAAACCTCCAATCTCGTCCGCCAGTGGTAACAATTATGGGTCACGTGGATCACGGAAAAACCAGTCTTCTCGACTCCATTCGTCAAACCAAAGTTGCCGAAGGGGAAGCAGGTGGCATTACCCAGCATACGGGGGCTTACCATGTGGATGTGGAACATGAGGGAGAAACCAAGCAGGTGGTATTCCTCGACACCCCCGGTCACGAAGCCTTTACCGCCATGCGCGCGCGAGGGGCAAAAGTCACTGATATTGCAGTGTTAGTGGTCGCTGCTGATGATGGAGTACAACCACAGACACAAGAAGCGATTAGTCACGCTAAAGCCGCAGGTGTTCCCATTGTGGTTGCCATTAACAAGATTGATAAAGAAGGGTCAAACCCCGATCGCGTTAAACAAGAGTTGACCGAACATGGCTTAGTTCCCGAAGAATGGGGCGGTGAAACTCCCATGGTGGGCGTTAGTGCCATTACAGGAGAAAACTTAGATGAATTGTTAGAAATGATTAGTCTGGTTGCAGAGTTAGAAGAACTCTCTGCAAACCCTGATCGCCTAGCAAGAGGCACTGTCATTGAAGCCAATCTCGATCGCGCTCGCGGACCAGTTGCTACCTTACTGGTACAAAATGGAACACTGCGACTTGGAGATGTGATTGTTGCGGGTCCTTGTTTTGGTAAAATTCGCGCCATGATTGATGACCGTGGTCAGCGAGTAGAAGCTGCCAGCCCCTCGTTTGCAGTAGAAATTTTAGGTTTAAGTGAAGTTCCCTCTGCTGGGGATGAGTTTGATGTTTATGCCGATGAAAGACAAGCCCGAGCTATTGCCGAAGAACGTAGCGAGCAAATGCGGACTTCCCGCTTACAACGGGCAGCTAACTCTCGTCGGGTTACCCTCAGTGGGGTTTCTGAACAAGCGCAAGAGGGAGAACTTAAAGAACTCAACCTCATCATTAAAGCAGATGTTCAAGGCTCAGTAGAAGCAATCCAAAGCTCTCTTGCCCAACTGCCTCAAGATGAAGTGCAAATTCGGGTACTATTTGCAGCTCCTGGAGAAGTGACAGAAACGGACGTTGACTTAGCCGCTGCAAGTGGGGCAGTGATTATTGGCTTTAATACTACCCTTGCTTCTAATGCCAAAACTGCCGCCGATCAAGAGGGAGTTGATGTTCGCGAATATGACATTATCTATAAACTCCTTGATGAAATTCAAGGGGCAATGGAAGGACTCCTTGATCCGGAAGAGGTAGAATCTCCCTTAGGAACTGCTGAGGTGCGAGCTGTCTTCCCAGTTGGACGTGGTAATGCAGCTGGCTGTTATGTGCAGTCTGGGCGTTTAGTTCGTAACCGTCGGATGCGAGTTCGTCGCAATGGCGAAGTGGTTTATGACGGCAATATAGACTCCCTAAAACGGGTGAAGGATGATGTGAAAGAAGTTCAAACTGGCTTTGAATGCGGCGTTGGTTCTAACAAGTTCAATGGCTGGCAAGAAGGTGATATCATCGAAGCCTATGAGATGGTCATGAAACGTCGTTCCTTAAGCGGGAAGAAATAGCCTTTAGCTACTATGTTTTTCCCTTATTGTTGGTCATTGGTCGGTTGTTCTTTGTAAACCAATGACCAATGACTAATGACCAATGACTAATGACCAATAACCAATGACTAATGACTAAAAACAATGTATAAAAAAGAACCGTATTTGTGGATTCATTTTGCAGGACTTGCTATTCTTCCCCTGTGGCTAGAATTAGTATGGTTGGGACTAGCCGCAGGAAAGCCGATTTTACCTGTGATAGTGGAGTTAGGAATTATTGCCTTAGTGGGAACCGTTCCGATTCTCCTCATGCAGTGGACTCGTCCTTTTGATATTTTTAGTATTCTTTTCTTGTCTTTGCAGCCTGATCAACTCAGTGAACAACAACGACAACTCTTAAAAGTATTTAAAACCCCGAAGCATCGGGTATTAACAGGATTAGGCGCGATCGCGCTTTTAGTTGCCCTCTGGTTCATCGCCCGTTATAGCCCTTTAGTGGCTTCAGTAACGCCATTTCCAAATCATGCAGTGGGTTTACTCGTTGCCGCGATCGCGTTTTTAGCCAGTAATCTTTTCCTACAAGTTCCCTTGAGTGTTATGGCTGTGTTTTTGACCAGTAACACCCAGTTAGAGAACTTTACCCCAGATCCCCCAGAACAAATTACTAGTAATTACTTTGTTCCAGGGTTACGGGTGAAAAAAATCTTACCCTCCTTGGTAGAGGATAAGAATCAGTTGTCCCAGAATAAGTGAGCTACTCCCGTTAAATCGAAGATTCTAACGGGAGCTTCCTACCCAATCGGTTGCTTTTCTAATCATAGGACAAGAGAAGTCTTACACCAAGGCGATAGGCGAACAGCCCGGCTCCCGAGCTTTATAGATAATTGGATGGAAGAGAATCAAAAATTCTTTTATATCTTGGCTTGGTTTTCGCCGAAAAAAGTTCCCCATCCGAAGATTTTTCGATTATAGCACGACTGTTCTCATTCATCTCACCGACAAATCAAAGATTCTGTCGGGAGACTTCTGAGAACGGCTAGTTAAGATTCTGGATTTTTATCGGTTGAGCTAGGATCGGTTTCTGAGCCTTCATTAGAGGTAGCGGGATCGCTCTCTGATGACTCTGGTTCTCCCGAAGCCGTTTCTTTCCCGGCAACAGCAGAAGAAGCGCGATCAGTAAGTTGACGAAATTGATCACTCATCCCCTCTAAACGCTCTTTCCAATCAGGATTAGGTTCCACACCTTCAATAGAACGGTGATAAGCTAGAAGAGTGGCTGCCATGGCATAGGCATCAGAAACTGCTAACTTAAACATCCATGTTCCAACTAGAACCAATAGCCCTAAGAATACCCGAACTGGCTCAAAGGGAATAATTGCTCCTAAAATAATGGCTGGAATCGCTAATATGACTAATACCACTGCCATTTCTAAATAGTTAATAATTGTCAAAGCCACCGCATTCGCCAGTACAGGTTTCCAAGCCTGGGCGTATAAAATAATCCCATCTTGGGCAACTGCCCAGACATTTTTCTCTCGATACTGGTAAGCGCGACTTAAAATTGCTTCGTCAATATAGGTGGTGGCAAACTTAGACACTTGGGCAATAATTTTATTAAGATTATCTAAGTTAGGGATTGGTAATAATCCTGTTATGCTAGCAACAGTCCGATTGATGCGTTTAACAATGCCATCAATCATGAGATCCACTGCAAACATTAAACTAACGTCACGAAAGCGGTCCATCACTTGCCGACGACCATACTGGACTTGTGACCCTTCAGGGGCGCGACCATAGACAATATACTCAGTCATGACGGCAATATGCGCTGCTTGCAATAAATAGAAAAAATATCGTTTTGCCCAGCGTACTAATGCCCAAGCCCCGCCAAAGGCAGCTAAAAACACAATGACTCCTAAAATCCCTAAAACTTGCCCTAATAGCCAGGCTACCCCAGCAGCAACAGCAAAATAAATGCTTAACCCTAACCCAAGCAAGGCATAAGTGCCAAGCCTGATCCAAATAAAGGGTAACGTTTTTAACAGAAGCCCTACAGCTTCCCCTAAGTAGAGTTTAACGCCCATTTTAACTTCTCCTTATCATCTTGGGATAACATTAAATCTTCTAATAGTAATATCCTTATAATGTATCGCAAACAGCAGAAACCACAAACATCTGTGAGGTATGCTAGAAAGTAAAGTTCACTAATTAAGGGTTATGACTAACGCAACTCTCAAACAACAAGAATTTTCCAAAGACCAACCCAATTGGGAAAACTTACGAATCGCGATCGCTGCTAGTTCCGGCTTTAAAAGCTGGCAACTTGAAAAAGGGCTTCAATCTTCTCCCGATGAATTAGATGAGCAAGTTCGGGCTTACTTACGGGAAACCTTAGAAACCCTTGCTTATTAGATTTCTCCATCCGTCATTGGTAAAACGTTATCATCATAAGAAGACTCAATTATAGTAGCAGTAAAGAGAATGAGTGTTTTACAACGAATCTGGCGAGTGATTCGGGCAAATCTCAATAGCTTATTAAACAAAGCAGAAGATCCCGAAAAAATCCTAGAACAAGCAGTGGCGGATATGCAGCAAGACTTGGTCAAGCTGAGACAAGCGGTGGCTCAAGCCATTGCCTCTCAGAAACGCACCGAGCGCCAAGCCTCTCAAGCGCGTAGTACCGCCGAAGAATGGAAAAAACGGGCTCAACTAGCTTTAGAAAAAGGGAATGAAGAGTTAGCCCGAGAAGCCCTGACCCGTCGCCAAAATCATCAGCAAACTGCAGAAAGTTTGGAAGCACAGCTTTCACAACAAAATCAGGTGATTGATAAATTAAAATCTGATATGCGGAAGCTGGAAAATAAAATTTCTGAGGCAAAAACCAAGAAAGATATGTATATTGCCAGAGCGCGCTCGGCTGAAACCACCCAACGCCTCAATGATATGATGCAGGGGGTAAATGCTGGTAGCTCTCTCAGTGCCTTTGAGCAAATGGAAGAAAAGGTGATGGAGATGGAAGCCTCCGCCGAAGCCAGCCAAGAACTTGGGCAAGACGATATAGAAAAGCAATTTGCAGCCCTAGAACAAGGAAGTAATGTCGATTCAGAACTGCAACAGATGAAATCTCAATCGGCGCAGAAAAATCTACCAGAAGGTCAACAAGCAAAAGTTGATCAAGAATTGGAACAACTACGCTCAGAATTAAAACAATAATTCATGGAACGGGGATTAATCTGGCTTCCGTTATTGGGAATTTTCATTGGCTTGGCTTGGGCAGGATGGCATGAGTATCAGAAAGTGGAAGCATATCGTTTGTGGGCCGAACAATTCGATCGCGCGAAGTATGATATTAAAGCGGTTTTAGGGCAAAAAGACGACACCATCACTTGGGGAAAACCTGCCCATCCTTTTCCCCAGGCTCTAGAAAGTTTTTCCTTAAAAGAAGTAAGCAAGATTGATCTCTTGGTCAATGGAGAATCCATTTCTCTTGATGATCCTCCTCGCCGTGGTAAGCCTAGTATTGCCTTTACCTTTAAGCAAGGGGAAACTGTGATGATTCCCTTTACAGAAGTCTCGCTCGCGGCTCAATGGACACAAAAACTGCAAGAACTCAAAGCTGAGGAAGTTTAACAAGCGCGATCGCGCTTTAGGCTGCCGAATCACAGATTCGATCGCGCCCCTGTAACTTTGCCTCATAAAGGGCTTGATCTGCATCTCGAATTAACTCTTTACGACTATGGTTCTCACTAGGAATTACACAACCGATTCCTAAACTGAGAGTCACATAGGATTTAACCGAGGATTTTTCATGAGAAAGATTGAGATCCGCCACCGCTTTCCGCGCTCTTTCTGCAACAACAAAGGCTTTTTCCTTAGGAGTGCCGGGAAGAATAATCGCAAACTCTTCCCCCCCATAACGAGCAACGCAATCATCTACTCGATAAGCAACACTTCGCAACGCCTGAGCCACCTGTCTGAGACAATCATCTCCCCACTGATGCCCATAATGATCATTAAACACCTTAAACTCATCAATATCGCACAAAATTAGAGATAATGGTTTCTGCTCCCGTTGTAACCGTTGCCAGTGGTGATCTAACATTTCATCAAACCAGCGTCGATTATAAAGTTGGGTTAAACCATCTTTAATCGCAAGTTCTTCTAACTTCTTATTCGCCTGTTGTAGTTGTTGGTAAAGTTCTGCCTGATGAATAGCGACACCCACTTGAGTTGCCAATTGAGTTAAGAGAGTGATTTCATTGGGATGCCAAAGGCGCACATCTCGACAATGATGGGCAATGAGTAACCCCCACAACTGTTCTTGATGTAAAATTGGAATCACTAAATTAGCCCGTACTTGCAATGAGCGTAACATCTCTTTATAACAAAGAGTCATCTGGCTCGCTTCAATATCCTCAATCGCTAAAACCCGTCCATTTTTATATAACGGCGCAGATTTAGTTTCAAAACAAGGATCCTCAATAGTTTGGTCTAATAGGGAATCCCAAGGCTCAATCACCGATTCAGTGACAATTGTTCCACTCCAGTCTTCTTGAAATTGATAAAGGATAACCCGATCAGTTTCTAAAAATTCCTGAATTTCTTTTACAGTTACTTGGAAAATTTCCTCTAAATCTAACGAAGCATGAACTTGTTGGCTAATCTCAGCAATCAGCTGTTCCCGTCGCGTTTGAGTAAACAGTTGTTGCAGGGAGGAAGAAGGAGCTTTAGAATCACCACTAGGGAGTTGAGGGCTATTTTCCATATTTTCAGAGTTGCTAATTTGACCAATTTGTAGATCAAAGATGGAATTTTCGATCGCGCTATTAAAGAGAAACTCGGTCATCTCATCAGCAGAAAGAGGGTGACTAATGAAATAGCCTTGCACCTCTTGAGAAGATTTAGCACCATCGGTATTAATACACATCGAACGTAGAGCATCTAATTGGTGTAGATTTTCCATCCCTTCAGCAACTAAACGCAGGTTTAAGCCTTGTGCCAAAGCTATCACACTATTGACAATTGCAGTGTCAATCACACTGGTTTTAATCTCTTTAATAAATGTGCGATCAATTTTGAGGGTATTTAGGGGAAAAGATTTAATGGCATTGAGGGAAGAATACCCCATGCCAAAATCATCAAGGGCAACACTCACTCCCATTTCTTGCAACTTTTGTAATGTCCAATAAGTGAGATCAACATTTTGGGCTACAGTGGTTTCAGTGATTTCAATTTCTAACCCTGCTGCAGGAACATTTGTTTCTTCTAAAACTTGTTGAATTACATTAACAAAATGAGTTTGTTGAAATTGACGAGCAGAAATATTAATAGCAACTCGCAACTCTGTAAGTCCGTTTTCTCGCCATTGGGCTAATTGCTGACAGGCTTTTTTTAGTACCCAATGCCCAATTTCACAAATGAGATCGCTTTCTTCCACAAAGGGAATAAAATGTTGAGGGGATAACAACCCTTGTTCAGGATGTTGCCAACGAATGAGGGCTTCCACCGCAGTAACTTTGCCAGTTTCTAAATCCACCTGTGGCTGGTAATAAAGGCAAAAATCTTCATTTTGCAGAGAATTGCGAATCTCGGTTTCCAGGGTGAGAGGGTTAAGCGGCGATCGCAACGAGGGGCTATAAACCTGATAACAGTTTCTCCCTTGTTCTTTCGCGCTATACATGGCGGTTTCTGCATTCATTAAAAGGGTTTCGGCATCTGTGCCATCATAGGGACTAATGGCAACCCCCCAACTCCCCTTGACATAAATTTCATGTCCTAATAGAGAGAACGGTTCTTGGAAGCTCATCCCGATTTCTCTAACCAGATTTTCAATTTCGGCACTATTGAGATGGTTTAAATTTTGCAAGAGAATAACGAATTTATCCCCATGCCAATGGGCTAATAAGCCTTCTATTTCCGATAAGTGGTTTTGCAGGCGTTTTGACACTAATTTTAAGAGTTCATCTCCAGCGTTATGCCCAAGGGTATTATTCACCTGCTGAAAGCGATCTAAATCCAAAAAGATCACCGCAAATAAATCTTGTTTCTCAGTTGCTTCTGTGGTCAAGGATTTTAATTTCTCTGTAAAGTCTTGACGATTCGGTAACTCTATCAAAGAACGGTTATGAGTTTTCCAGATTATGTCCTGATTTAAATTTTGTTGTTGAAACCCCTCTTGCCAAGTTTGCGCGATCGCGCTACCTAACTTCATTTCCTCAGTTGTCCAACTCTCAATCGCGGCTTTTTTCTTAATTTCTTGCCAAGGAGAGAAAGAGGGCCGAAGTTGTCGCATTTCTAAAGTAGATTTCGGTGGACGACCAGCCCACCAGATAGTTTCTGGTTCATTTTCTCGAAAAATGGTTAAATATCCCTCTCGATAAGACGTTGCCATCAGGGGAATAATTAGAGCCGAATAGGGAGGGGAGGCTTTAGCATCCAGTTCATAAGCCAACACTGACATCCCCACATCGGGAAAAGACATTTGATCTGCTTCTAACAAACATTTTTGCCACTCTTGGCTTTCCTCTAATATGTCTCCTGCTTGACTCGGAATTACCTTTTCACTCCGCCTTAAAGGGACTTGCTTTCCAAACTGATAAACCTCACTTTTTCCTCTCAATCCCTGTAGATAAATTCTGCCGCCGCAACCACCGAGACTTTTCACTGCCACTTCTAAAAGCTTGTTTAGAGGAGGATTTGCTGTATTTTGCAATAAACTCCGAATCTTTTTTAGCGTTTGTTCACGGTGTAGCAACGCCTGTTGATAATGGGATAAGATCTCTGTTGTCAGTAATAATGTTAAACGCTCTCCTAGCAGTTCTAACATAGTCAACTCACCTTTTTGCCAACAATGAGAGCGACTGTCATGAATCAACAGTAAACCCCACAATTCCTCTTGGATAATAATGGGATAAGTCAAACTAGCTTCTATTCCCAACTGTTTTAAATATTTCAAATGACAATGAGATGAACTAACATAAGCATTTGCAGTGGGTTGATTGGGGCGTCGCTGAATTTGTTGCTGAGAAGGTACATCCACTAAAACCCGCACCTGTTCCTCTAAAAAGCGTTTCCGAGCTACCTCAGGAATATCTGATGCTGGAAAGCGCAATCCTAATAGCGAGACTAAATTGGCGTTCTGAGCAAGGCTTTCTACGATTACTTCTCCGCTCTTATCCTCTAAAAATTGATAAACTGCCACTCGATCAACTTCCAAAAACTCACTAATTTCCTGGACGGTTTCTTGAATGCGTTGTGATACAGATTGAATCAATTTCTTCATGAAAGTTACTAAAATGGGGCGGACTTGATCTTAAAATAATGATTTCTTATGTTTCTATCGTAACAATTACCAGATTTAATGATTATCCGTTTGAGGTACAATGGGCTAGTTAAGGAACTGTCATATCGAGAATACACCTTCCTCATCATTGCACAGTAGCATAACCTCAATAGTGATGAATATCACCCTTGCCAATGCAGAAGCAACTCAAGCACTGGGAAATAAGTTAGGAGAAATCCTTGTTCCTAATAGTGTAATTTTATTATTTGGGGAACTTGGGGCGGGAAAAACCACCTTTGTGCAAGGTTTAGGAGAAGGTTTAGGCATAACAATCCCCATTGTTAGCCCTACTTTTACTTTAGTTAATGAATATCAACAAGGACGGCTTCCCCTTTACCATTTAGACTTATACCGCTTAGAAAGTCCTGAAGCCATTGCAGGCTTATTTCCGGAAACTTACTGGGAAGGAAAAGAAGTTCGCCCTGGGATTACTGCTATTGAATGGGCAAACCGACTTCCTTATTTGCCAGAGAGTTATCTAGAAGTGAGTCTCTTCCAAACAGAGGTTGCTCGTCAAGCTAAAATAGAATTTTATCCTCACAATTCTGAAGCAAGGTTATCTATTTTTAAAATTATTAAAGATATAGCAATATGATCTCATTGGTAAACACTCCCTTAACTTGTGATCCCCCCTAACCCCCCTTATTAAAGGGGGGAACTAAGGTGGCAGTTTACAACTAAATTAAAATTGCTATAGCAATATGATCTCATTTGTAAAAACTAGCTCAACATTACGTAGGCTGAAAGCCGTGCCGAAGGCTTCCCCCCCACCCCCCTTAGTAAGGGGGGAATTAAAGGGGGGATCAAATGCAGGAATTTACAACTGATTTAGGATTGCTATACCTCAGTTAAATAAAAAGTATTTTCCATGTTTAAAATTACTCAATTAATGGTTGGCTTCCTTCTTGCCTTTTTACTTCTATTTCCTGATCTTGCTTATGCTGCCACAATTGGTAAATCAGAGAGACGAGAATTACGAGAATATGCTTGCCTTCGTTATGATGCTAATGAAGAAAAAGAAGAAACAATTAGAAAGATAACCGATAAAATTTCCTCTCAGTATTATGAAGATTTTCAGAAGAAGTTTTATATAAATGGGTTTACAGATAAAGCTAAAGATTATGCTCAAGACTTACTCAAAGATTTAAAGCCTAAATTTCAGAAAATGGCAGCAGATCTTTATGATATAGGAACCTTGAAAGAATACTGCACTGACGAAAAAATTAAACAACTGAAACGGGAAGAGAAAACCTAGGGAGAAAATCAGATGGTAGCTCAATCATCACAAGCCTTAAAAGATCTTTATGAGAAAGACTTTGTTTTATGGATTGACCAAACAGCAGAACAAATTCGGCAAGGAAACATTAATAATTTAGACTGGGAAAATCTTTTAGCGGAGATAGAGGCGTTGGGGAGAGAACAGAGAAATAAAGTAGAAAGCTATCTAATTCAAACGATTAAAAATTTATTAATGTATCAATATTGGCAGTCAGAAAAGGTTTATTGTGAGCGCGGATGGATAGAGGAAATTGATAATTTTCGGATTGAATTAGAAATTTTACTAAGATCGAAGACACTTTATAACTATGGAATCTCTATTTTGGAAAACTGTTATCAAAAAGCAAAACGTTCGGTCATCAAAAAAACAGAATTTTCGGCTAGGGTGTTTCCTGAAAAATGTCCTTATACTTGGGAAGAGGTAATAGACTTTGATTTTTTGCCTGAGTCCAATTCCTAACCTTGTATCAAATTTATCAAAATGTACGATAAAATAGGGAAGCTCGGAGTTTAGTGATATGAATCTCGATGGTTGCCCTAGAAACAACGCCTAATTCCTTATCAAGTCTCGCTCAACAAACCCAAAACGCCGCAAAACAGTTAGCTATCTTATCGACACAGCAACGAAACGAAGCATTAAGCGCGATCGCGCAGGCGCTATCTACCTATCAAGACGACATTATTACTGCCAACGCCAAAGACTGTGAACAAGCCAAAATCGACGGCATTCCAGAAGCGCTACAAGCCAGATTAAAGTTAGATCAAAATAAATTACAAAGCGCGATCGCTGGTATTGAAGATGTTGCTAAACTCCCTGATCCCATTGGAACCACTCAAATTAACCGCGAACTTGACAAAGGATTAATCTTAAAACGCCTTACTTGCCCCTTAGGAGTCTTAGGAGTCATTTTTGAAGCCCGTCCCGATGCCCTCATTCAGATTACTAGTTTAGCGATTAAATCGGGGAATGGCGTAATTTTAAAGGGAGGCAAAGAAGCCCTTAATTCTTGTCAAACTTTAACCCAAGTTATTCATAATGCTTTAGCAGAAACGGATGTTCCTCCAGAAGCAGTGCAACTTCTTACCACTCGCGCTGAAATTCAAGAGTTATTAGCCTTAGATCAATATGTTGATTTAATTATTCCCAGAGGTTCTAATTCTTTTGTCCGCTATATTCAGGAAAACACGAATATTCCTGTTTTAGGACACGCCGATGGCATTTGTCATATTTATATTGATCAAGAAGCTGATCTCAACAAAGCGGTTACCCTGACTGTTGATTCTAAAACCCAATATCCGGCAGCCTGTAATGCAGTAGAAACCCTGTTAGTTCACCAGGCTATTGCTAAGGACGTTTTACCGTTACTGGAAAAAGCAATGACCGAAAAAGGGGTTACTTTACGCGGTGATCAAGCAACTCGTCAAATTTTACCGCAAATTGAAGAAGCCACAGCAACAGATTGGGAAACTGAATATGGAGGCTTAATATTAGCCGTTAAAGTTGTGGAAAGTGCCGCAAGCGCGATCGCGCATATTCAAACTTATAGCTCAAAACATACCGAAGCTATTATCACTGAAAATAGTAATCTTGCTCAAACATTTCTCCATCAGGTTGATGCCGCCGGAGTCTTCCATAACTGTTCCACTCGTTTCTCCGATGGCTTTCGTTATGGCTTTGGCGCAGAAGTCGGTATTAGCACTCAAAAAATGCCTCCAAGAGGGCCAGTGGGGTTAGAAGGATTGGTAACTTATAAATATCAACTTACGGGAGATGGACATATTGCGGCTACCTATAGTGGGGAGAATGCAAAACCTTTTACCCACAAAGATTTGTAAAGCAACTCCTGAAATCTCTTTTTACTTTTCTTGGGCAATATCGCTGAATTTTTCTTGACGGCGATAGTGAATTTCTTCTGCACTAAACTGGTTAAGTAAGCCTAATATTTGATTTTCAATCTCTTCTGGATTAAAAATTAATAGTTCTAAATTAGTTAGGGGATGACCAAAGCGAAACCTTCCTTGTTTTTCTACATGATTGACTTGTTCTAAATTTTTTATAGGAGGAAAAATGTTTTTTCCAATGGTGTAAGGGGTATGAAATTGAAAACAGTCATCAGCATGAGATGAGTTGGGAACGATAATTTCGGTGGAAAACAAAGCATAATAGTCTTTAACTTGGACAATAAACTGATCTTCGTAATGATCATAGTAACCGTAGTCTGGATATTGGGGACGATAAAAACTTAATTTGGCTAAGGGGCAAGTATTTAAAATCGCGATCGCGCGGTTTTTCAACTGATAAAACTTATTAGCACTTTCAGATAAATTATGTTCCTGTAAACTTTTTGCCCCTCGTGATACCCAGCGAGTTAATTCTGCTAATTCAAAATAACGAGATAATTGGGGAAAATGGGTTAACCAATAATGTTTTCGCTGTTGTAAGCGTTGCTGAAACTGCTTCCGAAATAAAGTAGCGGTGTAACGTTGTTCCTCCAAAATTTCGGCACGGTTATCTTTAGCAATTTGAGCTAAGTGAGCAAATTTCTGTTCTCGATTGGCTTCTAATTTTGCTAAATCTTGAGTAGCTAAACAGCGATTAATGGCTTCTTTCACTTGCTTGGGAGTAAAGAATTTACCATCTTCAATAGGAGTGTCTTCTCGCCAAAATGTATAACTTGCTTGTGGGTTATCTATTTCTTTGGGTACTAAGTTTTCAGGGAAAGGAAGCCCATAATGTTCCTGCTTATGACTGGGGATTAAAAATAAAGCTCTCTCAGAAATGGTTGGCACTTTTAACTCACAAATATAAAACCCTTTGAGATTATTTTTTCCTGTCTCCGCTTCAAAATAAGCAGTCCAACCTTGTTGATGCCACACAATATCGGGGGGATAATCACCAGAAAAATGAAAATTTAGGGTGGTATA
The DNA here is from genome assembly GCF_007904085.1 of Euhalothece natronophila Z-M001. Taxonomy (GTDB): domain Bacteria; phylum Cyanobacteriota; class Cyanobacteriia; order Cyanobacteriales; family Rubidibacteraceae; genus Halothece; species Halothece natronophila. Next base: position 2,871,774 of record NZ_CP042326.1, read on the forward strand.
ATTAGAGCAAGCAAGAAGCGCGATCGCGCTCCCCTTAAACGTTTCTAATTCCTGTGCCGTTTGACAATATTTTTGCCCCTTAGTTTTAGCGCGTTTTGCCTTATCGCGATAAAGTTCACTCAGTTGATGCCCCACAACTACCCAATAAGCTAACTCAAAAAGTTCCGCAAAATTCCCCCAATATTTTTTATCTAACTCTAACTTTAATAATTTCTCTTCCCGTTGCTTGTTAGATTGCTGGCGACTGGTTTTAGCAACTTTAGCAGCTTCCTTCCTGCGTTGAGACTTTTTTTGTTCATATTCTTGTCGCCATTGAGAAACCTGATCTCGGAGGGCAACCGTCCCCACTAAATCATAAACTGGATAAACGCCATACTTAAACTCATCATAGTATAAAATCGGTAAGCGTTCCTCCTCTGTCCACCGCCTGCGTTCGGTTTTGGAACACGCTAAAATTGCTTCTAGCTGAGTCGGATGTAACGCAAAAGAATCAGTATTTTCGCTAAAAAACTCTTTTAAGCTTTGATAATCAGCCGTTTTAATCACTAAATTAATGATTTCATCTTTTTTAGTCTTCTTAGGAATTTTTGCTATCTCTAATTGTTCCGTAGCAAAATTGATTAAAACCTCTTTATTAATAAAATTGAGAAAATACTTAAGAGACGCTTCAACATTTTGAGCAATTAACTCCTTAGTTTGAGAGGGGGATTGTAAAAGATATTCACCGAGAATAACGGCATATTGAGTGAAATTTGTTTCCGTCATAGTTGCTAATTCGCTCGCGATACATTACTTTGGCTTCCCAGTCTGCTATAGTTAAATGGGTTTGGGTTCGACTCAGGTTCAAATAAAAATGCTACGAACGATCGCGCAGATCAAAGAAAAACTCGAAGATAAAAAAGCCGTTGTCTGGACAGTAGAAGAACTAAAAGTCCAAGTGGCGGAGAAAGGAGTTAGCCAAGTTGCCAAAGAAGTAGATGTGGTGACAACTGGCACGTTTGAACCCATGGAATCCTCTGGGGCAATGATTAACCTCGGGCATACAGATCCCCCCATTAATATCCGACAATGCTGGTTAGATGGTGTTCCCGCTTACACGGGATTAGGGGCGGTTGATCTTTATCTGGGAGCAACTGCCATTCCAGATTATCGTAGTTCTGGGGAAGCCAATGAGTTAGAAGCTCGTCTTGGAATGAATCACAAGGAACGGAGCGGCGGTCATATTATCCAAGATTTAATTGCTGGAAAACAGATTCAACTCAAAGCCATGGGACAAGTTAGTGACTGTTATCCCCGTGCTTCCTTTCAAACCACGCTTACTCGCGATACTATTAATCAATTTTATCTTTATAATCCTCGCAACGTCTATCAAAATTTTATCGTGGGAGTAAATGCGGGAGAGCGTATTCTTTACACTTATTTGGGGCCACTACACCCTAGATTAGGAAATGCCGTCTATTCTTGTCCTGGGGCAATTTCTCCTCTGTTTAATGATCCCCTGCTAGAGTTAATTGGTATTGGTACTCCTGTCTTTTTAGGTGGGGGAATTGGTTATATTGCCGCAGAAGGAACGCAACATTTTCCTAAACAAAGACGACTCGCAAATCAAACCCCCATTGGTCCCGCTGCTACTTTAACCCTGGTTGGTGATGCGAAAACGATGGATCCGCGTTGGGTAAGGGGCTGTTATTTTAAAAATTATGGTCCTTCTCTAATGATGGGAGTGGGAATCCCGTTACCCATGTTAAGCGAAGAAGCGGTTGCCTATTGTGCCATTAAAGATGAAGATATTGTTGCCCCCATTGTTGATTTTTCCATTCCTAGACGAGTGCGACCAACTTTTGGCTTAGTGAATTATGCTCAACTCAAAAGTGGCAAAATAAAAATCGAAGGGGAAACTGTACGAACTGCTCCTTTAGCAAGTATTCCGCGATCGCGCGAAATTGCCACCCTTCTCAAAGAGCAAATTCTTGCAGGAACTTTTCCCATAGCAGAACCCATTGCCCCCTTACCGAAAGATCGTGCCTTTCTCCCTCAAGATCGTTGGGGATCGCAGTTTGCCCTAGATTGATCCTCTACCATTAAATAATCCCATAGGCAAAATGATCGTAAAAAAGCTAAAGAGGATCTCCCGTTGTTCCCACAATTCTCCTATCCAAATTTGTGGCACATAAAACCCAAGCACTTCTACATTACTAGCAAATACTTCACTCTCCCAACTTGCTAACCCTGTTAACCAAGCCAGTGCCACCCCTAGTAAAACCGCTAGTAAGCCCCCAGGAATGATATAGCGACTTCCCGGAATCCGAAACTGCACTTTACCAAAGTAGGTCAAAAGAACAATTGCTAAAGGTACCATGGCAACAATCGGATGGGCATAGGTTTGTAATAGGTAATCCATGCCTAAGAAAGTTAGAGCAAGTCCCCCCAACGTTCCTAAAAGAGCCGCCCGAGGGGTTAAACGGCGCACGTGATGACCTATTCCAGCCCCGAGTAATTCAATAATCCCTGAGCCCAAACACGCGACCATTCCAGCTTGCCAGGCTAACTCGGCTGCTTCCTGAGATGAAGCACCATTTGCCATCGCCTGAGATCGCACTGGCACCATAACCAGAAAAATATAAACAAATAAGCTAATTGTATTGATTCCATAGGGCAAGGCGGTTAAGTCATCCCGCTCTTCTTGTTTCCCTTGCTGATAGGCGAGCCAACTGTAATAAAAGTTGCCAACAATTAAACTCAAAGCAAGACTTGGCAACAGTCGTCCATAGACAATTTCAGGAGGAAAATTTAAAACCCCCTGCGTTAAACTAACAACCGCCAAAATTTGAATTAAGTTGTTTAATCCCAAACCAAAAAAGCCATCAATATCCTGAGGCACGAACCAACGGGGAAGGCGAGTTACTCCTTGATCTTGCATAAGAATTCGTTAGATATTTGCCAGTTTCTTTATTAATTAGATATGGTACTATTTCTATCAGAGTAACTTTAATATGGCAATACTTTATAGACTTTTCTATTAAGGGAATCATTGCCAGTCAGATAAACTGTGCTATAGAGAAAAAATGAACCTGATCCATGAAATTTTAGAGAGTCTTCCGAAAGATGATCCAGAAGAACGTCAATTAATTAGTGGGGTTTCTTGGGAAGGATATCAAAGTCTTTTAGATACCTTGGGAGAATCGGGAAGATATCGCATTACTTATGATCAGGGGTTTCTAAATGTTATTAGAAAACTTACTATTTTTTCTAATTACCACAATAATTTTATCTCTGATGGCTTACTATTGGCGTATAGCTAAACCCTTTTCTATCCCACAAACTCCGAACTGGTTTCGACCTTGGTTTATTCTAGTACAAGTATTAGGAGTTTTATTCCCCCTAATTGCCTTAATTCTCTGGGGAATTTGGTGGAGAAATACAATTGTTTTATTTATTTTTGCCTCATACTTTCTGATCTTAGGATTACAAATCCTAACTGAAACAATAATGTTAAGACAATTTCAAACAGTAGCTTGGGTGGCGATCCCCTATTTTTATGTTCCCTATCGAGTGTGGCAACTGTATCAAGGTTTAATAACGATTGGAGATATAGTGATTCCAAATAAAAAACAGCAACCTAAAAGTAGTGGGAGCATCTTGCTCCCTAGTAGCAGCCAAGATGGCTGCACTACGGAACTGAATTGGAACGACTATAATTATTGCCTGAATTTATTGCAATTGCCCTTACTTTTCCGTTGGGAAAAAGAATAAAAAATCCCCCAGAAAGGGGGAGGCTAAAAGAATTAACAATTAATCAACTATTCCTTGTAGGCTTCCATTCCCACACAGGAACAGACTAAATTGCGATCGCCGTAAGCGTTATCAATTCGACTTACTGCCGGCCAGAACTTGTATTCTCGTAGCCAGTCAGCAGGATACGCCGCTTTTTCCCGAGAGTAGGAATATTGCCAATCATCAGCAATCAGCATTTCATGGGTATGCGGTGCTTTTTTCAAGGGATTATCTTCCGCATCTACCTCTCCAGCTTCAATGGCAGCAATTTCTTGGCGAATCGCAATCATCGCATCACAGAAACGGTCTAACTCTTCTTTTGACTCACTTTCTGTGGGCTCAACCATAATTGTGCCAGCAACGGGCCAAGACACTGTAGGCGCGTGGAAGCCAAAATCCATTAACCGCTTGGCAATGTCATCGACACCAATGTTGGCACTTTTCTTCACAGGACGGAGATCAATGATACATTCGTGAGCCACTAATCCAGCGTTACCTTTATACAACACTGGGTAATGGTCATCCAAACGATGAGCAATATAATTAGCGTTGAGAATGGCAACCTTACTGGCGTGAGTTAACCCTTTGCCACCCATCATGGCAATAAACATCCAAGAAATGGGCAAAATACTGGGACTTCCCCAAGGCGCAGCAGCTACTGCACCAATTGCTTTTTCGCCACCCGTTTCAATCACAGGATGACTGGGCAAGAAGGGGGCTAAATGGCTTTGTACGCCAATGGGACCCATACCAGGACCACCGCCACCATGGGGGATACAGAAGGTTTTATGTAAGTTCAGGTGACAGACATCAGCGCCATAATCCCCAGGACGGCATAATCCCATTTGGGCGTTCATGTTTGCCCCATCCAGATAAACTTGTCCGCCGTGTTCGTGGACAATATCGCAGATGGTTTGAATTTCCGTTTCAAATACCCCATGAGTGGAGGGGTAGGTAATCATCAGCGCCCCTAAATTATCGCTGTATTTTTCTGCTTTTGCCCGTAATTCTTCAAGATCAATATCGCCCCGTTCGTTACAGCTAATGGGAACGACTTTCATCCCACACATCACCGCACTAGCAGGGTTAGTACCGTGTGCCGATTCAGGGATTAAACAAATATTGCGATGACCTTCGCCTCGGGTTTCGTGGTACTGACGAATCACTAGGAGTCCTGTGTATTCTCCTTGCGCTCCTGCGTTGGGCTGCAGGGAGATATCAGCAAAGCCCGTGATTTCTGCTAGCCATTCTCGCAACTGTTGAAAGAGGGTTTGATAGCCCTGAGTTTGTGATTTTGGCGCAAAGGGATGAATTTTCCCAAACTCTGGCCAAGTAACAGGATACATCTCTGCTGCGGCGTTGAGCTTCATGGTACATGATCCTAAGGGAATCATGGAGGTAGTCAGGGATAAGTCTTTGCTTTGGAGATGGTTGAGATATCGCAACAGTTTCGTTTCCGAGTGATATTGATTGAAAACGGGTTCTGTGAGATACTCGCTCGTCCGTTGAAATGGTTCAGGAAATTCAAAGGTGAGTTCGGGAACCAGTTCTTCTAAACGCAAGGGCAATGTTTCTTGACCTGCGAAAATTTGCAAGAGCGTGGTTACTTCTTCTACGGTGCTAGTTTCGTCTAAACTCACACCAATCGCGCCATCATCATAAGCCCGTAAGTTGATTTTCTCGGCTTGCGCTGCGTTGAGAATCTCTTGTTGTTCACGTGGCCCATTGCTGGTTTCGATTTTTAAGGTATCGAAATACGGCTCAGAGCTAATGGTGTAACCAATGCGTTTTAAGCCTTCTGCAAGGGTAACTGTCAACCGATGGACTTTTTCGGCAATGCGTTTGATGCCACCAGGTCCATGATAAACGGCGTAAGTTGATGCAATCACGGCTAGTAATACTTGGGCAGTGCAAATATTACTGGTTGCGCGATCGCGCCGGATATGCTGCTCTCGTGTCTGTAACGCGAGGCGGAGCGCCGGCTTTCCTTGTGTATCTTTAGAAACTCCCACTAATCTGCCGGGAATTTGACGTTTATATTTTTCTTTGGTTGCAAAATAGGCGGCGTGTGGTCCACCATACCCTAACGGTACCCCAAACCGTTGGGTAGAGCCAACCGCAATGTCTGCGCCCCATTCTCCAGGTGGCGTTAAAAGTGCCAAACTCAGAGGATCAGCCGCAACCGTTACCAATGCTTTTTGTTCATGGACTTTTTCCACAAATTCCCGATAGTCACAGACTTTGCCGTCGGTAGTGGGATATTGCAGGATTGCTCCAAAAATGGGCGTACTACAGTCAAAGGTTTGCTCATCCCCAACAATGATTTCTACACCAAGGGGTTTCGCTCTTGTGTGTAACAGTTCAATGGTTTGCGGATGACAATTTTTGGAGACAAAAAAGGCATTGGCTTTATTTTTACACACCCCTAAGCTCATGCTCATGGCTTCAGCGGCTGCTGTGGCTTCGTCTAATAGGGAAGCATTGGCAATTTCCAAGCCCGTTAAATCACTGACCATGGTTTGGAAGTTGAGCAGGGCTTCTAACCGTCCCTGAGCAATTTCTGGCTGATAGGGCGTATATGCGGTGTACCAGCCTGGGTTTTCTAAAATGTTTCGCTGAATCGCAGCAGGGGTAATACAGTCAGAGTAGCCCATGCCAATTAGGGAGCGAAAGACTTGATTTTGAGACGCGATCGCGCGTAACTGCTTTAACGCCTCATCTTCACTTTTTTCGGTAGGCAGGTTTAAGTCTTGCTTTAAGCGAATGGAACTAGGAACGGTCTTATCAATGAGATCATCAAGAGACGAGAACCCTAATTCCGTTAGCATCTGTTCAATTTCGGTGGGAGTCGGATCAACGTGCCGTTGCACAAACTGATCCTCCAACCCTAAAACTTCCGCCACAGGGGATCGGGGTTGAGTGTTATTGAGTTGTCTGGTTCTTGAATCTAAATTAACCATAGAAAATGGATAGATGTGTACTACACAAAAGAACTGATTGTGTTCTCCTGTATTAATTTGTAACAAATTTGGAAGGTAAGACGGCTTTTCCTATTCTCCTTCGACTTTGGCTCGATATTCATCTGCCGAAAGAGCGTCATTTGCTTCCTCAGGGTTACTTAATTGAACTTTTAACAGCCAACCTTCCCCATAGGGATCTTCAGCAATGGTTTCAGGATTATCCACTGCTGCGCTATTCTGTTCAATAACTTTCCCTGATACAGGGGCATACATATCTTCTACGGCTTTCACCGATTCCACCGTGCCAAAGGTTTCTCCCTTCTCAACGGTGTCATCCACATCAGGAAGTTCCACAAAGACAATATCTCCGAGTTGATCCACGGCAAAGGCGCTAATCCCAATGGTGGCGGTTTCTCCCTCGACGCGCACATATTCATGAGAATCCATATATTTTAAGTCGCTCGGATATTCAAGAGCCATATTTTCTCCTTTTAACAATTGATATGATTTTCCTAAGGGGGGTTGTACCCTACCCTGCTTAGTTTACAACGTCTTGGGATTCAGTCATAGAATCGTAACTGGTTACAAATTCCTAACAACCAATCAATCAGCAATTAGAAAAGAGTAATATGGCAGGACATAGTAAGTGGGCAAATATCAAACATCAAAAAGCACGGATGGATGCTAAAAAGGGCAAAACCTTTACGCAACTGTCTCGTGCCATTATTGTTGCGGCTCGTAATGGGGGGCCAGATCCTGAAACGAATTTTCAGTTAAGAACTGCAATTGAAAAAGCCAAAGCCGCGAGTTTGCCTAATGAGAATATTGAACGCGCGATCGCGAAAGGAGCAGGCACCTATGATAGTGATGAAGGACAATTAGAGGCCATTCGCTATGAAGGCTATGGTCCCGGGGGAGTTGCTATTTTAATTGAAGCCCTCACCGATAATCGCAATCGGACAGCGGCAGATTTACGGTCGGCGTTTTCCAAAAATGGGGGAAATTTAGGAGAAACAGGCTGTGTTAGCTGGATGTTTGACCAAAAAGGGGTTGTCCGTTTAGAAGGGGAAATTGATGAAGATGCTTTATTAGAAGCCTCAGTCGAAGGAGGCGCAGACACTTATGAAATGACTGATGATCCTGTTGGGGCAGAAGTATTTACAGAGCCGACAAATTTAGAACCCTTAAACCGCACTCTAACCGAGCAAGGATTTCCCGTGAAAGAAGCAGAATTTCGCTGGATTGCCAATAATTATGTAGCGGTAACTGATCCTGATCAAGCGCGATCGCTGTTGAAATTAATGGATACGTTAGAAGGTTTAGATGATGTCCAAAATGTGACTGCTAACTTTGAAATGGCAAATGAATTAGTATTACAAGATACGCGATAAGTGGCAAACTACTTAACTGATTAATTGCGGTTGTCCATTCTCATAAAACGGACGAATCGATTGAATAATTGCCCCGACGGTTTGGGTTAATCCTTCTTTTTCTTCAAAATGTCTGGCTGTGGCATACAGCCGATTTTCTAACTCACTTAAGGTAGGAAACGCTTTAATCGCTTGGTTGAGTAAACTGTCTAACTGATGATTAATTAGGAGTGACCAGTCTTGCTCATTAAAGTCAATTTTATAATAAAGCATCGAAAATAGAAGAATTTTAATCCGCAGTGGCGTTGTATAACGAGTTACCTCGTAACGTAAATCAAAAATATTGCAATTGGTTTTATCAGTTGCTGGCTCTGACTCCTTAAATTGATAATTAGTAGAGGTAGCTTTTGCTGAATTGAAATTAACTTGTGTTTTCTTTTCTTTTACATTAGTTAAGTTATCGTCTGGGTTTTGGGAGAGAGCTGATTGACGTTTTAAGTGGGTAGTATTTCCCGTTCTTTCAGGATTCGGAAGAGTTTCTGATTTTAGTGCTGTAAACTGTGAAGGAATCCCATCACTATTTTCTGAATCATCAACAGCCAATACATTGGAAGAATCGTAAAGTAACTTAACTTGCTCTAAAATAATGTTAGCAATAACTTGATATTTATCTTTTTTATTTAATGTACTAACAATTCCATTAATATTTTTTTCAAATGCAGAAAAATTAGGCTCTCTTTGATATAATTCTTGTAAAAGGGATTTAGTTCGATATTTAATTAAGACCTGAGAACTATTTTCCCAACGATGTTTACAAGCGCAAAAGAGCATTTTTTTGATGCGAGTAATTTCTGGGTGCTGCTTTAACTGGTGGACAATGTGGTTAAGAGTCACAGGATTACTGGGTTTTGTAGAAGTTGAGTGAGACTGAGCATTATTGTTTAAGCAACGAAGATTTAAATCATCAATAATTTCGTTAACATTTTGATATCGTTCTCGGGGACTCACCTTAACCATACCCGTTAAGACGTTGGCAAAAGCATCATCAATCTCCACTAAATGTTGCCATAATAATTCTCCTGTGGTGGGATCTTCTGCTAATCGTTTCGGAGAGAGTCCAGTTAGTCCCTGAATAACAATTTTGCCTAAGGCATAAATGTCACTATTATAAGAAGGTTGTCCCCCTTGCTGTTCGATGGGCATATAGGAAGGAGTGCCAATCGCCACCGTAAAGCCTGTATGCTCTTGCTCTTCTTCCTCTTGTAGTTTGGTAATTTTTTTAACAGAGCCGAAATCAATTAAGACTAACTTATTATCACTCTGGCGGCGAATAATATTTTCTGGTTTCAAATCACGATGGATTACCTGATTATCATGAATAAACTTTAAAACAGGAAGAATATCTGCTAAAAACGCGATCGCGCTTTTTTGAGACCACTTTCGCTTTCCTTTGATCTCTTTTGAAAGTAACGTTCCTTCAATAAACTCTTGTACCAGGTAAAATTGTTGATCCTCCTCAAAATGGGCTTTAAGTTGTGGAATCTGGGGATGGCTACCAATATGAGCTAAAACCGAAGCCTCTAAATCAAATAATCGCCTTGCAGTCTGTAGCATCCACGCTTCATTAACTTGAGGCTTTAACTGTTTGACAACACACCAAGGTTTTCCCGGGAAATCACAATCCTTAGCCAAAAAAGTTTGGCCGAATCCCCCAACTCCCAACTCTTTAATAATATAGTAGCGATCGCGCAACTTGACTCCCAACATAAGTTCTTGTCTCACCTTTTTCTAAATCCTTCATTAATAGTTAGTGATTTACCATCATGGAAAACCTTTGCTCTATTATGGTTTTGATCTCAATAAATCTATGATAACTATCTCAAGATAAAATGTGACTAGATTTTTTGCTCTCAACAAGTTATCTTTTCCTAGGATAGTCACTCTTAGATTAAGAGTGCTGATACCAAAATGATTAACATTCACAATCATGGTAAAAGTTGTTTTATATCAGCCAGAAATTCCACCTAATACAGGAAACATTGCTCGTACTTGTGCGGCGACAAACACAGAACTTCATTTGGTGGGAGAGTTGGGGTTTGATATCAGCGATCGCGCTGTAAAGCGTGCAGGGCTCGATTATTGGCCCTATGTTGACTTACATCAGCATCAAGACTGGGATACATTCACTCAATATCGCCAACGCATTGGGGGAAATCTGATTGCTTTTAGCGTCAAAGGAAAAAAGCCCTATACCAACTATTTCTTTCAGAACGAAGACTGGCTATTATTTGGACAAGAAAGTAGTGGCTTACCCCCAGAAATTATGGCAAGTTCAGACGAACTTTTAAGAATCCCCATCCCTAGTCCTCATGTTCGTAGCCTCAACCTATCAGTAAGCGTAGCAATTGTTTTGTACGAAGCTAAAGGACAACTTAAACAGCTTTGTGATCCTGCTTTTTCCCAATAATTCTGAAAAAAGGGAACAATTTGCGATGAAATCCGTTAAACTAACCACAATAAACTTAACAAAAAGTTTATGATAGTCCTGTGCTAGTAAAGCAACAATCAACTCACTGGTGTTTCCAGTTGGTAGTCTAAACTACAAAAATCAATTTAACTGCTGGTAAATTTTGATTCTGAAAGATAATAAGGTTCAACATAAGGAGGTTTTCTTGAAAGATCCATTAAATAGTGTCCCCCCACTCTCTAACTCTCGCTCTACTCAAGTACCTTTAGCTACGACATTATTACATCAAGGAATTTTCCTGACCAAACGCTCAACCCTCGCAGCTCTCCCCATGTTGACTTTCTTATTCATGCTGCAACCAGCTCAGGCTTGGGAAAAAAATGCCACCCTAGAAAAATCTGACCAGTCTGTTCAAAGTCCCACAAAGTTAAGCATTGATCCCAAAACCATCCACAAAATCCAAAAAGGGGATACTCTCTGGGAATTATCTCGACAGTATGATATTTCACCCCAAGAAATTGCTAAGCATAATGACCTTAACCCGGAAAGCGTTTTACAAGTGGGGGAAATATTAACCATTCCAAAAGGTGATCATCTCAAGGCAACGCAACCTCAACTAGTGGAATTATCTGCAGGAGGAATTGGTGGTGCAGCACCACAAGAAAACTCAATTATCGTTGAACCGCTTAGTGAAACGGATCCTGTTACTGCTGTTCCCAATCTCATTGCTCAAAATTTTACCTCCTCTCAAAATTCTGAGAAAGAGTTAACTTCCGAATTGCCAGTTCAGGACTTTCTTGCTGATATTAAGGAATTACGAACCCAGTATCAACAAAAACGCTCAGAAAATGAAGAGCCAGAATCTCTAAACTTTGATCAGGAAAATCAAAATTTAGACAAAATGGTTTTTTCCTCTACAGAATCTAGTGAGGACAAGCAAGAGATTGATGCTGACTCTTTGGCTTCTGCTCCGATTAAAATTGAATTTTATAATCACTTCTTAAATCTTCCCATCGGAGAAACTGTTAGCCCAGAATTGCCTGCTTTATCTTCCCCGGATCAGTATCTTCCAGAACCCGGAGAAGAGTTTGATGGCTATATTTGGCCAGCAGAAGGGGTTTTTACTTCAGGATATGGTCAGCGCTGGGGAAGGATGCACCGTGGAATTGATATTGCTGGCCCCATTGGCACCCCGATTTTAGCCGCTGCTCCCGGGGAAGTCATCTTTGCTGGCTGGAATAATGGAGGCTTTGGTAAACTGGTTAAACTTAAGCATCCTGATGAAACTGTCACCCTTTATGCCCATAACAACCGTATTTTAGTCCAGAAAGGGCAAGAGGTTGATCAAGGAGAGCAAATTGCTGAAATGGGAACCACTGGGCGTAGTACAGGCCCTCATCTCCACTTTGAAATTCATCCCCATGAACAGGGGGCTGTTGATCCTCTAGCTCATCTTCCCTCCGGAGAACAAGTACAGAGAGGGCAAAAAATTACAGACGAAAAAATGAATAGTAATTACACGAGTCGCCGTTAGGGACTTGCAAAAAATCGTTAGCCAAGGGGGAGTAACCCCCTTTTTCTATACCGATGTCCTCATTACCATTAATTACATCAATTTACACCGATGGTGCTTGTACAGGGAATCCCGGACCAGGAGGTTGGGGAGCAGTTCTTTATTTTGAAGATCGCTCTGTTTACGAAATTGGCGGTGCAGAAGCCGAAACCACTAATAATCGCATGGAAATGCAAGCCGCGATCGCTGCTTTAAGATTATTTCACAGTAGTGGGCAATCTCAGCCGATTACACTCTATACGGATAGCCAATATCTGATTAAAGGGATCACTGAGTGGTTAAAAGGTTGGAAAAAGAAAGGCTGGAAAACTGCTTCAGGGAAAAAGGTACTAAATCAGGACCTATGGGAAGTTTTAGACGAACTTAATCATTCTCTGGTTAAGTGGCATCATGTTAGAGGTCATACAGGAAATGTGGGTAATGAACGTTGTGACGCGATCGCGCGTTCTTTTGCCAATGGAGATCAAATTAATCTCAAAAAAACCGTAGAATTTTCTTTCTTAGATAACTCCGATACCGTAATTGAAGTTAACCAAACGATACAATCAGAAACGCCCAAATCAAAAGCCACTGAGGATACATCAAATATGGAAGAACTTGAGGAGCGTTTACAAGAGGATTCTCGCCTTGGTCAAGGAAATCGCATAGAAGGATTAAGGCATCTCATTGAATCTCTACGAATTGCCGACGAAATTGCCGAAAAAGGCTATTTAATTAGTAGTTCTGAACTCGCCGATTTAATGAATGTTAACGCCAGTGCTGTTACTAGTCGAGGTAATCACTGGTCTTGGCGCAATTGGGTTGTTTCCAGAGTTAGACGGGAAGGCAATCAAATTCTCTGGCAACTCGAACGAGCAGAAGGTTAGCCTAGTAAACTCGTCCCCGCCATTGTTTGGGACGTTTACTAGCTGATAACAAAATTCGTAACACTGCTAATCCGTCAGCCAAAGGAGATAACCAAAATAACCAAGAATGCTTAGTGTTTTGACGATCATAAGATGGGGAAACCGCTAATAGTAATCCGAAGCGGGTTAATAATAACCCACCATTGAGACTCCCTAACAAAATAAAAACTCTACTACTTTCTCCCGCTAAAATAGCTAGGAAATTCCCAATAAAAAGGGGAAGAGGGAGTGCTTGTAGGAACAGCAACAACCATAGTTCCAAGAGCAATAGGCTAGGAGTGGAGGCATCTTTTAAATCAAGAGAGCGTCCCCATTCCTGCCAGGTTTCTTTCATGCCCTCGTACATTCTTACTTTAATTACTTTCGCCCCATCTAAAAAACCTACAGAATACCCCTGCTTGGCTGCATAGCGAGCTAATGTTACATCATCACAAAAAGAGTCTTTGGCTGCGCTATAACCGCCAATTGAGGCTAAAACCTCGCGACGAGCTAAGAAACATTGTCCATTTGCCATCACTCGCTGTGGTGGATCAGCTTTTACGCCTGCTACATCAAACCGATAGAGCAATGTCATTAAGAGAGCTGGTTGCAACCACCATTCCCCTGCTGATTTCAACATAAATTGTGGTGATAGAGAGAGGAGATCATAGCCTTGTAATTGAGCAGCATTAATCATTGCTGGTACTAGCCCTGGTTGAGGTTGAGTATCAGCATCAATCCCTAAAACCCATTCACTTTTCGGGGAACTCGCGCTTAAGCCATTGTGTAAAGCCCAAGGGCGACCTACCCATGCTGGCGGTAAGGGATCATCTGTGAGGAGATGAAATCGTGGATCATTTTGCTGTGCCTTTTTAATCAGTTCAGGAGTGCCATCACTGGAGTCACTATCCACGATCAGGATTTCCCTAACTTCGTAAGTTTGTTGGGCTAGCCCCTTTAAGCAAGGAGAAATGCGCTCAGCTTCATTAAGGGTGGGAACAATAATACTCACTGTTCCTAATTGTTCTGGCGTTGCTACTTGTGGGCAGAGAGGAGGAAACCGTTTTGCCCCCTTCAGAATACGGGACAAGAAAATTAAAGTAGCAGGAACTTGTAGCAGTAGTAGTAAGAAGGCAAGGGTTACTAGGGTGAATTCTAGATTATGGGTCATTCCTCCTCCAAGACTTAAAGGATACTGTAGCAACGACACAGATTAACATTTTAGCTATCAAACCTGCGTTAACCTACAGAAACCGATTGTTTATCGCTAAGGCTTTGGCTATCTGTATTACTGGTGATTGCTACAGTAGGCGTAACCCAATAAAGCACAGAACAGGGAATAATGGCAAACACAATTCCGAGAACTACGGGAATCCAAATTCCAGCCGCTAAACTGAGAATAACGCCAAATAGAATGTTAGAGAAGTAAATTGCAAAGGGAAAGGTTAGATCACGACGGGCTAATCCCAGGGGTTCATTGCTCCAAAATAAGTGAGCGACTCCCATAAAAATCATGCCCGTGATAAACCACCCGATGAAGTTTTGATAAGGCATTCCGAAAAATGCGCCTGGTTGTTCCCATACCCAAAAAGGGACATCAGCTTGACTCATCGCTGGATCAAGAACAAAATCCCAGAAAGTAAGGAGAAGAGAACCGAGCGCGATCGCGCTAAGAGAGCGAATCCAACTGGGTAAGGCAATCTGTTCTAATCCCACTCGGGCAATTAAATAAGTACAAAATCCCACATAAAACCAAGATAAAGGAATCGTAAATGGCACTAAGTCCGCAATTTTATAACCTAAGCCACTTAAATAATGATAGTGCCCAAAAGGGAAGCCAGTGCTAGTTCCTAATAGTTCACTAGCTAAAGATAAACTTAAAGCTGGAACCATGAACGTTAACCAGCGTTTTCCCCCAAGATTTTGATAAGCATAAAACGCCACTGCTCCAAATCCGAGCAACATATAAACAACACCTCCCCCAGCCATTGAGTATTCAAAGGCTTTCATGCCAATGGGAGGAAGACTAGCAACAAAGTCTGGATTGGGAAGCACTAATACTAACCCTGCCACCCCAAACAGCATGGCAAAAAGATGGCTGATTAATAAGATAGTTGCTGGAGAGAGGTTTTTCGCCTCTTGTTTGATATTCATGTAAGTTTCTCCTTTTAGTACAATTGATTCATGGTAAAAGCATGGCTTGGGTTGATCGCGCTCCGATAAAAAACAGGAGAGATCAATAAAGATTAATTAATAGTTTACAAAAATTTACAATAAATGTTGCAAATTTGAGAAAAATGTTTTCCTTGCTACCTTAACTCACATGGCTAGCCTGCTGGATGTCCCGATCACCTTATTAATTACTGAAGGGGTTGTTCGTTTTTGTCTTCTAGTTTTCAAGTTAAACATACACTTTAAGTAGAATCACTGTTTCCTTTTACGCTAAAATCTCAGGAATCTTCATAAAACCGTTAAGATCTAAACAACGTTCCTAAATACTGATAACAAACTTACTCGAATAGCAGATTATCATCGGAAATTCACAATGAACTTATTTCTCCCTGAAGAAAACAACTTAACGATTCGCTCAATTCAAAATCGAGATTTACCAGCGATTGAATCTTTACTGAGTAAATCCCATGAACTCCATCATAGTGGTTCTGCCATCGCTTTGGCGAAAGAAATTGAGAATTTTCGCGCTTTTTATAGCGCAATTAAGCTATTAAGCTTCTTTCCTAACCCTGCTCAACATCGCTTTTGCATCTATGTTGCGGAACAGGAAGAAAAAGTAGTAGGAGCGATTAAAGTTGCCCCGGCTAATAGTAGCCGTAGTACCTGGCAGGTGGAGCATATTTTAGTTGATCCTAACTATCCTGTTTCAGGGAAACGAATTGGTTCACAACTATTGCGATACTGTTTTGAAACCATCTGGGAAGCAAGAACTTGGATTTTAGAAGTTAATATTCATCACAAAAATATTTTAAGCCTTTATCGACGTAATGGCTTCCAGCCCTTAGCCCAATTTACCTATTGGTCGATTCCCTGTGAGAAGCTGAAAGAATTAGGAGAGCGAGAACCCAAACTCCCTAATTTACTTCCCATTAATAATGCTGATGCTCAATTACTTTACCAGCTAGATACAGTTTCTATGCCCCCCTTATTGCGTCAAGTGTTTGATCGTCATGTTAAAGATTTTCAACGTAATATTTTTGACATGGTAATTAATCGCATTCAGCAGTGGTTAGGAAATGGAGGGCAAAGCCAAGGTTATGTCTTTGAACCGCAACGTAAAGCCGCGATCGCGTATTACCAGTTAACTCAATCTCCTGACAGCTCCCTTCCCAACGCAGGTAAATTAACGGTTCATCCTGCTTACACCTGGCTCTATCCAGAACTCCTCAGCAAAATGGCACAATTAGTGTCAAAACGCGAAAATAAATCCCTACTCCTTGCTTCTGCCGACTATCAACCAGAAAGAGAAGAATATCTCGAAGAAATTGGCGCAGAAAGAGTTGAACATACCCTTCTTCTTTCTCGCTCTGTATGGCATAAATTGCGAGAAGCTCCCTCCTCTTCCTTGGAAAAGCTACAACTATCTGGAGTTTTACAAGGATTACGCCCCGGTCGCACTCCTATTCCTAGCCGTTTACCTTGGCTTAATTCTTGTGGTAATGACTTTTATCCTGAAAATGGCAATCAAGATCCTCTTACCCCAGACACTGGAGAAGGAGAAGAAGATTGAAAACAAAGTTATCGGTATTAGGGCTAGACATTGGAAAAAAACGGATTGGAGTTGCTGGTTGTGATGGCACAGGCTTAATTGCCACTCCAATTACGACCTTTGAAAGGACACACTTTAAAAATGATATAAATTACCTAAATGATCTAATTAATAAACGTCAAGTAACGATGTTGGTCATTGGTTTACCCTATACCCTTGATGGAACATTAGGAAAACAGGCGCAACGTATTCAAAGTTATGCAAAAAAGTTAGAGACAGCTTTGAAACTTCCTATTGAATATGTAGATGAGCGCCTAACTTCCATTGAAGCAGAAACATTATTGAAAACCAAAAAAGGATTTTCCCCGCGACGGGACAAAGCCCAAATTGATGCTCATGCTGCTGCCATTCTTCTGCAACAATGGCTTAACCAGCATCGAGAAAGTTTTAGCCAGAGATTGTGAGAATTTTACTATAGCAATATGATCTCATTTGTAAAAACTAGTTCAACATTACGATCCCCCCTACCCCCCTTACTAAGGGGGGAATTAAAGGGGGGATCCCAACTAAAAAATTACAACTGATTTAGGATTGCTATATTAATTTCTGATTTACTCAGACTCAGTTTTTCCTCTTCTCTTTTGCCAATATTGTTTTGCTTCTGCTTCTAATTTCTCAATATCTCTGCGCCATCTTACTAAATTTTTCTCTCGTTTTTCCTGTTTTTCTGCATTAGGAACAGGAAGCCCTTTATTAGGATCATAACGATCTAAAAATGGTTTATTGGGATTATTGGGATTCCTTCTTTTAAAGTGAGTTGTTCCATCATTCGGTAAAATGTTTCTTTGCCATAGCCATCTTTCACAGAAAAATTGCCACAGATACTTATGATCATGAACTTCTCCCCCTAAAAAACGTAACCGTTTGATAGATAATTGAGAAGATGCAAATAATTCTTGTTCAATGTTGGGATATTGATGACGATTAAAAAGACGAGTTTCGCTACCAGTTCCCCGAAAGAACTCAACAACAAACCAATCCCCAAAATCAAAAATACAAACTTCTGTTTTCTCACTTCCATCTTCTTGTAAAATATCTATATCTTGGTTTTCGACTACGTTCACTGAAGACTGAGGCAATAAAATCCGAATCCGCTCAAATTGATCTGAATATTGCTCCCAAAAATACTTTCTACTATCTAGTTGATTAGCCTCCCAATGAGGTAGGTTGAGTCTTTTTAAGATTAAATCTACGATTGTTTGAAAGTCTTGATAATTCGCTGCTCCAAACCACTTTCTTAAAGCCTTTTTCCCTTCAGAAGAAAGCCATTGCCATTTAGAATCTGCAATCCGTGAGCTATAATTATTTTGTAACCACTCCACTAAATTAGGAAACTGATTTCCAGAGTCTGGACTTACGTTTTTAAGTAAAGTTTCAACATTACTAACTTGCTGTGCCGTTTTCATTTCCTGAAAACAATTGACTAACCATTCTCCTCCTGCTTCTAATTCCTGAAAAAATGCAGTCACAACATACTCCAAGCTATCTTCAACGACACTTAATTGAGTGGGTAATTGAGCCGTTGCAAATAACTCTTTGGGGGTTAATGCTTCTTCTTTCGCCAGTGTTACTAAGAATAAAAGCGGATCGCGTTGTTTAAGAATAATTAAAATATTAATAGTGAGATCATCTTGAAGAATCTCTGATAAAGTAGAAAAGGTCTCAACAAAAGAGGGTGCGATCTGATTAAGATAGCCATCATAATAATAAGCTAGTCGCCAACATAAACGCCGTTTAATCCCATCATTATCTATAGCACACTGCCAAATTAGTCGTGATGTTGCTAATTGTTTTTCTCTAGAAGTGTAACTATCCCAGCTTGCTTTTTGATGAATACAATAAACCCATTCCAGCAAGCTAATATTATCAGCTTTTCCTTGTTCTAAATCTTGCATAATTTCATCTAAACTGCGAGGAGAGCGCAGAGCAAGGTTTGTAATATTTAATGGGATTTGTGATGATGAAACTTGCTCCTCATTATTAAAATTATGAGCTAATTTTGTTAAAGCCGTTGGTTTAAGTTGTAAAGGGGGAATAGAAACAATCGTTTTAAAGTCCATTAGTATTTGTTTATCGCATTTTCAAAAAGTAAGTTACACTCTATAGCAATCCTAAATCAGTTGTAAATTTTTAGTTGGGATCCCCCCTTTAATTCCCCCCTTACTAAGGGGGGTGGGGGGGGATCGTAAGGTTGAACTAGTTTTTACAAATGAGATCATATTGCTATATAACGCCTCTTAATAAAATCTGGATTGGGAATGGTGTTTATTCATCGAGAAAATTTTCTCGACGCATTTGAAAACGAAAGGTAACTTTTCGATCTGTCGGATCATCTATTTCTGGGTTAGCATCCATTTCTCCCCGTCCACTAATTAAAATTTTTTGTTCAAACTTATCTGCATTCGGAAACTTCAATTCATCAGAAAAAATATAATTAGCAACAGATAAAGCCCGTTGTAAACTTAAAGCGCGATTATATGCTTCATCGCCAGCAGAACTGGTGTGTCCTTCAATCACCACCCGTGCAATTTGTTCTTCAAATTCAGCTTGAGAAAAAATCACTTCACTATAAATAGGAATAAATTTGTCTAAAAATTCTTTTCCTTCTGCTCTTAATTCTGACTCATTTTCCTCAAATAGAATTTGGTCATCTAAACTGACATCACCCGTTTCTGGATCAACTTCAACTGCATCTCCACCTAATCCATCTTCAATCGCTGTCATAACAATTAATGGGAGATTCTTTAAGGCTTCTTCATATTGAGTTAATTCCTCAATTTTTCTTTGTAACTGCACTTGAGTGGTAATAAAAAGCAAAGCAAAAAATAGAAGCAAGCCTGACATTAAATCACTAATTGAAAGCCAAATTCCCGATTCTTGATCTTGCTCATCTTCTAACTCTAGTTCAGACTCAAACTCTTTAAAATTAACCATTGTTTTTCTCTCATTATCTACGTTCTTGAGTATTCTGTAAATCATTGGCTGCGGTCACTAAGTATTCAGCAACGCCCATTAAATTGTGAGAAGTAGCATTCAGTTGATTACAAACTTCTGCGGCTGCTTGTTCTGACTGTTCTCGCCCTTGTTGATAAGTGTCATTGGCTTGTTCAAAGTATTGGGTAAGATGCTGATTCCAAGTGTCTAAACCTTGATTAAAGTTTTGAATTAGCTTTTCATAGGCTTGATTGATTTTTTGTGATTCGCTGCCTAAGGTTCGAGAAATTTCTTGAATTTGTCCCAGTCTTTCGGCGGAAGTTAAACCAGTTGTATTAGCTAAATGAGCCACTGTTTCGGTAGTCTTTTGAATTTTATCCATGCTAGTGATAATTTCTTCTGACATTTGTTTAGCATCTTCTTGGAAAACAGTTTGTAGTTCTTTGATGACTTCTTCTAATCCTTCTCGCTGTTTTCCTAAAGTTTGTTCTAGTAAAGTATTTTGTTCGCTAAAAAATTGGTTCAAAGAGTCTTGGTAATTAGTACGGAATTTTTCTAATTCTTCCTCTACAGTTTGGCGAGTATTTTGTAAGCTAGAATCAACATTAGTCAGTGTTCTATTTATTAATCCGTGCAGGAAATAGTTAACACCTAAAGGCCAGCATATTGAACTGGCTGAGCCCAAAAATAACGACTAATACGTTCGGGACATTTCTGAAGACTGTATAAATAAGAGCGAACCCTTTTCATGAGTTCATTACGATTACGGGGTCTTTGTCGTCTCATAGCATTGCTTTTAATGTCCTGATTGAGAAATTCATCGGGATTTCGTTCTGGGCTGTAGGGGGGAAGATAAAACAGTTCCAATTCATCCTGATGTTGAGCTACCCATTGTTGAACTTTACGGGAGCGATGTACTGGGTGGCGATCTACAATCAAAAAAACTTTGTTTTCCCTGGAGCGAATTAATCGGCGTAAAAATTCCAAAAAGACATCGCTATTAAATCCCCCTTGAAATACTTGAAAGCGTAGGGTTCCTCGATTGGTCAGGGCGGAAATTAAGTTGCAACTGAAACGTTGCCCAGTTCCTTCTACAATTGGCGTTTTCCCTACCTCAGACCAACAAGTCCCTGCTTGATGGTCCGAACGCAATCCCATTTCATCACCCCAATGAATCTCAGCTCCTTCCTGCTGTGCTCGCTTGTGAATCGCTGGATATTCATGAGTTAACCAATGCTGAAGCTGGTGAGGACATTGCTCACGAGCGCATTTGGCAGGCTTTTGTGGAGACAGTCCCCAACGACGCAGATAACGACCAATCGTCGTTTGAGAAAGAGTAATTCCCCAACATTGTTCAATGAGCTGAGATACGGCTTGTCGAGTCCAGAGAGTAAATGGCAGTTGTAGTTGTTCTGGGCTGTAATCCCGAATGAGACGAGTAATTGTCGTTACCTGCGATCGCGCCAAGGTAGGATGCTCACGACGACCTTGTTTACAAGCTTTGAGAGCTGTCTCACCCCCACGACGGTAACGTTGCACCCACTGATTAACTGCTGTACGAGTAACTCCAAACTCTTGGGCCACTTCTCCTTGAGAACGTTTGTTCTCAATCACTGCCATGACCGCCCTTTTACGGATTGCTTGTTGAGCTTGAGGGGGTAAACTCCGAGCGTCTTTTAATTGCATATAGAAAACTGCCGTACTTCACTTTCCCATGTTAACTATTTAGCGCACGGATTAATAAGTTTTCACTCGCCTGAGTCATTATCTCTGAGGCTTCACTTCCGACACGAGTAAGAGTATTAGACTGTTCAGCAAAAGCATTATTGGCTTCTTGTAAGATATGTTCGGTGGAATGTTGGACATTTTCTAACATCGTTTGCTGTTGTTGCGCTTGGGTGGTGAGGGAGGCTTGTAAATCTTCTCGTATTCCTCGGAAGGTGTGAGAGGCTTGTTCAGCGCTTTCTGCAAAAGCTGTGCGTTGGGCTTCCATTCCTGAAATGCTTTCATTAACAGCGTAGTTAATATCTGTCGCCACTTTTTCCATCACTCCTTGAGTATCCGTTTTAAATTGATCTAAAATTTGTTTTAAGTTTTGGGCAAAATCTTCTAATTCTCCAAGGGTTTGTTCTTGGAATTGTTGGATGGTTTGAATTGAGGTGGCTAAACTGTCAGAAATCCCCCCTAATTCTTGTTTTAATTCTTGAACTGCGTTGGAGGCTTCTTTAGTGGTTTCTGCACTCGCGTCAAGACGATTAGCTATTGGTTCAATTACCTCGGTTCGTAATTCTCCTACGACAGTTTTTATGACTTCTTGACGTTGAGTTTCAATGGTTTGACGTTGCTGGTTTAAATCAGTTTTAATTTCATCAAATGTAGGTGTTAAAGCAGTAGCTACTTCTGCGCCAATGGTTTCTGGTTGAAGTGTTTTTAAAGTTTGTAAGGTTTGGTATTGTGCGTTGAGATCATTTCTCACTTCCTGTAAGCTAGGTTGTAAGGAATTAGCTATTTCTTTTCCCATCGTTTTCGGATTTAAATTGGCTAATCCTTCCATTTTTTCCGCTAGCTTTCCTAATTGAACAATTAACGCCTCTTCTGTATTGTTATTACTACGTCTGTCTCTGTCTCGAATTTGTTTAATTAGATGATTTCGACGACGGCGTTTGCTCATTTCACTAACAGCAAGGATAACAATGAAGAAACTGGCACTTCCTAACCCCCAAAGAGAAGTTTGGAAAGCGGTTTGCATTCCTGTTAAAATTTCTGTACTGTTTCTAATTAGCGCATCACTATCGTTAATTGCTTCTAGGTTAATGCCTTGAAAGCCAAAATAAATCCCTGTAAATGTTCCTAAAATTCCCAGTGCTGTTAGGAGTGTAGGAATAAAATGGAGGGGGCTACGAGTATTTCCTTTCTGGAAAATTGAAAGGTCAGATTGATTGCCTTTTTTGTTTTCTTGCAAGGTAGTTTTGGTTTGTTGCCAATAGTTTAGGCTGAGGAGAATTTCAATAATGATTCCTGTAATAAAAACTAAACAAATGGCAGTAATAAAAACGAAGTTAACTGAATTGTCTAGATGCAGCATAATTCCTGAGTATTTACAGTTAATTAATAGATGCTAGGTTTTGTTATCTCTACGCAACCTACGTTGATAAGTGTGATTAAATAATATTTTCACTTTAGCTTAAACTACGCCTTTTATGTGTCTTTGACTACAATCAACTGCTCTAATTCCTCAGGAGTTAATATTTTTGTAGCCACACGAGCAGGAATATGGGCTGCATTCCAATATTCGTCAATGGGGTGATGTAAGCGAATACTATAAACGGCTTCTTTGCTTTCGGTTTCGTCATCAAGGATGAGATAAACTTGTTGGGGATAGTTTCGTAGGAGGCGAATTTGCAAGCTTGTTTTTAAGTCTCTGAGGGAGGTAGCCAGAGGAGCGTTTGGGGCTAATAATTGCTCTGAGGCTTCTTTCCAAGCGTGATTAATGGCATTAACTTCAGTAATTAAAGTTTTCACCTGAGGAGATAGTTCCATGAGTTTAATATTGTGTTTCTAATCAAGAAACGATTAACTCCCCCAAAGTGTGTACTCAGAACAGAAACTTTTTTAAATTGTTGGGAAAAATGCGGACGGAGAGACTCGAACTCTCACGTCAGAGACACTAGAACCTAAATCTAGCGCGTCTACCAATTCCGCCACGTCCGCATAAGCATCGCGAGGTAAAATATACCATATTTATGGGGAATCGACAAGTCCTAAACAAATTATGAACCTGCAAAAGTATTTCCTTATTACCGTGTTGATGGGAAGTTTTACGATCGCGCTGCCGAAATTGGCGCAAGGACAATCATTACCAGAGTTAACGCCAACAACGCCACAAGCGGTACAATATCTAAAGCAAGGGTTACAAGAGGCGCAGGCGGGAAACACTGATAGCGCGATCGCGCTTTTTGAAGAGGCTGTAAGTTTAGATAGAACTCTTGCCCCTGCCCATTATAATTTGGGATTAGCTTTGCGAGAAAAAGGAGACTTACAAGCGGCTGCGGATGCGTTTTATCAAGCTGTCTCCATTAATCCCAATCTTGCTATTGCTCATGCTAATTTAGGGGCAGCTCTACTAGAAGGGAATAACCCCGAACAAGCTAAAGCCTACCTAGAAGAAGCCCTTGAACTTTCTCCAGATTTGGGAATTGCTCACTATAATCTCGGCTTAGTGGCAAGGGAACAGGAAAATTTCTCCGCTGCGATTAGTCATTTCCAGAATGCCCAAAAATATCGCTCAGAAGCCCCCGAAGTTCACTATCATTTAGGATTAGCCCAACTGGAAACAGGAAACTTAGACGGTGCAAAAACGGCAATTGAGGAAGCAATTAACATTAATCCTCAATTTGAAAAAGCCCATTATGCCCTAGGCAAAGTGTGGGCAGGTGAAGAAAGATGGAATCGGGCTTTAAATGCTTTTGAAGAAGCGGTTAATATTAATCCAGACTTAGCAAGTGGCTATTACGCGATCGCGCTCATGTTATTACAACAAGAACAATGGGAACCAGCCCAAGAAAACCTACAACAAGCAAAAACCCTTTATCAACAACAGGAAAACAGGGAAATGGCACTGTATGCCCAACAACTCATAGAAAGAATTGCAGCTCAAATTGAAAATTAGAAGCAGGCTAGATCAATCTCTTAATTAATCTAATCGCTACCTTTTTTTTAATCGCGCTATCGTAAAGAAAGATGAAGTTATTAACACTGAAATAAACCTCCATGACTACCACCACCACAAAACCCAATCCGCTGCTAATTGGCGAAGGATTACCGCCTTTTCCTGACATTGAACCGCATCATGTTGTCAGTGGAATAAAAGAATTATTAACAGAACTCAATGAAGAATTAACCCAGCTTGAAGCAACGGTTACCCCAACTTGGGAAGGGGTAGCCGAACCCTTAACTGCTATTGAAGAACGCCTCAATTGGAGTTGGGGGATTGTTAGCCATTTAATGGGGGTAAAAAATAGTGAGGAATTACGAGAGGCTTACGAAACTGTCCAACCAGAGGTAGTTAAGTTTATTAATAAATTGAGTCAAAGCAAGCCCCTCTATGAAGCATTTAAGTTGTTGCGTAATAGTGCAGAATGGGATCATCTTGAGGTTGCCCAAAAACGCATTGTTGAGTCTTCTATCCAAGATGCAGAACTATCAGGGGTGGGTTTAGAAGGAGAAGCAAAAGAACGGTTTAATGCTATTCAATTGGAGTTAGCTGAACTCTCTACCCAATTCTCGAATCATGTTCTTGATGCCACCAAAGCCTTTACCCTGAGATTAACCACTCCAGAAGAAGTTGCCGGATTACCCCAAAGTGCGCTGAGTTTGGCTGCTCAAATGGCTCGTCAAAAGGGAGACGAAGAGGCAACTGCTGATAACGGTCCTTGGGTGATTACCCTCGATATGCCTAGTTTGATTCCTTTTCTGAAACATAGTCAACGGCGGGATTTAAGGGAGAAGGTTTATCGGGCATTTATTACTCGCGCTTCTAGTGGGGAGTTAGATAATAACCCAATTATTGAGCGGATTTTGAAGTTACGGAAAGAAAAAGCCCATTTATTAGGGTTTGAGAACTATGCTCAATTGAGTTTAGCCCGAAAAATGGCGCCTGATGTGGAAGCAGTGGAAAAATTATTAGAAGAGTTACGTCAGGCAAGTTATGAAGCGGCAGTATCAGAACATGAAGAGTTAAAAGCCTTTGTTAAAGCCAAAGGTGCGCCAGAAGCTGATGATCTCCAGCCTTGGGATATTAATTATTGGGCAGAACGACAACGGGAAGAAAAATTTGCTTTTAATGCGGAAGAGTTACGCCCTTATTTCCCTCTCAATCAAGTGTTAGAGGGATTATTTAGTATTACTGAGCATCTCTTTGGCGTGACGATTACTCCTGCTGATGGGGAAGCCCCGGTATGGCATTCTCAGGTGCGCTTTTTTCGGATTAAAGACCAGGAGGGAAACCCCGTAGCTCATTTTTATCTTGATGCTTATTCTCGCCCTGAAGAAAAACGTGGTGGTGCGTGGATGGGTGAATGTCTCAATCGCGGGAAAATTAAGGATGCTAAGGGCAATCTTAGAACGCGGTTACCTGTTGCTTATCTTACCTGTAATCAAACTCCGCCTGTGGATGGTCAGCCCAGTTTAATGACTTTTGATGAAGTGGAAACCCTGTTCCATGAATTTGGTCATGGGTTACAACATATGCTGACCAAGGTGGATTATCCTGGG
Organism: Euhalothece natronophila Z-M001; assembly: GCF_007904085.1. Taxonomy (GTDB): domain Bacteria; phylum Cyanobacteriota; class Cyanobacteriia; order Cyanobacteriales; family Rubidibacteraceae; genus Halothece; species Halothece natronophila. Next base: position 2,897,790 of record NZ_CP042326.1, read on the forward strand.
GCGGCTGGTATTAATAATGTGGAATGGGATGCGGTGGAATTGCCTAGCCAGTTTATGGAAAATTGGTGCTATCATCGCCCCACTTTATTCAAAATGGCAAAACATTATCAAACCGGAGAACCCTTACCAGAGGAGTATTATCAGAAGTTACTACAGGTACGGAATTATCGCAGTGGTTCAGGGATGTTGCGACAACTGCATTTTAGTTTCTTGGATTTAGAGTTACACGCCCATTACGATCCTGATAGTGGGGAAAGTCCGAAACAAGTGCGCGATCGCGTTGTTCCCACAACCACTGTTATTCCTCCACTTCCTGAAGATTCTTTTCTCTGTGCTTTTGGACATATTTTTGCTGGTGGCTATGCCGCTGGTTATTATAGCTATAAATGGGCAGAAGTCCTGAGTGCAGATGCCTTTGCGACATTTGAAGAAGCAGGTTTGGAAGATGAGACGGCTTTAGCCCAAGTGGGACAAAAATTCCGTGATACTGTCTTGGCTTTAGGGGGTTCAGTGCATCCGATGGAAGTATTTAAGTATTTTCGAGGACGCGAACCCAAAACTGAACCGTTATTGAGACAAAGTGGACTCTGATTTACTACCTCAATAAAAAACCCTCCCAATTATAGGGAGGGAATTTTTGTAGTGTAGTCTAACTAAGCCTTAGAAAGAGAAGCTAGTTTGGAGAACACCAACGTAAACCGTATCATTATCAGAGTTGTTTTCAGGATTGAACACAGCCATAAAGCCTGGAATTACAGAAATATTATCGTTGACTGGGAAGTCATAGGAAATTTCAGCTATGTAAGCGCGATCTAATTCAATAGTATTGGTCTGTCCGGTTCCGCGATCGCGAAACTCAAAGTCACTGGCTTGAGCAGGGCTTGCAAAACCAAGTGATAACTTACTTCCTTCTTTACCAACGTCAAAGAAGGCAACATTAGCACCAAAGCCCCAGTCATCTTGGCTACCCCGATCAAAATCAAAGTTGCGGTCAACATAGCTTACCCAGCCACCGACCTCAGTGCGACGACCGAGACGAGCTGCGCCACGGAGACCTACTGCATCTTGGGTAAAGGTCTCAACGGGAATCCCTGCTACGGCTCCTGCTATTCCAAATTCACCTCCACCAATAGCTGTGCGACCATAGCCAAGACCAATGTCAAAGCGATCACCCGCATAGTTGAGGTTAGCTGCTGCGCTATAGTCTTGGAATAAACCAGTTCGGGGGTCTCGGGCATCACCACCACTAGCCGTATAACCAGCCCCGACAGAGATTCTGTCAGTTAAATTAATGCTAGTGCTAATACCAGCATCGCTGCGACCACCCGGGAAGATACCAAGGTTATCACCTTCAAGAGTATAAATATCGCCACCATCGATGAAGTCATTAAGAATGAAGCCACTACCAAAGTTATATTCAAAGGCTTCATCAGGGTCAATATCGTTAGCTCCTACGACAACAGTGACTCTGTCACCAAGAGGGAAGCGATAGGTTAGGGTATCCAGTTCAAAATCACCACTAGTATCTCGAATATCAGCAAGACGGGTTAAGTCCTCCGTAAAGCTATTTGGATCCGATTGACGAAATGCACCTGATTCATGAGTTGCACGTTGAGTGAAGCCATCACCATCAGCGGCACGTAACCGAACCCGCAGCTGATCGCGCCCTGTGAAGCTGGCATCAAAGTTTAAGTCGGCTTTGTAGAGTAAACCAATATTGCTATCAGTATCAGATGTATCGTCTGGACTGATTATATTGCCAGCGCCATCACGAGATAAATTACGCCCTTGAGTTCGTACAGCTTGACTGCTACCAAAGCCAGAAGTCAGAGCAAAATCAACGCCACCACTTAACTTAGTAGTTGTAGAGAATTGGGTGTCTTCTAGTTGACCAACACGCCCTTCTAAGTCATCAACACGGGTTCCGAGCGTTGTTAATTCTGCTTCAAATTCTTGTACTAGACGCTCTAGGGCTGCTAAATCCTCTTCAGTCACTTGGTCATCCGCTGCAATTAACTGCTCGATTTGTTGCAAACAAGCATTCAAACCAGCAGCAAACTCATAACGAGTCATCGGCTCATTGCCTCGGAATGTGCCATCAGGATAACCTGCAATACAGCCGTAGCGTTCTACTAGGTTACGAAGTGCTTCAAATGCCCAGTCATCTGGAGATACATCTTCTAGTTGGAAAACGCTATTCACTTGGTTGATTTCACCGAGGGAGTCGCCACCTTCGTTATTGTAACTGTCAATCTGTTGTAATAAATCTTGTTCGGATGTACCAGCACTTTGAGCTAAAACGGGTTCAGCTTGTGCCACTATGAACGAGGCTCCTAAGAGAACGGGAGCAACTTTGAATAAACTAATGAATTTAAAGCTAGCCATCATTTACCTCACACCACAATTAATCTAGATAGAATCTTCTTACATTTTTCATATTACGGGATCGGAGCTGAAACGGCAACTACTAGCAATTAGCATGAAGCTGAGGCTACAATTACTTTAAGTGCTCGCTATGCAAGGCTTATGGTTAATTTATCTTCCGTTTTCCTAATCCACTTATTTGAGTGTCACAGCATTCTTACGGAAAAATCTAGATGAACTAAATCTCCTTAGAAAGAAAATTCCTAAATTAATTTTGTTGTGAGGTAGAAGTCTCCACCGAAGAGAGTAGCTTGCAGTGGAAACTTCTTTTACTTAAAAAGGGCTTAGAAGGAGAAGTTGGTTTGGACAACGCCAGTATAAACGGTATCGTTATCCGAGTCACGTCCAGGATTAAACACAGCCATTAAACCAGGGGCTACGGAAACGTTATCGTTAACTGGGAAATCATAGGATAGTTCCGCCACATAAGCGCGATCGTCTTCACTCACAAAGTCAGTGGTGAGTGTTTCATCAACATCGCCAAAGAATGCAGGGCTTGCTAAACCAAGAGCTAGTTTACTTCCCTCTCGCCCGATATCGAATAAGGCTAAATTTGCCCCAAATCCCACGCCATCACGATCTTCTTGATTTGAGGTTTGGTCAACATAAGTCACCCAACCCCCAAGTTCACTGCGAGGACTTAAACGAAGTCCACCGCTCAAACCTACGGCATCATGACGAAGATCATCAAAGGCTAGGGCAGAATCACCGGCGCGAGTGCGACCATAATTTAAGCCAATGTCAAAATTATCCCCAGCGTAGTTCAGGTTAGCTGCCACTGAATACTCTTGGAAAAGACCAACGGTTTCATCCCGAGCACTATTTTCGGCAACGGTATAACCAGCGCCAAAGGAGATGCGGTCCGTTAAATCAAAGCGGGTGCTAATACCAGCCCCAAGTTGACCAGGAGAGCCAATATCTTGGGTGCGTCCACCACCTTGACGGGTATCTAAGTCCCCTTGCAGGATTAAGTCATTAAGGTTGCCACCACTGCCAAAATTGGATTCAAAGACTTTATCGGGTGGAAAGGCACTTCCTCCAGAGGCACCGAGGGCAACTTCGATACGATCACCTAAAGGAAACTGATAACTGAGTTCGTTAAGTTCGATACTTCCTTGAGTATCATCAAAAATATCAAATAATTCGGTTAAGGGTTCGCCAGTCGCTGTTTGTTGGAAACCTGCACCACCTGCTCCAATTTCAGCAGCGCGTAACTGCACTCGCAAACGATCACGCCCTGTGAAGCTAGAGTCAAAGTTAATGTCCCCCTGGTAAATTAAACCAACGTTATCGTCAACGCTATCACCAGAACCATCGGCTTTTTCATCCCCAAATGGAAATACTAGAGCTGCACTAACGCCACCTGTTAACTGGGTCGTTGTAGAGAATTGGGTGTCTTCTAGTTGACCAACACGCCCTTCTAAGTCATCAACCCGGGTTCCGAGAGTGGTTAATTCTGCTTCAAATTCTTGTACTAAACGCTCTAGGGTTGCTAAATCCTCTTCAGTCACTTGGTCATCCGCTGCAATTAACTGCTCGATTTGTTGCAAGCAAGCATTCAAACCAGCTGCAAACTCATAACGAGTCATGGCTTGATTCCCGCGGAATGTGCCATCAGGATAACCTGCAATACAGCCGTAGCGTTCTACTAAGTTACGCAGTGCTTCAAACGCCCAGTCATCTGGGGAAACGTCTTCTAACTGGTTAACATTGTTAACCTGATCAATTTCTTCAATTGAGTCAGCATCCTCATTGTAATTTTCAATTTGCTGTAATACGTCTTGCTCAGAGTCACCAGAACTTTGCGCTAAAACTGGTCCAGCTTGAGCCACCATGAAAGACGCTCCCATTAACACAGGAGCAACCTTAAAGAAGTTAACTAACTTTAGATTCACCATATTTCCTCACACCAGCCTTTTTCATTGGCTAACTATACTTGACACCCCTTATTGTATGAAAGACATGTAAAGACATCAACGATAAATGGAACCAATTTCTATCTGTTTATCACCCTTCAACCCCTTATTCCCTGTAGGTTTCCCTTGATTAGATTGTTTTTTCTTGACATTCACTTTTTTAACCGTCACACTTATTTATTTACCCATTTTGCTCAAAGATTAGCTTGTTTACAAGTTTGAAGTGAGGCGATGAAAAGGAGTTTCTTGAGGGCAATTAGAGAAACTCCTAACGCTATAACTGATTTCACTAAATTTAAGTAAATGATTTATCTCACTAATTTGAGGAGATGGCTAATTTCTGGTGTAATTAATTGATTCATCCCCAACTTCACTGCATTGGTTGAACCAGGTAGAGAGAAAATTAGAGTTTGTCTATAAAGTCCTGCGATTGCTCGTGACGCGATCGCGCGTGAACCAATTTCTTGATAGCTTAAATACCGAAATAGTTCCCCAAATCCAGGTAAGGTTTTCTCTAAAATCTTCTCTAGGGCTTCATAAGTAGTATCTCGGGGCGCAATTCCGGTTCCCCCATTACAAATGATGACCTGTACTTGGGAAGACAGTTGCTTAATTTGGTCAACAATTAATTCTGGTTCATCTTTAAGGATTAAATATTGAACTAGGTGATGTCCTTTTTGTTCTAGTGCTTCCTTGATAAATTTTCCACTGGTGTCGGTTTCAGTCGTGCGAGTATCGCTAATGGTTAGAACAGCACAATTGGTCATTTGTTATTAGTCATTTGTTATTAGTCATTAGTCATTGGTAAACCTGAGAATCCTACAACTACAATTTTCATTTAGTCGCTAGAGTTAATCAGCCACTTAACGCGCGGAAAAAGAAAGGCGTAGTGACTGATTATTAACTTTTCCCAAACTTAAACTGTTTGCGCTTGTTGCACTTGGGGTTGGAATTGGAAGAGAGAATAGACTACATTGCGACGCATATCAATCATCATCTCTAGGAACATTTCATATCCCTCTTGTTTATACTCGACTAAGGGATCGCGCTGTCCATAGCCTCGTAAGCCCACTGATTCGCGCAGGGAGTCCATGGCTTGTAAGTGTTCCCGCCAGAGATTATCAATTTGCTGTAGCATGAAAAAGCGTTCTGCTTGACGCATTAATCCCGGTTGCAGTTTTTCTACTTCTGCTTCTTTGATGTCATAGGCTTTATGAATTTCCTCATGCAGGAAGTTTTTCATTTCCCCAAACGTCATATCTTCTAGTTGTGAGGGTTCTAAATCATCAAGAAGATATACAAACTCTTTCACTTTTGCCACCATGGATTCTAAATCCCATTCCTCAGGAGGTAACTCAGGATTGACATAAGCATTGACAATATCGTCCATGGTGCGCCGTGCATATTCTAAAACTTGGTCTTTCAAGTCTTTTCCTTCTAATACCCGTCGCCGTTCGGCATAAATAGCACGACGTTGGTTATTCATTACCTCGTCATATTCAAAAATTTGTTTACGGGTGTCATAGTAGAACGTTTCCACTTTACGCTGGGCATTTTCCAAAGAACGGGTTAATACGCCAGATTCAATGGGCATATCTTCTTCTACCCGAAAGGCGTTCATCATTCCTGAAACGCGATTACCGCCAAAGATACGCAAGAGATTATCTTCTAGACTAAGGAAAAAGCGAGTTGAACCAGGGTCACCTTGTCGTCCAGCGCGTCCTCGTAACTGGTTATCAATACGACGAGATTCGTGGCGTTCAGTTCCAATGACGTGCAAGCCACCGAGTTCTACCACTTCGTCATGTTCACGGCTGGTATAGTCTTCATAAATTTGATAAATTTCTCGATAGACTTCCCGCAACTTTTGTAAAACAGGGTCATCGGTGGGGGCTTTTTCCGCAGCAACCGCCACTTTTTCTTCTGCGTCTAGTTCCGGTAAACTTTGTAAGCCGTATTCTTGGACAGCATAATCCACGGCTTCTTTTAATCGCTGTTCTGTTTCTTTCGGTAATTCTGTCGGGAAAATTTGTGGGGAAGCCCGCCAGGTTTTAACTTTCTTTTTCTCTTGTTGGTCTTTGCCAAAGCCTTGTCCGCGATTGCGCTTTTTATTTCCGGGGACACTTACACTTAAGTCATCATCATCTTCAGGAATAACAATTTTGGGCATAAAGTATTCCCGAACTTTTAAGCGCGCCATGTAGTCGGGGTTTCCCCCTAGGATGATGTCAGTTCCTCGCCCTGCCATGTTGGTGGCAATGGTAATTGCGCCTTTGCGTCCTGCTTGGGCAATAATTTCTGATTCCCGTTCTACGTTTTCAGGACGAGCATTAAGGACATTATAGGGTAATCCTCGCTCGTCTAATAAGTTGGAGAGGAGTTCTGATTTTTCGACACTGGTTGTTCCCACTAACACAGGGCGACCTTTTTCGTGCATCTCTTGACATTCATCAGCGACGCATTTCCATTTCCCTCGTTCATTTTTGTAAACCAGATCTGACAGATCCTTACGGGCGAGGGGTAAGTTAGTGGGAATAATGGTGACACTGAGGCTATAGATTTTTTCAAATTCCGCTTCTTCAGTTTTTGCCGTGCCTGTCATCCCTGAAAGTTTGGGATAGAGGAGGAAGAAGTTTTGATAGGTGATGCTGGCGAGGGTTTGGGTTTCTTTTTGAATATCTACTCCTTCTTTAGCTTCAATGGCTTGGTGTAAGCCATCACTCCAGCGTCGTCCGGGCATGACTCGTCCCGTAAATTCGTCAACAATGACCACTTCCCCGTTACGGACAATGTAGTTAACGTCTTTGGTAAATAATTCTTTGGCTTTAATGGCGTTAAAGACATAATGCGCCCAAGGATCTTCGGGATTATATAAATCTTCTACGCCTAACAGTTCTTCGGCTTTCGCAAACCCTTCGTCGGTGAGGAGAACACTACGCGCTTTTTCATCAACTTCGTAATGTTCCTCGTTTTCTAGTTCTTTTGCGATTTGGGAGGCGCGAATATATTTTTCGGTGGGACGTTCCACTTGACCCGAAATAATGAGAGGAGTACGGGCTTCATCAATGAGAACGGAATCAACTTCGTCAATGATGCAATAGTTAAAGGGGCGTTGTACTACTTCTTCGAGGGAAGTTGCCATATTATCCCGAAGATAGTCGAAGCCTAGCTCGCTGTTAGTGGTATAAGTAATGTCACAGGCATAGTTTTTTTGCCGTTCTTTGGGAGACATTCCTTGTTGAATTAAGCCCACACTTAACCCGAGAAAACGGTGAACTTGTCCCATCCATTCCGAGTCACGACGGGCGAGGTAGTCATTAACCGTAACCACATGAACCCCTTTTCCAGAAAGGGCATTGAGATAACAGGGAAGGGTTGCTACGAGGGTTTTTCCTTCCCCTGTTTTCATTTCTGCAATTTCGCCATTGTGGAGAACAATTCCCCCTAAAATCTGCACATCGTAATGCCGTAAGCCCAAAACTCGGTTTGCTGCTTCTCTAACCACGGCAAAGGCTTCGGGTAATATTTCTTCTATGATTTCCTTTTCTTCGTTTTCGTTTTTGGCTTGGGCTAGTTTTTCTTGAAATTCTTGGGTTTTTCCTCTCAGTTCGTCGTCGGAGAGTTTTTGAATATCTTCTTCGTAAAGATTAACTTCGGTGACAATGGGTTGCAGTTTTTTAAGTTTACGCTCGTTGGGATCGCCAAGTAATTTTTTCAGGAACATAGTTGGGTGAGGGTTAATTTATAAGTGAGTTTATTATTTTATTTCTGATATTTATGTTATCATTGCCATTTCTTTATTGTTAGGTGGTAATACGCTCAGGTTAAGTGTTTTGGCGAAGTTGTGCTTGTTAAGTCTCGCAATGTTGTTCCTCTTGTCCTTGATGAGTAGTTTTTACCCAATTTAGTTTTTTCGGTCGAACGGCAACGCGAGCGGTCATACTGGGAATAATTAGTAACCAATGCAGCATATAAATAGTGCCACGGAGGGTTTGTCGGATGGCGGTATTGATACTAGGGGTATCGCTGGTGGTTTGTACTCCTCGCAACATTCCCCAAATTGAGAGAGTAAACATCATCGCAGTAGCGGGAAAATAAAGGGGGGGATTTTGCCTAACTATGACCATGAGAAAGTCGGGAATAGCAGCGGTGGGAAGAATGTATTGGAAGAGAAGAAAGGCACTTAAATCGAGGGTTTTTTTAAAGCCCATGGGGTTACGAATGATCCAACGCCAATAGTCGAGGTAGCGTTGATAGCCTCCTTCTGCCCAACGGTTTCTTTGATGCCAAAGCGCGATCGCGCTAGTGACTCCTTCTTCTTGCACACTGGGATGAGAGAGAAACCCAATCTCCCATTGATCTAAGTGTAGGCGAATGGTTAAGTCTAAGTCATCAGTAATGGTTTGTTCATTCCATTTCCCACAACTGGCAAGGGCGCGACGGCGGACAAATTGACCGTTTCCTCGCAGTTCGCCAATTCCCCCTAAACTAACGCGATGTTGCTGGAAATAACTATCTAATGCCATTTCCGCAGCTTGTCCTTTTGTCCAGAAGTTTAATCCTGCATTGGCAATACTTTTTCGTACTTGTACTGCCCCCATACTAGCTTGTTGGAAAAAGGGAACAACGTGGCGCAAAAGATCTTCTGGAATTTGAGCATCAGCATCAAAGACAGCTATAATTTCCCCTTGACTGAGGCTAAGGGCTTGGTTTAATGCCCCTGATTTTCCTCCTGTGGCGTTGGCGGGTCGATGTAAAATTCTTAATTGTTTATAGGACTGGGCAAGTTGATCTAATAAAGCAGGGGTTTGATCAGTGCTGTGGTCGTCAATAATCCAAATTTCATATTTATCTTGGGGATAGTCCAAATGACATAGGCTTTCCACTAATTCGGTAATGACTGCTTCTTCATTTTTGGCGGCGACTAATATGGAAACAGTAGGAGCATTGCCTAGATCTTGTTGTGGTAAGGGCTGAGGCGAAGGAGTGGGAGAACTCCAGATAATACGAGCAACTTGTATACTAAATAGTATGGTTACTCCTAAAACTAACCATGATCCCCAAGCTAGCAAGTGCAGGGCAATAGTTGTCCCCCAAACCATCATTAGGGTTACTGCGGCTTTCCAGCGTCTGCCACCAATTCCTTGCAGATATAAACTCCAGTCTTCTTCGTCGTTATCTACGTCAGACCAGTCTGATAATAGGGTTTCAATTGGGTTTAACTCTTCGTAAGAATTGTTGTCTGTCCAAGGATTTTGTGGCATATAGGTTTAGGGAGATGATTGACAGGGTAGTTACTCTACCTCTATCTTAACTTTAGATAATAAAACTTAAATTTTAGTAAATTTAGGGTTATATCATAGTTTTTTGCGAGTATAGCTTGTTTTTTTAGGATTAACATCTTGTAAGGTTGGTTAGGAGAAAATGCTAATAGAATGGCAATGGGGCGCGATCGCGCTGTTTAGTGTAGTTTGGGTGGAGTTAGTTCGAGATAGTTATCATTTATTATCTCACTTTTGGAAACCCCTTTATCGCTTGCACAATATTCACCATCGTGTGTTTCGTCCCGACCTCACTGTGATTGATCCAGCGTTGTACCGTCGCTCTCAGTGGCAAAATGATGTCCCTGAACATAGCGTTATGTTGGCGGCAAGTTTGTTACCCTTTTTCCTCACGTCTCACTGGATTGGTCTCACAGGGACGGTTTATACGTTCTTCTTTTTAATTAGCGCGATCGGGCGAGGACTAGGCTGGAGTTATGTTGATGAATTAACCGATATTACCCATCGTCCGGGGGCTTTTACTAAGTTGCCAGGTCGTTGGTTTGTGAATCGTCCTTATCATTGGCGACATCATTTTGATGACCAAAGGGCTTATTATTGTAGTACGTTCACGATTTTAGATAAATTGCTAGGTAATTCAATTTCACTGAAAGGAAAACGAGTGGCGGTAACGGGTGCTTCAGGAACGTTAGGGAAGGGGTTGTTAGAAGCATTGCGCGATCGCGGTGCTAAGGTCACTGCTTTGACTTCCAAATCGGAATCAGTAGTTCTAAAAGATCACAGCGAAGTCAACACCATTACTTGGAAACTGGGTCACGAAGAGGAAATTATCTCTGAGTTAGAAAAGATTGATATTTTAATTCTCAATCATGGGGTGAATGTTTATGGGGAGCGAACTCCAAGCGCGATCGAATGTTCTTATGAGGTTAATGCCTTTTCTAGCTGGCGATTATTAGAGTCGTTTCTAACCACAATTAGAACCAATGAGGATAAAGCCTGTAAGGAAGTTTGGGTAAACACCTCTGAAGCAGAAGTTAGCCCTGCTCTTAGTCCCCTTTATGAGCTTTCTAAACGGACATTGGGAGATTTAGTCACGTTGCGTCGGTTAGATTCTCCTTGTGTAATTCGGAAAATTATTTTGGGGCCATTTAAAAGTAAACTGAATCCTTTTGGCGTGATGTCAGGGTCTTGGGTAGCAAAACAAATTGTTAATTTGGCGGTGCGTGACTTTCGCAATATTGTTGTCACGATTAATCCGTTCACTTATTTAATTTTTCCGTTAAAAGAGTTTTTTGTTTCTCTGTATTTTCGGTTGTTTTCGTCTAAAACATAACGGAAAATCGAAGAAGGAACAGGGAACAAGGAATAGTAGGATAGTGGTTGGTTTTAAGACTTTGTAATATTCACAATGAGGTAACTTCACTTTTATCGCAAATGTGGATATTTTATAGAAATGAAATAGAATGGTTACTAACGAACAAGCCCTCACCAGTGTAGCGATTTCTCAAAACCTTACCACTACCCTTTGTTCAATTGAACTATTTAGGTTTGATGAAACAAGAAAAATAATTTATATTTTGGCAGTAACCAGTTTAGATGAAGAATTGGAAATCATAATTGACGAATTTGGAGAATTAGATCGACCATGACTGACCAACTAGAGCAAATGAGTCGCAAAGAAGTTAGAGACTATCTTCGCCGTAACCCCAATGATGACAATGCTTGGGAGATTTTCTTCCAAAAATTAGATCACTCTCCAAAGCAGAAAATCTCATCATTAGACGAATTTAAACAACTCCTTAAACAGAAGACTAATCCTAATCAAACCAATAATTAATGCGATGAAATTCGTGGCGTGTTAAGTGATGTTAGGGAATTAAATATAAGAAATTCTGATTTCTATTGACTTTAAGTTTAGTCTTTCTAATTAATTAAAATATTTCGAGGCAGGGTAGATGTTTGCGGTAAGGCTTCTTTGTGAAACCACAGCTTAACATCTATTACTTATAATTTTACCACAAAATTCACCTTTTCCGAAAAAAAAGGATAGAAAATAATCTATGGGAACAATCTAGGAATTTGCTAGAGAATGATTGGTCAGTGTTGCCCCAGAAAACTGTAAGATCGACATAACTATCGTGCTGAAAAGAGTAAAAAGGAAGCAAACCGAATGACAGTTGCCAGTACTATTCCTGCCTTTTGCCAAGGGATTCAACATTTTGCAGAGAGTATTCCCGAATTTGAGACTTATGGACAAGAAAGCGCGATCGCGCAAGGAGAGACCAAAATCAGTTCTCCCAGCGATCCCAAAGCCGTTTATCAAACCCTCTTAGGAGCAGAAGCCCTGCGTTACCTCACGCTACAAATCACCGCTTCCAAACAATCAGGACACCCCGGTGGCTTTGCCAGTATTGCTGAAGGAATTGCCGCCTTGATGATGCTAGGGTACAAAAACATTATTACCGAAGTGGGACACCATGCCCCAGGCTTTTATAGTAATGTCTTTTTAGACCGTTCCTTAGAAGACATGGGAATTGAAACCGTGCAACAATTGCGCGATCGATTTCGGGAAACTCATGGACTCTTAGGACACCTTTCAGGACAAATTCCAGGCTTACTGAACCCAGCAGGGCCTCTCGGACAAGGGCAACATTTCGCCATGGCAGCGGCAAGACTCCATCCTGATACTCTCTTTCCTGTAACAATTGGTGATGGGGGAATTGGTGAACCTTATGTCATGTCGAGTATTGCTCATTTCCATACCGCTTACCCCAATGTGACAAACTTCCTTCCTATCCTGGTTTGGAATGGCTACTCCCAAGAACATCACAGCATGGTTTCTACTAAAACCAATGACGAGATGAAACGCTACTTTACAGGAAATGATTTCCAAGAAGTCATCTTAGTAGATGCCAAAGACTATGATGATGCCAACCAAACAGGAGACTATGTAGATAGCAGTCTCTTTTCCTTTAAGCAACGGCTTGCCTTTACCCAAGCTATTTTAGAAAACACCGCTAAAGCTGCTCAATCAGCATTAGATGGTAAATTAACTGTCTTAATTATCAAACAACTCAAAGGAACAGGTGTCCATAAACGTGGCGCAAAATCTCATAACCTTTATCCTGGAGATACTGTCGAAAAAGATTATATTGTTAACGCCTTAAAAGAACGTGCTTTAACCCCTGAGGCTTGGGAATTAGTTCGTAATAACTTTACCCGTGCTGGCGGTGGTTCAGCCTCTAAAACGGTTGTTACAGAAAAAGAAATTCCCCTTCCTGATGTCGGAACTTTGCCTAAAGAAGAATACTCTGTGGGTGGTGAGAAGAAAGTAGCTACTACCGCGATGGGCGCATTAGTGGCTCATGTGGGAAAACAAGACCCTAACTTTATTGTTTCTAACGCCGATGGTAATGCTGCCTCTGGTATTAATAATATCAATCAAGCCCTAAAAATTATCCATCCCACTGCTGATGAGGACTATTTCCAACAACCGCAAGGACAAGTTTATGAACCTCTCAGTGAAGATGCTTGTGCTGGTTTAGCCGCTTCTACTGCTTTAATGGGAGCAAGAAGTTTATGGTGTTCTTATGAATCATTTGCAATTAATGGACTACCAATATGGCAAACCGTTACCCAAGCCATGGCAGAATTACGACGGGCAACCCCTTCTACTATTACCCTATTTACGGCTGGGGCATTAGAACAAGGGCGCAATGGTTGGACACACCAACGCCCAGAAGTGGAAAACTATTTTGCAGGGATGATGCGAAATGGCAATATTTTTCCTCTCTTCCCCTGTGATGCCAATAGTATCCAAGTTTGTTATGAATGGGCTTTAAACACCAAAAATAAAGGGATTACCATTACCGCTTCTAAATCAGGTTTACCGGTTCGCAGTACCTTCCAACAAACGCAAGAAGGATTAGAAAAAGGTGCGTTTATCCTTCAAGAAACCCCCGGTAATCAAATGGTGGTTTTAGCCGTAATTGGTGATATGACATTAATGCCAGCTTTAGAAGCAGCCAACCAGTTAGAAGCCCAAGGCCTTGGTTCAAAAGTGGTTTCTGTCATTAGCCCCCGTCGTCTTTATCGTCCTAGCGATGTGGCAACAGAAAACTGTGCTGAAGCTGATACACAGTTTATTAGTGATGCTGACTTTAATACCCTTTTTCAAGGAGATGCGTTAATTGGGATTACAGGCGGTTCTAGTGCCATGTTAGAGCCGATTATGTTACGTAGCACCTGTCCCCGAGATACCTTAGCTTGGAAGCGAGGAGAAACCGCAGCCAGTGCGAATGATGTGATGGCAATTAATGGCTTAACAGCAGAAAACTTTGTGAAGCGAGCAGTTAGTTTATTAAGCTAATTTCTCAATGGGTGGGCAAGGCCCACCGACAAAAGATTAATCAATGTAACCCATTAATAAACCGGGATCATCAATTTGATTAGAAGCAACTGGACGATTCCCAAAGTTAGAGTATCTTTCTGTAATTTTGAGGGTACTGACCCCAATGGGACGACTTCCAGAAGAGTAGAAATTTCCCACTGTCGGTAATTGGGTAGCAAAAACGGGACGTTCTCCTCCCATCGTACGGAAACTCTCAACAACTTGGAGGTCACTCGCCAAAATTGGACGGTCACCCCCCATAGTACGGTAAGTTCCAAAGACTTTTAACCCTTCAGTACCAACTGGACGATTCCCAATGGTTTTCAGAGCAAGGGATTGTTGGTTACCCGTGGCAGGTTTAGTTTCCTCTTGGGTTTGAGTCGTTTGTGAGGCTTCCTGAGTTGATTGTTCCTCCTCTGCTTCTAGGGTGGCAAATTCTTGGGCTTCTTGTTCACTCATAAATAATTTCCTTAATGGTGTATTCCCTACTTAAACAGTTTTTCAATACTGAGTTTAAACCTTTATGTTTTTTTTGGGTTTGCCTCTATTATAGGAAATTATGGGCATGGCGTACAAATTTGTCCTTTGTCCTTCGTTGTTTGTCCTTCGTTGTTTGCTAGATTACATTTTACATGATTAATTAATTCAAAATGGTAAGTCAACGATTTCAGGATTTGAAGGTTTATCGACTAGCGGAAGACTTGTCAGAAGAAATTTGGAAGATTGTTAGACAGTGGCAACCCTTAGAAAAAGATACTGTCGGAAAACAAATAATTCGCTCTGCCGATAGCATTGGGGCAAATATTGCTGAAGGATTGGGAAGAGGTAGCTTTCAAGACAATAAGCGATTTGTCAAAATAGCAAGAGGGTCGTTATATGAAACTCAACATTGGTTAAGAAGAGCTTACTATCGTCAACTCTTAACTCAAGAACAATTAAATAGATTAAAGCAGCTTGTTGATGAATTAGCCCCAAAATTAAACGCATATCTAAACTCCATTGGTAAATCTAATAACTAATGACCAATGACTAATGACTAATGACTAATGACTAATAGCAAAAGAGACTTTCCCAGTTTTTAACTTGCTTTTGCGCCTCACTGCTTCCTTCATGGGGAAACTGAGGAAGGAAGTCTTTATCACTGGTGGGAATATAGGGCCCTTCTTTCAGTTCAAACATTACCGTATTGGGAGCTAACGCAACAAGCGTATGAAATGTTCCTTCAGCAATCTCAATTCCGTAATTCTCTGATTCCTCGCCTAGTTGTTCTTGATGAGTAATATTTCCTTGATCATCAAATAATAATACTCCTATTTTTCCCTGAAGCATGAGGAAAAATTCAAAGCCATTTTTATTTTCAGGACGGGTGTGGCGGTGTGGTCGAACATAGGTTCCAGGTTGCATAATATTCACAAACCGTTGCACTGTATCGGGCAGTTCATGGAAGTTATAATTCTTTCGCAGGCGTTCACTGTTTATCGCCTCTTTAGCCACAGTATTAATTAGCGATTGATTAAGGAGTTTGATGGCTGATTGGTTCATAGAATTTTCTTAATATTAAATACCTAATTTTTTCAAGTTGATTCTACCAATGTTATTAGTTATTGAGAATTGATTATAAAGGACGAAGGATAAACAACAAAGGAAAAACTTTTTATGTCAACATTTAATCTACAATCTTCTTACAAACCCACGGGAGATCAACCGATCGCGATCGCGCAATTAACCGAATCTTTACAAAAAAATAACCGCTTTCAAACTTTACTCGGTGCAACGGGAACGGGAAAAACATTTACCATTGCTCATGTTATTGAAAAACTGGGAAAACCAACTTTAGTGTTAGCCCATAATAAAACCCTAGCGGCGCAATTATGTAATGAGTTACGAGAATTTTTTCCTAATAATGCTGTAGAGTATTTTATCAGTTATTACGACTATTATCAACCCGAAGCCTATATTCCCGTCTCTGATACTTATATTGAAAAATCGGCTTCTATTAATGATGAAATTGATATGTTGCGACATTCAGCAACGCGATCGCTGTTTGAACGCAAAGATGTCATTGTCGTAGCTTCCATTAGTTGTATTTATGGCTTAGGAATGCCGAAAGAATACTTAAACGCAGCGATTCCACTTCAATTAGGAGAAGAGATCAATCAGCGTCAGTTATTAAGAGATTTAGTCTCTGTTCAATATACTCGCAATGATACCGAATTGGGACGAGGAAAATTTCGTCTCAAAGGAGATGTATTAGAAATTGTTCCTGCTTATGAAGATCGCATTGTTCGCGTAGAATTTTTTGGCGATGAAATTGATAGTTTACGTTATGTTGATCCAACAACGGGAGAAGTTTTACAAAGTTTAGGGGGACTGAATATTTATCCGGCCCGTCACTTTGTTACTCCTGATGATCAATTAGAAATTGCCTGTCAAAATATAGAAGCAGAATTAAAGCAACGATTAGAAGAACTGGAAACAGAAGGAAAACTATTAGAAGCACAACGATTAGAACAAAGAACCAAATATGATTTAGAATTACTGAGAGAAGTGGGATATTGTAACGGAGTTGAAAACTACTCCCGTCATTTAGCAGGAAGAGAAGCAGGTGATCCCCCAGAGTGTTTAGTGGATTATTTTCCTGATGATTGGTTATTAGTTGTTGATGAATCTCATGTAACCGTTCCCCAGTTAAGAGGAATGTATAATGGCGATCAATCGCGGAAAAAAGTTTTAGTTGATCATGGTTTTCGGCTTCCCAGTGCAGCCGATAACCGTCCTTTGAAAGCAGAAGAATTTTGGCAAAAGGTGAATCAATGTATTTTTGTTTCAGCAACTCCTGGGGATTGGGAAATGGAGGAATCAAATGGCAATATTATAGAACAAGTGATTCGTCCAACTGGAGTTTTAGATCCAAAAGTGTTTGTACGTCCCACAGAAGGACAAATTGATGATTTATTAGGAGAAATTCAGCAACGGGCGGAAAAAGAAGAGCGAGTTTTAGTAACTACTTTAACTAAAAAAATGGCTGAAGATTTAACTGAATATTGCCAAGAAAGAGAAATAAGAGTGCGCTACTTACACTCAGAAATTCATTCCATTGAACGTATAGAGATATTACAAGATTTAAGAAAAGGAACGTTTGATGTTTTAATTGGTGTTAATCTTTTAAGAGAAGGGTTAGACTTGCCCGAAGTGTCTTTAGTTGCCATTTTAGATGCAGATAAAGAAGGCTTTTTACGATCAGAACGGTCTTTAATTCAAACCATGGGACGAGCGGCGCGTCATGTGGATGGACAGGTAATTTTGTATGCTGATACCTTAACTGAGAGCATGGAAAGAGCCATTCAGGAAACAGAAAGACGGCGCAAGATTCAAATGGAGTATAATGAGCAAAATGGAATTACCCCACAATCGATTGTAAAAGCCCAAAGTAATTCTATCTTATCCTTTTTGGATATTTCTCGCCGTTTGAATGCCCAACAGCTAGAAATGGTCTATGAGCAAGCGGATGATCTACCATTGGATAAAATTCCGCAATTAGTCGAACAATTGGAAGCCGAGATGAAAGAAGCAGCCCAGAATCTAGAGTTTGAAAAAGCAGCTAATTTGCGCGATCGCGTTAAGAAATTAAGGGAGAAACTTTTAAGAAAGTAACATCTAGCATTTTTGATTTGTTATTCGTTAAATTTCGGAACATAAAGAAACAAACAACGTCAACTTCTACTACAATTAATCGAAGATAACAAGAAAACTGTAATTTAGAAGTGGGCTTTGATAGTCTCCATGATATCAGCCCCTCTAAACATAGCCTTTCATCTTGTCGTTTACAGAAGGAGGTCGAATTGGGGAGAAGGTGTGACCGAAATCGGAAACGTTCCAAGCGACGAGCTATTTATTGTCCGCATCATGGTTGCTACCTAGACAGTGTGAGTCAAAAGTACCCCATTTACGCAGATCGCCCAGAACATTTACAAGAACAAGGGATGACAAAGAAAACAGCAACCCTCGTCCTTGCAACTCGGACGGCGGTTCGGACAAATGTGTGGATAGAAGCCTTTTGGTGTCCTGAGTGTGAAGCGGTAACATGGTATTTAGTAGAAAGAAACAGCGATCGCAGCTTTAAAGTTTCTCCAGTTCCCCGTGGATTATGGGAAAGAATGGAGGGAGCAATTGATCCATTTGGTAATCCCACTGTCAGTGAGTTTACGCGTAAGCAAGCAAAACGGTTAACTGACCGACTGTACAAAGATTATAATAATTAAATAATACTGATCTAGGATTGCTATAGCAGATCACCAAGTAACGAATAACAAAATTAATGTCTTCTGATTATTCTCGCCCTTCTGTAAGTGGCTTATTACAAGATGCAGCGTCTCTATTGCTTTATCAATCAGTGTTAGCTGATGAAATTGGACAAGCGCTTTTGGCACTATTACACCGATTACATCATAATGATCATCGCAATGCTTGCCTCAGTGCTTATGGCGAGTTTTTTAAGCTACTGGCAGATGCTAATCAAACTTGGCAATCTCATTTAGTTAATCGCATTTTATCTGATCAAAATCCATTTTCTCGACAAGTCCAGTTTACTGCTTTAGAAGCATTACCCCCTGCTTTAGTAGAAGCTGCCCAAAATGATCTTTATGCCTTAAAATCTCTCTATAATTTGAGTGGTAAGAGTTTAAGTTTATTAGTCAAAACTGCTTGTCAGTTAAAATACTCCCCCACAGTTTGGGAAAGTAGTTTTCAAGCTGATCATTTTCTCCATAATACGGAAAGATGGCAGTCAGTCTTACCGCAATTGGCGCAATATTATCAAACCTATGGCTGTGGGATTTTCGCTCAATATTATGCCTTTACTTGGCAAAAGGGTGAATTAGTGGGAATTTCTAATCCTGATCCGATTACACTCCATGAAATTGTGGGCTATGATTGGCAAAAGGAAACTTTAGAAAAAAATACAGAGTTTCTCTTAAGGGGATATTCGGCGCTAAATGTTCTCCTTTATGGCAGTCGCGGTTCAGGAAAATCCTCTTTGGTGAAGGGCTTATTAAATCAGTATCGGTTTCAGGGGTTACGGCTGGTAGAAGTTCCTAAGTCGGAATTAAAGGATTTACCGATTATTTTAGAGCAATTGCGAGGGCAACCGCAGAAGTTTATTATCTTTGTGGATGATCTCTCTTTTGAAGAGGATGATGATGCGTTTAAGGCTTTAAAAGTGGTTTTAGAAGGAAGTGTCACAGCGAAAGCCCAAAATGTGGTGGTTTATGCTACCTCCAATCGTCGTCATTTAATCCGTGAATTCTTTGAAGATCGCCCGCGCCCTAGTGATCAAGATGAGGTTCATGCGTGGGATACGGTACAGGAGAAGTTATCCTTCAGCGATCGCTTTGGCTTAACCCTAACCTTTGAACCAGCTAATCAGGAGACTTATTTAAGTATTGTGCATCATTTGGCAGCGTTAGCACAAATTTCGTTGTCAAAAGAAGAATTGGAGTTTCGGGCGAAACAGTGGGCAACTCGCCATAATGGACGTTCTGGGCGCAGTGCGAGACAGTTTATTAATTTTCTACAGGGTGAGTTATCCTCACAGAGATAGATGTAATTTAATCGTTGCATCAACTGATTGCATTAGAGATGGTTCTAATTTTCCAATTTGATTGCCTTGAAGCCGCTGTTTTGAGATGGTTCTAATTTGCTGGGCTTGGACTTTAGAAGGTTTAGGTAAACCACTTTTTTCAGGAGGTAAAAACACTTCAAAGGGATAGATTTTGCTTACTTGTGAAGTTAGGGGCAAAATAGTCACAGTAGCCGCGACTCGATTGTTAATATCATTGCTTACAATCAATACGGGGCAGCGTTTAGCTGATTCTGAACCAATGACAGGATCGAGGGCAGCATAGTAAATTTCACCACGTTTTATCCCCTAACCCATCTCCTGCTGTATTTTCCCATGCTTCATCGAGTTCAGCAGAGGCTTCTTGGTACGCTTTTTCCAGTTCCTGCGTTTTTAATAAGGAGAGTGCTTCCGCAATAACCTGAGAACGAGATTGGCACCGAGTTTTCTGCTGATAATCCTCGATAAAAGCAACCATCTCTGGGGATAAGGAAATAGAAAGTTTTTGCGATTCCATTTTATCCTTCGTCATTTATTGTTTGTAAGCCAATGACTAATAACAATGGCATAGAGTATAGGATGCCTTCTAAAGGATAACATTTGAAGAGTATGATGATGGGTTTAAGGCGTTAAAGTGGTGGTTTATGCTACCTCAAACCGCTTTTTTGGTTAAGATGGAAGTAATATGTTTCGTTTATTGCGAATAAGGGAAACCAAATTTTTATGTCTCTTCCCACAGAATCTATTCCACACCGCTTACCTTCTGAATCGGAAACTCAACTCTCCCAACAAAGTAGCCGTACTTTAGCCGCTCACCTACCCCAGAACGGAACAACACGCACCTTTAAAATCGTGGATGATAACGGGGAAGAAAACGCGATCGAGCTTCCTGCTTCAGCTCTTCATTTGCTCACAGAGATGCTTAGTCAAATGGCTCAAGGGAATGCGGTTACGGTTGTTCCCATTCCTGCTGAACTAACCACCCAAGAAGCTGCCAACCTGCTCAATGTTTCGCGTCCCCATTTGGTGAAACTCCTAGAAGCGGGTGAAATCCCTTTTCACAAGGTGGGCACTCATCGTCGGGTTCGTTTTGAGGATTTGATGCGGTATAAGGAAAATATCAATCAAAAACGGATGGAAGCCCTTGATGAACTGACAGCACAAGCCCAAGCATTAAATCTGGGCTACGATTAGCCGTTATGCCCTCATCTTTGACTGTTTTGTATGATGCCAGCGTTCTCTATCCTGCTCCCTTACGAGATTTACTCATGCAGTTGGCGCTTACAGATCTCTATCGCGCCCGTTGGACAGAACAAATCCATGAAGAATGGATAAGAAACCTTTTAAAGAATCGTCCCGATTTAACCCGAACCCAACTCAATCATACTCGTCAGTTGATGAATCGTCATGTTCCAGATTGTCTCATTAAAAACTATGAGGAGTTAATCCCAGCACTCACTTTACCCGATCCTGATGATCGCCATGTTTTAGCAGCAGCCATCAAAGGAGAGGTTGATGTCATTGTGACCATGAACTTAAGGGATTTTCCAGCTTCTGTACTCACTCGATATGAAATGGAAGCACAGCATCCTGATGACTTTATTATAGATTTAATTGACTTAGATTTTTATGCAGTCGTGGAAGCGGTTAAAGCCTGCCATGCCCGTCTCAAAAATCCTCCCAAATCCGTTGACGAGTATCTTTACATTCTCACCAAACAGCAACTTGCTGTCAGTGTTTCCCGACTACGCAAATTATGGTTTCAAGTTTAACCGATTGGACTGAAATCTATTAACTTTCTCCAAAGAATGCGGGATAAACAAAGGAAAAAGCAGTAGAACTTGGAATAGGAGTTCCATCCATTTCTTCAACAATCACAGTATCTAATTTGTCATCCCAGCGGGTTTTAATTTGACAACCATTAAATTGAAGTGTTTTTTCTCCTATCTCTCTCATTTCTTCATAGGAAAACTGTTGACTTGCCCCACCAAATTTACCCTGAGGAGTTTGGCTCGGATCTTCTTCCCAAATTGGGAAATCGGTTGACGAGAAGGATTATTAACAAATTGTCGCCCACAATGTTGACAACGAAAGCGCTGTTTTCCATAATGCGTATGTCCATTCTTGACAAATTTGGAAGAGTAACATTTTGGGCAATTCATTGCTAATTTTTTCGTTAACTTCAATCTCTCAAGATATTGTATCATTACTATTCAGCACTACCGGTTTACCAACAACATCACCATTTCCCCAATAGCCAAGAATAATTATTCCCCCTTCTTGATTACAAGTAAAGGTGCGAACAATTCCCCATTCAATTGACCAAAGAACATCCTGACGAACAGGGAGACAATCATAGCGACTAAAAGGGAGTCGTGTTAATTTTTCCGGAAAGGTTGGTAATTCTGTCAGTAAAGCCATGTTGGTTACTTGAGTACCGATTACAGTACCCATAAATTTTTACCCCAACCAAAGACTATCATAAGTTTTTGATCCCCTCGTTAAGAGTAGTTTAAGGATTCGTAATCAACACATTAAGGTGACTAACTCAGAAAATTTACTGCTGCATCCACATCCAATAAATAAATTGCTTCCTTTTCTTCCTTCCCTTCAAATTGGACAAAGGTAACAAAGGGAGCTACATCATATAAATTAGTCTGACGATAAGCTTTCGGAAGAGGTTGAATGAAATCTGCCGATAACTCCATCATATTCGGTAAGCTATCTACAGGAATGCCACATAAATCCCCTTGACGAGTTTGAGTGAGAATTAGAAACTCTCCTTTTTGAGATGGTTGAGATTGATAGGCTAGTTTAGGATGTAAGTTGAGTAACATGATGCTTTTGTTTTCTAGCATCACTAACCCTAACCCCTCAAAGTGCTGGGTCATCTCAGAAGGGGTTTCAGTTACTTGCAAAATGGCATTAATGGGAAGGGAAAAGTAATAATCTCCAAGGGTAAAGACAATCACTCTAAGGGTCTTTTCGCTAGTTTCAGTGATATTGGGCATAATGGAAGCTGTTTTATTTAGTAGAATGATAAAAACTCCCCCACCCTCGGCAGAGGAGTATTTCTATTCTATTGAACAGGGCAACTCAGCGTCACCTTAGTAGAGTTCTTCTTCTTGGTGAGTAATGATGGTGCAGTCAGAAGCAGGATATGCTACACAGGTGAGAACATAGCCAGCTTCAATTTGATCATCATCTAAGAAGGATTGGTCAGATTGATCAATTTCTCCGCTTTGTAGTTTACCAGCACAGGTGGAGCAAGCACCTGCACGGCAGGAATAGGGGAGGTCAAGTCCTTCTTCTTCAGCTACATCAAGAATATATTCATCATCAGGGACTTCGATGGTTTCATTGAGTCCCATTTCTTCGTTCACTAAAGTGACTTTGTAACTTGCCATATTTTTAGTTTCTCCTTATAACAGCAATGAGATTTAATATCGCCTCATTTCTGATACTAAGAGAAAATGTGCAATTGTACAGGGAGCATTAGAAATGAGAGAATTAATCTTTAATTAAATAAGTTTTACTTATATCCCTATCTTAGGGTAGAGTCCCAAGTATTAAAGTAGCAATACTTTCTCAATAAGCTGTGTGGCAAGGATTTCAATGTTTTAAGTCTCTCATAATTTTTCCTATATTGGGATTAGATTAGGATTAGTTATAATTATATTTGGCTACAGTTTATAGGTTTTTCATGGATTTAAAAGCGCGACTAAATCAGCATCTAGCAGAAATTGTGCGCGATCGGCATCCCTATTTTGGTAGTGAGGGGCATTTTTATGTTCAACAATACCTTAGCCAGCAGTTTCGGCAATGGGGCAATCTAGAAACTCACGAGTTTGATTTTGAGGGCAATGAGCATATCAATTACATTCTCAATATTGCACCTGCTAACGCTTCTTCTAATCCTCCGATCTTACTTGCTGCTCATTATGATGGCGTTCCGGGTACGCCAGGGGCGGATGATAATGCCACTGGGGTTGCGGTTTTATTAGAGTTAATGCGAGAGTTTAGTGAAAATCCTCCCTCTGTTCCGTTGCGATTTGTTGCCTTTGATTTAGAAGAGTATGGCATGGTAGGAAGTCAGGCGTATGTTGAAGAATTGAAAGAGAAAAAAGAGAAAATTCGCTTAATGTTTTCTCTAGAAATGTTAGGTTATTGTTGTCATGAACCAGATTCCCAAGAATATCCGCCGGGATTAGAAAAACTTTATCCTAATACTGGCAACTACATTGCTTTTATTAGTAATTTAAGGACGATGACCGATGCTCGATTTTTTAGTCGTCAAATGCAAAAGAGTGGTACACCGAGTGAGTGGTTATCTGTTCCATTTTCAGGAAAGAATTTATCAGCAACTCGCCTCAGTGATCATTCCCCTTTTTGGGATCAAGGCTATAAAGCCATTATGGTGACAGATACATCTTTTATGCGCAATCCTCATTATCATCAGCCCAGTGATACGATAGATACATTAGATTTAGACTTTTTAACTGGTGTTTGTGAGGGATTAATGACAGGACTAAGAAACTGGAAATAATAATATTAGTCATTAGTCATTGGTCATTAGTCATTGGTTTAAGAATAACGAAGGACAAAGGATAAACAACGAAGGACAACAAACAAATAATCAAGAATGTATAAACAAATCATTCGCCCTACTTTATTTTCTTTATTAAAAGCTGACCCAG
The DNA here is from genome assembly GCF_007904085.1 of Euhalothece natronophila Z-M001. Lineage (GTDB taxonomy): Bacteria > Cyanobacteriota > Cyanobacteriia > Cyanobacteriales > Rubidibacteraceae > Halothece > Halothece natronophila. The sequence goes on from NZ_CP042326.1 coordinate 2,922,116, forward strand.
AAGTGTCTCATGAAACTAGCCTCAAGTTATTAAGTTGGTTAGAACAAAATCAAAACCAGTTTCCTGCAAATGTAATATTAAAGACAATTTCTAATCAATTGGTTGTCGATGATCCAAGACTATCGCAAACGCTATGGGGAATCAATTTTCCGAATCCTTTAGGGTTAGCGGCTGGGTTTGATAAAAATGGAGTGGCTGCCAGTATTTGGGATAATTTTGGCTTTGGGTATGCCGAGTTGGGAACAGTAACAGAAAAACCCCAAACGGGAAACCCGAAACCGCGACTGTTTCGGCTTCTAGAGGATGAGGGAATTTTAAATCGTATGGGGTTTAATAATCGTGGTAGTGCTACTTTGGCTACTGCCTTAGAAAAACAAGCAATGAGAGGAGAAAAAGGGGTTTGGGGGATTAATTTAGGGAAATCGAAAGTTACCCCTCTAGAAGAGGCGGCAAAGGATTATTTGAATAGTTTTTTACGGTTGCGAGAGATTGGGGATTATTTTGTGGTTAATGTCAGTTCTCCCAATACGCCAGGATTGCGATCGCTGCAGGATAGTTCGCAGTTAGGTTTAATTTTAGATGCGATTCAAGAGAATAATGATCACCAAAAACCGATCCTTGTTAAGATTGCCCCTGATTTATCTTGGGAAGCTATTGATGAGGTAATAGTTATTGCTCAAAAGTATCAACTAGCAGGAATTATTGCTACTAATACGACGATCTCTCGGGAAGGGTTGAAAACTCAATTAATCAATGGAAATACAATAACGGAAGAAGCAGGGGGGGTGAGTGGTAAACCGTTGCGCGATCGCGCTACTGAGGTAATTCGCTACATTTATCAACAAACCAAAGGACAACTACCGATTATTGGCGTGGGTGGAATTTTTACCACTGAGGAGGCTTGGGAAAAAATTATTGCCGGAGCAAGTTTAATCCAAGTTTATACCGGATGGATTTATGAGGGGCTAAGCCTAACCAGCAATATTTTACACGGATTAATTCAAAAACTAGATCAAGAAGGGCTGACCAATATTTCACAAGCTGTGGGAAGTCAAACTGTTGTTAGTCATTAACTATAGCCTTTTTTTTAGATGTAGAGATTCATAGCGATTGTGAAAGTTAATATAGCAATCCTAAATTAGTTGTAAACTTCCACTTTAGTTCCCCCCTTTAATAAGGGGGGTTAGGGGGGATCGCCAGTTAAGCTACTTTTTACAAATGAGATCATATTGCTATAGAGTTATCAGTCATTAGTCATTAGTCATTGGTCATTGGTCATTGGTCATTAGGTTACAAAGGACAAATAACCTAAGATAGATTTAGTAAATCACTCAAGTTGACGATAAGATCAGTTATGAATTGTGATAAAATTTTATATATTAATCCGTGCGCTAAATAGTTAACATGGGAAAGTGAAGTACGGCAGTTTTCTATATGCAATTAAAAGACGCTCGGAGTTTACCCCCTCAAGCTCAACAAGCAATCCGTAAAAGGGCGGTCATGGCAGTGATTGAGAACAAACGTTCTCAAGGAGAAGTGGCCCAAGAGTTTGGAGTTACTCGTACAGCAGTTAATCAGTGGGTGCAACGTTACCGTCGTGGGGGTGAGACAGCTCTCAAAGCTTGTAAACAAGGTCGTCGTGAGCATCCTACCTTGGCGCGATCGCAGGTAACGACAATTACTCGTCTCATTCGGGATTACAGCCCAGAACAACTACAACTGCCATTTACTCTCTGGACTCGACAAGCCGTATCTCAGCTCATTGAACAATGTTGGGGAATTACTCTTTCTCAAACGACGATTGGTCGTTATCTGCGTCGTTGGGGACTGTCTCCACAAAAGCCTGCCAAATGCGCTCGTGAGCAATGTCCTCACCAGCTTCAGCATTGGTTAACTCATGAATATCCAGCGATTCACAAGCGAGCACAGCAGGAAGGAGCTGAGATTCATTGGGGTGATGAAATGGGATTGCGTTCGGACCATCAAGCAGGGACTTGTTGGTCTGAGGTAGGGAAAACGCCAATTGTAGAAGGAACTGGGCAACGTTTCAGTTGCAACTTAATTTCCGCCCTGACCAATCGAGGAACCCTACGCTTTCAAGTATTTCAAGGGGGATTTAATAGCGATGTCTTTTTGGAATTTTTACGCCGATTAATTCGCTCCAGGGAAAACAAAGTTTTTTTGATTGTAGATCGCCACCCAGTACATCGCTCCCGTAAAGTTCAACAATGGGTAGCTCAACATCAGGATGAATTGGAACTGTTTTATCTTCCCCCCTACAGCCCAGAACGAAATCCCGATGAATTTCTCAATCAGGACATTAAAAGCAATGCTATGAGACGACAAAGACCCCGTAATCGTAATGAACTCATGAAAAGGGTTCGCTCTTATTTATACAGTCTTCAGAAATGTCCCGAACGTATTAGTCGTTATTTTTGGGCTCAGCCAGTTCAATATGCTGGCCTTTAGGTGTTAACTATTTCCTGCACGGATTAATAAATTAACAGTTAATACACTTTTTAGGGAAATCACAAATGGTTCTTTGTCGATTAATTTATGTGAGTGAAGCAGTGGCAGGGTTAGCTTATCCTGATCTCAAGGATATTATGGAAAAGTCAGAGAAAAATAATACTCCTATAGGAGTTTCGGGAATGCTTTCTTATAGAAACAACAAGTTTTTACAAGTCTTAGAAGGAGAACGACAAGCAGTGAGTGGGACTTATGAGAAGATACTAAAAGATGAACGTCATTATAAAAGCCAGTTAATTGAATTTACAGAAATTGACTATCGTTTATTTACAAATTGGTCAATGAAAGTGGTGCAAATGGGAGAACAGTTTCCCAAAAAAGTTAAGGAGTTAAGCATGAAGTATTCTGGTTATAATGAATTTGACCCAAGAGCGATGACCAGCTATCAATGTTTAGAGTTTATAAAAGAGTTAGCAACTTTAGTGGCTTCAGCTTAGGTTATGAAAAAATATGATTTTCTGGTTATTGGAGGTGGCATTACAGGGGCTAGTTTAGCCTATGAGTTGCAAGCACAGGGGGGAAAAGTTTTATTATTAGAGTCGGATCCAAGTCTGGATAATGCCACTCGTTACAGTTATGGGGGGCTTCCGTTTTGGTGCGGAACTTCCCCTGAAATGAGAGAACTGTGCGCTGAGGGAATGCGCCTCCATCGTGAATTGCCAACGATTCTTGATCAAGATACAGAGTATCAAGAAATTAATCTTTTACTCACAATTAGAAAAGATGAATCCCCAGAAGAAATTTTAGCTCAATATCAAGGGTGTGAAATTCCGCCTCAATTGCTGAGCGTGGCAGAAAGTTGTGAAATAGAACCATTATTAAATCCTAGCGCGATCGCGGGATCAATTTATTTTCCTCATGGTCAAATTAATCCTACAAAAACTAACCAAGCCTATCTTAAAACTTTCACTCGCCTTGGTGGAGAAATTCAGTATGAGGAGGTGACTTCTTGGCTGATCAATGCTGGAAAAGTTCAGGGAGTCAGGACAGAAAACAATTACTATTATGGCGAAAAAGTCATTCTTTGTGCAGGGGGAGTAACCCAAAAGTTATTAAAGAATATCGGGATCAAAAGTTCAGTTTATTTTACGCAAGCAGAACTATTAGAAACGCCTCCTCTTGATCTGCAATTAAACAGCCTAATTATGCCAGCGACGAATCAACGGCTAATTTTAGAAAAAAATGCTACTGCAGAACATTTATGGGATCAAGAAAATGAAAAAATAGCTAATACAATTATTGATCCAGGAGTCGCTCAATTTCAAGATAAACACTTATGTATTGGTCAAATTAGCCGTCTCTTGAGTAATCTAAATTATCCAGTTGATCCTAAAAAAAGTGAAAATTGGTTACGTGAAGAAGTGGGAGAATTATTACCCTGCTTAAAAGATGTTCCAGCAACTTGGCATCGCTGTTTAATTGCTTTTAGCCCAAAAGGAGAATCAGCTATTGGTGAGGTAGATGGTTATGAGGGAATTTTTCTGTTTTCAGGATTTACTAGTACCTTGTTGTTTGCACCACCTTTAGCGAAAAAATTTGCGCGATCGCTGTTAAGCGAATATTAAAGCAATATTCAATTAACGTTGAAAACGAATAGAGGATGATTTAGAATATGCCTTATCAATTATTAAAGTGGAGATTTTATAATGCTGGAAAATAGTTGGAGGTTTTCTAAACTCAGCTACGGGCTAATTTGGAAAAACAAAGAGCTACTAATTTTCCCCCTTCTATCAGGAATTGCTGAAATTTTTATTTTAGCAAGTTTTATTATTCCCTTCTTTTTAACATTACAAGGCGGCACAGGTAATATTTTAGCAAGTGCAGGGTTCTACATTGTATTATTTATTTTTTACTTTGTGACTAATGCCATTGTTTTGATTTTTAATACAGGGTTAATTGCTTGTGTTTTTAAAATTCTTCATGGCTATAATCCATCTTTAGGTTATGGATTATCCTTTGCTTTTAAGCGTTTACCACAAATTATTAGTTGGTCAATATTATCTGCAGTCATTAGTGTAATTTTAAATGCTTTAGAAAAGAATGAGACTATTAGTAGCTTAGTTACAGGAATTTTGGGAGTAACTTGGAGTGCGATCACTTATTTTGTTGTGCCTGTAATTGTTATGAATGGCTTGGGACCAATTGGTGCCATTAAACGCTCTGGTGAAACTTTACGATCAACTTGGGGAAAAGCCTTAATTGGGAATTTCTCCTTAAAAATAATTGGATTTCTTTTACTACTACCCGTCTTAATTCTATTAGGAATTGGTTTATTTTTTGCCATTAATGCAGGTTCTCCTGTTGGCATTGGTGTGGTTGCTGGATTAGGAGTTCTTGCGTTTATTGTTGATTATCTATTAACGGAAGCAGTGAACTCAGTATTTAAATGTTATCTGTTTGTTTATGCTACGGATCGAGAGGTTCTAGACGAAGGTTATACCGAGGCTTTTGCTGATGCGTTTTGCCCCAAACGAAGATGACTCTATTAATCAGTCTCATTACAGTTTGTAAACATGATAACCAGTTGGTTACTATTCCTTATGAATGGAAACAATGAAGTAGTAGCCCTTTTGAGCGATCAAATCAAAATAGATCCTATGGCCTCTGAGTCAGGTAACGGTCAGCAAAAAGTAACAGAAGTGTTACAGAGTTTAAAGTTTCTTATTGTGTATGTCTAGTGCAGTGAAAGCCTTGCGGTAAACTAAATCAGAAAGAGTCCTTATTTCATAAAAATCTGTTAAGGAGCGAGTCTTAATTATGTCTCATAGTGTAAAAATTTACGATACCTGCATCGGTTGCACCCAGTGCGTTCGCGCCTGTCCATTGGATGTTTTAGAAATGGTGCCTTGGGATGGTTGTAAAGCAGGTCAAATTGCTTCTTCTCCACGCACTGAAGACTGCATTGGCTGCAAACGTTGTGAAACCGCTTGCCCCACTGATTTCTTAAGCGTTCGGGTTTATCTTGGCGCAGAAACTACCCGCAGTATGGGCTTGGCATATTAGGTTTAACCTAAACCCATTCCCCACTTTAGCTGTGTAAACAGTTGGGGTGGGGTTCTATTATGTGAAAAATTTCGGAGACAGTGACAGTTTAATGAAAAGTTATTTAGCCGCGGCGGTGCAAATGACCAGTAAGCCAGATTTAGAGGAGAATTTGGCAACTGCATCAGACCTGGTAGAATTGGCAGTGCGACGAGGGGCAGCCTTTGTAACGCTTCCAGAAAATTTTTCTTTTTTGGGACAAGAAACAGAAAAGGTTAAACAAGCTAGCGAAATTGCCCATAAGAGTGAAAAGTTCCTCAAAACGATGGCGCAACGGTATCAAATTACCATTGTGGGCGGTGGCTTCCCGATTCCTGTTGGGGATGGCAAAGTCTCCAATACAGCTCTAATGATTGGTAAAAATGGCGAGGAATTAGCCCGTTATGAGAAAGTCCATCTCTTTGATGTGAATCTCCCCGATGGCAATACCTATCAAGAGTCAGAAACGGTTAAGGCGGGTGTTTCGCTTCCACCCATTTCCATTTCTCCTGAATTAGGTAAAATTGGTCTTTCTGTCTGTTATGATGTGCGCTTCCCAGAGTTATATCGGCAACTGTCAAAACAGGGGGCAGAAGTTTTACTGATTCCTGCTGCGTTTACGGCTTATACAGGAAAAGATCATTGGCAGGTATTATTAAAAGCAAGAGCTATTGAAAACACGGCTTATGTCATTGCCCCGGCACAAACGGGAAATCATTATGCTCGTCGCACCAGTCATGGTCACGCCATGATTATTGACCCCTGGGGGTTAATTTTAAGTGATGCGGGAGAAGATCCCGGGCTAGCCCTTGCAGAAATTAATCCCTCCCGCTTAGAACAAGTGCGCCGTCAGATGCCTGTCCTCAATCATCGGGTGTTTGGCTAGATATCACCTCGTATTTCTTGGACAATTCCATCTTTAATGACCACTTCGGCGTTCATTTTTTTCACTAGGTTATCTCCTACTTGTATGCGGATAAAACTATCCATTTGTCCTTGACCAACTTCTTGTCCTTCTTCTAAGAGTTGCACTTGTTGGAGTTGTTGGAGAGATTGATTTTTTTGTTCGGTAACTTTGCTTTTTTGTTGATTAACTTGATTCTGGACATTACGTAACTGTTGTTGAACTTGGGGATCACTGGGGTTACTACCTTGTTGAGTAACCTGCGCGATCGCGCTTTGTCCCTGATTCTCTAATTGTTGCAGTTGTTCATCATACTTATTAATTTGCGATTGCAACTGCTGCTGGACTTCTTCTTTCCAACGCTGCGTAACAATCACTTTTAGGTTAATAGGACGTTTCAGTAATAAACTTTTACTTTCTTCGTTCATGGGGATACTTCCTTCTAAATTAGCCATGGTCAAAATTAACCCTTAACAAACATCCCGTTAATGATATCTTGATACCGTTCACTGACGACAGGGCGTTTAATTTTCAAAGTTTGGGTCATCATGCCATTTTCTGCTGAAAAGGGTTCTGTAATCAGCTTAAATACGCCAATTCTGTCATCTGGACGATACCCCGGACGATTTTTCACTTCACGATTCAACTCCTCACGGAATAATTTTTGCACTTTGGAATTGTCTAAGGTTTGTTCTAACCATTGGTCAGAAAAGTCTAACTCTAAACTATTTTCTTGTGACCATGCTTTGAGAGCGTCAAAATTCGGTACAATTAATGCCCCAAGACAACGCTGATCTTGTCCCACCAGCATAATTTGGTCAATATAAGGGCTACGTAAACAAGCATCTTCTATGGGTTGCGGTTCTATATTTTCCCCATTAGAGAGAACAATGGTATCTTTTGCCCGTCCCGTTAAGACTAAATCATCGTGTTTCGTAATCCAGCCCAAATCACCTGTATTAAACCATCCTTCCTCATCAATTGCTTTTTCAGTGGCTTCTGGCTTTTTATAATAACCCTGCATCACTTGGGGGCCACGAATCAACACTAAGCCTTTTTCCTCTTCTGAGAGAGGCTGTTTGGTTTCAGGATCAACAATTTTGGTTTCCGTTTCAGGAATCGCTTTTCCTGCTGATCCTCGCAAATTATGATCAAACCGTCGCGCATGAGTTACAGGAGACGTTTCGGTTAAACCATATCCCACTAGCAAGGGAATGCCAATGACTTCATAGAAATCATCAATATGTTTGGCTAAAGAACCACCGCCACTGATAACGCTTTTTAAGTTACCTCCTGTGGCTTGACGAACCGTTTTATAAACAATTTGATCGGCTAAATTATGTAGAGGTTGCAAGAAAAAGGCTTGAATAGAAGCAAGTAAACGTTCTCCCCCGGATGGATGTAAGTTGTTTAGATCTAATCCTTCTTTAATGCGTTTGGCTTTGATATAGCGGTGGGAGATTTTAAGAAATACAGCAATTAATTTTTTCTTCGCTGGACTTTGATCGGCAAGTTGTTTTTGAATACCATCATAAATGGATTCCCAAAGACGGGGAACACCCACCATATAATCAGGTTTTTGTTCTTTTAAGTCTTGCTTGAATGACCGCAAATTGGTATAAACTAGCCGACACCCTCGAGATAATAAGAAATATTCCGCTGCCCGTTCATAAGCGTGCCAACTGGGTAAAATGCTTAAGGCTTTATCTGCTGGTTGTGGTTGAATAACATCCCCAATCGCACGAACCTGATGCAAAAAGTTACCATGAGATAACATTGCCCCTTTCGGTTTTCCTGTTGTTCCCGAGGTATAAATTAACGTAGCTAAATCATTGTCTTGGCGAGTTACAGGGGTAAATTCATGCTTACTTCCCTCATGCATTAGTTGCGAATAAGTTAGAACTTTAATTCCTTCTAACTCGGGGGTTTCATCAGAGAGTAAAATCACTAATTGAATGGGCGGATTTTTGATGTCTGCTTTTAATTTTTCTAAGGTTTGATTATTTTCGACAATTAAAGCGATACTATCACTATCATCGAGAATATAGAGTAATTCTGCTGCATCAGCCTGGGCTGATCTAACAACATTTGCTGCCCCGGCACTAATTGTTCCTTGATCCGCGATGAACCAACGTGGGCTATTATCAGCAAAGAGAGCCACTTTTGTATCAGGTTCAATTCCTTGGGCTTGTAAGCCAGTTGCAAATTGTTGAATTTGTTGGTTTAATTCCTTATAGGTAATCTCGACAGGAGGATCACTATGAGGGTTATCAAGTGCAATCACCTCTCCATAGTGACTCGCTACTTGAGACCAAATTTCTGGTAAAGATTGGATGCTGGAATAGTCAATTGGCGTATTTGTTTGCTGAGTCATAGTTTTTTTTATAATTTAAATCTTACTGACTAATGCTTTAACATGATCTTAGTTTAATTTGGTGGGAAATTATGACACTTATTACTTGGTTACAAGGGGGAAGCAACCCTGATAATGGCAAAAATTTTGAAATCATCCGCGATTGGTGGAATAACTTAAGCGGTAAGGAAGTCATTATCTCGCAACGATTAATTCCTGATGATGGAGATGCCTCACGCATTAATTGGGAACCTCAAAAGTTTGATGATCAATTAGTAATGTTCAAATCAGAAATGAGAGGAATTACTTTATATTGGCAAAAAAGCTTTTCTGAAGATGAGCGGAACTTCACTCCTTCTAAGTTAGAGTTAGATCAAATACAGGAAAATCTTTACATTTATCCTCAATCGCAACCCAAGGTGATCATTCGAGTGGGGATTCCTAATATTCGTTATACCACTTTATCAATGAAAGAGCCCGAGTTGTCAATTAGTGAGTCCGGTGGAGATAGAATTTTACTAATGCGCGATCGCGATCGACAAATTGCTGTCCAATTGCCACTAACTCCTACGACCTTAAAAAGGCTTCAGGAATTATTTTAGTCTTCGCTAATTATTTGAATTAATAACTAAATAATTAATCTAAATTAACAACATAGGTGGTTCCAAAAACCGTAACGCGATCGCCATTGACTAACTTGCGACCCCGACGAGTTTCAAGTTCACCATTAACTGATACCTCCTCTTCCCAAATCATCATTTTGGCTTCTCCTCCGGTTTGGGCAATGCATTGGAATTTTAAGAACTGATCAAGTTTAATGGTTTCACTCATAGATGGACAATCCCATTAATTAAACAAAACTGATGAAACCCTAGTATAGCTTCTCCATGGTCAGGAATCCAAGCAAACTATTCAGTTTCCGATTTTTCAATGAATTACTCTTGATCAGGTGCCGAATGTGGCTTGTCAATTTAATCTGAGAAAAATTCACGAAAATTAATGGAAATATTAGTAATTTATACTTAAATTAACGAATAATTTCTGCATCTCCTAAAGGAGAAAAGCGAATTTCAATTCGTCGCCGTGTGGGATTTTCTTGGCGATCAACAGGTGCAAACTCATCAGAATTAGGCAGAAATAATTGGGCAGCAGAATAAGCCCGAAACTGTAAATCTTCTAATCGCCCTTGGGCTTGAATATTTTGTAACTTTTTGACTACAGCCAGCGATCGCATGAGTCCTAAATCCGTATTAGAACCTGGTTGCAAGGTTTCCATCCCTGAATTTCCTCTCGCAACATTCTCTAAATTCTTATCGAGATTACTATTACCACCGCCTAAAATTTGCCCATCTGTATGACCAACAATTTCTACCGTATAGGCTTGGCTTCCGGCTGTAATTTCTTCAATTTTCGCGACCAATTCTTCTTGAATATAAGTTTCTAATGCTGAAGGCAAAACAGCACTTCCCGAAGGAAATCTAAACTCTCCTGAGTCTTGAATAATTAAAACTGGTGGTGTGGTTTGTAGTTCTAGTTCCTGTTTGAGTTGTTCATTTTCCTGTGCAATTAAAAAAATGCGAATTAGTGTAATAAATAGGAATAAGCTTAAAATCATAAATCCATTGGACATTAAATCTGTGAAAGAAGTCCAAATATTGGTTTCATCTAAGCTTTCTTCAGCATAAAATCTACGTTTAACCATAACAAAAACTACTCATCAGCTGTAAAACGATAAAGCACTTCTCCATCTTGAAAAGATCTGATATTCATAGTTAAAGGAGAGAGAAAATAATTATCCAATAAACGTTCTCCAAGACGAATCGCATCTTCGCGACTAATTTGAAGATATTGTTGTAACCAGTTAACAGCTTCTCGTCCTGAAAAAGATTCTCGAAAAGTTCTGAATCCTCTACGCCTTTTTTTTCGTGGAACTCCCTGCTTCCCCCGCATTTTAAAAACTAACTGAGTTAAATCAATTGTGGCAATAAAATCCGTAAAGTATTCATTGTTACTTGAAGATAATTCAGTAACTTCAGAATTTTCATACCAAAGGGTTAGCCGATCTTTTTCTTCTACTAAAAGAATATAAACTTTTTCTTTGTACTCGCTAAACTTTTGACGACTATATTCAATCGCTCGATTTCTTTGACTAAGGGGAAAAATTTCGCCGCGAACAAAAACCTTTCCGTAATAACTAATGCCAGGGATCACTTCGACCTTTCCTGTGGGATCTCTTTTTGCCACCTGACAATACTGGACTTGTTTCGCACTCAGCAATAACATTTTTTAAGCTACTGTAACTATAAAGCGAGAGAGGAGAAGCATATACCTCCATTAGCAAAGTCTAAAAAAATTCTAATTTCAAGGTTAATTATCTATTTTGATGTGGTTATAAGCAAGCCACGCTTAAAAATTTCTTATCGAAACCCAAAATAATTCTAACTGTTTTGACGAGCCTTTTTTGAGAATTATCTTGCATACTAGAGAAAGTTACTCGTTAGAGGTAAAATCTTTATGTCTTGGTTAGAATTTGCGTTAGTAACAACTTTTAATATCAGTGTCTGTGTACTCTTACCCCGATTAGTTACCTTAAATTGGGGAAAACTGATGCAACGAATGATGGTGAATACTAATAAATCCGTTTCCTCTCAGTCCTCCCATTTTTCCACCTCCGTAAGGATGGTTGCCTCGAAAACAAATCGCTAACAGAGGTAGTTGGTTTGTGGGCAATTTAGCCACCAACAACCTCATGAGGCTAGATGAATAGCGTTATTCTTTTGCTTCTGTAGCAGCTCGAGCGGCAGCCGCTTCGTCAGGATGGATATTAAGACGAGTGAGGTTTAAGCGTCCTTTGTTATCAATTTCCCGCACTTTGACGACCACTTCATCGCCAACAGCTACTTCATCCTCAACCTTTCCTACTCGATATTCTGCGAGTTGTGAAATATGAATCATCCCTTCTTTTCCAGGCATTAATTCCACAAACGCACCGATGGGAATAATGCGAGTAATGCGCCCTACACAAACATCCCCTTCACTGATTTTATGGGTTAAACCTTTGACTTGATTGAGAGCAGCGATCGCGCTTTCTCGATCTCGGGCGGAAATCGTCATTGCCCCGTTTTCTTCAATATCAACCTTTGCCCCTGTTTGTTCCGTAATATTTTTAATGGTTTTTCCACCGGGGCCAATCACCAACCCAATCATATCAGCGTCAATTTTGTAATTAATCAGATGGGGAGCAAATGGCGATAACTCGGGTCTTGGTTTGTCAATAGTGGCAAGCATTTTTTCCAAAATATGGAGTCGCGCTGGTCGGGCTTGTTCAATGGCTTGACGAACCACTTCTAGACTTAAACCCGTAATTTTCATGTCCATTTGCAACGCCGTGATGCCGGTTTCACTTCCAGCCACTTTGAAGTCCATATCCCCAAGGAAGTCTTCTAGGGCTTGAATATCGGTTAACACGCGAACTTCTTCTCCTTCTTTAATTAAGCCCATAGCAGCTCCACTCACAGGCTTAGAGAGAGGCACACCAGCATCCATGAGAGCAAGAGTCGAACCGCAAACTGACCCCATGGAGGTAGAACCATCAGAGGATAGCACCTCAGATACCACCCGCAACACATAAGGAAAATCATCTTGTGAGGGTAAAACAGGAGTAATGGCTCGTTCAGCTAACGCCCCGTGACCAATTTCTCGTCGTCCAGGAGAACGGAGAGGCTTGGTTTCGCCCACTGAATACGGTGGGAAATTATAGTGATGCAGATATCGTTTCTCATCGTTGGGATGGAGTTCATCCGCTAAATCTTGGGCATCGCCGGGAGTTCCCAAGGTTGCTGAAGAAAGAACCTGAGTTAAACCGCGACGGAATAACCCACTCCCATGAACTCGTTTTGGAATTACATCCACATCGCACTCAATGGGGCGTACTTCGTCCAGTTTTCGCCCATCAACTCGAACATTCTCTTCAATTACTTGATTCCGCATGAGAGTGCGAGTGACTTCCTTGAAAATTTTACCGATGGCTTTTGGATTTTCTTCCACCGTCACCCGTAAGGGATCGTCTTCAGAGCGTTGCGCGATCGCGTCTTCAATCTCCTTCTGCTTAATTTCCTCTAACAGTTCATCCCGTCCCTTTTTATCAAGATCAAACTGTTGCAGAACTTTTTTAATTGGTTCTGTGGCCTGTTTCTTAATAAATTCTTCTAATTCAGGATGACTAGCTGGCGGTTCTTCAGTGGCTAAGGCAATTCCCTGATCTTTCATCAACTGCTGTTGCGCTTCAATTAAATCACGAACCGCCTCATAACCAAACTCAATCGCTTCAATCACATCTTGTTCAGGTAACTGGTTAGCCCCCAGCTTCTACCATCACTACCCCTTCAGGGGTTCCAGCGACAACTAGATCCAAATCCCCATTATTAATTTCGTCATAGGTGGGGTTAATGATAAAGTCATCGCCAACTAATCCGACACGCACTGCAGCCATGGGACCTTGGAAAGGAATTTGGGCACAAATTACCGCAATAGAAGCACCCGTTACCGCTAACACATCTGGGGGAACTAACTCATCCATAGATAAGGTAGTAGCGACCACTTGAATATCGTCTCGAATCCACTGCGGAAACAAAGGGCGTAGGGGACGATCAATGAGGCGACTGGTTAGGGTAACCTTTTCAGGGGGACGACCTTCTCGCCGTAAAAACCCCCCTGGAATGCGACCGGCAGCGTAGAGTCTTTCCTCGTAATCCACCATTAAAGGTAAAAAATCAATTCCTTCTCGTCCCGTGCTGCGAGTGGCGGTGACTAGCACGGAAGTATCTCCACATTCAATTAAAACTGAACCATCTGCTTGAGGCGCAAAGCGTCCAACTTTGAGCCGAATATCCCTGCCGTCGAAGGATATTGACTGTTCAAATTCCATCATTACTGTTTGTTTTCCTTATGTAACTATGCTCTTTACTTTCTCTGTGGCAATGCTAGCACTAAAGAATTGGCAATTGACAGGGAAGAGAATAATCCTAATCCATGTATAAGGCAAACCGTTGCTATATTAGATACTTGTTCCCTGTTAAGGCTTGTTCTTATGTCGGTTTCATCTCTTGAGTCAGCTTCAGAATCAAATTCTGAAAATATCCTGAAAAATCATTGGACAATTGAGGATAGTGAACAACTCTATCAAATTCAAGGCTGGGGCGATCCCTATTTTTCCATTAATCGTGCAGGACATATTACTGTTTCTCCACAAGGCGATCGCGGTACATCTTTAGATTTATATCAACTGGTAGAAGCCCTTAGAAAACGCAATATTGGACTGCCTGTTTTAATTCGTTTTCCTGAAATTTTAGCTGATCGCGTTGAACGATTATATGCCTGCTTTGATCGCGCCATTTCTCGCTACAATTACCCTGGAACTTATCGCGGTGTTTTTCCCATTAAATGTAATCAACATCGCCACCTCGTAGAATCTTTAGTTGAATTTGGACAGCGTCACCAATTAGGTTTAGAAGTGGGTTCAAAGCCCGAATTAATGATTGCTTTAGCTAGCTTGAATCCTTCTCAATTTAATCAAAAAAAAGAAGAAAAATCTTTATTGATTTGTAATGGTTATAAAGATCAAGAATATATTGAAACTGCTATTTTATCACGACGGTTAGGCTATGAAACGATTATTGTTGTTGAACAATTAGAAGAGTTAGCATTAATTCAAAGTGTGAGCGCAGAATTAAATATTAAACCCGTCATTGGAGTAAGAGCCAAATTAAGCACACGCGGAACAGGAAGATGGGGCAGTTCTACCGGCGATCGCGCTAAGTTTGGTTTAACCATTTGGCAAATTTTAGAAGTAGTAAAAATTCTCGAATCATCCCAAAAATTAGACTGCTTGCAACTTCTTCATTTTCATGTGGGCTCACAAGTTTCTTCCATTAGTGTAATTAAGGAAGCCATCCGAGAAGCTGCCCAAATCTATGTAGAATTAAGTCATCTCGGCGCAAACCTAAACTATTTAGATGTTGGGGGAGGATTAGCAGTTGATTACGATGGCTCGAAAACTAATAAAAATAATGCTTCTAAAAACTACAATATGCAAAACTATGCCAATGATATTGTGGCTGAAATTAAAGAAGCCTGTGAACAAGCTGAGATTCCTGCGCCCACAATTATTAGTGAAAGTGGACGCGCGATCGCTTCTCATCAAGGTGTCTTAATTTTTGACGTTTTAGGAAGTAGTGAGCAACCAATAATTCCTCCACCAGTTGTGGAAGAAGAAGAGCATTTAATTATTCGTAATCTTTGGGAAACTTATGCCCTAATTAATGAAGAAAACTATCAAGAAGCTTATCATGATGCCATTCAATTTAAACAAGAAGCGATCAGTTTATTTAATTTTAGTTATCTTAGCTTAAAAGCCCGAGCCAGAGCAGAACAACTGTATTGGGCTTGTTGTAACAAAATTTTTGAAATTATTAAAAATCAAGAAAATGTAACGGAAGAACTACAAGAATTAGCTAAAGTTTTAACCTCAATTTATTATATTAATTTATCTGTTTTTCAATCTAGCCCCGACCATTGGGCGATTGATCAACTATTTCCGATCATGCCAATTCATCGTCTGAATGAAAATCCCAGTCAACGAGCAATTTTAGCAGACTTAACCTGCGACAGTGATGGAAAAATTAGTCAATTTATTAATCCTAAAGGAAAACTACCCAAGAACTTTTTAGAACTACATCCTTTAGAAAATAATCAACCCTATTATATAGGAATGTTTATGGTTGGGGCTTACCAAGAAATTATGGGTAACTTACATAACCTATTTGGGGATACCAATGTTGTTCACATTCGCACCCATCCCCAAGGCTACAAAATTGAGCAATTTGTTCGTGGTGACACGATTAGCGAAGTGTTAGAACAAACTCAATACTCAGGGGAAGCCTTATTAGAAAATCTTCGTCGTCATACTGAACAAGCCTTAGAAAAAGACTTAATTTCTCTAGCAGAATCCCGACATTTACTTAAAAATTATGAACGTAGTTTGAGTCACTATACTTATCTCAAAAAAGAAGATTAAAAGTTATAGAGATTGTTCTCTGAAAGTCTCCAACTACTTGCTGAATTAGCCAAATGGAAAATACCGAATCCTTAGCACAGGGAAGGCAAACAATTGATCCCTGATATGATCAGAATTAAAACTAAAACTCACTGTCATCCTCTTATGAATTTGTTAACAAAAATCCTATCTCCAAAAACTGCCCCTCGTAAGCGTCATCGTGGTATTGAGATTAAAAATTCTCAAGAAGTTGAATTAATGCGAGAGTCAGGGCGTATTGTTGCAACTGTTTTAAAGGAAATTTCTGAAATTGTTGAACCTGGAATGACCACTGCTGATTTAGATGATTATGCAGAAAAACGGATTCGAGAAATGGGTGCGACTCCTAGTTTTAAGGGCTATCATGGTTTCCCTGGATCAATTTGTATCTGCGTGAATAATGAAGTGGTGCATGGGATTCCTAGTGGGAAAAAGGTGATTCGCAAGGGAGATTTATTGAAAGTCGATACCGGGGCGTATAAAGCAGGATTTCATGGAGATTCCTGTATTACGATCGCGGTGGGAAAGATTAAACCGAAAGCCCAAGAATTAATGACAGTGGCCGAAAATGCCCTTTATCAAGGGATTAATCAAGTAAAAGCGGGAACTCAGTTATTAGAAATTGCTGGGGCGATTGAAGATTATGTGACCAGTCAAGGATATAGTGTAGTAGAAGGCTTTACTGGGCATGGGGTAGGACGCAATTTACATGAAGCCCCTGCGGTGTTTAATGTTCGTACTAATCAACTCCCCAATGTGAAATTAAAGGCGGGAATGGTACTAGCGATTGAACCGATTGTTAATGCGGGATCAAAGTTTACTCGGACGTTGCGCGATCGCTGGACTGTGGTTACAGTTGACAAGTCCTTATCAGCCCAATTTGAGCATACTGTATTAGTTACGACAGATGGCTATGAGATTTTAACCGATCGCGATTCTATTTAACTCAAGGATAATGATTGCAACCAGAGACAACTTTCGCCAATTAACCATTTTGTAATTGATTCATTTATTTAGAATGAAAGTAAGAAAAATAACCTGTCATTAACCCTTATGAGTCGCCCGATCGCGCCACTACAGGTAAAATGGGAAAAACTCCCCGCAGACTACATTCTCCCCGATGATCCTGTGGATAATATTGCTCAACCTGCCCTTGCTGCCGCCCTTACTGAGAGTCTTGATCTCGCTGGCTATCTCGGGGAAACTACCTTTACTTGCACCAATTATGGCATCTGTGCGGTGGTTGATGGCAAAATTGTCGTAAAAGCCCCTGATTGGGCTTACGTGGCGCAAACTTGGGTGTCTCCTGAAGCAATTGCAAGAAGCTACACCCCAAAGCTAGAAGGTGAGATTCCAACGATTGTGATGGAATTTCTCTCAGAAGCCGAGGGAACAGAATACTCCATTAAGCCCACTTATCCCCCCGGAAAATGGTTTTTCTACGAACAAATTTTACAAGTTCCTTATTACGCAATTTTTGATATTGCAACAGGGAATTTAGAAGTGTATCAGTTAAACTCTTCTCAGATGTATGATCTCCAACCGCCGAACGAAAAAGGACGTTATTGGATTACAGGATTAAACTTGTATTTAGGCGTATGGGAGGGAACACACCGCAATCGTCAAGGCTACTGGTTACGTTGGTGGAATGAACAGGAAGAGTTATTATTATGGGGGACTGAATTAGTCCAAAGAGAGCGCGATCGCGCTAAAACCCTCAAAGCTCAGTTACGCTCTTTAGGGGTTGAACCAGAAGACAATTAATTCCACTAATGTTTGTCCTTCGTCCTTTGTCCTTCGTTGTTTGTAAACCAATGACTGTTGTTAGTCCTTCGTCCTTTGTCCTTCGTTGTTTGTAAACCAATGACTGTTGTTAGTCCTTCGTCCTTTGTCCTTCGTTGTTTGTAAACCAATGACTGTTGTTAGTCCTTCGTCCTTTGTCCTTCGTTGTTTGTAAACCAATGACTGTTGTTAGTCCTTCGTCCTTTGTCCTTCGTTGTTTGTAAACCAATGACTGTTGTTAGTCCTTCGTCCTTTGTCCTTTGTTGTTTGTAAACCAATGACTGTTGTTAGTCCTTCGTCCTTTGTCCTTTGTTGTTTGTAAACCAATGACTGTCCTTTGTCCTTTGTCCTTTGTTGTTTGTAAACCAATGACTGTTGTTAGTCCTTCGTCCTTTGTCCTTTGTTGTTTGTAAACCAATGACTGTTGTTAGTCCTTCGTCCTTTGTCCTTTGTTGTTTGTAAACCAATGACTAATGACCAATGACCAATGACCAATGACTAATGACTAATGACTAATGACTAATGACTAACTAATGACCAATTATAATTCCCTGACGCGCAGGTAAAGTCAAATTCAGTCCATCATTTTCCCACCCATAGTTGGCTTCTCCCTGTAATAAACGGGAAGGTTGACTATGTAATTTTTCCTTAGAGACTTTAACCATGGCTTCTTCTGTGCCAGAATTAATGGCAATAATCAGTTCTGAGGCGGCTAAACGACGGGAAAAGACATACACTAATCCTTCTGCATAGAGAATGTTATACTCTCCTGTTCGTAAAGCTGGATAACTGTGGCGCAATTGAATTAAATTCTGATGCCATTGTAATAACTCCTGATCCCACTCCTCTTGTGGGGGAAAAGTGCGACGAGAGTCGGGATCTAATCCACCGGGTAAACCCACTTCATCCCCATAATAAATACAGGGTGCACCTGGGAAAGTGAGTAATAATAAAGTAGCCAGTTTAACACTAGCGCGATCGCGCTGGGCAATACTTAACAATCGAGCTGTATCATGGCTTGCAAGGAGATTAAGTTGGGTTAAGGTGATCTCCCACGGATAGAGGGCGAGTAACTCCTCTATATGTGAACCATATTCCGTTGCATTTAACGCTGGATAAGGCTTATAATCAGGCTGTTCTACTAACTCCCTATCAACGCGATCGCGCGCTGTAAAAGCAATCGTGGGGCCAGTAAACACATAATTCATTACCCCATCAAACTGTTGACCATCTAACCAGCGTCGGGCATCTCCCCAAATTTCCCCAACAATATAAGCCTCAGGATTAACCTTCTTCACTCGTTCCCGAAATTCCTCCCAAAACCCCGGCACATCAATCTCAAAGGGAACATCTAATCGCCAACCATCAATTCCCTGCTGTAACCAATATTCCCCTACACGCATAATGTATTCACGCACATCAGGATTTTCATGATTAAACTGAGGGAGCGCGCGATTATCCACCCAACTCGCATAATTCGCAGGTAAATCGCCATTATAAGCTGACACTGGCCAATCATAAATCTTAAACCAATCCACCCACGGGGAATAGGGGCCATTTTCTAAAATGTCATTAAAGAAGAAAAACCCCCGACTAGCATGATTAAACACCCCATCTAAAACCAGTTTCATATTCCGTTGATGCACCGCTTTCAACAACGCCTGAAACGCCTCATTTCCCCCTAACATCGGATCAACGCGATAATAATCATGAGTGTGATAACGATGATTACAAGCAGACTGAAAAATCGGGGTTAAGTAAAGTGCCGTTATCCCTAATTCCTGCAAATAATCTAACTTTTCAATGACTCCCCACAAGTTTCCCCCTTTATATCCTTGTAGCGTTGGCGGATCATACCAGGGTTCAAACTCTACCTGTTGAAATTGATAGTCTGCATTTTTTGGGAAATCTGCTTTGGCAAATCGATCTGGGAAAATTTGGTAAAATACCGCATTTTTCACCCAGTTAGGGGTTTGAATGGACATAAAATCGTTTTCTTTCCAGCTCCTCCCTATTGTACTGGTTTCTAACTTTACTTTTCTGTTACAAAGTATTTAGCGTATCTTGGCAAAACCCATGACTTTATCTCAACTCTCAATAGAAACAAAAACTTGGACTTGGCACGGTTATCCTATTACTTATCAAACCTGTGGCGAAAATGGAACTCCTATTGTCTGCGTTCACGGCTTTGGTGCATCATCTGGGCATTGGCGCAAAAATTTACCCACTCTCGGACAGTCTTTTCAATGTTATGCTATTGACTTAATTGGCTTTGGTGGTTCAGCCAAACCCAAGCCAGGTAACGAAATTAACTATACCTTTGAAACTTGGGGACAGCAAATTGTTGATTTTTGTCAAGAAGTTGTGGGAAGTCCCGTTGTTCTAGTGGCAAATTCTATCGGCTGTGTCGCCGCGATGCAAGCCGCAGTTATACAACCTGACATTAGTTTAGGAGTCATTAATCTCAATATTTCCCTGAGACTATTACATGAACGAAAGCGCGACACACTACCTTTGCACCGTCGTTTGGGCGCACCCCTGTTCCAAAAGATATTAAGTTATCCTCCCCTTTGTCGTTTATTTTTTCAGCAGCTAGCAAAACCAAAAACCGTTCGTAAAGTCTTATTACAAGCCTATAATCATCCTGAAGCGGTTACTGATGAATTAGTAGAAATTTTAATTACCCCTGCTAAAGATGAAGGAGCGCCTGATGTTTTTGCGGCTTTTATTGGCTATTCTCAAGGGCCACTCCCAGAAGACTTATTACCTCAATTAAGTTGTCCAGTGCTTATTTTATGGGGAACAAAAGACCCTTGGGAAGATATTGAACTTGGGAAGAAATTAGGGGAATTTGAAACAGTCGAAAAGTTTATTCCCCTGTCTGATTTAGGTCACTGTCCGCAAGATGAAGCACCCGAAGTTGTTAACCCCATTATCGAGCAATGGATCAATGAACATGAGTTTATTCATTAGTCATCAAGAAGTGAGGGAGGACTTTTGGCTAGCTTGATTTTCCGCGATATCAACAAAGTTTATGCTCGAATTTGACTGGGATGAGAGAAAACGGTTTATCAACAAGGAAAAACATGGGATTGACTTCTATTTTGCCTGTAGGGTGTTTTGGGGGGAAACACTTCAGAAGAAGGTATGGAAAAATGGTGAAGAGAGAAAAATTGCGATTGGTAAGATAGGAGATGATGTTATAGTTGTCGTTTTTGTAGAGCGAGAAAATACCATCAGACTAATTAGTGCTAGACCAGCAAGCCAAGATGAACGTAAATTCTACCAACAACGTTACCCGCGTAACCGCAAAAGAGATTTGGGAAACTGAAGACACTACAGATTTAGAACGAGTCAGATCAATGACCGATGAAGAAATTAAAGAAGCAATCGCTGACGATCCTGATACGTTTGAAACGGATGAGGAATTTTGGGAAGATGCTGTTTCTTGTCCTCCCCTAACGTTTGTCGATTGACATTTTCAGCAAGCCCTAAATTACAGTGATTGCAAGGTTTGATGTTTTTTCAAAGCCATGCGAATGGCGGCATGAACTTCTTTATGCTTAAAGGGCTTAAGAATATAACCATAGCAACCACTATCTTCCGCTCTTTCTAAGGTTTTATCGTCGCCATAAGCAGTTAAATAAATGACTGGAATATTGAAGTCTTGATGGAGTTTGGTTGCCGTTTCAATGCCATCCATGTCCCCCTCAATGGCAATATCCATTAACACTAAGTCTGGAGACGTTTCCTCAATTTGTTCTAGGGCTTCGTTTCCTGAAGAAGCAATTCCAACTACTTCATAATCTAGATTTTCTAATTTCCTAGCTAATCCTTTGGCGATGATAAATTCGTCTTCAACAATAAAAATTTTAGCCGTTGCCATGATTTACTATCCTAATAACGTTTGCGATACTTTCGTTCTGAGAATGTCAAGATAAATGTTGTTCCATTATCTTGTTTTATCTCTAAATTTCCTTTAATTTGTTGGGTTAAGGTAGAAATTAACTCCATTCCTAAAGAATCTAACTTAGTAATATCTAATTCCTCGGGAATCCCCACACCATTATCTTTAACTATTAGTGTAACTTCTTTTTCACTATCTTGAGACAGATAAAGCCAAATTTTTCCCTTTCGGTTATCAGGAAAGGCGTGCTTAAAGGCATTAGAGATCAATTCATTGACTATTAAACCACAGGGATTTGCGGTTTCGATATTAAGAAATATTAAATCAACCTCTGTTTCTAGAGAAATACGACTCTCTGTAATATTATAAGACTCAAATAGATTTTCTAGTAAGGCTTCTAAGTATTCGCCAAAGTCTATTTTATTAAGTCCAGTTGAGCGATAAAGTTTCTCATGGATTAATGCCATAGATTGGACTCGGTTTTGACTGTCTTCTAAAATAGAAAGCACTTGGGGATTATCTGTATAATCACTTTGAAACTCTAACAAATTGGATACCACTAAAAGATTATTTTTAACGCGATGATGAATTTCTTTTAAGAGCATTTCCTTTTCTTGTAAAGAGTTTTCTAATTCTGTTTCATAACGCTTTCTCTCCGTAATATCACGATACATCCAAAGATGTCCTTGATGAAAGTTATCAACAATAACAGGAATATAATCTCGCTCTAGAGTTTTATGATTTTGCAAAACCCATTCTTCGTTAGTAACTAAACTATTGGCTTCTAAAATCTCTTGATTACGTTGCTCAAAGTTTGATTGATCCTGAAATAACTCTCCATAGTATTCTTCAAATTCATAATTACTTTTACCAACGAGTTCATTCGGGGTGACGGAAATATCAAAAAGATCGCAAAAAGGTTGGTTAACCAAAAGAACATTTAAATTTCTATCTTGTAACACGACTCCAACTTGTAAATTTTTGATGAGCGTAATTAAGCGAGAAGTTGTGGCGTGTAACTGTTGTTCAACTTGCTTACGTTCAGTAATATCAATTCCCACAGAAACAGCAGCCTTCCCTTGATTATATTTTTGAGCAACTAAAAGATGATACCGAGGAACGCCATTGACATAATTTTTAATGGTGGTTTTACTCAAGATTTGCTGAGAGTCTTGGAAAAAGCTTTCAATAAATCCTCCAAATTCTTGACGATGATTAATAAAGCCAATATCTTTGCCAATAAATTCTTCAGGCTGCATTTTAAGGGCTTTTGCTAAACGTTGATTAACCCCTAAATATTTCAAATCAGAATCAATCCAAGAAATAAAGCCTGGCACCGCATCAATGACAGCTTGCAGTTGTTCGTTGGCTTTTTCTAGCTGTTGGGTACGTTTCTTGACTTTTTCTTCTAGTTTTTGATTAAATTGTTTTAATTCGGCTTCTGCTTGTTGAGATTTTTCGTAAAGTTGGGCTTGCTGAAGCGCGATCGCGATTTGAGCGGCTAATCGGTCTAAGAGTTCAATTTCTAATTCACTCCAATAACGAGGCTGACGCTGTTCATAGGCATAAATCACCCCCCAAAACTGTTCCCCTTGTTCTAGCGGCACAATAATTTTTGCAATGTCTTCTGAGGAGGTATCTTGAATTTTTTTCGGATTCTTTTCAAAATCACTAAATTGCTTGTCTAATTCTTTTGTGATATCACCCTGCTTAGATTGGGAATCAGAACTCGCAATAGCACGCAGTTCCCATTGTTGTGGAGAAACACGATGGTAAATAAAGACTTGTTCAACATTTAAGAAGGCTTTTACCTGTTGAGCAGTTGTCTTAAGAATTTCTTTAATATCTAAGGACTGGCGAATTTCTGCTACCATTTCCTCTAACAAGCGGTTACCTTGGGCTTGCTGTGACAGTTGCTCAGTATATTGCTTAACTTCTCCTTGCAAGTCTGCCTTTTGCTGTTTTAAGTTCTCCCGTTGTTTTTGTTCAAGGTGACTAATTTTTTCCCTTAGCGAATTAACTAAGGCAAGGGTGTTAACATCCATAATTCACGTTTTTCATCCCATCCATAACTTTATTTTAAAGAAAAATGTGATTTATATCGCAAAAAGACCAAGTTTTAATAACTTCTCTAAATTTTTGCAAAGCAGGAAGCAAAGCGTCAGTAAATCTCCTTGACTCCTTAATTTCATCCCCAAGATTGACTCCAAGCAAATGTGTTAAAGTTAATATAAGTACATAAAAGGATCGGAATTAAAAGCTAATCCCTAGTCTTATTGGCTAAAATAGTTAATAGAAACGGTTAGCTATATCCGTTTACAATGCCAGCAAGGAAATCCTAACTTGGGTATTCTTGTAGGCAAGTTGAAGTGAGGTCTCAGAGGAGCCATCTGTTCAATGGAATATATCGAAGAAGCACTAGAAAAATTAAAAAACTGGGCTCGCAGGCTGATTGAGCTTCTGGGTGGGCCAGAAATGGAGCCAGAATCAGAGCCAATCCCTGTTCCAGTTGAAGAACGTGTTTCCCGTTATTATCGCTAAAAACGCGTTTAACATCAGTGTCACAATTACGAATTTTGGTGTTACACGGTCCTAACCTAAACCTCTTAGGTGTTCGTGAACCCTCTATTTACGGGGCTTTAACTTTGGAGCAAATTAATGCAGCTCTGGAAACTCATGCTGCAGGGCTGCATAGCACTATTCAATGTCAGCAATTTAACTCAGAAGGGGCAATTGTTGAAGCCATCCACAATGCTCTTGATGAAAAGGATGGTATTTTAATCAATGCTGGGGCTTATACCCATACTAGCGTTGCTATTCGAGATGCTCTCTCAGGAGTAAAGTTGCCGATTGTAGAGGTGCATCTTAGTAATATTTATCAAAGAGAAGCCTTCCGCCATTATTCTTATATTGCGCCCATTGCGGTGGGACAAATTAGTGGGTTTGGGATAGATAGTTATTTATTGGGCTTAGAGGCTTTAGTCCGCCATCTTCAGCGAGAAGGGGGATAGTTAATGCGTCATCTCCTCTTGTCTCGTTGGCAGGGAAGTATTTTTGCAGCTTGTTTAGGGCTAGATTGCTCTTTAGTGTGGCAGCAAGGAATTGAAAGTCTAGCTACAAAAGAAGATTGGCAACTATCTTTTACGGAAGAAACCGCAGGGGAAATACTTTTAATTAGTTTACCGAGATTACTGTTTTTTTGTGATCAGCCAGAGGAAACAATTACAAAACCTCATCACTTAGCAGAGAGTCAGCTTGCTATAAATAGCTATGTCAGGGCAATGGCACTAATTTTAAGGGAAAAGCTAGTGGCAGAAAGGCTGTTTCAGGATTTAAAAGCCACTTTTGGACAAGATTATGATCATGAAAGTTTACAAACGCTACAGATTAGTTTAGAAGAGGGAAAATCGTTACAGGAAGTCAAAGAGCAACTGCCCTTAAGTTGTTGGGAAATTTGGTTAGCTTTATACTGTTTTGTAACCAGTGCAGAAGACGTTGTTTTAACGATTAATCGTGCTGAGCAATTTGGTGGTGCAGAAGTAGTAGCTTTAGCAGGTGCTTTGTCGGGAGCGCATAATGGTGTGAGTGGGATTCCGATTCCTTGGCGTTGTCGCTATAGGGAACAACTTAAACATTGGAAAACTAAATTAGAAGCCATGTTTATTACTTGGAGTGGCAGTTATCAATTTGCTAGGATGGGTCAACCTATGGATATCAATCATTTAAACGCGATCGCGCTTCCAGAGGTCATTCAACCTCGTTATTAGTTATCTTAAAAATTTAATCATTTAAAATTAATGCTGATTCCGAATTTGGAAAGGAATTTTAAGCGATGAAATATGCTTCCCGTATGATCCAACTATTAACTCGTCATCGTAGAAATTGGCTTTCCTTGACTCGGTTTATCAAGAGATGGGGTGGGCTTTTTTCTGGTTCTGGCTTAGTTTTTTTACTGGCTGTATCAACACTCACAGGAGTAGTGGGGAATAGTCTCTATAATCAGCCTCAGTTAGGAATGGGAGCGCGATCGCCGCAAACCATTGTCGCCCCCTCAGATTTAACGATTAAAAATGAACGAGAAACAGAGATCAAACGGGAACAAATGCGTGAGCAACAAACTCCTGTTCTCAAAATTGACCAAGAGAAAAATAATCAAATTCTCAAAGCCTTAGACACTCAATTAGCAGAATTATCCACTTTACGACAACAAGCTGGGGCGGACTTATTTATTGGAACTAATCGCATTTCAGAGGTTGTCCAAGTTTATCTTCGCACTTGTTCCCCGCGGGAGTGGAGTGAAATTTTAGGAAGTTTAGACGAACCTGTCGAAAATCCTAATTCCCTATTAAAAAATGCCCAAAATCAGCTTTACCGACTTTCACAAATTCTATCACCAAGAGAGTTTTCTGATGTAATTACCACCATTCAAGAGGTGCGCGAGCAATATAGAAATACCTTAACAAACACTCGTGAACCTCACGATTGGGAAACCAATCAATTGAGTAAAGCTCAAAAAATGGTTTTATTACAGCTATCTCCTTCAGGGTGGGAAAATACAAAAAGTGGGATTAAAAGAACGGCTCGACAAATGCTAGCACAAGGAATTAGTGCCGGGATTCCCACGTCGGTTTTAGATAATGCAATTAGTGTACAACTAGAAGGAAAAGTCCCTGCAGTAAGTGGTTTTCTAGCAATAGAACTGCTTCAAGATCTCTTAGAACCCAATTTAATTGAAGATCATGTTCAAACGGAACGTCAAGCCGAACAAGCCGCTTCTGAAGTTACCCCTGTGATGTTAAGCATCGAAGAAGGAGAAACCATTGTTCGAGAAGGAGAAACCATTAGTTATGAACAGTTTTTATTATTAGATGCGTTTGAACTGAGTCAACGAAGCATTAACTGGTTAGGATTAATTGGTTGTGTTATTTTAGTTAGCTTTGCGATTGCGATCTTTTGGTTGGTGAAGCGACAAGTCAGACGAGATTTGCGACTGCGAGATCAACTTTTATTAACGTTTCTGAGTATAATTAGTCCTTTACTGTTAATGTTAGGAGTGCCTTATTCTGCATTACCCGCCGTAGCCTTATTAGTGAGTAGTTTTTATGGCCCAACTTTAGCCTTAACTCAAGTGAGTCTCCTTACAGGCTTACAAGTCTATATGCTAGTCAGCGCAGAGGAAACGTTGATTCCTTGGGAAGCATTAATGACAGGGGCAATTGGAGGATTATTAGCCGCTACGATTGCAGGAAAACTGCGATCGCGCGAAGAATTAGCCCTTTTAGGCGGCGGAATTGGCTTAGTTCAAGGGGCAGTTTATTTATTTCTGAGTTTTGCTACCAATGGTACTGGGGAAATTTATCTAGCAGAAGGAATTTTCCATGGGTTATCAGGGTTAGGAGGAAGTATTATTGCCTTTGGGTTATCTCCTTACTTGGAACGCTTATTTGATCTGGTCACTCCCATTCGCTTAGCAGAATTAGCCAACCCCAATCGCCCCATGTTACAACGGTTAGCCATTGAAACCCCTGGCACCTTTCAACATACCTTATTTGTGTCTTCGTTAGCCGAGGCAGCGGCGCGAGAATTAAATTGTAATGTGGAATTGGTACGGGCGGGAACGCTTTATCATGATATTGGGAAAATGCACGATCCCTTGGGATTTATCGAGAACCAAATGGGGTGCAAAAATAAGCATGATGAGATTAATGATCCCTATGAAAGTGCCAAAATTATTAAAAAGCACGTCACTCAAGGATTGGTGATGGCGCGTCGGATTGGATTACCGAAAGTAATTCAGGATTTTATTCCTGAACATCAGGGAACATTACTGATTTCCTATTTTTATTTTCAAGCCAAACAACAGGGAAATGGAGATGTATCTGAGGCGGATTTTCGCTATGATGGGCCTACGCCTCAATCACGGGAAACAGGCATTGTGATGTTAGCAGATGGCTGTGAAGCGGCGCTGCGATCGCTGAATGATGTATCGGAAGAACAAGCCCTCGCTATGGTAAATAAAATTATTCGGGCCCGTTGGCAAGATCAACAGTTAAAAGATGCTAATTTAACCAAGACAGAATTGAAACAAGTGGCACAAGTATTTGTGCGAGTTTGGCAACAAAGTAATCATAAACGCATTGCTTATCCTAAAGCGGCGTTAGATGCCAAATACTCGTCTTCTTTGAAAAAAAAGGAATGTTAAGACAAACCAATTGGAGAACGCTTGTCTGAGTCGATCCTACAGCTAATTCAGCCTCTTCTGCCTAAATGCGAGAAGATTCCCTTGTACACTCTTATCTAGATATATAGTCGTTCCAATTCAGTTCTGTAGTGCAGCCATCTTGGCTGCTACTAGGGAGCAAGATGCTCCCACTACTTTTAAGTTGCTGTTTTTTATATGAAATATCTAAATGTTTGCTACAGATAAAGCATTGAGAATAAAGTCCCATCCAGTGATCTGAGTAATCACTTGAGAACTTAATTTTGATAAGATTTTGGAAAGTCGCTTTCTTAAATCATCTAAATCGGGAAAGAATTCCCATTTCAAAGGTTTCTTAATTTCTTGCCATAATCGTTCAATGGGATTAACTTCTGGGGAATAAGGTGGTTGGAAAATTAAAATGACATTATCAGGAAGTTGTAACTCTAACCAAGTATGGCAACGACTGTTATCAACTTGTATTAAGTGTAAATCGTCAGGATATTCTTGAGCAAACCAGCTTAAATACTGCTCAAAGCAAAGACCATCAAGATGAGAAAATTCTCTGAAAAAATTCTCTCCCGTTCTCGGTTCCACTAAACCGTACAACCATAAATAATCAAACTTCCACTGTTTTTTTCCTGTCGGTTGAATTCCTTTACCTGTAATTTTTGTATCGTGAAGTGTGATTAACCCGATTCGAGATTCATCTTGGCACCAATATCTAATGTTTTGATATCGTTTAACCTTTTCTGAATTAGCTTCTAGTTGGGTTGTAACAATTTCACTTAGTTTTTTTTAAAAGCTTCCGGTGCTCCCAATTCCTGTTTGCTATGAACTGGACGTGGCACTTTCAGTTTTCCTTCTAAACCATAGCGGACTCGTTTATGAACAGCACTATAACTAATATCAATATCTTGAATTAACTGAAGCCATGTTTGAATTTCCTTATAACTAGAAAATCCTTCTGGATCTTCTAGTTCTTGGATTAATTTTTTTTCTACTGATGGCGTGATTTTAGGGACTCGCCCAGGACTTTTCTTAACTTCTAAAAGACCTTTGAGACCTCCTTTGCGATATTTACTGAGCCATCTTGATACTGTCGTTCGGTGTTTTCCGATTAGGGAGGCGAGCGCGCCGGTACTTCTGACTTGGTTCGTTTTCAGCCAATACAAGACTTGGATTCGTTCTTTGACTTCACTGTTTTGGGAGAAGTTGAGCTGTTTTTTAAGCTCTTGAGCTGACTCGGCAATCTCAATTTTAATGACACCTGCCATAGCTAATCTCGATTACTAACAATCTCTCCCTCTATTTGTAGCATACACAGTTCCATTTCATATTATTTGGAATCACTATAAAAATCCTCTCCTAGTAGGAGAGGAGATTAGCAATACTTAAAATTTACGATAACTATTGATCAGAGGACTTAAAGTTGTTGAGCCATTCTCGCACCTGTTCGGCAGCAATTTCACGAGAGCCTAAACCAAAGGCGAGCGCGATCGCGACAGCAATTGATCCGAATAGTAAGCCAAATGCCAAGTTAACAATGTTAGGTGCAATTCCCATTTGTTGTAATCCCAAAGCCAAACTAAAGGCAATAATCACAATGCGAGCGGCTTGGGCAAGGGTGCGGCTTTGTCTCATGCCAGAACTAGAAATGAGATTAAAGGCAAGATTGGCAAAGTATAACCCAATGGCAAAGATAATTAAACCAGCAATAATTCGCCCAGAAACTTCAACAATGCCACCCACTAACTCTGTAAGAGCTTGAATATCAAGAATACTAGCTGCTCCTAAAGTAGCAAACAGCATTAACCCGACAAGGGTAATAATTCCCATTAACTCTGAGGGAGTTCGGGTGGGAACTTGGGCTTGAGGAGCTTCTCCTTGATCAGTAATAATTGTGTCTGCTTCCTCACTTTCCTCGGTTTCACGAGCCGGACGTTGTAAGCCTAACCAAGTTGAGATATTGTTAAACCCGACATCGGTAAGGAAGTTAGTAACAAATTCACTAATGTACTGAGCCAGGAAGTAAGTAACCAGAAGGACTAACGTCGCTCCAAAGATTCTCGGTAAGGTATTGAAAAATTGACCCAACATGGTCACCGCTGGACCAGAAATTGCTTGGATTTGTAGGGCTTCTAAAGCCGCGATCGCGACGGGAATTAAAATCAGCACATAGACTACTGTGCCGATAATCCAAGAGAGAGATTGAGTTTGACCAGTTCCAGATAAGCCAATACGACCACCGAGTTGATCAGCACCAGTAGTGGTAAGAAGATTGGTAACAATTTTGCGGACAATCTGAGCAATAAACCAACCGATAATCCCAATTAAAATTGCAGCAAAGATATTGGGAAGGATACCAAGAACCCCATTAACTAATTCTTGAACCGGTCGTAAAGTTCCTTCTAACTCTAAGGTACTCAGAACTGAAGGCAGGAAAATCAGGAAAATCAGCCAGTAGAGGGTATTACCAATGGTGTCACTGATTAACAGTTCATTGTCAGTATCGGTGCTACCAATTTGTTCTCCAAAGCGCTGATCAATATCCATGGCTCGTAAAATCCGAACCGTTAAAATTCTCACGAGGGTAGCAAGTAGCCAAGCAATCCCAAGGAGAATCGCTGCTGCCGCAATTTGAGGTAAAAAGCCCGTGACTTGATTGAGGAGGGCGTTCAGCGGTTCTGTCACTGCATCCAGTTGCAGTGGTTGCAACGCAGCAACAATTACAAATAGTCGAACTAGCCAGAGAACAATTTCACCAATCCAGTTTTCTACCGGAGGTGGTTCTTCTCCCTGTTGTCCAGTTAGCCAAGTTGCAATTCGCTGATCAAGCTTAGTTCTTTTGATAAATTGCTTATTGACCACACGTCGGATCCACGGAGCCACTATCAACCAGCCAGCGAATAAGATGAGTAAAGCATAGACAAAAGCAGAAACATCTTCAGTAATGAGGGTTGCCAGTTGATTACCTAGAGCTCTACCAAATTCCTGTATAGCAGTCAACCCATTTTCAGTTTGCGCCAAAAGTCTCGGTGGTTGGATAAAGACAATCGAATGATTAGCGATAATCATGGTTTTTTCTTAATAGAATAAAGAGTGTGTACACTTAGCCAAGCATTAGGCTGATATTAAGAGCAGTATAAGCAAAGACTTGGCAATAATGCCATTAAAACCCACATTCCGCACCCCAACTGTCACATCGTCCGTTCCCCCTGGCTGAAATGAGAAGAGTTGCTCTTGGTACGTCCATTGGTCACATTGTAAGAGTGACTGCTTTTCAGGGACTCCCGTAGCACCCAGAGCCAAAAAAGGTGGGTTTCCAGAGAAGGAAAAGAAAGATAAACTAATCAATAAATCTTTTCTTGATGAGAATGAATTATGGTTAGTGTCTCGAATCACTTATCATCAATCGAAGTCACCAATTTAGACCATTTAGGAATTGTGGCAGGGTTAATTGATGAAATCGGACTGGTAGAACAAATCAATGAATTAGTGGTAGAACAAGCAGGAGAAAAAGTTAGCCCGGGTCATGCAGTTAAGGCAATGATTCTCAACGGATTGGGACTTTTTTCATCTCCCTTATACCTATTTCCAAAATTCTTTGAAGGCAAACCAACGGAACATTTAATTGGAGAAGGAATTCAAGCAGAACACTTAAATGATGATCGATTAGGACGAGTCTTAGACAAATTATATTTAACGGGATTAGAAGACATATTTCTCAGCATCGCCTTAAAAGCAGTCCAAAAATTTTCGATTGGTGCAGAAAGTATCCATCTCGATTCAAGCTCTTTAAGTGTCGAAGGAGAATACGAAAATACTTTAATAGAAGAAGCCAAGGTAGAAGTAAATTCGGAAGAAGGAGAAAAGCGAAATCCTCCTCAACAGATTCAAATTACCTATGGTTATTCTCGGGATAAACGCCCAGACTTAAAACAGTTTATGGTCGATTTAATTGGTAGTGGCGATGGGGATATTCCCCTTTTCTTAAGAACCGGAAGTGGCAATGAATCAGACCAAAAAATATTTCCTGAAATCTTTAAGCAATTCCGAAATCAAGTTAATTTCGATTCATTGATGGTAGCAGATAGGGCACTATACACCGCGGAAAATTTGAAACAAATGCAAGACTTGAAATGGCTGACGCGAGTTCCCTTCCGTCTGAAACCAGCTCAAGCTCTTGCTAGACAAATTAAATCCTCTCAAATGAGTTCCAGTTCTCTTGAGGGATATCGTTACTCGATTCACCAGAGAACTTCTGGGGGAATTGAACAACGATGGTTAGTGGTAGAAAGTGAAGAAAGAAAGGAATCCGACCAAAAACGTCTTCTAAAAAAAATAGAGAAAGAGCGACTGGAAGGAGAAAAACAATTACGACAGTTATCTCGACAAACTTATGCTTGTGTCCCTGATGCCATCAAAGCAGTCAAAAAACTAGAAAAGAAATTTAAGTATCATCAAATCAGCCAGATTGAAACTCGTGAAGAAAATAACAATCACCGCAAGCAAGCTCGGGTTAAAGTTCAAGCAGACTTAGAAGAAAATTTAGCCCTGATTCAGGAAGAAAAACAACTAGCTGGACGGTTTCTTCTCGCCACTAATGTTCTAGATGAAGCTGAACTTTCTCCGAATCAAATGCTCATTGAATATAAAGAGCAACAGTCAACGGAAAGGGGATTTCGGTTCTTAAAAGACCCCATGTTTTTAGCAGACAGCATTTTCATTAAATCTCCTGAACGAATTCAGGCGATGGTCTTAATTCTGGGCTTGTGTCTGCTCATTTATAATTTGGGGCAAAGAGAACTGCGCTCGGCTTTAGTTAGACGAGGGGAAATGGTTAAAAATCAATTAGGGAAAGAAACCAATTCTCCTACTTTACGTTGGATTTTTCAACAATTTCAAGCGGTTCACTTGTTGAAATTTAGAGGAGAAAACGAAGTTTCTAATCTCACTGAAGAGAGATTAAATTTACTACAATTGTTTCCCAAACCTTGCCAACAATATTATTTATTAGTGTAAGGGAAGTTTCCCCGAAGGAGTGAAAATCAAAGCTGAAGTCAGTTAAGAGCTGCTGTAATTTCAGGCTTAGGAATTCTCAATTACTCTTGGTTGATGAGAATAAGAAGAGTTCACCCTGATTCTCCCCCTAAGTTTGATGCTAAAATCAATCAATTCCCCTTGATACGGTCGCCAAACGGACAAGGTGACAGTTGAGGGTGCGGAATGTGGGTTAAAAATTGAATTCGGGTTTATTTTAACTGATACTTGTCAAAATTTCTCTTCAAACTTCAATGTGATTCATAAACTGCGCTAATCCGCTTCGCGCTCGGTTAGCGTTTTCAGTAGCCCTGGAAATCCTACACGATAGAATCTCCGAGCCTCCAGGCTGGTTTATAGAGCAACCCCATTTTTGTATCATCAAAGCACCATTGAGATCGGCATCTCCAACCCAACCACAGTATTGATTAGAACACTTAAAACTTTTATTGGTTCTTATTCCAATGTGTTTGCAACAGTGGCAAGTCTGACTGGTATAGGCAGGAGGAATAGCAATTACTTTTACTCCTTCCTTAACCCCTTTATATTCCAAGAAAGTTCTTAATTGATAAAAAGCCCAAGAGTTAGACCGTCTTCTTTCAGTCTTGTTTCTGGGTTTCTGGTTAGTCCGTTCACGAATACCAGTTAAGTCTTCAATTGCCACTGCGGAGTTAGTCTCTTTTGCTTCTGAGATGATAGTTTGACTAATGTTGTGGTTAACCCACTTTTGATATCTCTTTTCACGCCCAGATAACCGTTTCAAGACCTCTTTGCATCTTCTGCGAGACGATCTTGTGCCCTGACGCGCTTTTTTCTGAAGAGATGATCTTACTCTAGAAAACTTATCTCTTTTTCGTTGGATTTCTTTCCCATCCCATCCTTGATTAGTGGACGTTCTAGCTATTTCCCGTCTCCCAAAGTCAACTCCAATAACCTTGTCAGTTTTTTGAGGTTCTGGATAATCAATCGTTATCTGAACATGACAATACCATTGACCATCTTTATGTTTGCAAATTTGAGCCGAAGTGGGCTTGCGCCCTGTTAGTTTACCCTTATGGTAATTGCTGGTTCTTAAGGCTAGTCTTAACCGCTTACCAAGAGTAGAGACGCTAACTGTCCAATCTTTTTCCCGAAAAGAGAAAGTCCTACCATCACAATCGAAAGAGGTGGGTTTGAACCCTTTAACTTTCCGACCTTTATGTTTGGCAGTCTTTCGGTTAGAGGCGACCCTAGCGCAAGCACGGACAATATGGTTAGCCTTTAACCCAAACTGTTCTTTAACATTGTTATAGCAGACAGCTTGGATTGAGTTGCGATTGGTTAAACGATGGTTTACGTTCTCATTCACCCAAGTACAAGCATTAGCAAAAGCCTGAGCAGTTTCTTCAAGTTGAGTGGCTTGCTCAGGTTCTACATTTAGCTTTACTACAAGGGTCAGAGTCTGTTCCATCTTTTTTAAAAAGTCACGACGATGAGTCTAGCACATCTAAAGTTGGTTTAGCTTCGGGGATCGAACCCGTGGCTAAACGCGCTATCCCTCTACGACCCGCTTCGCTGAGGTCCTAGCCTCCCGCGCTTTCGGTGAAATTCATCGCTATAATTCTCTCTTTACAGTACTTATACTCATGCTATTACCACGTTAGGCTTAGAGTTTAGGGAATGATTTAATTAAGGGAATTACTATGAATCCTTTAATAAACTGCTCTCACTTATAAAGGTTAATTAGATTGGGGAACAAGTCTCTCGGCAATTATGTTACCTTTACATGGGCTTAATATTTATTTACAATCCAATCAAGGAGGATTTAGGATACCGCTGTGACTATTTTATGGTTAGTAGGGGCAAGTTGCATCGGCTGGTTTATAAGCAGCCTTGTTGGTGGGGGAAGTCCTCTAATCTTAATACCGGTAATGAGCTTATTTCTCGAAGCCTCTGCAATTCCTCCCATTATTACGATTGGGATGTTATTTGGTAATGGGCAACGAGTGGGATTATATTGGCAAGAAATTGATTTAGAATTGACGCGTTGGTATTTGCCAGGTGCTATTTTAGGCGCGATTGCAGGAGTTTTTTTATTTACAAAGCTACAATTAGAATGGCTAACACTCTTGTTAGGGATTATTCTCATCACCTCAATTTTTAGTTACCGTTTAGCAGAAATTTTACCCTTATTTCAAGTTAAAAGCTGGTACTTTTTGCCAGTTGGTTTTATTTATGCTTTTCTCTCTGGATTGATGGGGAGTACTGGTCCTTTACTTAATCCTTTATATCTTAATTATGGTTTAGAAAAAGAAAAAATGATTGGCACAAAATCTGCTCATGTTTTAGTGGTTCATATTGTAAAAATCTTTACCTATCTTAGCTTCGGAATTTTTTCTTCTTCTATTATTGTCTATGGCTTAATCATTGGTATTGGAGCTTTTCCAGGAAATTGGCTAGGTCAAAAGGTTTTAGTTAGAATGGAAACAACACAGTTTCGGAAAATCGCGATCGCGTTTGTTTTAATTAGTGGTTTCATGTTAATTTGGAATCAAAGACATATTCTTAGCTTTATTTATTAAAATGTTATCAGAAATTACAGTTAATTTAGAAACTAATTCTTATCAGATCGCGATCGCGCCTCAATTAATTAATAACATTGGCAGTTACTTACAATCTCTTCCCATTGGCAATAAAATTATAGTGGTATCTAATACCATGATTTTTGACCACTATGGTGAATCACTAATTAAAGCTATAGAAAAAGCCAACTTTTCCGTTTCCTATAAAATTCTTCCTGATGGGGAACGACATAAAACCCTTCTTTCGGTGCAAAAAATTTATGATCAAGCCCTAGAAAACTATCTGGAACGATCTTCAACCCTAATTGCCCTTGGTGGCGGTGTAATTGGCGATATGACAGGGTTTGCTGCGGCTACTTGGTTAAGGGGAATTAATGTTATTCAAATTCCCACCTCTTTATTAGCGATGGTTGACGCAGCCATTGGCGGAAAAACAGGAGTCAATCATCCCCAAGGAAAAAATTTAATTGGCGCATTTCATCAACCCAAATTAGTCTTAATTGATCCCGAAGTCTTAAAAACCCTTCCTCATCGTGAATTTCGTGCTGGAATGGCAGAAGTGATCAAATATGGGGTGATTTGGAGTGATGACTTATTTCAACAATTAGAAAGCGCACAACGCTTAGATCAGTTAGATTATCTAAGCTCAGACTTATTACAAAATATTCTTACACAATCCTGTCAAGCCAAAGCTGATGTAGTGAGTCAAGATGAAAAAGAAGGAGGATTAAGGGCTATTTTAAACTATGGTCATACCGTTGGTCATGCCATTGAAAGTTTAACGGGATATCGCTTAGTGAATCATGGTGAAGCCGTTGCCATCGGCATGTCAGTAGCAGGAAAAATTGCCGTTAAAATGGGGTATTGGTCAGAACAAGAAAGCCAACGTCAAGACCAATTAATTCTCAAAACAGGGTTACCCAAAACAGTTCCCCCCATGTTGAAAGTTGAAGACATCTTAGAAACCCTAAAAAGTGATAAAAAAGTCAAAAATGGGAAAGTTCGATTTGTATTGCCACAAAAAATTGGCGCAGCCACTGTTACTGACGAAGTGAGTCCAGAAATTGTGAAAGAAGCAGTTAAAGAATGTCAAGAAAGTACATAAGTTTTTGTCCTTTGTCCTTTGTACACTAATGACAAGTGAGCTACTCCCGTTAAATCGAAGATTCTAACGGGAGCTTCCTACCCAATCGGTTGCTTTTCTAATCGTAGGAAAAGAGAAGTCTTACACCAAGGCGATAGGCGAACAGCCCGGCTCCCGAGCTTTATAGATAATTGGATGGAAGAGAATCAAAAATTCTTTTATATCTTGGCTTGGTTTTCGCCGAAAAAAGTTCCCCATCTGAAACTTTTTCCATGATAGCACGACTGTTCTCATTCATCTCACCGACAAATCAAAGATTCTGTCGGGAGACTTCTGAGAACGGATAGTTAAATGTTGCGCCAGTGGCATTAATGTCTAGAGGATAAACAGTGGCTTGTACTGCTTCCTTTTCCCACGCATTTTGCATCACTTCGGCAACTTTCATGGCATCTCCCTTACTGGTAATAGCTAATAGGGTAGGCCCTGCACCACTAATCGCTACTCCATACGCCCCAGCACTTAACGCTGCTTCCTCCACTTGAGGATAACCGGGAATTAGCTGTTGACGATAGGGTTGATGGAGTTGATCCTGCATTCCTAAGCCTAGCCAGTGAGAGTTTCCCGTTTCTAACGCCCGTAGAAGTACCCCTAAGTGAGAACTATTAAAAATAGCAACATCACGAGAAAATTGTGAGGGTAACACCGATCGCGCTTCTTGGGTAGAAAGCTCAAAATTAGGAATCGCCACCACGGGAACAAAATCATCTGACCAAGGAATTTGGCACACCTCCCAGTGTTTATCCGTCGGAATTGAGAGGCGACATCCTCCCAAGAAAGCAGGAACAATATTATCAGGATGACCTTCAAGCGCGATCGCGATTTGTAATAACTCCCACTCCTGTAAAGGATTTCCAGACAACGCATTAGCAGCCAATAGCCCACCAACAATCGCCGTCGCAGAACTCCCTAATCCTCTAGAAAGCGGAACTCCCAATTGAATTTTAATTGTTACAGCAGGAGGAGACTCCCCCAAATGTTCATAAAACTTAGTAAAAGCTCGATAAAGTAAATTATCTGACCCTTGACTTACCGCCTTAGCTTCCTCTCCAGTCACAACAATTTCTACAGGAGAAGCAGAAGCCTCTTGCAGGATAAACTCAAATTGATTGTAAAGTGTCAAAGCAACCCCCAAACAATCAAATCCCGGCCCGAGGTTTGCACTTGTCGCTGGAACTTCTACCACTACTTTGGAAACTACCATAACTATCCTGATTGATGAGCCAACTCATCCTACCTTAAATTTCGAGTGAATAAGTCGTGAACTACGCAAAGCCACTACGTTGAGCTTTGCGCTTCCTGCCCAACAGACTGCGACACAGTAGAAGTTTTACGACCTCTACTATCTCGACTTACATCTGGGCGACAGGCGATCTCCCCCGTTCCAGAGGAGATAATTCGCACTCCTTCGTCTCTGATATTGATAGCGGCGTTGATGTCTCGGTCGTGTTCTGTACCACACTTTTCACACCGCCAATGTCTAATCTCAAGTGGAAGGTTTCTTACTTGATTTAGACAGACATGACAAGTCTTAGAGCTGGGGAAGAATCTATCAACTTCTTGATAGACTTTACCTTCCCACTCTGCTTTATATTTCAACATTGTGCAAAATTGACCCCAACCCACCTGACTAATTGCTTTAGCTAGGTTGTGGTTTTTGACCATATTCTTGACGGCTAAATTCTCCACACAAATAACTTGGTTTTCGTTTACTATCCTGCGCGATAGCTTGTGCTGGAAATCTAACCGACAATCAGATATTTTTTTGTGAACTCTAGCGACTTGTTTGCGAGTTTTATTTCGATTGTTAGACCCTTTTTGTCTTCTAGAGAGACGTTTTTGCTGAGCCTTTAACTTTTTCTCATGCCTATCAAGCCATTTTGGGTTTTCAAACTTAGAGCCATCGCTGGTAATCGCAAAATGATTAATTCCAAGATCAATACCAATTGCTTTTCCCTCACTAGATTGTTCAGGTAATTCTTTCCCGTCTTCTGTCAAGATCGAAGCATAGTAATGTCCTTGACAATTCAGAGACACCGTAACACTTTTAATTGTCCCCTCAATTTCTTGGTGAATCTTGGCGTAAACCACTCCCATTTTGGGGAATTTTAAGCCGTCACCAACGAGAGAAACATTTTGAGGATAAGTAATTGATTGCCTTCGGTGTTTAGCCCTGAAGGAAGGAAAAGAAGCCCGTCCTTCAAAGAAGTTAATGAAAGCTCTTGATAAGTTGAGAGCAACCAATTGTAAGCACTGGGAATAAGGTTCTTTCAACCATTCGTATTCTTGTTTGAGCTTTTTAATCTCCTTCTGAATAGCGAATCGGTTAAGTCCTTTTCCTGTTGCTTTATAGGTTTCGCACGTTAGGTTGAGAGAATAATTCCACAAAAAGCGATAACACCCAAAGCTCTTTGCTAGGTGCTGTTCTTGCGCTTTTGTTGGATAGATTCTAACTTTGGTAGCTCTCAACATAATCCAATAAAATTTTTAGTGATAAATCTATCGTAGCACAAATTTGTAGATATGTGTTCTAAGTTCGCTTTCATGAGGGGCTGTGGGCGCCCTTCGGTGCGGGCTTCTTGCGTTCTGGTGTTTCCCCAGAACTAAGCCCTTAGAATCGCATTCCGTCCTCACTTCGCTTCGGTTTATAAGTCCCGTCCCCAATTCGCTTCGCTGAAGTTGGGGACTTCTCGCTCACACTAGTTTAAATTATCTCTAGCACAACATTTCTTTTTGCATTAAGGTAAAAGGTAAGTTTTACAGCAATGCCTTCGGAAGAACTATGAGCGAACCTAATACTCCTCAATCTAACTACTCCTCCTTTGATAACAACGATACCTCTTCTACAAATGATGATTCCCTTGACGAACTCATTGCCTTTCTAGATGATTCTAATTCTGAGTCAGAAAACATTGATCCCGAAGACCCCTTATTCATAGAAGAAGCTGTAGAAGAGGAATTGAATCAAACCTCATTAAAAAAAGAAGTTGAAAATCCTCAAGAGGAGGAACTAAGTAATGAAAGCCTTTATGAACAAAACCACAGAATCCTCTATCATAATGCTCAACTCCAAAAAGCCTTAGAAAGCACCCAAGCAGAACTTGAACAACAAAAGTTTCAGTTACGTCAAGCTGAAGAGTTGAATGAACAACAAAGTGATGAACTCAACGCAGCTTATGAACAACATCTAAGTTTATCCCAAGAATTAAAAAGCACTCGTCAAAACAACCAATATCAAGAAGAACAAATTACTCATCTTCGTAACTCCCTTCAAGTTTCCCAACAGAGAGTTGCCCAACTAGAAAGAGAATGCGCCCTCATTCAAAAGCAGTTCCAAGAGCAATCTTATAAACTTTCACAGGCAGAAAAGCAAGTGCGAGAACTGTCATTCCGTTTGCAACAACAACGCCGTTACACTTGGCAATTTAAAGTCGCCCTCAATAAATATTTAGAAAACAACCCTCAGATTGAAAGTAATTATTCTCTTGCTATTAACTCTGTTCCATCCCAGCCGATTCCAGCCTGGTCTAGTCAAAATCAGACTTTTTCTAATTCTAATCATGAGGCAAAAGAGTTTAGTCTTTTAGATCAGGAAGCACCTGAAGAAGCAGAACAGCAATTGTTAGAGGATAGCATAGAATCTCCTTCTGAAGCAGAAATAAGTAGGGAGCTTGAGACATCAAACACAGAAATAGAAGACTTTAATATCCACGAGTCATCCACAGAATCCCTCTTTTCACCGCAACCGACAAATGAATCAGTAACGGAAATTGACCCCCCCTCTCATTATCCCGAAAAAGAAACCTCTCCTTCTCCAACTCTCCCTCGCTATCAAAATCGTAAAAAGCGCACATCATACGCCTCTGTCCAATTACCGAATTTCAACCGCTAGCTAATTTCTCTCATAAGTGCGGTGCGAAGCAACCCTAAAATCGTTTAAACTAGCCACAAGAATCTATTAATGACTTGCTCATTTATTACTAAAGAGACTAACTATGACAACTGGCGCTAATTTTATAACAAACGTTCTCGTTAATACTATCCAAATCTACCTGCTGCTACTTTTTGTTCGCATTCTCCTCAGTTGGTTCCAAACAGCAGGCTGGGCACAACAAGCAATGTCATACCTCAGCCCAATTACTGATCCCTATCTTAATATTTTTCGCTCTTTTATTCCCCCATTAGGTGGAATTGACTTATCCCCTATTCTTGCTATTTTTAGCCTACAAATTATTGCTAGTTTGCTTGGCAGCTTTTAAAAGCTACTTCTAGGACTAACAGAGCTAGAAAAGCCAGAAGCCTTAAATTGCTCTAACTTTAAAGGCGTTGGTTGATTCGCCGGTACACTAATTCTGAGGCTGAACTCACTAACGCCAGGGGGGACTTCCGCAATTGAACCTACCCGAGTGCGATTTTGTAATACTGGATTGCCATTGGCATCATAAATCCGCCCATAC
Organism: Euhalothece natronophila Z-M001; assembly: GCF_007904085.1. Taxonomy (GTDB): domain Bacteria; phylum Cyanobacteriota; class Cyanobacteriia; order Cyanobacteriales; family Rubidibacteraceae; genus Halothece; species Halothece natronophila. The sequence continues at coordinate 2,963,106 of NZ_CP042326.1, forward strand.
ACATCAGCATCGTAAATTGTTTTTCCAGAAGTGTTTTTGGCTTCACCAGTCACCATAAAACAATTCGCAGCCTCCGAATTATAGCTGAGTAAGCCCCCTTGGTATTCTTCTGGACAGTCTTGATAAGAAAGGTTAGAAATTTGAATTTGGGTAAGAGCTTCAGCCTTCGGGGCAGCTAAAAAGCCTATTAGTAAAAAGACGAAGGAAAAGATAACAACAGCTAAATTGCGAAATATCATATTTTTCTTATATTTTTCTCCTCATCCTATGTTAGTGCAATTTGCCCATGTCTTCTATGTTTTTGCAGTTCATGTGAGCATCATGTCAGAAATTCCTCATAAAGTGTAACAAAAAATACAGAAATAAAATCTATAATGAGCTTAGGACAGAGAAAAATCAAGTAAAGTAAATAACCATGAGACTAACTTATCGTGGCATTCAGTATGACTCCGAGTCTAATCCTTTAGAAGTAACTGAAGGAGAAATTGCAGGGAAGTATCGCGGACAACCTTGGCATTATCATTACCCACGGCACATTCCTCAATTACAGCCGAAACTTTTACTGAATTATCGAGGCGTGTCTTATAGTAAGCGTCCTGTGATTAAATGTTCTCCTTCTCCAGAGATGAATATTCCTGCCGTTAATGCTAATGGAGAGTTGCCAACTCCAAAACATTTTAGCTCTAGAAAGCCAGAAAACAGTGCAGAACAAGCTCATCTTGAGAATATTCGTCGTAACCTAGAGCGTCGTATCTCTGTGGCAAAAGAAAAAGGAAATGAAGAGCTAGTTTCAATCTTAAAACAGGAGTATCAAACCATAACGCAAAAATAGTTACTGCTAAGGCTTTAGATTTTTGCCTACCGTTCCTAATAAGTCTTGATCTAGGTAAGGTTTGGTTAAATAATCCGAAGCCCCTAACTCCATGGCAATACGTTGATACTTATCGCGAGTGCGAGAGGTTAACACAATTACAGGAATTTGGGCAAAGTTAGGATTTTGTCGTGTCATACCAATAAACTCTAAGCCATTCATACGAGGCATTTCTAAATCACAGACAATTAAATCCACTTTTGCCCCTTGTTGTAGTTGTTCTAAGGCTTCTTGACCATCTTTTGCCTGAATGACATGGTGTCCTGCTTTTTGCATAATCATGGAAAGAGTTTGCCGTTCTGTAATGGAGTCATCTACCACTAAGAGAGTGCGGTATTTTTCAGTATCAATGGGACGATTATTTTGCTCCGAAGCAGTTGCCCCTGCTTCATCATGGATGCTTGTTTCTTCCCCTTCTTGATGAATGCTGTAGGGATTAGTATAGTCCTCTTTCAAACGCTGATGGGGAAGGATTTTGTTGGTTTGAGAGGCGAAACTTTTTTGGGAACTAGAATCAATATTAAGTTGAGGAGAAATACCAACACGGGATTTATTATGACGAATTAGGGCTGCCCCATCAATAACTAGACTTAGGCGACCATCGGCTAAAATGGTACAGCCATAGGCATAAATGGGGGGTTGAATCGTAGTTGAGATCGGTTTTAATACTAATTCTTGTTCTTCGATTACCGTATCAATTTCTAATCCTACTAAGCCCTCTGGGGTTCTTATTAATAAGATGGGGGCAACGCCTTCACTAGCTGTGAGAAGGGTTGTTGTTTCTTGGATTTCTGTTTCTGACTTAGGTTGAGCTTGCAGAAGAAAGTTTGCATTTGGGGGATAATTTAAGAGTTGGGTGAGAGGATGAATGGGAACTGAGATTGGATCATCTTCTTTGCGCGATCGCCATTGTAAAACTTTTTGACTCCCTAACCATTTGATTTTTTCTTCCTCTGGAATTAATACCTGTTCCACTTCATCGGCAATAAAGCTATATACCCCTTGACCGGCCTGACAGACCAATAAACGGGCATTCATTAGTGCGCCGCGAATTTGTAGATAAAAAGTGGTTCCCACCCCAATTTCGCTTTCTACAGTAACCGAGCCATTAATTTTCTGCATTTGGGAATACACGACATCTAGCCCAATACCTCGCCCTGATAAATCAGTTGCTTTACCCACGGTAGAAAAGCCCGGTTCACATAATACTCGTAAGAGTCGGTCTTCGGGATGAGGAGAATTACGAATTTCTTTGACTTGCGCTGGGGTGAGAAGATTTTTCTCTTGGGCGCGTTGACAAATTTGCTCGACATTTAAGCCGCGACCATCATCTTTTACTTCTACAATTGTGCGGTTGCCCTGATTATAAGCATAAATCCAAATTCGTCCTTGAATTGGTTTTCCTTGCTGTTTTCTTTGTTCGGGGGATTCTATGCCATGATCAAAGGCATTCCGAACTAAATGCAGGAGGGCATCATACAGGTTTTCGGTAATTGCTTTATCCACTAATACCTGCACCCCTGAGAGTTTTAGTTCTACGGACTTGTTGTAAGATTCACTTAACTTTTTAACCATTGGCGGAAAGCGGTTTAATACTTTCTCAATGGGAAGCATTCGCACTGCTTCTAAACTATCTCGTACTTGTCGAGAAAGCCGTTGTTCTCGCTCTACGGAAGTGGCATTGGCACGGGCAATGTGGTTAACATCATCAAGACCTTGCTCTAGTTGAGAATTTTCTTCAAGGGAAGCATATAAGAATTGAGCAAAGTCACTGTTAGCATATTCGGCGGGAAGTTTATCTCGGAGTTGGAAAAGGGTACGTCGGTGTTGGGATAGCCAACCTCCTAGTTTTTGTAGGGCATTTTGATATTGTTCGTCTCTTAGAGAAAGCAGGTTTTGGTTAATAGAAAGCTCTCCCACGAGATGGTTGAGATTTTCGACTTGTTCTAAGTCAACCCGAATACTTACGCCAGTACGAGGAGTAGGAGTTTGCTGTTGATGAAATTGAGCAGATTCTAGTTCGGGATCTTGACTGGCTTTGAGCTTCGTTGCTTCCTGTTGAGAAATAATTTCTGTTTTCTCTGCTGAAGGGGGATTTTCAGGTTCACTTTTTTGCGAAGCGTTAGTAATGATCTCGGTTTCTTCTTCTTGTTCTAAGGGATAAGTGACAAAGGGATCAGTTTCAGGTTCAGTTTGCCAATTACCAAATGTATCTTCGAGGGAGAAAGATTCGTCAGAAAATTCCACTTGAGAAGCAGTAGAGGCATTAATTGATTCAGTGAAGGCTTTGAGGATTTCGGAAGGTTCGCCTCCTCGATCGCGATCGCCGTTTAAAACAGCATCTCGAGCTTCTGAAATATTATTCACTACTTCTTGAGCAATATCACCAGCTGCTTGGGGATTTTCTTCTAATGCTGTGAGAGCGGTTTGAGCAATTGCTTTAAATCCCTCTAAGCTCAAGGACTCTGCTAAGCCCACAAAAACATCCATTTGTGGTTTCACCGCTTCAACAATGGTTTCTGGATCAGAGGTTTCTTCTAAAACGGCTTCAATCTGTTCAAGACGCTGCTTAACTCCCACTTGAAAAACCGACTGGGTCATATCAAACCCGAGTTCTGAGGATGAAGGAATCGCTGGTTCTTCATCAAAACAATCCCCTAACTTTTCTTTTAGCTTAGAAAAAATCTGCTCTGCTCGTTCTAGGTTCTGCTCATCACTACTGTTATCTCCTTCTATTTCGTTATTATAGGCAACCCGTAAGCATTCATAAATATCGAGAAGGAGGGTTTCTAATTCATTATCAAAAATGGCGTTAGGGGAAAGAAGTGCTCCAAATACATCTTCTAATTGATGAGCAATTTTTTTAATCGTGTCTTGCCCGACATTCGCTGCTGCGCCTTTCAGAGTATGAGTTGCTCGCATTAAGCCATGAACGGTTGGCTTGGAGTGATCTTCACGAATGTTATAAATCCCCGCTTCGACTTGTTCTAAAAGATCTGGGGCTTCGTTACGGAAGAGTTCGTAACTTTGTTGGCGGATTTCTTCGTCGGTAGTCATTGCTTTTGTATTTTTAATTGAGCAGAAATCTCACGTTTTCAAGGGCAGTAAGAGAATGAGCAACACACCCAAGTTATAGGTGATTGGGTAAAGGTTAGTTTTCCCAATGCTAATCACAAGCTACTGATGCCAAGTATAGAGTAGCACATTTAGCAGGAAAGAGGTTTCTCATTTGGCAAGAGGCTCAATTTTTTGTTTAGTGCAAAATATCAAGTTTTATATCTTATCTAAATCACAAATTTCGTTGCAAAACGTAAAAAAATCGCTAAAAGTAGAGAATTTAATGCTTTTAACAATGCACAATAGGCAATCAGAGTTTAGAATAATGCAGTGAAACATAGAACAGATCAGTATCATAGCTGATTAGGGGCTAGTTACCTAGCTCTCTATGTTAGTAAATGCAAAGAAAACTTGCTCAGCGCAAGCAATCTGGCGTTATTGTAGAGAAACACTCGTAAATTAGGAGAGTAAGAATGAATAAAGGAGATTTAGTTGATCAAATTGCCGATCGGGCAACTGTTACCAAAAAACAAGCCGATGCTGTTTTAACAGCGGCGCTTGAAACTATCATGGATAGCGTATCTAAAGGGGAAAAAGTCACCTTAGTTGGCTTTGGTTCTTTTGAAAAGCGGGAACGGAAAGCACGGGAAGGACGAAATCCGAAAACTGGAGATAAAATGGAGATTCCTGCTACTTCAGTTCCGGCTTTTTCTGCAGGGAAACTGTTTAAGGAACGAGTAGCCCCTGAAAATAATAAGTAACTAAGGGACATCAAACTTAATGACACGACCAATACACGGAGGGAACTTAAATTGGGCTGCCCAGTTAGCTGGGTGTTCTCCCTCTGTGATATTGGATTTTTCTGCAAGTATTAACCCCCTTGGTCCTCCTGAAAGTGCGCTGAAAGCGATACAGGGGGGGCTAAGTTCCCTCAAGCATTATCCTGATCCCAATTACTCCCAGCTGCGGGAAGCTCTTGGCAAATGGCATAATCTTGACTCCAATTTAATTATACCTGGAAATGGGGCAGCAGAATTACTTACTTGGGCAGGACGAGAATTGGCAACCTTGGATGCGGTTTATTTATTGACTCCTGGCTTTCGGGACTATACACGGGCTTTAGAGGCATTTGGGGCAAAAATAACCCCTTGTCCACTTAATGTGGCGAGAATGGCTCAAAAAACAGCAGAGCGTGAAGATTTAATTTTAGATGTTCCCTCCAGTGAAAACTGTGGTTTGCTTTTAAATAATCCCCATAACCCCACCGGTCAATTGTTCTCTCGTCGCTCAATTTTGCCCTATTTAGAGCAGTTTGCCTTGGTGGTAATAGATGAAGCCTTTATGGACTTTTTGCCCCCAGAAGAGCAAGAAAGTCTAATCAGAGAGGTAGAAAATTATCCGAATTTAGTGGTGCTGCGATCGCTGACCAAATTTTACTCCTTACCAGGGCTAAGAATCGGCTATGCCGTTGCTCATCCTGATCGCCTTAAACAATGGCAAAAATGGCGTGATCCGTGGGCTGTGAATAGTTTAGCTAGTGAGGCAGCAATGGCAGTATTAGAAGACACTACCTTTCAAAAGCAAACTTGGGGCTGGTTAAAAAGAGCGCGATCGCGCTTCTATCATGATTTAGCAAGTATTTCTGGTTTATCCCCCCTTCCTGGGGCTGCTAACTTTTTCCTCATTGCAACCGATTTTTCTGCTACCGAGTTACAAGCCCAACTTCTCCAAGAATTTCAAATTTTAATTCGCGACTGTCTTAGTTTTCCTGAACTTGGCGACCATTATTTTCGAGTTGCCATCCGTCAACAAGAAGATAACCAAAAACTAACTCAAGCCATAAAAAATACGCCAATTCTCAAGGAAAAGAACTCAAATTAGCCTTTTCAAAAGGTTGTTTAAGAAAGAGTAAATATAAAACGCCCTAGCAAAAAACTAGAGCGTCTATCGTTAACAACCTAGAAACTTAATTCTAAAGCTGCTTCACTTCTGAAACTAACTCCCCAAGCATTTCTTTAGCACTACCAAATAGCATAGTAGTTTTATCCTTGAAAAAGAGTTCATTTTGGATTCCGGAGAAACCAGTGCCAAGACTACGTTTAATGACAATGGTTTGCTTTGCCTTATCTACTTCTAAAATTGGCATTCCATAAATGGGGCTTCCTGCATCATGACGCGCCCCAGGGTTAACCACATCATTTGCGCCCACAACTAAGGCAACATCAGTTTGTTCAAACTGGGGGTTAATGTCATCCATGTCGTAAAGCTGGGTATAAGGGACATTGGCTTCTGCGAGCAACACATTCATGTGTCCAGGCATTCTGCCAGCCACGGGATGAATCGCATACCGCACATCAACGCCACTTTGTTCAAGGAGGGTTGCTAATTCCTGGATAGATTGTTGGGCTTGAGCTACTGCCATGCCATAACCAGGAACAATGACCACAGAACGGGCATAGCGTAACATCATCGCCGCTTCTTCTGAACCAATACTGCGGACAATTTTATCCTCGCTATCGCTACCACCAGCAACACCAGTGGCTTCACCACCGCCACCGAATGCGCCAAAGAGAACGCTGATTAAAGAGCGATTCATGCCTTTACACATGATTTCGGTGAGGATTAAACCGGAAGCCCCAACTAATGCCCCAGCGATAATCAGCATATTGTTCATCACTACAAAACCAGCAGCACTGGCAGCGATTCCAGAAAGGGAGTTTAACAGGGAAATCACCACAGGCATATCGCCACCACCAATGGGAAGTACAAATAGCACCCCAAATACGGTGGCAAGTCCAATCATGGTAAAGAAAGCCGCTTGGTCACCAGTATTGGCAATTAAAAAGCCACTGCTAACAAAAAATGCACCAGCAATAGCGATATTAACAGGTTGCTGTAACGGGAAAGTTACAGGCTTACCAGTAATAACTCCTTGTAATTTGCCAACTGCAATCAAACTGCCGCTGAGAGTTGCGCCCCCGATAAAGATCCCTAAAATAACGGTAATCGTTGCATTTAAAGGAACAGCACCTTCACTATGGACTAATCGCCAAAATTCGCCCATCGCAACTAACGCCGAGGCTGCTCCCCCTAAGCCATTGAGGAACCCTACCATCTGGGGCATTGCTGTCATGGCAACGGTTTTAGCAATAATCACACCAATGGCACTCCCAATGGCGATGCCGATTAAAACCCATTGATAGTTGAGAATATTTTGGTCAAGTAGGGTAACGACAACTGCCAATAACATTCCAGTGGCGGATAAAAAGTTCCCATTACGAGCAGTAGCGGGGGAACCAAGTTTCTTTAAGCCCAGAATAAACAGGGAAGCCGCCACTAAATAGCCAATTTGAATCCCTGTTGGGAGCAATGTTGTTAAGTCGTTCACGTATGATTATTCCTCCTTACTTCTTGAACATCTGTAACATTCGGTCTGTGACTAAAAAGCCACCTACTACGTTAACGGTAGCGAGAACTACGGCAATAAAGCCCATTACGGTGGTGACAGTGCTATTGTTACTAGCACCAGCAATTAACACTGCCCCAATGACAGTAATGCCGGAGATAGCATTTGCCCCTGACATCAGTGGGGTATGGAGGGTTGGGGGCACTTTATTAATGACTTCAAAGCCCACAAATGCTGCCAGAACAAATACGAATAAACTGGCAATGAGTGTTGTTTCCATGGTTATCTGCTTCCTTAGTAACTATACTTTTGACTCCGTCTTAGAGGCTAAGATCTCTTTCACTTTTTGGTTCCGAAGTTCGCCATCATAGGTAAGACAAATGCCATCAATGATGTCGTCTTCAAAGTCAAGTTGCATTTGTCCATCTTTGACCAGATATTGCAAGAGGGTAGAAATGTTTTTGCTATACATCTGGCTGGCGTGAACAGGAAGGGAGGAGGGGACGTTAATAGGACCAATGACGGTAATTCCAGGTTCCATTTGAATGTCTTTTCCAGCTTCGGTGGGTTCACAGTTCCCCCCCTGTTCCCCAGCTAGGTCAACAATAACTGACCCTGGTTTCATTTCCTTAATCATGTCACTGGTGACAAGCTGAGGAGCCCGTTTCCCTTGCACTTGGGCGGTGGTAATTACAACATCGGCATTGGCTACCTCTTTGGCAATGAGTTCTTGAGATTTTTGTTTGGCATCTTTGGAAACTTCTTTAGCATAACCGTCTTTGGTAGTAGTTTCTTCTTCAACGCTCATTTCCACGAACTCACCGCCGAGGCTTTGCACTTGCTCTTTGACTTCTGGGCGAATATCAAAGGCTTTCACTAAAGCGCCAAGACGACGGGCGGTAGCGATGGCTTGTAATCCAGCCACACCAACGCCAATGACAAACACGGTTGCCGGGCGAATGGTGCCGGCTGCGGTGGTTAACATGGGGAAAAATTTGGGCAGTGCAGTTGCTCCTAAAAGCACGGCTTTATAACCTGCAATGTTGGCTTGAGAGGATAACGCATCCATGCTTTGAGCGCGGCTGGTACGGGGCATTAATTCTAAGCTAAAGGTGTTAATGCCTTTTTCTCCCAGTTTTTGGATTAGTTCTGGCTCTCCAAAGGGGTTGAGTAGCCCAATGAGAGACTTTCCAGCTTGTAAAAGAGGGAGTTCTTCTTCTTTTAGCGGCGAAACTTTAACAATTATGTCAGTATTTTGCCAAAGGGTGGCTTTATCGCTGACAATGGTAGCACCAGCTTCTTCATAGGCGCGATCGCTGAAAAAGGCTGCGTCTCCAGCTCCACTTTCCACGTGAATTTCCCAACCTTGTTTTACTAGACGGGAAACAACATCCGGGATTAACGCAACACGGCGTTCTCCCACTTCGATTTCTTTGGTTACTGCTACTTTCATATTGAATTTAGTCGTTCTACAAGTTCTACCTTAAGCGACAACAAATGATCTATTCTTAATTTCTACTGGTCAGTTGTCAAATATCTTAATGTCTTTAAGAATAATAGCAGATGGTATTTTAGGGAATTTTTGAGTTTTCATTAAAAAGCGTATGAAATTTGACCAACCTTGGCTACGACTCTTTTTGGCTTTACTATTGAGTCTGGCTTTAACCGCTTGTGGCAATAATACGCCACCTAAGGGACTAGCTCCGGGACGAGATATCGTTAGGCACGCGATCGCGCGTCAGCTCACTTTAACTGAAGATCGTCTCACCAACCAACTAGATAATCCTAGCACAACCGAGTTTGAAATCAAAAATTTAAATATTAAAAATCTCACCCCTGTTTATATTGCTGATTTGCCTACTTATAAAATCAGTGGCACTTATTCCCTAAAATTAAAGTTGCCTCGACAAGATATTACTCAAAATAAAAATACTTTTGAAGTTTATCTCCAACGACAAATAGAAGGTAAAACTTGGCGACTTTTAATTCGCAAAAATGAATCTAATCAAGAAGAAAAAAAAGTTAGAACTTGGGCTAGTTATTTAGTTACTTGATTTTCCTAAATAATGCGCCATTTTTTGTTAATATCAAAGTAGTATTTTAAAACTAAAATACCATTAAATCTATTTAAATACTTGAGCTCAAGTCAGTTACTTTGCTATTAAAATTAGAAAGAAACAAATTCTTCTGTAATGCCAGCTTGTTGAGGTTTTTGTGACTTGGAAAACTCCTTTTTAAGAGAATGATAAGAGAGATTAGTGACTCGTCAATTACTTTTAAGGTTTTGCACTAGAATTTGTTATCGGTTTATAAAGGAGAAACAACAATAGTTTTGAAAAGTAGTATTAAATCTTAACAATTAAAAACTTAAAAATTCCCCTTCCTAAGACTTACTAGATTTATAATTGGAGTAAACTAAACCATGAGGAAAGGTTATGGGGCAACCTGATTCTAGTTTAATAGAAAAAGAGAGAAACCCAGCCAAAACGCCAGTTCTCTTTCAGGGGCGAGGTATTACTAAAACTTATCAGATGGGGGAGGTAAAGGTGCAGGCGTTACGGGCGGTTGATCTTGATCTTTACCAAGAAGAGTTTGTGGTGTTACTAGGCCCCTCTGGCAGTGGGAAGTCAACCTTGCTCAATATTTTAGGTGGCTTAGATACTCCTTCCAGTGGGGAGGTATTTTTTCGTCACTATAACCTCACTCAAGGCGGCGATCGCGTTCTCACTCGCTTTCGGCGAGAAGCCATTGGCTTTATTTTCCAATTTTATAACCTGATTCCTAGCTTAACAGCGCAAGAAAATGTTGCCCTCGTTACTGACATTGCCTCCCATCCCATGAAGCCAGCAGAGGCACTGGAAATGGTGGGACTGGGAGATCGCCTAGATCACTTTCCCTCGCAACTTTCGGGGGGAGAACAGCAACGAGTTGCCATTGCTCGCGCGATCGCGAAACGACCAGAAGTAATGTTTTGTGATGAACCAACTGGGGCTTTGGACTTAAACACAGGGAAATTGGTGTTGGAGGTGTTAAGTAAAGTCAATCAAGAGCTTGGCACTACCCTTGTTATTATTACCCATAATGCTGGCATTGGGGCAATGGCTGATCGCGTGATTACGATGCGAGATGGGCAAATTTACAGCATTGAGCAAAATGCCCGTCGTGCCAATGCTGAGGAACTCACGTGGTAACTTTTCCGAAATTGGGGTGTTAGCCATGGGGACGCTTGATCGCAAACTCTATCGAGACTTAATTAATTTACGAGGGCAAGTAATTGCCGTGGTGCTAATTGTCGCCTGTGGGATTGCCAGTTTAGTTACCATGATGAGTACCTATGACTCCTTATTGCTCTCTCAAACCACCTATTATCAGCAATATCGTTTTGCCGATATTTTTGTGCAATTACAACGGGCTCCGAATCCTTTACTAGAGCAGATTCGAGAAATTCCAGGGGTTGCCCAAGCGCGATCGCGCATCGTTGAAGATATTACCCTAGATGTTCCCAACCTTGCTGATCCTGCGAAAGGGCGATTAGTTTCCATTCCTGAAGAACAACAACCGATGCTCAATGACTTGCACCTGCAATCAGGGCGGTATATTGAAGCAGGGCAACGCAATGAGGTAATTGCCAGTGCTGCTTTTGTAGAAGCAAATGATTTGGCATTGGGAGATACAGTGGATGGGGTGATTAATGAGCGTTGGCAGTCTTTACGCATTGTGGGAACCGCCCTTTCCCCTGAGTATGTTTATGAAGTAAGTGGCACAGAATTATTACCTGATAACCGTCGCTTTGGGGTAATGTGGATGGCGCGAGAAGGACTGGCAACAGCGTTTGATCTCGATGGGGCATTTAATAACGTAACTCTTTCCCTAACCCCTGAAGCTAACCCCTCTGAGGTCATTAATCAATTAGATGAACTGTTAGAACCCTATGGGGGATTAGGGGCTTATGGTCGCGAAAATCAGATATCCCACCGCATTTTATCCGATGATATTGAAGCCCTACAAGTGGCGGCTCTAATCTTACCCATCATTTTTTTAGGGATTGCAGTATTTTTACTCAATCTGGTGTTAGCGCGATTAGTGAGTAGCCAACGTGACCAAATTGCAGTTTTGAAAGGATTTGGCTATCACAACTGGGAAGTGGGGCTACACTTTCTCAAATTAGTGTTAGTGATTGTGTTGCTAGGGGCAATGGTGGGCATTGGGATAGGGCGGTGGTTTGGGGAAAATATGACCCAATTTTATACTCAGTTTTACCAGTTTCCAGCAGTCCAATATGAGGCGCGGTTGGAATTAATTTTGGGAACGGTTTTTGTTAGCGCGATCGCGGCTTTTGTCGGTGCTTTTAAATCAGTTCGCCATGTAGTCAGTTTACCCCCAGCAGAGGCGATGCGTCCCGAACCCCCTCCCACGTTTCAGCCAACAGTGATTGAGCGGTGGGGATTACAAAAATTCTTTTCTCCTGCTGGGCGGATTATCTTACGCAATTTAGAGCGTCGCCCCTTACAAGCAGCCATGTCTGTAATAGGAATTGCCCTCGCCGTGGCGATTTTAGTGGTGGGGCAATATCTCAATGATGCCATCGAAACCATTATGGAGGTTCAGTTCCGCCAAGTGCAACGGGAAGATATTACGCTCACTTTTAATCAACCGCGATCAGTACCGATTCAGTATGAGTTGGCGCAACTGCCTGGGGTTTTACAAGTGGAGACTTTTCGCGATGTTCCTGTGAGACTACGTTTTGAACATCGTAGCCACTTGGGTAGCATTACTGGTATCTCCCCAGAAACGGAACTTCGACAACTGATTGATTCCCAACGCCAACGCTTTTCCCTGCCACCAGAAGGGTTGGTGCTTCCCACAAAACTAGCAGAGATGTTGGAGGTAGCGGTAGGGGATACTCTGACTTTAGACATTTTAGAAGGCTCGCGTCCCACCCGAGAAGTCCCTGTTGTGGCGTTAGTTGATGAATTATTGGGGCTTACTATGTATATGAATCTCGAGGCCCTACAGACAGTGGTGGGGGATAATCCGAGCTTGTCTGGTGCTTATTTGGCGGTGGATGAACATTACTTACAGTCTCTTTATCAAGAATTAAAGGAAACGCCAGCCGTAGCAGGAGTATCCCAACGAGAAAACGCCCTCAAACAGTTTGAAGAAACCATGGGAACCACCTCAGGAGTGATGAATGGGGTATTACTGGTATTTGCCAGCGTGATTGCTGTGGGGGTGGTTTATAATGCGGCTCGAATTGCCTTATCTGAACGTAGTCGGGAATTGGCAACGCTGCGGATTATTGGTTTTACTCAAGGAGAAATTAGCTTCATTTTGTTAGGGGAACAAGCCCTCATTACCTTAGTGGCTGTACCCGTGGGATGGGGATTAGGGTATGGGCTATCTTGGTTGCTTAATCAATCGCCAGCGCAAAATACTGAGTTTGTGCGAGTGCCATTTGTGATTCAGCCGTCTAGTTTTACCTTTGCTTTTCTCGTCATCGCGATCGCGGCTATAGCCACTGGTTGGTTGATTCGACAACAGTTACAAAAATTAGACTTAATTGCCGTTTTAAAAACTCGGGAGTAATTATTATGAATAATAACCATAACATAACAGTTTCTTCTTTTGACACAGAAACTCCCTCCCCTACTCGCAAGCGAGCTTTTCCGAAAAAGTGGCTTTATGGGGCGGGTGCTGTCGGATTAGTTGCCCTGATTGCTTATACGTTGCGCCCTCAACCCCTGAGTGTGGATTTAGGAGAAGTGGAACGAGGAACGCTACAATTAACGGTGGATGCAGAAGGACGAACACGGGTGCGCGATCGGTTTACGGTGTCAGCCTCAGTGAGTGGGAATTTGCAACGGATTTCCCTACAAGCAGGAGATGAGGTAGAAGAGGGGATGATTCTTGCCCAAATTGATCCCCTACCGATTACCAGCCAAGTGGAGGCAACACAGGCGCAATTACAAGCCTTACAAGCAGAAATGAGTGGTGTTGAAACCCAACGCCCTAAACCTGAAGCCCTGAGAGAGGCAGACTCTCGCATTGAATCCGCTTTAGCCAGAAAACGGCAAGCGCAAGCCCAAGTAGAAGAAGCAGAATCGGCATTTAATCAAGCCCAGCGCGATCGCGATCGATCCCAAACTCTCTGGGAAGAAGGGGTGATTCCTCGCCAAGACTTAGAAAATGCTGAACTCAGAGAAACGCAACGGCGACGGGAGTTAAACACAGCACGGGAACAGGTGGCAGTCGCAGAAGCTGATATTCAGGGAGCGCGAGAACAACGGGCTAATCTAGAAGCGCAACAACAAGATCCCGATTATCTACTGGATGTTTATCAATCTCGGATGGCGGCAGTGGAAGCAGAGTTAGAGCAACTTTCTGCTGATGCTGAACGAACCAATATTGTAGCTCCCAGTTCTGGTCAAGTTTTAGAGGTGCTAGAAAAAAGTGCGCGTCATGTTAATGCTGGCACTCCTCTCATTGAAATTGGCAATCCAAATCAACTAGAAATCGTGATTGATGTTCTCTCCACCGAAGCCGTGCGAGTTCAACCAGGAGCGACGATTCAAGTAGAACGCTGGGGAGGAGATACCCCTCTGCAAGCCACAGTACGCAAAGTTGAACCCTCAGCATTTACAAAAACCTCTGCTTTAGGAGTAGAAGAACAGCGAGTTAATGTCATTGCTGATTTTACTGAAGATCAAGTGCCATTAGGCGATGGTTATCGGGTAGAAGCAAGAATTGTAACTTGGGAGGAAGATGAGGTTCTGAAAGTTCCCATTAGCGCATTGTTTCGCTGTGAAGAAGACTGGTGTGTTTTCGTGAAAGAAAATGGACGCGCCCAACGGCAAAAAATTGATATTACTCAGCGCAGCGATCGATTTGCGGCTGTCAAATCAGGATTAAATGCAGGAGATTTAGTGATTCAACATCCCAGTGATGAAGTTACCTCTGGAACTCGTATTCAGGGTGAATGATATTATCCCATTTTGCTCATTGATTACTCTTACTCAGGTAGTTCTGAAGAGTGATGACTAACAATTAACCATTCTGAGCCATCCCATTGATAAGTATAGCTATAGCGCGCCGTAACTATTTCCCCCGTATCAGCAAAGGTGAAGGTGTAAATACCAGCATCTACTGCAGTATTACAGTGAATTTTAATGTTGCGAAAATTAATTTCTCCAGATGGACTTTCCTCTAGAAAATCATCAAAGTAATCCTTCTTTTCTTCTCGGGTGAGGCGGGGTTGATTTGAAACAGTGGGTAAAAGAGTTGATTCCTCTGCGTAGTTATCAGCTACTTTACTTGGTTCACCTGTTTCTAACGACTCATTCCAACGCTCAAAAAGTGAAGCGATTTCCTCTTCCGAAGTTGCTTTACAAGTTTCTTCCCGTGTCTCTTCGTTATTAGTGTTATTAGTCTCTGCAACTCCATGAGAGACATAGCCCACTAAGGTAGCAGCAAGGAAAGATACACTTAAGGTTATAATTTTTTTCATAAAATCTCCTTTGATTTGGTTAAGGTATTAAAAGAGCCACAATTATAGCAATCCTAAATCAGAAGACGAAATAAAGCAACACTACTAAGGATAATTTCTGGGGAAAAGGTAATAACTGATAAAACCAGTTTTCCTGTTCAAGGAAGCAGGTTGATTTAAGAAATGGAGAATATTTGCCCAAACAATTTCAGACCAAATGTGAGCAAAGAGAGTGACGAGAAGCGCGATCGCGCATAATTTTTAAGTTACGCGATCGCGGTTTACATTGACAATTTTACCCCCAGTGATCTGTTATCAGTTTCACTTAATGCTTTCAGTCGCTAAAGATGGCATAATATGAAAGTATCGGGGCTACGATCCAACATAGTGTCCGAAAACGTTCAACAAACCTACTTGTACAAACATTCAATGGAGGACGCGCTTTCCTAATGGGCTATTGTCTGCGCTTAAATCCGTAGAACTAATGGGAGTCTCCAGCGCGAAGATGCAGATGAAAGATTCTGATAATACACTTAATAAAGTTGTTTATATTGATGTTTCTCATCAGGGTGAGTTGGATTTATCGCAGTTAGTAGATAATTCAACTATTTATTTAAAAAATGAGTCTTTTCATCCTCATAACTTTAATTTAGAAAATTTAAGTGAGATTTCAGTGGGAACAACTTTTTGGGTAGTCTATGAGGGAGAATATAGCTTAATTTTAAACTTTTATGAAGCAAAATTAATTCCTATCCAACATAATGAAGAGGAATTAAAGTTACCAGAATCAGCAGCCTTTATGATTCGGAAACTTGATAATCTTAAATGGATGATATTTTTTGGGTAATTAATTATTGAGTTTCTTCAAAACACTGTATTGGGGGAGAAGATACTCGTAAAATAGCCTCATAAGCCCAATGATCTGGTCGAACATCGGAAAAGGGAGAAGGAAACTGCCCTTCCGGACAAGTCACCATATCCTCTTGCACTATCTTCCTAGTATTATTCTCTTGTGCTGAGAGAGGTTTTGCTACTCCTAGTAGTGAGATAAAGATAACTAGTGCTAACATTAATCGGTTCATTTTAATTAGTCTTTTCACAAATCTTCTATCTACTCTTCTAGTTTAACCTGAGTAAAGATAAAATTTCTTGAGCTGCGCGATCGCGCACTCCTGTTTGTCCTAAAGTTTTTCTGATTCGTTGATATCCTTGTAACATTTCTTCTCGTTTGTGGTCGTTAGTTAGTAAAGTAAGAGCTTCTGTAACGACTGTAGAAACTGTAGCGTTTTCCTGTAATAATTCGGGAACAATCGCTTCTTGAACAACGATATTTGTCGGAGAAATAAAAGGTACTGAAAAATTTAATAAATTTCGCCCTACCCACATTGTTAGAGGATTTACACGATATAACACCACTTGTGGAACATTTAACAAAGCTAATTCTAAGTTAACTGTTCCTGACTTGGTAATTGCTAAATCGGCAGCCGCGATCGCGCTTAAAGTATCTTCAGGAATAATCCTGACAGGTAACTGATAGCGTTTAATTTTTTCTTGAATAATCAGCGAAAATTTAGGGGTAGATAAGGGTAATAATAGCTGTAATTGCGGGAATTTTTCCTGTAAAATCGCTGCAGCTTCCAGAATAACAGGCAATAACAACTGAAGCTCTTGTTGACGAGAGGCGGGAATTAACGTGACCACCGTTGCCTCTTGGGAAATATTTAACTGTTGACGTGCTTGTTGCCGATTTGGAGCAGTTTCCATCCGATCCAACAAAGGATGACCCACCCAAGTTACATTCACTCCCTTGCTCGCAAAAAAACGGGCTTCTTCAGGAAAAATTGCCAAGAGACGATCACTGAGATCAATAATGGCCTGGGTATTACTAGGAAAAGGAGACCAGACCCAAGATTGGGGAGCAATATAGTAAACAATTGGCAATTGGGGAAAAAATCGACGCACATAATTGCCAATAGCAATATTGGGTCCCATATAATCAATCAGCACCAGCACATCAGGGGGGGAGTTTCTTAAATAAGCCTTAGCCCGTTTTTGAACCTTCATCGTAGGTAAGATAAAGGGAAGGGATTCTAGGATGCCCACTGAGCCAATATTGGTGGTATTGCCCAACAAATGAGCCCCTGCTTGCGCCATACGATTGCCGCCTAAACCAATAATATTTAAGGGGATTCCCAGGGCTTCCCCTTGCTTATGGAGGGCTTCCACTAACAAGGCGCCATGTAGATCCCCAGAAACTTCGCCGGTGCTGATAAAAATTGTTTTCGTCTTCATCGCGATCGCCTTTCTCCTGGCATTAACCCTCGACGACCTGTTTGTTGAGAGTCCTCAATAAATTCATAAAACTCTTGCAAGGGTTCCGAACCCGAAAGGAGCTTTAATTTCCCCAAAGCTTCTTCTAAGGTATAACCAGAGCGATATAAAATACGATAAGCCCTTTTCAGACTAGAAATTGCTTCATCGTTATATCCACGCCGTTGCAACCCAATTAGATTCAAAGAACGCACTCGCCCCGGATTACCTGCTACTAGAAGGTAAGGAGGAATATCGCGATCAATCCGACTCATGCCCCCTACCATTACCAATTTACCAATTTGAACAAACTGATGAATCCCTAATACACCACCGATGGTTGCTTGTTCTTGGATTTTGACGTGACCGGCAAGAGCAACATTATTCGCAATGACAACTTCATCCTCAATTACACAATTATGAGCCACATGAACATAAGCCATTAAGAGAGTGTGATTACCAATAAAAGTCACTTCTCCTTCATCAGTGGCTCGATTAATAGTGACATATTCTCGAATGAGGTTATCATCACCAATTTTTACCCAACTTTGAGCCCCACGATATTTTAAGTCTTGAGGTTCTAAGCCAATAACCGCCCCTGGAAAAATACGATTATTTGTTCCAATTTCTGTAGGCCCTTCAATCACCACATGAGGTCCTACAACGGTTTGAGAGCCAATTTTTACTTTTTCGCCAATAACTGCATAAGCCCCAACTTCAACACTTGGGGCTAATTCTGCCGAATTTGCAATTACAGCAGTGGGGTGAATTAATGATGTACCCACAAAGTTTCTCCTAACCTTTCCTTTTGATTCAGGCTATTCAAACAAGGAAAATAGCATAACTCCTTGGGCTGCCACTTGATCCTCAACTGTGGCACACCCTTGTACCTTGCCAAACCCTCGTTTGAAAGACAATAGTTCAACATTCATAATCAATTGATCCCCAGGTACTACAGGACGACGAAAACGAATTTTGTCAATACCGGCAAAGGCAAAGAAACTTCCAGCCACCTCTGGTAATTGGGTTAAAACTACACCACCAACTTGCGCCATTGCCTCAACAATTAACACTCCTGGCATAATGGGACGATTCGGAATATGGCCCTGAAAATGAGGCTCATTAAAAGTAACATTTTTTAGCCCCACTGCCCGTTCACCAGGAACATACTCAATGATACGGTCAACAAGGGCAAAAGGGTAGCGATGAGGAAGAAGTTTTTGAATTTCCTCAACGGTATAAATCGTTTTCTTGGGATCACTAGAGGTAGAAGGAACAGAAGATTGTTCAGATTCAAGGTGAGTGGTTTCGGAAGTTACTGAAGACATAAGTAATGTTTACAAGAGTCTAATTTTAATTATTGAAGATAACATTGGGAACTATCTTCACATTTGTTTCTCGTTAAGTTAATTTTAAGGGAATTAGGGGTGATTTCAATAACTAAGAGACTAGAAAAGAGTAAAACTAGCAAAAAGTAGGCATTTTAGGTAGTCCTCATTAATTCCTTAGCTAAACGGATATGTAGATGATGACTGGCTTTATAGGCAAAAATATGCGCTTGGGGAAAAATTCCCAACAAACTTAAATCACCCACTAAATCCAGTAGTTTATGACGAACTGGCTCATTTGCAAAGCGTAAAGGTGGATTTAACCAACCCTGTTCACCACAAACTAAGGCATTATCAAGACTACCTCCCTTAATTAATCCCGCTTGTTGCAAGGCTTCTATTTGTTTAGCAAGCACAAAAGTCCTTGCTGGCGCGATCGCGCTTTCATAGTCTCCTTTTTCAGGATACCAACTTAACCACTGTTGACCAATAGCATCAACGGGATAATCAACAGCGTAACTTAATTGCGTTTGATCTGCTGGAAACGCTGCAACAATGGCATCTTTCTCTTGCACTGACACTGGAGAATTGAGAACTAAGCCTTTTTGTTTTGGGACTTGACAACTTACCCGTCCTACCCGCTGAATTTGTTGTGTCCAACTGAGAGCAGAACCATCTAATAACGGAACTTCTGGACCATTAATTTCAATGCGAGCATGATCAACACCTAACCCAAACAGTGCCGATAATAAATGTTCTACCGTTCGCACTGTTGCCTGACCTTGTTGTAATTCGGTGGACAGTTGGGTTTGACTCACCGCTTCTACAGTGGCAGAAATAGACGGCGCTTCGGGTAAATCAGTCCGAACAAAATAACGTCCCTCTCCTGCCTGTGCTGGTTTAACTGTAACCGTTACTTCCTCGCCTGAATGTAATCCCACTCCCGAACTTGTAAAAGAAGTGGCAAGGGTTTGCTCTTCTACCATCTTAAAACCGTTCTCCAATGCCAAAATGAATGCGATTATCCCCTTGATCATTAATCCCATAATCTAAGCGAAGAGGACCTAAAGGAGAATCAACTCTCACCCCTAAGCCATAACCGAAACCACTACCAGGCTTATCCCGAACCTCTGCCGGTTGTCCAGGAACATTACTACCAGTGCCTAAATCCGTTCCCACATCCACGAATAAAGCACCACCAATAATATCAAAAACGGGAAAACGATATTCAGCAGTTGCCTGGAGAAAACTACGTCCAGCTCCGACATCTCCTTGTTGATAACCTCGTACTGAGTTAGTCCCTCCTAAAGAAAACGCTTCATAGGGGGGTAAATCTCCAAAAACCGTTCCTGCTTGTACATTAAACGCTAAGGTTTCAGCGCCATCAGCAAAATTTGTCCAATCCACAGGGAAAAATTGACTGTAACCCGCTTCTAAGCGATTAAAGAAAATACTCCCAGAGCCAATGGGAACTGATTGATCCACCCCTAGTCGTAAAACCGACCCACTTGTGGGTTGCCGAGGATTATCACGTAAATCGCGTCTTGCTCCTAACTCCAGCACCACCAAATCATCACGACCGCTTTCATCAAAGGATAATTGATTATCGTCTTCATCTCTAGGGGAAATCTGTCCATCACTATCTTCAATTTGAACTCGTTGATAATTTAAGCCTGCGGAAACATTCCACTCAGCCCGAGTAAAGGGGTCTGGTGCTAAGGGACGCGCAAACTCAACTCCTCCACCTGTTCTAATCACTCGCGGGGTGTCACCATCAGGCAAAGTAACATTTGTTTCTCCACCGTCAAAAATCACCGAAAGAGAACGACGGCGGAATAAATCAGCAGTATAAGACGTGCGATAAGGATCCCCAGCAATCCAAGGGTCTTGAAAACGAGCATTAAATAACAGCGTCCGACCACCCACTTGTAATTCTGTGGATAAGTTTTGATTATTGCCACCTAAATTCTGTTCTTGGTAACTAACTGTGCCAAATAATCCTGTTGCAGAACTAACACCAGCCCCAGCACCAATTGAGCCAGTATCCCCTTCTACCATTTCAAAGTTAAGCACTACCTTACTGGGATCATCTCCCGGCTCAAAAGATAAATTACCATCTTCAAAAATTCCTAAGCCAAAAACCCGCTCTAAATCAGCACGAGCCGTTTGCCGTCTAAACACATCCCCTGGTGAAAGTTCAACTTCTCGGGTAATAATAAAATCGCGAGTTCGCCCGTCTATCTCTTCCCCAGTTTCATCAAGGAGACGAACTTGGATATCTTCAATGACTCCTTCAGCAACAGTAATGGTAACGACTCCATCTTCAGAAACTTCTGGAGAATCCACTACTTGAGCAAGATCATATCCGTTTTCTTGATACCACTGATTTAACTGTTCGATATTATTTTGTAATTCTTGGAAATTGAGAAGTTCGCCATATTGATCCCGAAATATTTCATCCACTACTTCATCTGGTAAAACTCTTTCTTCTTGATCAGCAGGAAGAGTATTTACTTGCACTTCTTCCAAAGTGGGGTTTGGCTCTACTACAAAAGTAACTCGAACCCCTAACGGGGTATCTTCTGGAACCACTCTCACATTAGAAAATAAACCAGTGGCAAAAATGGCATTCACATCTTCTTGTAATCGAGAACGAGTGGTTATTCGTCCTGGCTGGATATCTGTTGCATCAAAGACAATGTCCTCTAATTCTCCTTCTACCCCTTCTACATCTACCTCAACGACCAGTACTTCTGGCTCATCTGCTGCGTCACCTTCAGGCATCTGCTGTTGGGGCGATTCCATCTCAGGAGGGGCTGGAGAGGGAGCTTCTTCCCCATTACTGGGAAGCGCTGGTGAGGGATCTGTAGGAGCTTGAACTTGTAGCGCAGTCACTTCCTCTGGCTCTGATTGCGTCTCAGCATAAGCGACACCCTGCCAACCGATGAAAGCAAGGACTGTCGCAGTTGAAATAATTGGAGATAAATGAGACATTCTAATTAGTTTTAACACTTCCACGCACCCAATCTATGATTGATTATTAGCGATTGGTTATCTATAAAGAACCAATTAATCGCTATCTGCTATATTGTTTGCTATGACTCTTTAGTTGTCAATTGCAGTTGTGACAATATTCGGGTTTGCACTTGCTGATAGGCATTCTCCACTTTGCCTAAATCTTGGCGAAATCGATCTTTATCCATGACACGGGCTTCTGGATCAGGTTCATTTTGATCCCATAAACGACAGGTATCAGGGCTAATCTCATCAGCTAATAAAAGATTCCCCTCTTTATCAAGTCCAAATTCCAACTTGAAATCTACTAGGGTAATGCCACATTGGCTAAAAAAGGTTTTCAGGTGAGTGTTGATAGCAAGAGCCTTAGTTTGTAGTTGTTCGAGTTGATTGAGGCTGGCAAGATTAAGAATTAGAATCCGATCGCGCGTTAAAATAGGGTCGCCAAGTTCATCTTTTTTATAATAAAATTCTACTAGAGGAAATGGCAAAATAGTGCCCTGCTCCAGTCCTGTTTCTCGACATAGGCTACCTGCGGCAATGTTTCTCACCACAACTTCTAGAGGCAAGATAGTAACTGATTTTACTCGCATTTGCTGGGGGGTAGGTTGATCAAGATAGTGTGTGGCAAGTCCTTGGTTTTCTAAAAGCTGGAACAAGGCACTACTAATTCGACAATTGATTGCTCCTTTCTCTGTGATAGTGCCTCGTTTTTGGGCATTAAAAGCGGTGGCATCATCTTTGAAGTGGGTTAATAGAATCTCGGGATCCTCAGTGGAGTAAATAATTTTGGCTTTTCCTTCGTATAACTTTTCCATTTGCTTCATCTACTGTTAAGTTACGCTAAAGTTGAACTAAAACTTCTTATTGGAGTCGTCTATAGTATGGCAGAATATAACTCTGATAAAAAAAAAGAGAAAAACAATTTCCTTTACCCACGTTACTCCTATCGTGGAGACGTTAAGCCTGAAAATATGATTTTTAATTCTAATTTACAAGAGTTTGCTCAGCGAGTGAATTATATTTGTAATTTAGAAACTGCTGGTAAAATGGACCCTGAAGAGGCTTATCAAGATATTAAGCAATTATGGAAGCAATTAAAATCTTCCCGCAAAAGTCTCGGCATTAATGAGCAAAATAGTTCCTCTGATTCCTAAAAGTTAGGGTAATTATCTACTCTTTTGTTTGTTTGTCCAAGTATTGATTTTTAGCACGTTAAGGTTAATGACTAGCATTAGTAGCCCTTTATTTTGGCTAGCGCTTTCCCTATTTTTAGTCTCTGTCAGTCTCACGGCGGTGTTAATGGCTGCTTTTCCTGCATTTCTTGAGTTGGCTCGAGCTGCCCGTAATGCAGATAAGTTCATTGATACTTTACACCAAGAACTGCCCTCTACCCTAAAAGCAATTCGGCTAACCGGGGAAGAAATTACTGAACTGACCAATGATGTGAATACCGGGGTAAAAAGTGCTTCCAAAACTGTCCAACAGTTCGACCAGGGAGTAACAACTGCTAAACATCAAGCAAAAGGGGTAAAAAAGCAAACTCAGGGAGTAATTACTGGTCTTAAAGTCGCTTGGAAAACTTGGCAAGGAAATCAAAGGTAACTTAATCTACGCCAAGTAATTTTGCCAATAGAGCCTTCTGGGCATACATTCTATTCTCAGCTTGTTGCCAAACTCGGGATTGTGAAGATTCTAAGACGGCTTCAGTAATTTCTTCTCCCCGATGAGCTGGGAGGCAATGTAGAACAATTGCTTCTGATTGGGCTTGTTTTAAGAGCTTTTCATTAATTTGATAAGGCTGAAAAATTGGGAAGCGAGTGGTAGCCGAGTCTTCTTGCCCCATACTTGCCCAAACATCAGTATAAAGAATTTCTGCCCCTTTTACAGCCGCTTCCGCGTCAGTAGTAAGTACAATTTCAGTTTCTGAAGCTAAAGCCTTAGCTTGTTCAACAATCGTCGTATCTGGCTGGTATTCCTTTGGGGTCACTACTCGAATATTGACTCCAGCCATGGCACAGCCTAAAAGGAGTGAATGAGCAACATTGTTCCCATCACCCAAGTAGGTTAAAGTGAGTCCTTTTAATTGTCCAAAGGTTTCTTTAATGGTTAAAAGGTCAGCAAGAACTTGACAAGGATGAGCGCGATCGCTGAGAGCATTAATTATAGGAACTTGAGCGTAATGGGCAAAGGTTTCAAGCTCACTTTGAGCAAAGGTACGAATAGCAATTACATCTAAATATCCTGCTAAAACTCTAGCGGTATCCTGAATTGGTTCACCGCGTCCTACTTGCATAAATTGGGGGTTTAAGTCAATAACTTGACCCCCTAGTTGGTACATGGCAACACTAAAAGAGACTCGCGTTCGAGTAGAAGCCTTATAAAATAATAGTCCTAATACTTGCTTTGAGGGCAACTGGGGACTGTATCCCCCTTTCATTTTTTGCGCTAAGTCCAATAAGGCTTGTAATTCGGTTTGATTGCAGTCAGTGAGACTGAGTAAATTTCTTCCCTTCATGGGTGATTCAATCGGGTTAGTTATGTGTTAAGCGAGGTATTTCCTGAATATAGCTTACCAAGGCTTCGAGAATAACTGTTAGTAAGCTGAACCAACTCTTGAGCCAAGCGAGAGGAATCAGTTGCTGAAAAGTTATTCAGAACTTAAGCATTTGTATGTAAGAATGTAAAGTGGGTGAAATTAACTTAAAGGTAAGATGACAGTAACGACCTCTTCTGGCAGTAAACTGGTTCGCATTGGCACAAGAAAAAGTAATTTAGCAATGGTGCAAACCCATTGGGTACGGGATGAACTACAAAAACATTTTCCTGATCATCAGTTTGAAATACAAGCGATGAGTACCCAAGGGGATAAAATTCTTGATGTTGCCCTTTCTAAAATTGGTGATAAAGGACTCTTTACCAAAGAATTAGAGTTAGGGTTACTGAATGAGGATGTAGATTTAGCAGTTCATTCTCTTAAAGATTTACCGACACAACTGCCAGAAAACTTAATGTTAGGCTGTGTTACCAGTCGCGAAAATCCCGCCGATGCTTTGGTTTTAAATGAGAAAAATCAAGGCTATACCATTGAGACGTTGCCAGAAGGGGCAATTGTGGGAACATCCTCTCTTCGTCGGTTAGCGCAATTACGGTATCATTTCCCTTATCTTGAATTTAAAGATGTACGAGGAAATCTCAATACTCGGTTGAAGAAACTAGATGCGGGAGACTACGATGCCCTAGTATTAGCTGTAGCAGGGTTAGAACGGTTAGGAATGGCCGATCGCGTTTCCCAATGTATCCCAGGGGATATTTCCCTTCACGCCGTCGGACAAGGGGCTTTAGGCATTGAATGTCGAGAAGGAGATCAACGGATTTTAGACTTATTAAAAGCGATTGAAGATGACAAAACGCGCGATCGAACTCTTGCTGAACGATCCTTTTTAAGAGAATTAGAAGGAGGCTGTCAAGTTCCCATTGGGGTTAATAGTTGGATAGAAGGAGATCAATTAACCTTAAAAGGAATGGTGGCAAGTCTCGATGGTAAACAATTGCTAAAAGATACAGTTAGCAGCGATCGCGCAAATTATGACAACATAGGAAAAGAATTAGCGCAGAAAGTGAGAGATCAGGGCGCACAAGCCATTTTAGATGAAATTTTTGCCCAAATTGACCGTTAAAAGCAAAAAATTCCCTCATCCTTTGTAGGAGAATAGCAACAATTCGATACAATATAAGCCAAACTTAAGTTAACTTAGATTGCAGAACATTTAAGGAGTCTCATGGGGAGAGTTGTCGGGATCGACTTAGGAACAACCAACTCAGTTGTCTCAATTACCGAAGGAGGCAAACCTTTAGTAATTGCCAACGCGGAAGGAACACGGACAACCCCCTCTGTGGTCAGTTTTAACAAAGATGGGGAATTATTAGTGGGGCAAATGGCAAGACGACAATCTGTTCTCAACCCCCAAAATACTTACTTTGGCGTTAAACGCTTTATTGGGCGTAAATATTCCGAATTAAGTGAAGCCAGTAAGCGTGTTCCCTACACCATTCGTCGCAACGATGAGGGCAATATTAAATTACGCTGCCCTCGTCTCAAAAAGGAATTTTCCCCAGAAGAAATTTCAGCACGAATTTTACAGAAATTAGTCCAAGATGCCAGCCGTTATTTAGGGGAACCTGTTACCGAAGCAGTCATTACTGTTCCCGCCTATTTCAATGACTCTCAACGTCAGGCGACCCGAGATGCAGGGCGTATTGCAGGGTTAGATGTGTTACGCATTCTCAATGAACCCACTGCAGCCGCTTTAGCTTACGGGTTAGATCAAGAAGATAATAGTTTAGTATTAGTCTTTGACTTAGGGGGCGGCACCTTTGATGTTTCTCTCCTAGAAGTGGGAGACGGGGTTTTTGAAGTCAAATCCACCAGTGGGGATACCCAGTTAGGAGGGAATGATTTTGATGAGAAAATTGTCAATTGGCTAGCCGATGACTTTTTAGAGAAAGAAGGCATTGATCTCAGACGGGACAGACAAGCCCTACAACGCCTCTCTGAAGCCGCCGAAAAGGCAAAAATTGAACTCTCTGGGGTGGGTACAACTGAAATTAATCTCCCCTTTATTACCGCCAGTGAAAGTGGACCCAAACATATTGAAACTCAATTAACGCGATCGCAGTTTGAAGGGCTTTGTGCTGATCTCATGCAACGGTTACGCCGTCCCCTAAAACGAGCGTTTAAAGATGCCCAACTGCGACCCGATGATATTGATGAAGTGGTCTTAGTCGGTGGCTCAACTCGCATCCCCATGGTACAGGATATGGTGCGAGATTTAATTGGCTTAGAACCCAATCAAAACGTTAATCCTGATGAAGTTGTCGCTGTGGGGGCTGCTATTCAAGCAGGGATTCTAGCAGGAGAAGTGAAAGACGTTTTACTCCTCGATGTCACTCCCCTTTCCTTTGGTATTGAAACCATTGGTGGCGTGATGAAAAAACTAATTCCGCGCAATACCACCATCCCTGTGCGACGTTCTGATCTCTTCTCCACCAGTGAAAATAATCAAACCATGGTTGAGGTTCACGTCTTACAAGGGGAACGGGAAATGGCAGAAGAAAATAAATCCCTTGGACGCTTTAAACTCACAGGCATTCCGCCAGCACCGCGTGGTGTGCCTCAAATTCTAGTTTCCCTTGACTTAGACGCTAATGGCATCTTAAACGTCACTGCCCTTGATAAAACCACAGGACGGGAACAAAGTGTTACCATTCAGGGAGCTTCTACCCTATCTGAAAGTGAAGTAAATCGCATGATCCAAGATGCTGAAGCCAACAGCCGTGCGGATCAAGAACGGAAAGAACGAATTGAAAAACGTAATCGTGCTGAAGCCCTTGCTGATAGTTCCCAACGTCGCTTAAAAGAAGTTGCCCTTGATTTTGGCACGCAATTTGCTAGCTATTATCGACGACGGATTGAAGCCCTTATTGAGGAATTACGAGAAAGTTTAGCCCGAGATGACGAACGAGGAATTGATCGCGCTCAATCTGATCTCCAAGATGCCCTCTACGAGCTAAATCGGGAAGTTCGTTTACAATATGAAGATGAGGAAGACGACTTCTTTGGCTCGATCAAGCGCACCTTCTTAGGAGATGAAGAAGACCGTGTTCCTCCCTACCGCACCCAATCCCGAGAACCCCGAGAACCCCGAGAACCCCGAGAACCGCGACCTTCCTCCCGTCCCCGTAGTCGTCCTCGCTATGAACCTGAATATGATGATGACTATTATGAACCTCGTCCCCCCCGTCGTTCCTCCCGTCGTCGTCCGTATGAATATGAAAATGATTGGGATGAGGAAGACGATGATTGGTTTTAAAGCCAGTGTTCCTAAGCTAAACTGAGCAATCAGGTGGTTTCTAAAATGAATAATTTGCCCAATTACTACGAACTGTTAGATGTTCCCCCTGATGCGACAGTGGAAGAAATTAAGCGAGCCTACCGTCGCATGGCTCGAAAATACCATCCTGATCTTAATCCTGGGGACAAACAAGCTGAAGAAACTTTTAAAAATTTAGTGGAAGCCTATGATGTTCTCTGTGATCCACAGCAACGAGAAAAATACGACGAAATAAACCAAACCAAGAAGAAAAGTAAGAAAAACCGACGCAATACCAAAGTCTCCAAGGGAAAAGCCCGTCGCAGTAATAGTGTTACCGATTATCAGCAATATGGGCCCGATTTTAATCGCTTTGTGGAGCAAACCTTTGCTAAAAAACGCAGTCAAGCCAATCAAAATCCTCAAACCTCTCGCCGTGTTGCCCCTGATGACCGTCAAGCCTATCGCCCTGGAACCCGAAAAACTGCCTATAAGGTACAAGGAAGAGACGCTGACTACACGGAAAAGGAACGTCCTCGGGATGTAGAAGCACGGCTGAAATTGCCCTTAGAAAAGGCTTATCGGGGGGGTAAGGAACGCATCCGATTAGAAGATGGACGCTCTTTAGAGATTGATATGCCTTCGGGGATGATCGATGGGCAACAGATGCGTTTACGCGGACAGGGACTGGATGGGGGCGATTTATATCTCACTATTACCATTGCCGATCATTGCTTTTTTAAAATACAGGGGAAAGATATCTTTTGCAAAGTTCCTGTTACCCCCAGTGAAGCAGTATTAGGTAGCGCGATTAAAGTTCCCACTCTTGATGGGTTGGTGCAGATGTCGGTGCCAAAAGGGGTTAAATCTGGGCAACGCTTACGATTAGCAGGGAAGGGCTACCCTGTGGAAGGAGAACGGGGGGATCAGTTAGTGGAGATGCAAATTGTTGTGCCTAGTGAACCCAGTGAAGCAGAAAGAGAGTTATATGAACAACTCAAAGCAGTAGAAACCTTTAATCCTCGTGATTCAATCATGAAATCGGACAAATGACACTATCTTTACAAACCATCCTCAAACAACGTCGCCAGCGATTAGCGGAAAAATTCCCTGATAAGGCTTTATTATGGTCGGGACGCGCTCCTGCTCGCAATTTTCCAGCGAATACCTTTCCTTTTCGCCCCAGTAGCCATTTTTTGTATTTTGCTGGCTTGTTTTTAGAAAATGCGGTGATTGAGTTAGAGCAAGGAAAGCTCACCCTGTTTATGGATAATCCTTCCTCAGAAAGTATTTTATGGGGCGGTGAACAACCGAGTCGTGATGATATTGCCACTGAAATGGGGGCAGATCGAGCTTATCCCCTAGCAGAATTATCCCCCACGAATGAGGAAATCGCAACGATCGCGCTGTTTGATTCCACTACTTATCAAGAACAATGTCACTATTTACAACGGACAATTCCCCAGCCGAGTCAGGCAACAGGAAAAGATTTAGCATTAATTGAGGCAATGATTGATCTGCGCTTGTGTCATGATGAAGGCGCGATCGGGGAAATTCGTCAAGCAGCAGAAGTGTCAATCCAAGCCCATCAAGCAGGAATGGAAGCTACTCAAGCAGGGAAAACGGAAGCCGAAATTCGGGCAGCGATGGAAGCGGTAATGATTGCCCATAACCAAACGCCAGCCTATGGCAGTATTGTCACTATCCATGGAAACGTTTTACACAACCACGACTATTCCCACACCCTACAAGAAGGAGATTTACTCTTAGCGGATGTGGGCGCAGAAAGCAAAGGGGGATATGCCTCTGATATTACTCGTACTTGGCCAGTGAGTGGTCAATTTTCCCCCACCCAACAAGAAATTTATGATTTAGTGTTAGCCGCCCATGATGCTTGTATTGCTATGGTTGCCCCCGATGTAGAATATAAAGACATTCATTGGCAAGCCGCGCGGATCATTACGAAAGGATTAGTAGAAATTGGTATTCTCAAGGGGAATGTTTCTGATTTACTGGCTAACGATGCCCATGCTTTATTTTTCCCTCATGGTGTGGGACACTTACTGGGCTTAGATGTCCATGATATGGAAGATTTAGGGGATGTAGCAGGGTATGCCCCAGGTAGGCAACGCAGTGAACGCTTTGGCTTAGGAAATCTGAGGCTCGATCGCGCTTTAAAACCTGGGATGACAGTTACCATTGAACCGGGCTTTTATCAAGTGCCAGCAATTCTTAATGATCCTCAAACGCAAGAAACCTATGGGGATGTAATTAACTGGGAGCGATTACAACAATTTTCTGATGTGAGAGGGATTCGGATTGAAGATGATGTCTTAGTCACCTCAGAGGGTGCAGAGGTATTAACCGCTCCTCTTCCTTGCCAACGGGATAAAATCGAGGCAATGACTTTAATCCCTTAGAGGAAGAAAGCTAGTTTTTTTTGTATTCATTTCAACCCCTTCTGCGAATTTTTTAGCAGAAAAGCTTAAGTGATGTTTCCGAAACAGGGACGAGTTTTAATTATTTTACTACTGGGAGTAGTTGGGGTTTCCACTGCTGCCATTTTTATTCGTCTTTGTCTGCAAGTTACGGGAGAAAGTGGACTCGGGTTTAGTTTGTTTATTGCGGCAGTACGATTAACTTTTGCCTCCGTAGCATTACTTCCTGTTTTAATTAATCAATTTCCAATTCCTGTTTCTCGTCAGGGCTATCAATACGCGATCGGTGCCGGAATGACTTTAATGTTTCATTTCGCTTTTTGGATTACCTCTCTCTCTTTTACCTCTATCGCGGCTTCTACTACGATTGTTACCACGAATCCAATTTGGGTAACTCTTTTATCTTGGTTTTGGCTAAAAGAAAAACCCACGCGCTTCACAATTTTAGGAATTGGAATTTCTTTATTAGGTGGATTTTGTATTGCGATTGGGGATGCTGGTAGCCTCTCTGGTGGTACGAATCCGCTATTAGGAGATGCTTTAGCTTTACTAGGGGCATGGTCGGCAAGTTTTTATCTATTATTAGGAAAACAAGCGCAAGCCTCAGGATTAAGTATTGGTCATTATAGCGCGATCGCGTATAGCACCGCTGCCATTTTATTATTACCTTTGCCCTTGTTTTTTGGGATTAATTACTGGGGATATCCCCGAGAAGTTTATGTTTATTTATTAGGAATGGCTCTGTTTTCGCAAGTTTTAGGGCATACTAGCTTTAATTGGGCGGTACGGTTTATTTCTCCTACTTTTGTCACCCTTGCCCTTTTATTTGAACCAGTGAGTGCTAGTATTCTAGGCTTTTTTGTCTTTGGAGAAGTTCCCAGTATTTTAGTCTTAATCGGCGCAATCATTTTATTAACAGGAAGCGCCATTGCGATTTTAGGGGCAGACTCTCAGCGTAATATAAATTAAGATAACTCCTGTTGCCAATGCAAAGGAAAATTATTTATAATAAAATCAGTACCATCGGGAGGATGGGAATTGACGCTTGAGGAGCTAGTTGAAAGACTAGGATAGCACTGCGAATAGCATGTGCGCCCAAGAAGTCACCTAGCGTGGCACTCCACTCATTTTTTGTCCACACCACAAGCGTTACTGCTTAATATTGCAGTCGCTTTGCTGGTGTGCTAAAGTATTTATATCCCCCTCACCTAATTCCCCCTTATTCCTAGGTTTAGGGAAACCCCCATTTCCCCCCTCCCTATTCCTAGGTTGGGGGATATCTTTTTTTAAAGCTGATTGATTATTGTTAAACCGGTTTATCTTGATGCGATGAGAAGATGCTCACGCTTTGCTCCGCCCCATTATACCGTCAGGTTAATGGGAGATGAATCGTCGCCCAAAAAAATAAAGTCCGACAGGACAACCTTAAATCTTTTGTGTTAGAATTAATTTAACCACAAAGTTCAGCATAAGATGTTTGTCTTAGAGTTTAAGGTCAAAGCCAAAAAAGCTCAAACTCAAGCCATTGACGAAGCAATTCGGACGACACAATTCATCCGAAATAAGTGCATTCGTTACTGGATGGACAATCAAGGCGTTAATAAATACGCTCTCAACAAACTCTGTAAACAATTGGCAGAAGAGTTTACTTGGGCTAAACAACTAAACTCTATGGCTAGACAGTCCGCTGCTGAACGGGCTTGGTCTTCAATTAATCGGTTCTACGATAACTGTAAGAAAGGAATTAAAGGAAAGAAAGGGTATCCTCAGTTCCAAAAAAACAACCGCAGTGTTGAATATAAAACATCTGGCTGGAAGCTCGACCTAAATACCCGAAAACATATAACTTTTACTGACAAAAAAGGCATTGGTCGGGTTAAGTTAGTTGGAACTAGAGACCTTCATTTCTACCATCCTGATGAAATTAAACGAGTACGGTTACTTCGCAGGGCTGACGGTTACTATTGTCAATTCCTGATTAATACAGAGGTAAAAGAACAACTAGAACCGACCAAGAGAACCATAGGATTAGATGTTGGTTTAGAATCCTTCTACACTGACTCTGATGGTCATAAAGAGCCTAATCCTCGTTTCTTTAGAGAGGGGGAACAGAAATTAAAACGGCTTCAACGCCGTCTTTCTAAGAAACAGAAAGGATCATCTAATCGCAGAAAAGCTAGACAGAAGTTAGGTAAAGCACATTTAAGAATAAGTAGGCAACGTAAAGAACACGCCTTGAGACTGGCGCGTTGCGTAGTGAAGTCTAACGACTTCATCGCCTATGAAAACTTAAAGGTGTCTAACATGGTTAAGAACCACTGTCTAGCTAAGTCAATCTCAGATGTTGGTTGGTATCAGTTCCGAGTGTGGTTAGAGTATTTTGCACAAAAGTTTGGGAAAGTAGCGGTGGCTGTTCCTCCTCACTACACTTCTCAAGAATGCTCTAATTGCGGTCGAATTGTGAAAAAGTCTCTATCAACTAGAACCCATGCTTGTCAGTGTGGGACTAAATTGGATAGAGATGAAAATGCCGCGATTAACATTCTGAGAGAAGGACTCCGTACAGTCGGGCGGACTGGAACGGCTGGCTTCGAGCCAGACTCAAAGCTTGTGGAGAGACCCGCTTCTACTTCAGTTGTTTCCGAACAATTGGGGCAAGCGGACTCGTCTGCTGGAAACCTAGTTTCTAGTAGTTAGAAGCAAGAATCTCCCACTATAATCTCTGATTTAGTGGGAGAGCGTCAACTGACAGGCGACGAGTTGCTACATCACGGAAAAAAGCCGTATATTGAGAAGCCCCTTGGGGGAAAATAACATCTAATTGCAAGGGATCGGTTGTATCTTGGGGATCACAGGGGCCAGAAATTACCTTTTGTTTTCCAGTGGGCGTGGTTTCCACTTCTACAGCTTTACGATTTTTCACCTCTCCCCCACTGCTATCAATATAAACGACAAGATTTTGGGGATGAATATCTTGGATTAATTGAAGAAAAGCGCGATCGCTGCCGCCTCTTCGGATTTCTGGTTTACCATTGGTGTAAGTAACACTGCTATTAACCGTATCGCCCACCCCAACCATAATCGGCATAATATCAGGATCAAAAGAATCATGAACTAATTGTCGTAATTGGGAATAGTCCGCCGGTGCATGACGCACACTAAAATGTTTTCCGAGAGGATAGTTGCCAGTGCGTTGATAATAGTAATGATTGAGGAGATATAAAACCCCTGCTTCCTTAATTGCACCACGAAGCATAAACTGGAAATCCGTAGTTCCCGAATCCGTATCTTGAACTGGACGCAAAATCTCTTTTCCTGTTTCATCCCGTCCCAAATTGGGGGCATAATGAACAAAGAAGGACTCTGCTAAGCCTTGTTCTTCGGCTTCTTGTAGCAGTGTTTCCATTAAGTGTCTCATGGTTTGCTGTAAAGCCAAATAAACCTGTGGCTGATTTTGTAAGGCTTCATACAACGTATTTAAGTTCGCTGTGGGAGAAGCAACATTATCTAAAATTGAGGCTTCAATTCCCGATTCTATTTCCGTTGCTGAGAGGGAAGTTGAATGTTGAGTAAAAAACTCTTCTAATTGGCGTTTAATCCGTTGGGGAATTTGGGCTAAAAACGTTAACTCTTGTTCTGTGACTCCTGGATGAGCAATATTTCCCCGTCGATCCTGCCATTGTACTCCACCAGCCGCTAAACCGGGTAAATAAAGGGCATTTTCTCGCACAAAATGACTATCCCCAAAAGCGCGATCGATAATTCCATTTACCCCCCGTTTACCAATATGTTCCCCATTAGTTAAAACATAGAAATGACCAGCAAAGGCTTTTGTAGCCTGTACATAGTCAGGATTAATTGTGCGATTAAGGGGATCTTTTACCAGTTCCATACAAACCCCATCTAAATCCTGAATTAGGAGAACATTCTCTTGTTGGCTTAAAATCATTGCCAGTTTCTCATGATTGAGAGAGGGAGTGATTTCTTGTAGAAGCGGATGGATGGAATGTTGCATAATCCTCTGTAATCGCTGATTCCTATAAATTATAAAATTTTAAGGATCAAAAAGAAAAAATTAAACCTTGCTGATAGCAGAAAGTTCACAATTGCGCTTTGTATAATGAACAAGGGAATTACTCCTGAAGAAAGTAGAAGCACATTCTAGATTCACCGATACTGAGTAAGTGAAGTTGTAAGTAAAAAGGAAATATTGATGTCTGAGTTACTACAAGCAGTTGTCGAAAGCCAAGAAAAAAAGGATTTACGAGACTTTATTGATCTCTTACGTCGTGACGGTTCTCATCGCTATTTACTACGCAATGATATCCTGAATGCTTTTTCAAACTTCTGTGAGGATCACCAAAAAGAATCAGATTATTCCCAGACATCAGCTTTGGGTCGCCTCATCTACTATACACAGGAACTCATTTTAGAATACGAAACGCTCTATTTAATCGTGCGGCCGCAAATTGCTAAACAAGAAAGTTATCGGGTTTTTGATGATCTTAGTTTTGAACCCCTAACTATCCAAGAATTACTAGATGTGCGCGATCGTTACGTCAACCATTATCACCCAGAAGAAGGGGATGTGTTTGAAATTGACTTTCAGCCTTTTTATGATTACTCTCCAATTATTAAAGACTCTAAAAACATTGGGCGTGGGGTAGATTTTCTCAACCGCTATATGTCCAGTAAACTATTCCAAGACCCCAACCAATGGCTAACAGCAGTTTATAACTTTCTCAGTCTTCATCACTACAATGGCATAACGCTTCTCATCAATGGGCGTATCCGTGACCAAAAGCAACTTTCAACGCAAGTCAAACGGGCCCTTGCTTTTGTTAGCGATCTTCCACAAGATAAACCTTATGAAGACATCCGCTTTGAGTTGCAAGATTTAGGGTTTGAACCAGGTTGGGGAAACACCGCGGGACGCATTAAAGAAAGCCTAGAAATTTTGGATGAACTAATTGATTCTCCTGATAATCAGAGTTTAGAGGCTTTCCTCTCTCGTATCCCGATGATCTTTAGAATTGTCCTTGTCTCCGTTCATGGTTGGTTTGGACAGGAGGGGGTTTTAGGACGACCTGATACTGGCGGTCAAGTGGTATATGTGTTAGATCAGGCAAGAAGTTTAGAAAAACAATTAGAAGAGGATATTGAATTAGCAGGATTACAAGGGTTAGGTGTCAAGCCCAAAGTTTTAATTCTCTCTCGATTAATTCCTAATAATGATGGAACACGCTGTAATGAACGTTTAGAAAAGGTTTATGGTACAGAAAATGCTTGGATACTGAGAGTGCCTTTCCGTGAACGAAATCCTGAGATTACTGATAATTGGATTTCTCGCTTTGAAATTTGGCCCTATTTAGAAACCTATGCCATTGATGCCGAAAAAGAAATTTGTGCTGAATTTGAAGGTAAACCTGATCTAATTATTGGAAATTATTCTGATGGCAATTTAGTTGCTTTTTTATTAGCCCGTCGCCTCAATGTAACGCAGTTTAATGTCGCTCATGCTTTAGAGAAATCAAAATACTTATTTAGTAATCTCTACTGGCAAGAATTAGAAAAAACTTACCACTTTTCCATTCAATTTACGGCTGATTTAATTGCCATGAATGCAGCGCAATGTATTATCAGCAGTACCTATCAAGAAATTGTGGGACGACCCGATAGTGTCGGGCAATATGAGTCTTATCAGAACTTTACTATGCCTGATTTATATCATGTGGTGAATGGTATTGAACTATTTTCACCTAAGTTTAATGTTGTTCCCCCAGGCGTAAATGAAAATATTTATTTCCCTTATAGTAAAACTGAAGATCGCATTCCGAGCAAAATTGAACAAGTTGAAGAATTGCTCTTCTATAGTAATGATGAATCGCAAGTTTTTGGGAAGTTAGATAATCCAGAAAAACGCCCTCTTTTCTCCATGGCGCGTTTAGACCGCATTAAAAATTTAACGGGTTTAGTGGAATGTTTTGGCAAATCGCCACAATTGCAGGAACACTGTAACCTAATTTTAATTGCAGGGAAACTGAGTACTTCAGAAACCACAGATAGCGAAGAACGAGACGAAATTGAGAAAATGTATCGTCTCATTGATGAATATAATCTTCATGGCAAAATCCGTTGGTTAGGAGTGCGGTTGCCAAAAAGTGATTCTGGGGAAGTTTATCGTGTTATTGCGGATCATCAGGGGATCTTTGTTCAGCCAGCTTTATTTGAGGCGTTTGGTTTAACGATTCTTGAAGCCATGATTTCAGGTTTACCCACATTTGGGACACAGTTTGGGGGCCCACTAGAGATTATTCAAGATCAAGTGAATGGCTTTTATATTAACCCCACTAAACCAGAGGAAACGGGACAAAAAATTCTCGATTTTGTGCAGAAATGTGAAAAACAAGCAGAACATTGGAACAGGATTTCAGAAAAAGCTATGGAACGAGTTTATAGCAGTTATACATGGAAAATTCATACCACAAAACTCCTCTCTTTAGCTCGAATTTACGGCTTTTGGAACTTTACTTCTAAGGAAAATCGGGAAGATATGTTGCGTTATATTGAATCGCTGTTTTATCTGATTTATAAGCCTCGCGCCCAGGCGTTGCTGGAAAAACATAAAGCTCAATAAAGTAACACAGAGGCATTTTTTGCCTTGATTACATTAACCCGTACTGAGAGACTATTCCTCAAGAAAATCTAAAATAAACCATTGAAGCAAAAATCTCCCGTTATAGCTGTTACGCTTAACGGGAGATTCAAAAAAAAGGAAGGGGAGTTTAAAGCCAATTCACAGGTACAAACTCAAACTTAGTTTTTCACCCCTTTATAGGTTAATCAAAACTGAAGCATTTTAATTAATGTTTTTTTGACAGCAGTAAGTTAAAAACAGCTTACACAGCAGAACCAACTCCAGCATAAGCCCCGTAGAAAAATATCCCTACCACAGCAATTACGCCTAAACCAGCAATCGTTGCAACAATCCAAAGTGGAATTCTTCCGTCTCCAGACATGATTTTTTCCTCCTATATTGATCTAGACAATTTTGACACAAGTATTAAATGGGTTTTAGTTAAAGAAATAGCTTGAGAACAGAATTCCCAACACAAAAACCAGTAATAATCCCAAATAAAGGGAAGTCCGATTGAGTTCAACCGGTTGCTTATTTGGGTTTTGATTGCGATCTACCATAAATTCCTCCTATCTTTGGATAAACTGCATCGCAGCGATCGCGCCCAGAAAGAAAACTGTGGGCACTGCTAGGGTATGAACAGCTAGCCAGCGAACAGTAAAAATAGGATAACTTACTGGTTCATTGGGACGATTTGTAGTCATGTTTTTCCTCCTTATTAAGAATAACTACTTATTAAATTCTTGTACTTCTTCGCTTGCCTTAAAGCGATCGCTGATAATGGGTAATTCCTGCCGTTCTTGCGTAAAATACTCGTCGGGACGAGGAGTCCCAAAAGCATCATAAGCTAAGCCAGTGCTGACAAAAAGCCAACCTGCAATAAATAGCATTGGGATAGTAATGCTATGAATTACCCAATAACGAACGCTGGTAATAATATCAGAAAATGGACGCTCTCCTGTATCTCCTGCCATCAGATCTTTCTCCTTTTACAAAAAATGTTTCCTTACTTAATATATGATAAGAAATGTTTTAACAATTGGCATGGTTAAGCCGCATCAGCAGAAGGCTTATATTTTAACACTGTGCCGCGATCGCCGAGAATAAATCCTTTTTCAGGATTCATAAATTTCACTTCATAGAAGTTCCCCGGCACTTCTTCTACCGCACGATCTTTTTTCCAAATCCCCTCTGATTGAGAGCGACACAACAAGTTACCGCCGCCACCGGCAACCCAAAGCTCATCCTCATTGCGATAACCAATATCCAATAACCCCCAAGAGGCTGAAAATTCTGGATATTCTGGCTCTAACCAACTCTCAAAGTCTTCGGACTCAGTAAACTGAATTTGACCACCGCGGGCGAGTAACCACACTCGTCCATCAGGGGTGAATCCCATATTTTGAACGCGACGAGAAGTATTTCGTTCATGGGGTTGCCAGGCCTTATCCCCAGGAGTCCAAGTGGAGTAAAAATTTCCCCGAGCAGAGACAGCCACATATTTGCCATCCTCCGAACGAGAGATATTTCTAGAGACTCCTACTGCTTCTTCCACAAGGGCTTCCCAATTTTTACCACCATCAGTAGTTTTATAAATTGCACCCACATCTGTGGTCATTTCAGCAGTATTCTCTCCAAGGGCAGTAATACTGTAAGGTTCTCCTGGCAGCTTTTTGCTGAGAGCAATTCTAGACCAATCCTTTCCGCCATCATTGGTATGCAATAAGATTGAAGGTTCTCCAACAATCCAACCCTCTTCCCCGTAAAAACTTACCGAGAGAAGATCTACTTTGTCCCCTTCTTCTAATTGCAGTTCTTTGGCTTCCCAAGTGTCTCCCCCATCATAGGTTTCTAGTAAGGTGGCTTTGTTCCCCACCATCCAACCATGATCAGGATTTCCCGTAAAACCAATATCTAGGAGACTTTCTTCAGTTGGTATATTGCTCAAAACTTGCCAAGGGTTTGACTCAGTCGAAGGAACATCACTACAACCGAACGTAAAAAGCGCGATCGCGACTAAAAGCGCGATCTGCTTAAACAATTTTAACAATCTACTCATGCTTGTTTTTCTTCAAACTTAGTCACGGAAATCATCCCAACTTAATTAGCGTAGCAGGTTTTGCCCCTCTAACCAAGACCATATAAGCTAATAAACATTAAAAATCCAAGTCCTAAGGCTCCAAAAATGAGAATATTTTTTTGTTTGGGTGTTAAACGATTTACCCCAAAGCCATAGGAAAGATTTTCTTGAAAGCCCGAGGGAGCATTAATTGCCCCAATATCATCAAATACATTGCGCCGGGCCCCACAAACTGGACACCGCCAATTTTCTGGCAAATCTTCAAATTTTGTTCCCGCTGGAACATTCTGGCCACTATCACCTTTATCCGGTTCATAAACATAGCCACAGCTACGACATTCAAACCGAGAAGGGGCGGCTTCAGCTAGGGTTTTTTCTTCAGCAGGTTCAGTCATTGTCTTAATTCCTGAGAACTCTGTAAAAAATTATGACATAGATTAGTCATTAGTCATTAGTTTACAAACAACAAAGGACGAAGGACAAAGGACGAATAATTTATTCCTTAATTCCTGTACTACTAATTCCTTGCACAAATTGTCGTTGTCCAACAAGGAATAAAATAACAATAGGGATCGTAACAATAATTACGGCTGCCATTAGCAAAGACCAATCACTGGTAAACTGTTCTTGAAATTCAGCTAACGCGAGTTGAACAGTTTGTAACTCAGGACGAGTTGTAAAAACCAAAGGCTTAAATAAATCATTCCACTCACCGATAAAGGTAAACAGAAAAACAGTTACTAAAGCTGGTCGCGCCAAAGGTAACATAATTTCTTTAAGAATTTGCCAGCGATTTGCCCCATCTAAAGCCGCTGCTTCTTCTAACTGTATAGGAATAGTTGTAAAATACTGACGCATGAGAAAAATACTAAAGCCATTAACTGCAGTCGGTAAAATTAACGCTCCATAAGTATTAATTAAGTTTCCCCACTTTAAGACTAAAAAAATCGGAATTACTAAAAGTTGAAATGGAATTACTAAAGTGGCTAAAATTACTAGCAATAGCATACGACGACCGCGAAATTTGAGTCGCGCTAAGGCATATCCTGCCAACGAAGCAGTGATTAATTGAAAACCTGTAACAGTGAGGGCAACTAACGCTGAATTGCCAAAAGCAAGCAAAAAATTAGCTTGTTGCCATGCTTCCCAGTAATTATCTAAAGTCAAAGAATCAATATTAATATCAAGATAGCTGGGAGTTCCTTCAGGAGCTAAAGATGTAATTAAGATGATAGCAATCGGGGATAAGAGAATTCCAGCGCCGAGAATTAAAATTAAGAGTCGCATCGTGTTTTGAAATTACCCATTTGCCACAAAGAAAGTTAAGATAGACTAGGATAGATAAGATAAGGCTAATTGTTTCTATAGAAAGATTCAAAGCGATATTACCGAAAATCTTGGCGAAAACGCCTCAGCTAAATATATTATTGGTGGTAAAGAAGCCATAGGAGACTAGAAACTTATGCCAGATGTTGCAACTACCCCAACTCTAGATTACACTAGCGAAACCTATAAAGATGCTTATAGTCGTATCAATGCTATTGTAATTGAAGGGGAACAAGAAGCAAAAGACAACTATATTCACTTAATAGACTTGCTTCCGGATAGTAAAGATGAGTTAACCCGTCTTTCTAAAATGGAAGCACGACATAAAAAGGGATTTCAAGCCTGTGGCAAAAACTTGAATGTGACTCCTGACATGGAATTTGCCCAGGAATTTTTCTCGGAATTGCACCAAAACTTTCAGCAAGCCCTCGCAGAAGGGAAAGTCGTTACGTGCTTATTGATTCAAGCTCTGATTATTGAATGTTTCGCGATCGCCGCGTATAACATCTATATTCCTGTGGCTGATCCCTTTGCTCGTAAAATCACAGAAGGGGTGGTTAAAGATGAATACAGCCACCTTAACTACGGCGAGGAATGGTTAAAAGCCAACTTCGACAGTGTTAAGGAAGAATTGGAACAAGCCAATAAAGAAAATCTTCCCCTCGTGTGGAAAATGCTCAACAAAGTGGCTGCTGATGCGGAAGTCTTAGGGATGGAAAAAGATGCCCTCGTCGAAGACTTTATGATTGCCTACGGGGAAGCCCTCAGTAACGTTGGGTTTAACACTCGTGAAATTATGCGGATGTCTGCCTACGGCTTACGAGAAGGTTAATTTTTTCTCGTTACCAGCGTCATTGGTGCTAAACCTGTGACTAATTGATTATCCTAGTTATCTTCGCGATCGCGGGGATTCTAGGATATGACTTACACTTTAATTCTTCCCAAAAAAGTTTTAAGATTAGTGAAGTGGGTTTAATTGACCCAAAACGAGATTTATCATTTATAACCACCTGATTGCTAGGTGTTGCACGAGAAATTCATGTTTGGTTTGATCGGTCATTTGACCAGCTTAGAACACGCCCAAAAGGTTGCTAAACAGCTTGGCTATCCTGAATATCATGAGCAGGGATTAGATTTTTGGTGTTCAGCACCACCGCAAATTGTTGATGAAATTAAAGTAACCAGCTTGACGGGAGAAACGATTACTGGCAAGTATGTAGAATCCTGTTTTCTTCCGGAAATGCTAACACAGCGTCGCATTAAAGCTGCTATTCGTAAAATCCTCAATGCCATGGCGCAGGCTCAAAAAGCCAACATTGATATTACTGCCCTTGGTGGCTTTTCCTCCATTGTTTTTGAAAATTTTAATCTTCAGAATAACCGTCAAGTTAGGAATGTAGAGTTAGATTTTCGACGATTCACCACGGGCAATACCCATACAGCATACATCATTTGTCAACAAGTGGTGCAGGGGGCGCAACAAATTGGAATCGATATCTCCCAGGCAACAATTGCCGTTTGTGGGGCAACGGGTGACATTGGCAGTGGCGTTTGTCGCTGGTTAAACACCAATACCGCAGTTAAAAATTTACTGTTGGTAGCTCGCAATCAAGAGCGTTTAGATACTCTCCAATCAGAACTGGGACGTGGTAAAATTCTACCCATGGACGAAGCCTTAAGCCAAGCTGATATTGTGGTTTGGGTGGCAAGTTTACCTAAAGGGGTAGAAATTAGTGCCGAAGCCCTGAAAAAGCCCTGCTTAATTATTGACGGCGGTTATCCGAAAAATTTTGATTCCCAAGTTCAACATCCAGAAATTGCCATCTTAAAGGGAGGAATTGTCGAGCATTCCCTTGATATTGAATGGAAGATTATGGAATTAGTCAATATGGAAACCCCAAATCGGCAATTATTTGCTTGTTTTGCCGAAGCAATGATTTTGGAGTTTGAAAAATGGTACACTAATTTTTCTTGGGGACGCAATGAAATTACAGTCACCAAAATGGATCAGATTGGTGAAGCTTCCCGCAAGCATGGCTTTCAGCCTTTATTATTACTTGATAAATAAGTTAACCTCCTAAAAATAAGAAAATTTTATTAGCGACTGATCAACTCTTCTATGTCAAAATCAAACCGCAGAACCTTTCTACTTGACTTTGAAAAGCCCTTATGTGAACTAGAGTCACGGATTGAACAAATTCGTGAACTAGCCACAGAAAATCAAGTGGATGTCTCTGATCAAATTCAACATCTCGAAGAAAAAGCTGTTCAGCTGCGTAAGGAAATTTTTAGCACCTTAACCCCAGCACAAAGATTACAGTTAGCTCGTCATCCTCGTCGCCCTAGTACCCTAGATTATATTCAGGCGATGAGTGAGGAATGGTTTGAACTACACGGCGATCGCGCTGGCGATGATGATCCTGCTTTAGTGGGAGGCATTGCCCGTCTCAATGGTCGCCCTGTGATGATGTTAGGGCATCAAAAAGGACGGGATACTAAAGATAATGTTGCTCGTAACTTTGGTATGGCTTCTCCCAGTGGTTATCGTAAGGCAATGCGGTTGATGGAACACGCTAACCATTTTCGGATGCCCATTTGCACCTTCATTGATACTCCCGGAGCTTGGGCAGGGGTAGAAGCAGAAAAAACGGGACAAGGGGAAGCCATTGCCTATAATCTTAGACAAATGTTTAGTCTAGATGTTCCCATTCTCTGCACGGTGATTGGTGAAGGGGGATCAGGAGGCGCTTTAGGGATTGGTGTCGGCGATCGCATTTTAATGTTAGAACACGCTGTTTACACCGTAGCAACTCCCGAAGCCTGTGCAGCCATTCTCTGGAAAGACTCAGGAAAGTCAGAACAAGCCTGTGAAGCCCTAAAAATTACCGCTTGGGACTTAAAAGACCTCGGCATCTTAGATCAGATTCTCAGTGAGCCAGTACGGGGCGCTCATGCTGATCCTATTACGGCAGCCAACTTCTTAAAAGAAGCCTTAATTAGTAATTTAGATGAACTGATGCAGTTGTCACCACAGCAGAGAAAAGAACAACGTTATCAAAAATTCCGTAATATTGGGAAGTTTACGGATTTAGCAGCCAATGGTCAACTGCAACTTCCCAGTGAAAACGAAACTAATGGGAAGAGTTATCATCACATTGAAGAGGAAACTTCTTCCTCCCATTTCTTAAGTTATTAGGCTCCAAATATTTGTGTTTTATGCAACCTCTTAGCCTCAATATACTTGCGATTGGCGTTTTTGCCATGACCATGTTTGCTTTAATTGCTCCCATTTTTAATATTCCCGTAATTTATCCTGCTGGAGTTACCTTGACTGTGATGGGGTTGCTAACAGTAGATACATTAGCTTGGGAAAATCGTGGAGTTACCCTTTTTCTAGATTTATTTTCTACAGCAAAACAACGAGAAAGAGTATTACATCATGAGGCGGGGCATTTCCTTGTCGCTTATTTTTTAGGCATTCCGATTACGGGTTATAGTCTCACAGCTTGGGAAGCCTTTCGTCAAAAACAACCGGGAAATGGGGGAGTCCAATTTGATACGACACCATTAGAGAATAGTGGTACTCAGCCCAATCAGATTAACTTAATGTTAGATCGCTTTTGCACTGTTTGGTGTGCTGGTATAGCTGCGGAAATTTTATACTATGGTCAAGCCGAAGGAGGAGCCGACGATCGCGCTCAGTTACAATTAGTCTTAAGTGAGTTAGGCTACCCTCAAAGTCAAAGACAACAAAAAGAAGATTGGGCAAAACTACAAGCAAAATCGCTTTTAGAAAGACATGAGGAAACCTATCAAGCCTTAGTAAAAGTGATGAGGCAACGAGCTTCGGTAGAAACTTGCGAGCAAATTATTCAGTATAATAGCCAACTCCAGGCTTAAACACTAACGAATAGAAATCAATCCTTGATTACGAAGTAAATGTTGTCCTTGTTGTGTTAAAAGGAGTTTGGCATAAGTTCTTCCTGCTCGCTCATTATGCCGCCCATTTTTATTAAAAACAATAAACCAAGGGCGAGTGAGGGGATAGTCTCCATTTTGAAAAGCATCTCTGTTA
This sequence comes from Euhalothece natronophila Z-M001, assembly GCF_007904085.1. Taxonomy (GTDB): domain Bacteria; phylum Cyanobacteriota; class Cyanobacteriia; order Cyanobacteriales; family Rubidibacteraceae; genus Halothece; species Halothece natronophila. The sequence continues at coordinate 3,007,005 of NZ_CP042326.1, forward strand.
ATTTGGTGGGCTGCTCCTGTTTCACGACACTCTTCTGGGGAAACAAGAGATCCCTGATAAGGAGCAACTAATTCATTTTCTTGATTTTCTAAAGGAAGGGGTTTAATATCACAATTTCGCAAGATTTGTAGAGCTTTACCATAATAAATTGCTCCTTCATTTTCTGATACTTTTCTAAGAGCGACAGTAGGATTTTCAACAGTTTCAACTTCAGGACTTAAATTTTCTTCATCAAGAACATCCTCTAAGAAGAATCTGACAGTGAGTTTTTCTTCTTCAGGATCAGAGTAAGGAATAATTTCTAAATTAGGGCCACCCACTTCTTCCCAATTGCGAATTTCTCCTGTATAAATGCCTTGTAATTGTTCTAAACTTAAACCGCTAATATCTAAGTTGCGATTAACAGCAATGGCAATAACATTTAAGGCAATTGGAATTTGCTCAAGGGAATTACCATCAACTTCAATCGTTGTAGCGCCTTGTTCATTGGTAAGTGGGCTAGAGACTTGGGAAAAAGCGATTTGATTATTTTTTAATTGTTCTACAATTTCACTCTCTTGCTCAGAAGTTTGGCTAAGAAAAGTGCTATAGCGAATTTGAAATTGAGGATGAATTTCTCTGATAATGGGATCAATGCCTTCTTGTATAGATCCCCAAGCAGGATTACCGAAATAAGAAAATGAGCCAGAGGGGACGTTTGAAACTTCTCCAAGGGTGTTAGGAGCCCTCAGAGAGGAATCATCAGTGTTTTCTGTATATTGTTCATTATCATCAACATTTTGCCAAAGCCACCAAACGCCAACGCTAAGAATAGTAAGAGTTATTAATAATGTTGGCACTAGAATTAAGTTTTCATTCTTTTGCGCCATAAGCAATAAGTTAAAGTGATTGATTTATTGGTAGCTTAACAATTTTTGTGAAGTTCAGGAGAAAATCAACGAGCCATTAGTTGTAATATGAGACGGAGAAGGGTTACTAGCGCGATCGCGCCTGCTCCCGCAACCACTGTTGCCACCACGACGATTAAAGCTGGCGGATTACTCAAAGGAGGAATAAATATGACTAATCCTAAAGTCATTCCTCCTAAAATTAATAAATCAAACTTCTCAATCCATCGTTTCCACTGAGCATAAATTAACCCTCCCATAGTCATTCCCCAAAGCCCCACACTAATTGCTGGAAAGGAAAAAACACTGGTTAAAGCGATTAATAATAAAGCTCCTTCTGAACCTGTAAATCCAACATTGGCTAAAATCTCCCATAAAGGAAAATTAGAACGTTTAGAAGGCGTTTTTTCAAGAGGGGGATCTGATCGCACAGAAGATTGATGGGTTGTTTTCACTTCTGTTGGTGCATTCTCTGAAACTTGCTTCTCTGTGGAGGGGGAAACATCTTTTTCGGAAGATTGTACAGGAGTTACCTCTTGTTCTTCTTTTTTTTCTGGGGGATTAGTCTGTGGCGGTTGAGAAACTGACAATAAGGACTGTAAATTAGCAGGTTGCTTTAAGATAGACTCTTCAGAAGCATTAGACTCAGTAATTTGTGCTTTCACTTCTGTATTTTCTTCTTCCTTGAAAGCACTTAAAACCCCTTCGGCAGAGGCAAAACGATCTTTAGGGGTTGCTAATAGCATTTTTTGCAGAATCTGGCATAGTTTCTCACTAATTTCAGGACAAATATCCCACCGCCACTGATTATTATAAGAATCGTATAATTCCTGAATGGGTTGTCCAGTGAGTAAACACATACAAGTAGCCGCTAAAGCATATAAATCGGTAGAGGGATAAATTTCTCGCCCATGCATTTGTTCAGGAGGGGCAAACCCCATTGAGAAAATTCCTGTGGAATAATTATTGCCTGTGCTTGCTCCTGTTACTCGTTTAACTGCCCCAAAATCTAACAGATATATCTTTCCTTCGCGATCGCGTATAATATTAGAAGGTTTAATATCACGATGAATCGAATTATGTTCATGGACAAACTTTAAAATAGACAGTAAATTCTCTAATAAATCCCAAATTTCTGCTTCCTGTAACCTTCCCTTTCGCTGCAACTCTTGTTCTAAAGTTTCCCCATCAATATACTGTTGAACAATATAAAAAAATTGCTTTTCCTCTTCTCCTTCTGATGCAATTAACGGGAAAAAAGCATATAAATCAGGAATTTGTGGATGATGATTTCCTAAACTCTCTAGCACTTCCGCTTCCCGACGAAATAATTTCTCGGCTGTTTTTAAGTGCTTTTCCCGAAAACTAGCAGAAGGCTGAAATTGTTTAACCACACATTGACGAAGCTGGGTACTATAACGATCAATTGCGAGATACGCAGCCCCAAACCCCCCTTTTCCTAAGAGTTGTTGCGGAATATATCGCCCTGCTAAAATTTGAGGCATTCCACAACAATTGCAATATTTTTGTTGACTGGTTTGTAACTCAGCGCGATCATCTAACTCAGAAAACTCATTAATCGGCTGGGAACAGTTTGGACGAGTGCAGTAAGTTTTCATGGGGCTAAACTGAATAATTACTATTAGGTTATTTCAGGATAAGGAGAATTTTCAATTACTGACTCTGGAAAAGGGCGTTGGCTGGGATCATGGGCAGGATGAGGCGTAACTTCTGTTCCAGTAAACCAGCCATTTGTACAGAATTGTGGCAAAATTTCTTGAATAAAGGCAGCAGCAGCTTTAGATCGATAGCGATGGGGATTAATAATTAACGAAAGTCTCCGTTTAACCACTACTTCTTCAATATTAATACGATAAAGAGTTCCCATTTGTAATTCTTTTTCAATTGCCGAAATGGACGCAAACGCCACGCCTAAGCCAGACTGGACCGCATTTTTAATCGCTTCAATCGAATTTAATTCCATCTCAATATTCAGACGCTTGGGATTAATTCCAGACTGAGTTAAAACTTGATCAATGACTTTGCGAATTGTTGATTGCGAGTCAAGGGTAATAAAATTAAGTTTATATAAATCTTCTTTGGGAATTGCCGTTTCTTTTGCCATGGGATGGGAACCCGACATAATTAAGGCGAGTTCATCCTCAGCATAGGGAAAAATTTCGAGGGTATCTTGTAATTCTGTGGGAATTTCTCCACCGATAATCGCTAAATCAACTTGTCCATTGGCGACACTCCAAGAGGTACGCCGTGTCGAATGAACTTGTAACTGCACAGAGACATCTGAATATTTCTGTCGGAAAGTCCCTAACATTCGCGGTAAGAGATACGTTCCAGTTGTTTGTGAGGCACCAATGAGTAAGGTTCCTCCTTGTAGATTTTCTAAATCTTCGATCGCGCGACAGGTTTCTTGACACAGAGAGAGAATCTTCTCACCATAAGTAAGTAGTAGTTGTCCTGCTTCTGTGAGTTGCGCCCGTCGCCCCCCGCGATCAAATAAGGGAACATTCATCTGTCGTTCTAAATTTTGGATTTGCAAGCTAATCGCAGGTTGGGAAACATAGAGGGTATCGGCAGCACGTTTAAAGCTACCCTCAGCCGCGATCGCTTTTAAGATTCGCAATTGATCCAAAGAAAACGGTAAGTCTGACATCTCGCCAAAGCTAGAAGAATACAAGGGATAAAGTTAAGAGATTCTACGTCAACAATTGAAGATAATTATCTCTTCTGAATTGACATTAACACGAAATCCTCTTGATTTAAGGAGAGTTTCGCTAGGATTGATTGAGAGACGGTAATGAGTGTGATAGCATCATGGAAACATCTTGGTTCACCAGTAGTCACTGGGTTATGTTAGGGTTACTTTTAGGATTTGCAGTTGCCCATAGCGGATTAGCCGCTTTACGCCCGTGGGCAGAAAAACTAATCGGGGCGCGTCTCTATCGCGTGGGCTTTGCTCTCATTAGCATCCCCCTAGCTGTTATTTTAATCGTTTACTTTTTTAATCATCGCTACGATGGCCTACAATTATGGCAAGTGCAAGGGCAACCTGGGGTGTTTTATCTGGTTTGGACGCTCTCAGCGATTTCGTTTCTGTTTCTCTATCCTGCAACTTTTAATTTATTAGAAATTGCCGCGATTCAAAAACCGCAAGTTCATCTCTACGAAACGGGAATTATTCGCATTACCCGTCATCCGCAAATGGTGGGACAAATTATTTGGTGTATCGCCCATACGTTGTGGCTAGGAACATCTTTTACCTTAGTGACTTCTTTGGGATTAATTGCTCATCATTTGTTTGGGGTTTGGCACGGTGATCGTCGCTTAACAAATCGTTACGGAAACGCCTTTTTAGAGGCAAAAGAACGCACTTCAGTGATTCCTTTTTTAGCAATTTTACAAGGTCGTCAAACTTTAAAATTACAAGAATTTCTCCGTCCAGCTTATTTAGGCGTTGCTCTTTTTACTTACGGGTTATGGAAGGCGCATCCTTGGCTAATGGAGGTGACAGCAAAGGTAAATTTTTAATCTTTCAAGTAAGATGATTTAGGAGAATGCCAAGTTATAATCAATTACTACAAGCTCTTGTCCTTAGTCAGTAAGTATCAACTCAATTGCTTTCTCAAGCTATCTGAATCTATCAATTTGCTTAATTTTACTTAAACAATGGAAACTAAAATTGAAACTAAACAGCTAAAAATGCTTCTCAAACTTCTAGGCGAAGAAGGATATAACGCTAAAATTAGAGCAGTGAAACCTAACTCTAAAAGTACAATTTCAGAATGTAATCGGATTTGTTATCAATTGCGCGATCGCGGTTGGGTTGATTTAACTGAAACCATCGAAAAAATTAAAATCACGCCTTCGGGAAAAGCTCTACTTAAGGTTGATCCTTCAGAAGTCCCGATGAGTAAGAAAGAACTCAAAATTCTCAACCGTTGTCAATCGAGAACAATAAAAACGACCGAAGCTGAGACTAAAGTAAAACCTACTGAAGAACGGAATAAGCTAATTAACAGTTTAATTGATCGTGGCTTTATTGCCGTCGCGCAAGCCAAGCCCGAAACCATTACTCTAAACGAAGCAGGAAAACACTTTCTCTTAAAGGAATATAACCCTAAGGGAACAAGTCCAACATTTACTTTAGATATGTTGGGGAATTACATTAACTTTTTACGCCAACATCAATCTTCCGTGATAACAGAGACAAAACCCGAACCAGATCATCATCAATTAAGCGATTCCGAAATTTTGGAGTTAATTATTCAATTAGATAAAGAATACAATACCAATAATTATTTACCGATATTCTACTTACGGGATAAACTCCAACCCCCATTAAAAAGAGAGGAACTCGATCAAGCCCTTTATCGTTTAGAAGAAAATGACAAAATCCAGTTAAGTTCTTTAACTGAAGCAGAACACTATACTCAAAAACAAATACAAGCAGGGATCCCACAACCTATTGGTGGTTCTTTATTTTTCATACAAGTCGTTCGCTAACTTTTTCAAATATGTCAGACTTAGATACAATTATTAAACAATCTATTAATCCTTTTGACACAGTTAGTTTTAAACAAGGGAACTTTTGGGAAGAAGAGCAATCACCAACATTAACGGTTAATTCGATTCACCAAGAGGAAATTAAATCAATTGCAACAACATTAGCACAAGTAGCAAAGGATAAAACAAGTCGTACAATTTTATTAAAAGGAGATAGCGGTTCTGGAAAAACTCATCTTTTAGGTCAACTTAAGAAAAAATTAAATAATAAAGCCTTTTTTGCCCATATTATTGCGTCCATTCAAAATGATTATATCTTTCAATATACACTTCGTAAAACAATTGAAAGTTTAATGTTTATTCCAGAGGGGGAAAAAGAATCACAATTACTCTTATGGTTAAAAAACATTATTAACAAGCAAAATAAAGGAGTTTTCGAGAAATTACAAGGACAACAAAAAGCCTTTGTTAGTAATATGAAGGCAGCTTATCCCAGTGGTATATGGAAGCCAAATGCCTTTTTTAGGGTTTTGTACGCTTTAACACAACCTGAATTATATTATATCGCTTGTGATTGGTTAAAAGGAGATGACATTGATGAGGAAGATGCTAAAGCCTTAGGAACAAAAGAAAGAATTAAAACAGAACAAGATGCTATTGATGTTCTCGCTAGTTTTAGTCGTATTTCAAGTTCAACACTCCCCATTGTATTATGTTTTGATGAAATTGATATCAGTAATAATCGGAAAGACTTACTAGAGTCAATTCTTAAATTAAACATGATCATTAAAACTCAGAAATTGAAAAACTTTCTGGTCATTGTTAGCGTCATTACTGATACATGGCAATCTTATGAGGGGTTTATAGAGTCATCTTTAAAATCCCCCATTAATCAAACGATCAATTTAAAGCCAATCACATCAGAACAAATTAAATCATTATGGTCAACTCGTCTTTCTCCTTTACATCAGCAAGTTCAACCTCAGCCTAAGTCTAATATTGCACCTTTAACTGAACAAGATTTAAGGTTGTATTTTCCTAGTGGAAAAGGCAATCCCAGAAGTGCTTTAAGAGCTGGTCATCAGCTTATTCAAAAGTACAAAACAGGTCAAATTATTGAACCTGATGCGATTGCCTCCTTTAAGTTACTTTGGCAAGAAGAATTAAATAAGAATGAAAGTAATATAAAACAGGTTAGCCAATTATCTTCTGCTGAATTAATTAATATGCTAAAAAACGTAATGGAAGCCTTACAAGTAAGTTCCATTCAATTTGATATTTTTAATAAAGGAAACTCTTTTGCTACTAAGTCATTTTATTATTTTGATCGTTTTAGTAACAAAATCGGAGTTATTTGGTATGAAGAGGCTAATCTCGGAAGTTTTTGTACATTAATGAAATCTTGTGAAAAATTATTAAATGATAAATTATATCAAAAATTAGTTTTAATTCGGGCTAGAAGTATTGGCAACAAAAAAAATAAAGGCTATAAGCTATACCAAAAAATATTTAATTTTTCTCCCAATTATCATATTATTCCAGACTTAAAATCAGTGCAAATTTTAGCCACTTACCACAATCTTTATAGTTATGCTACAAATAAAAATTTAACTGTAGGCTATGAAAACCCAAATATTATTAGACTGCAAGAGTTAGTTTGTCAAGCTGGCGTTTTGAAAAATTGTGATTTGCTAAAGGGATTAAATCTTATCCAGAAAGATGAAGAATTTAGCAATTATAATCATAAGGATGAAGATAAGAATAATAATAAAAATAACAATGAGGATGATAATCCACCGAATCAAGACCTAGGAAAATTCAGGAATTTCTATCAAATTTAGTTAAAACTCAGCTATTTATTGGCAGACAAGCGGTAATTGATAAAACTTTAAGCCAATTTCAAGATGAAGTAAGTCAAGAAGAGATTGATCGCGCTCTCAAAACCTTAATTGATGAACAACAGATTAAAATTATCAATCCTCAAGCTAAACCAGAAGAACAAAGCATTTGCTTACCAAAATAAAACAAAAAATGTATTTTAATCAGCCTGAAAGCATTAAAGAGATCATCAACAAGCTCCGCGGATTTTCTATTCTCTGGTTAGATACAGAAATCGCCGATTGGCAAACCTCTAATCCTAAACTCTCCCTGATTCAAGTTTTGAGTGATCCGAAGGAAACCTCAGGAAATAATGCTTATGTTTTAGATGTGTTAGAAAAGCCTGAATTAATTAATCTGTTTATCCAGCAGATTATAAGAGAAGCAACCATTGAAAAGGTGTTTCATAACGCTGCCTTTGATCTAAAATATTTAGAAAAGGATACAGCCAAAAATATTACCTGTACTTATAAAATTGCTCAAAAGATATCAAAAAAGAATCTAGGAACGTCTAATCTTAAACTTAAAACCCTTGCCATTGAACTTTGTCAATTTTCCAAAAATGAAGTTGATACGCAACAGCAGACAAGTGACTGGGGTACACGCCCGCTGAGTGAAAAGCAATTATATTATGCTGAAATGGATGTTGTGTATTTAGCTCATGTTCATCAGTATTTACTCAATTTTAAGCCAATGTCAGATCAAAACTCTTTTCCTAAATTTACGGTTAGTGATGTTCGAGTTGCATTTGAATGTCCTCGCTTATTTTATTTAAGTAAGCACTTTGGTGGTAGAACATTATTTGTTCCTAGTAATCAACCGAAAGGAATTGGTCAACCCTTTCATAAATTGGCTGATAAATTTATTAAACTAGCTAAAACAAATCCTGAGTTTAAAGAACTTTTTAAGCCTAGTGCTAAAGACTTAGATGTTGAATACATTTCTCAAGAGATGCAACGTCTTTTTTATGAACAGACTTTTTTCCCTATTTTAGAGAAAGTTGCCACAAGTAAACCTGAAACTGTTCCTGCTTTGCAACAAGTGTGGGAAGGGTTAAGAGGATTAATTAACCATTGGGCTGAATTATTAGTGAGTAATCGCTTTTACTCCAATTACCATAATGTCATTAGTAAAACTTTTGTCTCGCAAGAACTTTCAATGACTTGTGATTATCCCCTCCCGAAAAAGAAAACGCAAAAAATCGAAGGAAAATTTGACACTTTAATCCGTGACTTAAAAAAAGATCGCTTTTGCATGGTTGAGTATAAAACCTACGCGCCCGTTGATTCTGCTGCCCAGTTAGCACAGGTTGCTTTATACAGTTATATTTTACATTTACAGAAACAACAGCCAGTAGATAGTGCCGTTTATTGTGTTTTACCTGAGTTTAAAAATTATTACTATACTTGGGAAGAGCTCAAAGATACGGTTCACGAATTAACTCCATTTAAACTTCAACAAATGCGAGATTGGCTACAATGGGAGCCATCACAACCTGATCCACCGCCTGAAACCAATCAGCCTGAAAAACTTTGCCCAATTTGTCCACAAAAAGAAACGTGTCAAAGTTATTTCCCAAAAGAAAATCAAATTATTCCTTCACCTGCAGTAGAAAAAGAAGAAGAAATAATAACTCCTTCCGATGAGCCTATTGAAACTGAAGAATTAGGAAAGCAATTAGAAAACATTTTACAGGCTTATGGGGTTGGTGTGGACTATCAAGGGGCAATTGTTGGTGCGTCATTTATTCGATTAAAATTAAAACCTCATTTAGGGGTAAAAGTAGTTTCTATTCTGAATCGGGCGACAGATATTCAAGTTCAAATGGGGTTGTCTAATTTACCATTGATTGCGCCTCAAGCAGGTTATATTAGTGTTGATTTGCCCCGAGAAAAGCGTCAAGTTCTTCCATTTCAAGATTATATTCAGAGAGAAAATAATGGTTTTGACATTAAAATTGCTATTGGTGTTGATTTAGAAGGAAAGCTAATTGAAGCAGACTTATCTGATGCGAATACTTGCCACTTTTTAGTGGGAGGAGGAACAGGAAGTGGTAAAAGTGAGTTTCTCAAATCTCTGGTATTAAGTTTAATTGAACGCCATACACCAGAACAGGTAAAAATTGCACTAGTTGATCCGAAACGGGTAACATTCCCTGATTTTGAAAATAGTGATTGGTTAATGTCTCCAATTATTAAGGAGCGCGATCGCGCTATTGAATTTATGGAAGAATTAGTAAGCAAAATGGAGGAACGTTATCACCTTTTAGAAAAGGCAAAATGTGCTGATCTCAAACGTTATAATCAACAGTTAACTCAACAAGGAAAAAACCCTGTTCCCCATTTAGTCTGTGTTTTTGATGAATATGCCGATTTTATGGCAGATAAAGAAATTGCCAAACAACTCGAATCTAGTATTAAACGGCTAGGGGGAATGGCGAGAGCAGCAGGGATTCATTTAATTATCTCTACACAACGCCCAGAAGCTAAAATTGTCACTCCCATTATTCGATCTAATCTTCCCGGACGAGTCGCTTTAAAAACCAATAGCGAAGGAGATTCCAAGATTATTTTAGGGGGAAATCAAACTGAAGCCGCTTATTTATTAGGAAAAGGAGACTTACTATATTTAGGAAGTGGAAACCTGTTACGTTTACAAAGCCTCTTAGCTTCTACCTAAGATAATCAAAAACAAAAATTTTTCAGTACAGCTTATAAATTCAGTAAAAATGTCAGTGGATATGAACTAAAAATCTGCTACTATATTCAACATAAATAATTTAGATTACAATTAAGCAATGATTAGTTTTTTAACTAAGTCCAAATTGTTATCAGCTTCTCAATGTCAGAAACGTCTATGGCTGGAAACGTATCAGGGAGAAGCAAGAGAAGAACTTTCCTATAGTCAACAGCGACGCATTGAACAAGGCTTGGAAGTGGGAGCTTATGCTCGTCAGTATTTTCCCCAAGGAACCCTCATTGAAGGTGAAACCATCGAAGATCAAATTGAGCAAACACAAAACGCCATAGAAAAAGGTGAAAAATGTTTATTTGAAGCCACCTTCATGTTCGATAATATTGTTATACGATGCGACATTCTCCTACGAGAAGAATCAGACAAATGGCAACTCATTGAAGTTAAATCATCGACGAAAGTAAAAGATGAACATCTCCAAGATTTAGCAATTCAAAAATATGTGTTAGCTGGGAATGATCTCTTCCTAAGTAATATCCAAGTAATGCATATTAACAGGGATTGTGTTTATCCAGACTTCTCCAATTTATTGATCAGAGAAGACGTGACTCAGCAAATAAAAGGAGTCTTTTCTAATCTTCCTCAACTGATTCGTCATTCCCAAAACACTTTAGAGAGAGAGGAAATTCCTGATATTAACATCGGGAAACATTGCGAAAAGCCTTATCCCTGTCCATTTAAATCTTTTTGTTGGGAAGGAATCGAAGAGCCAACTATTTTAAGCATTCCCAACTTGAGAGGAAGAAGACTGGATCAAATTAATGACTTGATCGCACAAGGAATCTATAGTTTGCGCGATTTACCTGAGGATTTTCCGCTAACAGAGAAGCAAGCCGAAGCAGTGAGAGAAAAACTCAACCCTGAATTAATGATTAATGAACAGGGGATTTTAGAGAAATTTTCACAGTTAGAGTATCCGCTTTATTTCTTCGATTTTGAAACCCTTGATCCAGCGATTCCCCGCTTTGAAGGATTACAACCTTATCAACATTTCCCGTTTCAATATAGTTGTCATATTCTCCATCAAAATGGCGAGTTAGAGTATCACACTTATTTACACGAAAATGAAACTGATCCCAGAGAAAAAGTTATTGAATCCCTGTTAGAGACGCTAGGGGAAAAAGGCTCAATTATTGTTTACTATCAGTCTTTTGAAGCGCAACGTTTGGGAGAATTAGCCGAGCAATTTCCAGAGTATAGCACGCAGTTAAATCAGATTAAAGAACGGTTATGGGATCAATGGAAAATTTTTAAAGATGACTATCAGCACCCAGACTTTGGCGGTTCAACCTCTCTAAAAAAAGTGTTACCTGTCTTAGTTCCAGAAATGAGTTACGACAACTTAGATATACAGGGAGGAGACGAGGCGCAAGCGCTCTGGGATTTAGTGATTCAGGGAAAAGCTGGTAATCAAAGAGAGAAAATGCTCGCCGATTTAAAGGCTTATTCTGAACAAGATACTTATGCCATGGTAGCGATTCACCAGATTTTTATTAATCAAATTCTTCCTGAAATGGAAGGAATAACTAATGAACTCTTAGAAAAGCTTAAAATCGTAACAGAACATTCTGCTGGACTCGAAACACTGAAAGAAAACTTAAACAGCGCTGATCAAGAAATACGACTCATTGCATTACACCAACTTCATAACTACGGTGAAGAGGGGTTAAAATTATTAGATTTAGTGAGTTTAGAAGATAGAGAAAAACTAGCTCAAGATAAAGCCACGTCAGAAGAAATTTTATCTTGTCTTGCTAATGATCAAAGTTCGTGGATTCGCGAACAAGTGGCAAGTAACGAGAAGACTCCTGATTACCTTCTCGAAAGACTAGCAGAAGATGAACATTATCGGGTACGCGCAGAAGTGGCAATCAACCAGAAGACTCCGTTGACAGTTTTGGACTGGCTTATTGTTGATGCTGATTATGATGTAGTAGAGGCAGTTCTGGATCATCCTAGTTATTCAGTACACCGTTTACAAAAAATCGCTAGCGATCCAAACACTCCAGAGGAGTTCTTTGAAAAACTCGCTAATTGTGGAGACCCTAAAATTTGTCTTCAAGTTGCTAATAATACCGACATTTCACCAAAGTTACGAGAAAATTTATTAGAAAACTTCCTGGAAAGCGATATTGAAGAGGAAGAAGAAGTAGCTACTTGGTTACGGGAAATAGCCAGCGACCCCAAAACTCCAGAGGAATTACTTGAGAAACTTGCTAATAGTAAAAACTTGACAGTGTGTCTTGAAGTTGCCAAAAATCCCAATACATCAGAAGAATCACTTGAGAAACTTGCTAAAAATGAACACTGGGAAGTGCGTCTTGAAGTTGCTAAAAATCCCTATATTTCACCTGAATTACTGGAAATTCTAGAGGATGATGAAGATTTGGATGTACGAGAAGAAGTTGCTTTTCAGAAGCTGGATATGCAAGAAATTGACTCGGATTTAGAGAAGCTGATTTACCACGATTATGATGAAGATCTTGCAGAAAGGTTAGACGAACTTTCTCCAAGAGTGCTGAGATCCCTCGCATGGTCTATCAATCCCGAAATTGGTGAGAGTATCGCAAAATATAAAAATCTTCCATCACAAATATTAGAAGAGTTGGCTTTTGAATCCCCAGTTTTTGTACGAGCTGAGATAGCGGGAAGAAGTGATCTCTCAAACGAAATTTTTAATAAGTTAGCGACTGATGAAGATACTGAAGTACGCGCACGAGTGGCAAGAAACCAGAAGACTCCTGCTCCAATTTTAGAAAAACTAGCAGAAGATGAACATCATTGGGTACGCGAAGAAGTTGCTGCTAATCCTAATACTCCTAATTACGTTCTAGAAAAACTAGCAAATGATCCAAATTAAAATAACATGACAGTAGATCAATTAAAGAATCTAGCCAAAGAAAGAGGAATTACTGGATATAGTAATAAGAAGAAACAAGCATTAATAAAATTTCATAAAGATTGGGATAAAAATCAAAATAATTAACTTTTCCTTGCTGTAATCTCACTTGTTAAACATGGGATTACTTTTTCTTTTTCTTACCAAAGAGTCCACCTAGTAAACCACCACCTTTATTGGATTTTTCCTTCGACTCTTTTTTGCCACTGCTATTGCTCCCCTTGGAATCCCCTGAAAGACGTTGTAAAACCTGTTTTCCTTCTAAAGCCATCTCGTTTTCTGGATCAAGTTGGAGGGCTTTATTAATATGCACTTTTGCCATTCCTAACTGATTTTGCTTAACATAAGCTAAACCAAGAAGGGTATGAGCTTTAGCATTTTTTGAGTCAATTTTGAGAGCTTCTCGTAAATCAATTACTGCTTTTTGATAGTCTTTTTTATTAATAAAGTTTTGCGCTCGACGCAGATAGGGATCAATTAAATTGGCAGTTGTTTCTTCTGGTGTTGTTTCCTGATTTTCCTTTTGAACTTCCTCAATTTCTTTTTGTGAAGTTTTTTGAGTTGCAGAAGAAGGAGTTGTTTCTGTAGTTAATTTATCACTCTTTAGCATTAAGTAAACTAAGTTAAATTCACTTATTAAGGCAATTCTTTCTAGAGTTTTATGAATTTCTTGATATTCTTTTTTTGCAATAGTATTTAAATATTTGCGATAATTTAGATCAATTTTAGTTTCACCACTGCTTAAAAGTTCTTTGGCTGCTTTACTCTTGAGGATGCTTTCTCCAAGGTTGGAAGCGCGATCGCTGATTTGATCTAACACTAACAAATAATCCCGCCGAGCCGCTTGATCTTTCACCAACGTTTCATAGGAAGGATTAACCAGTTTAGACAGTAATTGATCCGCTAATTTTTCCTCCTCTTGGGTTTCTAACTTCCTAACATCAGGAAAAAGAATCCGAGTCACTTTCAGATAATTTTTGCGTACTTCTTCCGGAGAAGCCCCAAGGGGAACTCCTAAAATGGCATGATAGTCGGTGATATCAAACTGAAATAATCCACATTTTATAGGCGGAATTGTTGGCATGGGAAACTCCTCTGAGTCAAAAGTTGGCAAAAAAACTTAACTTTTAGCTTAGTTTTATTTTTATAGGCGGGGTATTACTTAAAGCCTCAGTTAACTGTTGATGTAGGACTTGGTTGCTTGCAACGACTCGCCCTGCCGCTAAAGATACATCACCTCCATCATAAGCCGTAACTTCTCCCTGTGCTTCCCTAACCAGAACCATACCAGCAGCCATATCCCACGGAGAAAGTCCTCGTTCCCAGTAACCATCAATACGCCCACTTGCAACCGCGGCTAAATCCAAGGCTGCCGAACCACTACGACGTACCCCTTGGCTTAAATGAGTGAGATAACAAAACTCTGCATAATTATTATCTTCTGTTTCACGGCGATCATAAGCAAACCCGGTTACTAATAAACTGTCTTCTAGGGTTTTTGTGGTAGAAACTCGCATCGGGCGACGATTAAATGTTGCACCTAACCCCGTAGCCGCACGGAATAATTCTCCCTGGGCAGGATTATAGACCACTCCCACCTCCGGAACGCCATTAATAATTAAACCAATGGAAACCGCATAAATCGGGTATTGATGAGCATAATTAGTTGTGCCATCAAGGGGGTCAATTGCCCAAAGATACTCGGCTTGAGCTTCTCCTTGTTGTCCAGACTCCTCAGCTAAAACGCTGTGATCTGGGAAATGACGTTGGATAATTTCTAAAATTACCTTCTCTGAAGCGCGATCGGCATTAGTCACTAAATCTCCTGATCGTCCTTTTTCTTCCACCTGGTTTAAATTTCCCCAATAATCTTGGAGAACTTGACCCGCTGCTAAAGCTGCCTCAGTTGCAATATCGAGATAGGTTTGGAGATTGTAAGTAGATTCCACAAAGAATAATAAAGCAATGGACTGCGTTCATATTTTAAACCGAATTGCAGTGAGTCTCTAGTCTCATCTTCATCTTTTCCCAATCGGTCATCAACATGATAGAATCTAAGCGCAAAGATTTTGGGGTAAGTCCTATTCTTCTTTACCGCTTTGAAGGCTAGGATGGTAACTCAAGACTGAACCATTTTTTATCGGCCATGAGTCTCGTAGAAAATCCCAAAGTCGAATACAGTAGATTAAAGATAGTAAATTCATACAAAATTTAAGCGTAAGCATGGTCAGCACTCAAACAAAAACAAACGTCGGTCGGATTGTGCAAATCATCGGTCCGGTGGTTGACGTAGAATTTCCCACAGGTGAGTTACCTGAAATTTATAATGCCCTCCGTATTGAAGAAAAAAATGAATCGGGAAATGATGTTGCAGTTACTTGCGAAGTGCAACAGCTTCTCGGCGATCGCGTTGTTCGTTCTGTGGCGATGAGTGGAACAGATGGTTTAGTACGCGGAATGGACGTTACTGACACGGGTGCGCCCATTAGTGTTCCCGTTGGAAAAGCCACCCTCGGTCGCATTTTTAACGTTCTTGGAGAACCGGTTGACCAAAAAGGGGATGTCAAATCCGATGATCAGTTCCCCATTCACCGCCCCATTCCCAAACTCACCGACTTAGAAACCAAACCCTCTATTTTTGAAACAGGGATTAAAGTTATTGACTTAATTGCCCCCTATCGACGCGGTGGTAAAACGGGCTTATTCGGTGGTGCTGGTGTCGGTAAAACCGTCATCATCATGGAGTTAATTAACAACATTGCTAAAGCCCATGGTGGGGTTTCTGTATTCGGCGGTGTGGGAGAACGCACTCGCGAAGGCAATGACCTCTACAATGAAATGCTCGATTCCAACGTGATCAACGCCGATGATCTCACCCAGTCAAAAGTGGCTCTGGTTTATGGACAAATGAACGAGCCACCAGGTGCAAGAATGCGCGTGGGCTTAACGGCGTTAACCATGGCAGAATACTTCCGAGATGTTGGTAAGCAAGACGTTCTCCTCTTTGTGGACAACATTTTCCGCTTTGTGCAAGCTGGGATGGAAGTTTCGGCGCTGTTAGGACGGATGCCCTCTGCGGTAGGATATCAGCCCACTCTTGGGACAGATATGGGAGATTTACAAGAGCGTATTACTTCCACGAAAGAAGGCTCAATTACCTCCATTCAAGCGGTTTACGTTCCTGCAGACGACTTAACCGACCCCGCCCCAGCAACAACCTTCGCTCACTTAGATGCGACCACGGTACTTTCACGGGCGTTAGCATCAAAAGGAATTTACCCAGCGGTTGATCCCCTTGATTCTAGCTCCACCATGCTACAACCTGACATTGTTGGTGAAGAGCATTACAATACTGCTCGTGAAGTGCAAGCAACTCTACAACGCTATAAGGAACTGCAAGATATTATTGCGATTCTCGGTTTAGACGAGCTTTCAGAAGAAGACCGTTTAACCGTTGACCGCGCTCGTAAAATTGAACGCTTCTTATCCCAACCCTTCTTTGTAGCAGAAATTTTCACGGGCGCACCTGGGAAATATGTCACCCTGGAAGAAACCATTAAAGGCTTCCAGCGTATTCTTTCTGGTGAACTCGATGATCTCCCTGAACAAGCGTTTTACTTAGTCGGAAACATCGAAGAAGCCATTGAAAAAGCCCAAAAAATGAAAGAAGAGCAGTAATTGCCAACTAAGGGCTTTCGAGGGGAACTGCTCCCCCTCTCCCTCTTAAATTAAGCTGTTAATCATTAATTGAAAGAAATAAAATGAGTTTAAATGTGCGTGTGATTACCCCAGATAATACAGTCTGGGATGCAACAGCCGAAGAAATTATTTTACCGAGTACCACAGGACAATTAGGAATTTTAAGTGGTCACGCTCCCCTATTAAGCGCCTTAGATGTTGGGGTAATGCGGTTACGTCCCCAAAAGGATTGGCTGAGTATTTCTCTTGCAGGTGGCTTTGTTGAAGTGGAAGAAGATGAAGTCACGATCTTAGTCAATAGTGCGGAACGGGGAGATAATATTGATCCAGAAGAAGCGCAAAAAGACTATGATCAAGCGAAACAACGTTTAGAAGTTGCCCAAAGTAGCGATCAACGGCAAGAGATTATTCAGGCAACTCAGGCTCTAAAGAAAGCGCGATCGCGCTTACAAGCAGCCACTGGCAAAGCTCCAGCATAATAAATTTTTATGGAGGGGAAGGGAGATAGTGACATAATTAACTCACCTGATCCCCTCTCATTTGGTTAATTACTCCCGGCAAAGATAACATTGGGAAAATGCTGTTGGGCATCAGCCATGGGAGTATGCTTAATATTTTCTTGCCAATAATTAATCACTTCTGTTGCTTTATTAAGCAACTCAATTTTTTCTTCTTCTGAAATCCAGCTTTTCGATTCTAGCTCCTCTTTTAGCTGTTCCCAAGCATCATTACGGGGCCAAAAGAAATAAGCGGTTAACGGGCTAGTTCCTTTTCCAACTACTTGATCAACTGCGACAGCAACGTTTTCATCTAACCAGAGAACTTTTAAAATAAAACGCGATTCAGAAGAAATTTCTACGGCTTCCATTGAGTTCAATCATTCTTTCTAATTGTACAGTCCTTCATTTTAACGGATTTTCTTCATGTCATCACCGCAAGCAATTATAATTTTTGATATTGATGGAGTGGTGCGCGATGTGGCTGGTTCCTATCGACGCGCCCTCGCTGACACCGTCGAACAATTTACTCAAGGGGCTTATCGTCCTACTCCTGAGGCAATTGATGATCTCAAGGGGGAAGGCATTTGGAATAATGATTGGGAAGCCTCGCGAGAGCTAATTTATCGCTATTTTGAAGGACAAGGCAAACCGAGGAAAAATCTAGAAATTGACTATGAGGAATTAGTTGCTTTTTTCCAGTCTCGCTATCGAGGGAGTGATTCTCACAATTGGAATGGTTATATTGCTCAAGAACCCCTTTTGATGAGTAAAAATTATTTAGATAGCCTGACAGAAAATAACATCTTATGGGGGTTTTTTAGCGGCGCAACCCGAGATTCCGCTGAATATGTCTTACAACACCGTTTAGAATTATTATCTCCTGTTTTAGTCGCTATGGAGGATGCCCCCGGAAAACCTGATCCCACAGGCTTATTTAGCGCGATCGCGCAATTATATGAGGAAAATACCTTACCTGTGGTTTATGTGGGCGATACGGTTGCTGATATGCAAACCATTACAAAAGCGAAAATCGCGCAACCTGAGCGTCTTTGGCTTGCCATTGGGGTGTTACCCCCTCATGTTCTTTCCTCCTCGCGGTCACAAGACTATGCTCAACGACTACAAGAGGCAGGGGCAATGATGGTTTTGAACAATGTGGAAGAGTTATCTCAACAGGTAATCCAAAACTTGATTACAACTTAAATAACCCGAGTCGCTACCGACCGTTTTTAGTTCTCCATTAATAATGGGATCCGATATCACAAGACCGATCGCGCTATAAGCAAATCAAAAAATGGCAAACCAAGACGCGATCGACCATGATCGTCTATTCAAAGAATTAATTTCCACCTTTTTTCTCGAATTTCTAGAACTTTTCTTTCCGCAAGTTTTAGACTATCTTGAACCTGAATCCGTCACCTTTCAGGATAAAGAAGTCTTTACCGATGTCACAAGGGGAGAACGCTACGAAACCGATTTATTAGCAGAAGTTCGGTTTCAAGAGGAAGATTCTTATTTTCTCATTCATTTGGAAAATCAAGCCTCCTCCGAAAGCAACTTTAACCAAAGAATGTTCCGCTACTTTGCACGGTTGCATGAAAAATTCAATTTACCGATTTACCCCATCGTCATTTTCTCTTATGACCAACCGCAAAAACAAGCGATTCATTATTACCAAGTTGAATTTCCTGATTTCCAAGTCTTACAATTTAATTATCGGGTGATTCAGTTAAATCGTTTAAACTGGCGAGATTTCCTGAATCAAGCTAATCCAGTGGCTTGTGCGTTAATGTCAAAAATGAACATAGCCCCTGCCGAACGTCCGCGTGTGAAATTAGAATGTCTGCGCTTATTAGCAACTTTACAGCTAGACCCAGCCCGAATGCAACTCATTTCTGGGTTTGTTGATACTTATTTACGCTTAAGCGCAAGGGAATTGGAAGTATTTAATCAAGAATTTGAACAAATCGAATCAACAACAGTTAAGGAGGAAATTATGGAAATTACAACTAGCTGGAAGGAGGAAGGAAAACGAGAAGGAAAACGAGAAGGAAAACAGGAAGGAAAACAGGAAGGAAAACAGGAAGGAAAACAGGAATTAATCCTTAACTTACTAACTTATCGTTTCGGAGAGTTATCCTCCCAAACACAAGCCGAAATCATGAGCTTAAACAGTTCTCAGTTAGATGAATTGGGTTTGGCATCATATAATTTAGAAAATGAGCAGGATTTAAGGCGTTGGTTGGCTAATTCTTTAGGCAATAATTAATACTATTTCTAAAAATATAAGTTACAGTTTATCCCCCTAGTAAGGATTATTACCACTTAATTATTATGCTCAACGACTACAAGAGGCAGGAGCAATGATGGTTTTGAATAATGTGGAAGAATTATCTCACAAACTAATCAAAGAAACTGTGATCTAAAAATTATCCTAAGGACAAACATTACTAAATAAGTGACTGTGCTTTAACAGCAAACCCTTCCTCTTGTAATTGTTCAGTTACAGTGCTTGGATCTTTTACCCAATACTGTTCTCCAAAACGCACCAACTGTTGTTGACCCCCCATTTTAACTCGACCAATAACAGGGGTTTTTGCCTCATTTTTTTTGGCAGCATTGGCTTTGAGAAGTTTTTGGAGTTTTTCTTGGTTAGCGCGATCGCGCACTTGTTGAACATCAAAATCGACAATCACCATTTTTACCTGCTCCACAGGTTCAGCATCATCAATAATCATCTGTAGGCGATCTTCTTTTTCATCAATTTTTCCCCAAACAATTAAGCGAGCATCTTCCTCTAAATAAGGGCTAATTCGTTCATAAGAACTCGGAAAAATAACCCCCTCAATTTGCCCTGAAATATCTTCTAACTGCACAAAAGCCATCGGATCATTATTTTTAGTAATAATTTTTTTAATTTCACTCACTAATACAATGGCACTAACCGTCCTTTTTTTCGGAATAGTTTCCTTATCGCCTAAGACAATAGGAGATAAAAATTGATTCGCATTTTGTGCTGATTTTAAGGGATGATCTGATACATAAAATCCTAATAATTCTTTTTCTCGTTTTAACTTTTCTGAAGCTGTTAAGTCTTCCACTGGCGAAGCTTTAGGGGCATCTTTATGGTTGATTTCACTTCCTTCATTTCCTGCATTATCAAATAGATTAGTTTGACCACTTGCGCGATCCTTTGCTCGACTTTGCGCCCAACTTAAAATCGGCTCTAAATCATGAAGTAATTGATTACGATTACTCATTAACTGATCAAAAGCACCACAATAAATTAATGATTCTAACGCCCGACGACTGACAGTATGCAGATCAACTCGCGCACAAAGATCTGCCAACGAAGCAAATTTGCCACCAGCCTCTTCTCTTGCTTTTAAAATATTTTCAATAGCTCCTAATCCTAAATTTCTTACTGCTGATAAACCAAATAAAATTTTTTCATTATCAGGGGTAAAATCTACTTGAGAACGATTAATATCAGGCGGTTCTACATCAATTTTCATCCGCCGACAGGTATCAATATATTTCTCAACTTTATCTGTATTATTGCTACTAGCCGTTAGCAACGCTGCCATATATTCGACGGGATAATTCGCTTTTAAATAGGCAGTTTGATAAGTAACATAAGCATAAGCAGTAGAGTGAGATTTATTGAAACAATTAGAAGCTACTAATCCGTTGGCTAAAATGAAATTATGATCCGTTTCCACCCCAATATCATAAACATTTTGTCTCCCAAGAGACTGCCGACTAATAATTTTAACCATAGGAAGAATTCTAATCTTATTGCTGACTCTAGAAAGTGATAGGGTCTATTATCTTAGCAAATCTATTGCCTTGATTGCGCTTTTACAGTTCATCATCCTCCTGCTAGGGACTCGGATAATCTTGATTAAGTATGCTAGAAACAAAATAGCTGTCAATTAAAGGATGCATTCTAATGAACTTAGTCGTTCTAATACTAGGAATAATCATTACTCTCTTGGTCATTGGTATTGTTTTATACTTTATCACTGCCCGCCGTTATCAATCAGGGAATTCTGTTGCCAACTCCTATGATCAATGGACAGAAGATGGAATTCTTGAATTTTACTGGGGAGAACATATCCATCTGGGGCATTATGGATCACCTCCCCAGAAGAAGGACTTCTTGCAAGCTAAATATGATTTTGTCTGTGAAATGGCAAATTGGGCAGGTTTAGACAAACTTCCAGCCAGCACAACCGTTTTAGATGTAGGCTGTGGAATTGGTGGAAGTAGTCGTATTTTAGCCCGAGATTATGGCTTTGATGTAACAGGAGTGACCATTAGTCCCCAACAAGTAAGACGTGCCAAAGAACTTACCCCTGAGGAGGTTAACGCTAGTTTTGTAGCAGGTGATGCCATGTCGCTTTCTTTCCCTGATGAGAGTTTTGATGTGGTGTGGTCCATTGAAACTGGGCCTCATATTCCTGATAAAGATAGTTTTGCCCGAGAATTACTGCGTGTTTTAAAGCCTGGGGGAATTTTAGTGGTAGCTGATTGGAATCAACGAGATGAGCGCAAAAAGCCTCTCAGGTGGTGGGAAAAACCTGTTATGCAGCAATTATTAGACCAATGGTCTCATCCGGCTTTTTCTAGTATTGAAGGCTTTTCTGAGAGACTGGAAGGTACTGGCCTGGTAGAAGGAAATGTCATAACCGACGATTGGACAGAAGCAACCCTTCCCTCTTGGCTAGATACCATTTGGCAAGGAATTATTCGCCCTCAAGGCTGGATGCGTTATGGGATTCGAGGCTTTATTAAATCTATTCGAGAAGTCCCCACTATTCTGTTGATGCGATGGGCTTTCGGAACCGGACTTTGTCGCTTTGGAATGTTTCGGGCGGTTCGTGCTAATACCGAGAATCAATCTCAGCAATCTTTAGCGGCTTCTGCTGATACTGCCACTTCCTAACCGTTAATCCTATTCTTGGGAAAATTTGGTTACTATGAGTAAGGGGGGTGAGGCTGATCTTGTTCACATTTCAAAGTCGGGGAACAATTGCTTAACCAAGGGACTAACGGTAAGAATGTTTCTCTTACCATCAAATAACACGGATCCCACCTGAACTGTTTTCTCAGCGTGTTTACGAATATAATCTTGAGCGCGTTGATCAATCGATCGCGCGATCGCGCTATAAATCCTTTCTACCATCTCACCCCCATTTTCTTGTTCTCGTAACAGCTTTAAGGCAGCTTCTGTTGTCTCACTAGCTAATAGTTTTTGCAAGAGATCAGTAGAAAGCCCTACTTTTGCCCCCATTGCGGTTAAAATCTCTAAACGGGCATCAGCAAGATGATGATGAGTGTGGAAAATTGCCCCAGCTAGTTTAATCAGCTTTCCGTGGTAGCCAAACAACACTAATGACTGCACCCCTTGTTCTCCTGCTGCCACTAATAATGGGCCCATCCAATTCGCTGTTTTAACTAACTGTTCAGGATTAAAGCCCTGTTTTCTCGCTAAATCTAAGCCATTTTCTCCCACACAAAAGACTAATGTGTCGAATTGCTGTGCTTTTTGCGCTAATTCTTCCTGAAACTCTGTTAATTGACCAGGGGCAGTTAAGGGTTGAGAAATGCCAGTGGTTCCTAATAATGATAACCCTTCTACCACCCCAAAGGCAGCATTAGAGGTACGTTGGGCAAGTTGCTTTCCTTCGGGCAAAATAATGGTAACTGTCACTTGCTGATTAGGATGTAATAAAGGCTGTAAATTCCCTTGTAACAACTCCTTAGCATAGCGATAAATGGCAGCTTTCCCGTCACGGTTTAACTGCTTTCCTACCCCTTCTCCCCCTTGAATAATAATTGCTTCCTCGACAGGGGGCTTTTCTTGTAAACTGACTACAGCCCAAATGGGAGTATTAGCAGTTAAATCTAAATTATCCCCTGGATCACTACGAGTAATCGCTAAGGCTTTATTTTCCTCTAATAACGCAATCTGTTCGATAGGAATACTCACCTGTTGTGGTGGTTTAATGAGATCAATTTCTACTGCTTCTAAAGGCTGCTTGTCTTGCAAATAGTTTAATGCTGCCACTGCTGAAGCACAGGCAAAAACAGGTAAAGTATAACCAGAACGGGCTTCACTCATGATTATTTTCTTCCACTAAAATTACTGGGATGGGACTCCTTTCTAATACAGCCTGCGAATTTGAACCCAGTAAAACTTCTTCTAGGGGTTGGTGTCCTCGTTTTCCCATGATAATATCGCTCACCTGGTGGTATTGGGCGGTTTCCACAATCGCGTTTGCCACAATATCATTAGCAGTGAGAAAGCGGTAGGGAATGTCAGCAAGGAGACGCTGGGTTAGTTGGCGTAATTCGGTTGTTTCTTCGTCTTCTTTGTGACTAATAACATGGAGAACAATCACTTCTGCGTTGGTTTCTCGGGCGTAACTTGCCACTTTACTTAAAACTTCTTTAGCTAGAGGAGATGTATCAACCGCTGCTAAAAGTCGAATTTTTTGTTTTACGCTGACTTTAGTGGGATCAACTTCTCCTTTTTCCAAGAGTTTTGGGGCAAAGGTGGGAATTGCCCACGCGCCTACAGGGGCAGTCACTAAAATCGATAATACCGCGATCGCGAGAATAATGTCTCCTCCCTCTAACCCCATAGATAGGGGAATTGCCCCTACCGCAGCTTGTACCGTTGCTTTTGGTGAGTTACCAGGTAATAAAAAGAGTTTCTCTCGCCAATTCCAGTTACTTCCCACAGTGGAGAGATACCACCCAATACTGCGTCCAATTAATAATCCTAAAAGAAGGAGTGCTAAACCGGGAAGTAAGACAGCTTCTAAAACACTTAATTCTAAGTTTGCTCCTAATAAAACAAATAAAACAATTTCAGCAACGATCCAAAGGTGATTAAATTCTACTCGTAATCGTCTTGCTAAAGGGGCATCAAATTCAATCAAGAAAAACCCTAAGCCCATGGTGGCAAGATAGCCAGAAAAATAAGGGAATGTTTCAGCAAGGGCAATTAAACCCAGAGCAATGCTCCCCACAATCATAACTTCATGGACAGGATTTTGGGCAAGATTTATCTTAGCCAGAATCACAGTGATTAATTTAGCCACTGCTAACCCAATGGCAATTCCGAGAACAATTTGTAAGACAATTTGTACAGGAAGGAAGGCTAAAGCATCTGTCTCAATTCCTTGTTCGAGTAAGTTCAGTAATAGGGAAAAAATTAGAAGTACAAAAACATCAGATAAGGCACTTCCAGTTAAAATTGCATCAGCAATCCCTTTATCTACGCCCCAACCACTACTTTTCAGCCGTAGCATCCCGGGCACAATCACAGCAGGAGATTCCGCACTAATAATACATCCCAGTAAAAGACCTATTTCCCAGTTAAAATCAAAAAGAAGGGTCGCAAAAAGCGCGATCGCGCTCATCTCTGCTAAAGCGGGGAGAAATCCTAATCTTAGGGCAACACTTCCCTGTTGTAAAAGTTTCTCCCGATCTAACCCTAACCCCGCCCGCATGAGAATAATCATTACTGCCGTGGTGCGTAAGTCAGGGGCTAATTCTAAAACCGTGGGATCAAGGAGATTCCCCATTTCCTCTCCCATGAGGATGCCCACGATAATCATCCCTAAAAGGGGAGGCGCACCGATGCGGCGGACAATTTCGCCGCTGACTAATCCCAACAGTAAGACAAGGATAGCGCTAATTAGCATAAGTTCTAAAAAAACGAGAGAAACTTAATGTTAGCAGTTAGGACAGAAGAAACTCAATACTATGGAGGCTTAAGAAAACGGCACTTTAGCCAGATCATCATGTTTGTCTTGGGTTAATTTTTGCTTCTAACCTTCCCCATACCAGTGGTGATAGCGTAACTAAAACTTAATCCCCGTAACCAAAGTTTAGGAAAGCGTTTTTCCAGCCAAGATTGATTATTTTTAAGCCACTGGGGAAACCATCCTCGAAATAGGAAGCTAATGAAAGCATCAAACGTAAAGCTAAGATAGCTACCTACCCAGCGAATGAAGTCTTTTCCCCCAGCTTGTTCCCAAATCCAACCAAGGAGTGCAGGATTCATCTTCGCCGCTTTCAGGGCGAGACGATTAAATAATACCCAAGTGGCGCGATCTTTAATAAAGGTTTCAGCAACAACAGGAGGTTCATTAGCAAGTAAACCAAAAAAGGTGTTTAACATGGCATTAATCCGTTGGGGGGGAAGCGTTTTTCCTGTGGGAACCATCATTCCTTTAGAAAATAGCCAAGTGACAGCAACATTACTTTGATAGGCACGCACTTGGTTTAAACTGTCTGCCTCTAATAAATCATGTTTGAGGGCGGTATCAAGTAGTGTCGTTAAACGCTCTAAATTACGGATGAGAGAGCCAAATCCAGTGAAAACAAGGGGGGATTGTAAACAAGCGGCATCTCCAAGGGCAAGGAGACGATCAAAAGCTACAGCGCGATCGCGCTTCCCAACACTAAAATGCCCAGGAATATAACCAAAGGTTGCTTTCTTCCATTCCAATTGTTCCATGTCGCAACGCCGATACTCAGGCAAAATTGTAAAGAAGTCTTCATACATCTCTAATAAAGAGCCAGGGTTATCAGGATGCACTTCATGGTAATGGAATAAATAAATGGTGAATTCTTCCTCGGTTGCTGGAAATAACTCCCAAATCAGTTGTCTTCCGCGAGAAATATCGCCATGAGAGTTTAAAACATCCCCATAATTAGGATCCCAAACCCCTTCAGGAAAGCCCCGTTTAATGGTTGCTCCCACCGTTGGGCAGACACTATCAAAAGCGCGATTCCCGTTGAGTTGCCAGGCAATAGGAGAAGCCGAACCCATAGCATCAATTAAGAGTCTTCCCACTGCTTTCTGGGTTGTCTGCGTTGGTAAATGTTTGCCCTCAACCGTTACAGCAGTTTTACTAATATTAGCTTCGACAAATTCGGTTTCGTCCCAAATTTCGCCTCCAGCCTCTCGTAATTTTTCCCCACATACTCGTAAAACCTTCTCAGAATCAAGGGCAATATTTAAAACGTTAGGGGTATGTAACACATCTCCTTTGAGATGAGGGGGGTTATTGCCATCAAAAAACTTATTGTAACCATCAAGATATTCTTTGGCGATGACAGCTTCAAATTCTGCTTCTGTAAATAAGCCCAGATCAATTAACGCCTGAAATTCCTGACGAGAAATATTCCATTCCCGATTCATGCGTCCAAAAGGGAGACGTTCTAATAATAAAACTCGATAGCCCCGTTTTGCCATGACTGCAGCATGAATAACCCCTAAAGCTCCCCCAACATAGATTAAATCATACTCAGGATCACTATTAGGCTCAGTGGCAGTTTGTTTAATCACTGTTTTTGGTTCTTGGGGATGACGCACTTCTTGTCGCCAGCGTTGTTCCCACCAATACACGCGCTTCAGGGCAGATTCACCATTGGGAATTTTTTGGAAGAAATGTACTGTTTTTGGGTAATAAGGAGCTAAAGCAGAAAAAATCGACTCTTTAGAGAGATCAATTTCTGGGAGTTCAGGATAGCTAGGGGGAAAGGCTTGTTCAATAGAATATTTGAGATTTTGAGCAACTCGACGACCAAAGGAAGCGGGAAAGTTCCCCCAGCGAAAGACTTTCAGATAAGTGGTATTTTGAAGTGACCAAATAAAAATCGAAAGCTCTCCAGGAGTATTAATAAACTGTAACCTTACCCCTTGACGGGTGAGCTTTTTTTGATTACAGTCAATTTCCCACTGTTGCTGTAACCACTGATACACTAATTTGGAATCACTAACGGGGATTTCAATGTAGAGAATTTCTTCCATAATCATTCATCCAAGAGGAGTAAGTTCTTAAAAGTGACAAAGTCAAATTTTGCCAAAGTACGCTAAACTTTTTATACTTAACATTAAAACCTTTTAACAAAAATTTACATTTAGATCATTTTTATTAAGAAAGTTATGTCAACGAAACCAGAAATGAATTATCCCATCCCAGCCACCCTCGAAGAAATAGAGGCTCTGAAAAAAAAACCGGTTGATGAAGAACTGATCGCTGCCGCGATCGCTGGTGTAGTACAAATCGCCCGCGCCCAAGGGCAAACTCTTGATGAGCTCACCGCCCAAGTGCTAGCTGATGATCATTGGTTAGAGCCAGCCCAAAGACGATGGCTTAGTGCTATTGTGGCGCAAGCATGGCAAAGTTTTGGGAAGGAAAGTTCCTCAGCCAACTGCTCCACTTAAGGCGACTCCCAACACAAGCCAACTTAAGAAGCAAGTGCGAGTTAAGCCTAAAGCCTGTTCAATTTTGGCTTCTGTAATTTGAAAATCAGGATTTCCTAACAACGGTTTCTTTTTCACGAGGCCTTGATAGGTATTTTCTCCCCCTAATTGTACACCTAAAACCACTGCATAAGCACATTCACTCCAGCCAGCATTGGGGCTGGGATCTTGAGTTGCGTCTCGTTTTCCTACTTGCCACACCTGTCGCGGTTTTCTCCCTAGTAAGCCAATGGTGAGTACCGTTAAACGACAAGGTAGCCACGTCAAAATATCTTCAAATTTAGCACTAAACCAGCCAATATCAGTAAAGGGTTCTCGTTGATATCCAATCATCGAATCAAGGGTGCTAGCGGCTTTATAAGCAAGGGCAAAAGGAACAATACCAACAGGGGGAATTAATAGCCCCACAATGGCGTAAAATAGAGGGGCGGTAACGCCATCGGTGGTGTTTTCGGCAATGGTTTCTAATACAGCTCTTAATATTTCTGGGGGAGATAAATTGTTGGTATCTCTTCCCACGTAATAACTGAGTTGAGTGCGGGCAGTTTCGATTTCATTATTTTTTAAAGGAGTTAAAACCGCGATCGCGGCGTTACGTAAACTACGAGCAGCAAAACAACTTGCTAAAAGGATTACTTCTATGGTCAACCCCAACCAAATTGAAATCTGTTTACTAAAATAAACCAGTCCCCATCCTAAGCAACCACTCCCGATAATTAATCCCAGCCCTAAGACAACTCCTGCAATTCGACGTAGAAGAGAATTCTTAGTGAAATTAGTCACGGTTTTACTAACAAAGGAAATAACCATTCCCATTCCTTGCACTGGATGAGGAAGAAATGGGGGATCAGCTATCAGATAATCAAGGAAAGCTGCAATTAATAACGCTACTGTAGCAGAATTAATCATTATCGATTAAACAACAAAATTGGTTTCTTCTCCCTGGGCAGCTTGCCAACTGCGAGCATCATAATAAAGATCAGCAAGGCTAATACTATAAAGAGCTTCTTTTAATTTTTGAGATAATTGTCGCCATAAACTATAAGTCACCCAGTCTTCTGCTTGCTTAACATCAGGGCTATGACGGGGTAAAGGATCAATCGTTTCTCCCACGGCTTCTAAAATTTGTCCTAAAAAAATTTCCCGTGGTTCTCTCGCCAGTCGATATCCTCCCTGCGCTCCTCGCGCTGACTTAACTAAGCCCCCTTTTCGCATGGCAATCAAGAGTTTTTCTAAATAAGCTGCTGGAATTCCCTGACGACAAGCAATTGCTCTTACGGAAGTGGGAGTGAGAGTTGATTGTAAACTTAAATCAAGGAGAGCTTTAACGCTGTAGTGTCCACGAGTCGTTAATTTCATGTTCGGGAATTAATAAAAACCAGAGTAACTAAACTGCGATCGCGACGTTTAGCTTATTAATATTATCAGCATATCATTGATTGATGAAGTTAGGTCTCACCATTAAGTAGCTATTGGCTTTTTCGGTAAAATTTGCGTCATTGTTAAAATGACTCTCCGTAAGTGAATTTGATAGGAATGTAGAAACTGTTACCTGCACTAAGAATCGAATCGATTTTGATGTTTTTCAAAAAAGAATTGGTAATGATTGATTTATTCAAATAGATGTAATATAGTTTTTAAAGGTTGCTTATCCTGAAGTTAATATTTTATTGCACTTGGGGATAAAAACCAGCTAAAGTAGAAACATGAAAATAAATAATTAAGAGTTCCAGTTGATGGCACAGAAAAAAGGAAATCCTCTAACTGGTGAGGCTTTACTCCAAAAAGTTAAAGACTTAGGAAACCTCAGTAGGGAAGAAAAAGCAAAGGCTTGTGGATACTACACCGAAACAAAAAACGGTGTCCAACGAGTTAATATGATGAAATTTCTAAATGCCCTCATGGATGCAGAGGGAATTCACCTTGATAGTAATGGAAATGGTCGAGGACGAGGGGGACGCTCGGCTAGTTATAAAATTAGTGTACAGTCTAATGGCAACTTATTAATTGGAGCCGCTTACACGAAAAAAATGGGCTTAAAACCCGGAGATGAATTTGAAATTACCCTCGGGCGTAAACATATTCATCTCAAACAAGTAAGTGGTTTTGATGATGATGACGAGTAACCTCTTGTCACTTCCCCCCCATCACAAGTTATGATCAAAACTAAACACAGGTACTTACTGCAACGTTGGTGACTGCCAATAATGTTTTTTGATCTACAAGTAAGACCTATAAGGGAACCAACCCCTCTTGTGGCAGTAAACCGGGCATAGTACCCGGAAACTTAAAGCAAGATGTCGGTGCCCACCTGACAACAGGAAGGTCAGAAGCTGAGGTAAAACGGCGTTGCGGTAATTAAAGAAACTACCCTCTTAGCATTGTGCTAGGGGGGTTGTTTTGTTATTTTGAGACTAATCATTGTAAAGTAAACCACAGTTGTCGGTTATGAAGGATGTGAAGTCTCCTGTTACTAAATTTCCCGCAACGGTTACACAGCTTGCTAATGGCTTAACCGTGATTCATCAGCAAATGAAAACTACCCCTGTGGTGGTGACTGATATTTGGGTAAATGCAGGGGCAAAACGAGAACCTTGGTGGGGAGTCGCTCATTTTTTAGAACATTTAGTTTTTAAGGGAACCAAGCGGATTCCCCCAGGGTGGTTTGATTATATTGTGGAAAATTATGGCGGAATGGCAAATGCCGAAACTAGTTATGATTATGCCCATTTTTTCCTCACTACGGCAGCGAGTCATTGGGAGAAAATGTTGCCTTATTTGGCAGAGTTACTTTTACAAGCGGAAATTCCTGAGGAAGAGTTTTTATGTGAGCGTGGGGTGGTGTTAGAGGAAATTCGGCAAACGGAAGATGATCCCGATTGGTTTGCGTTTCAAGCCCTATGTGAGAGTTTATATGATCAGCATCCTTATGGGCGATCCATTTTAGGAACAGAAGAAGCTGTCTTAGCGCGATCGCCGAATCAAATGCGCTGTTTTCATCGCACCTATTATCAGCCAGAAAATATGACAGTGGTAGTGGTAGGAGACATTGAGCAAGAAACTGCCTTAAAAACTATTGATGCAGCGTTTCATCCGTTTACTGTGCCCTCAGAATGCCCCCCTCTAGAGATCCCGTCGCAACCCACCTTGAGAGCCCCTCAACGTCGCGAAATTCGTCTCCCTCGCTTAGATATTGCCCGTTTAACTATGGGATGGCGTGGGGCTGGAATTGAGGGCTGGGAAGATGCAGTAGGATTGGATTTATTATCAGTATTACTGGCTCAAGGAACTTCCTCCCGTTTGGTGCGAGAATTACGAGAAGAGAAACAGTTAGTCTATGACGTAGGAAGCGGGTTTTCTCTGCAAAAAGATTCTAGTCTGTTTACTCTCAATGCTTGGTTACCGCCTCAACATTTACAGCAGGTAGAAGAAATTTTGCGCGATCGCGCTCTCGAATTACAAACCCAATCAGTTAGTGAAAAAGAACTCAATCGTGCTAAACGGTTAATCTGTAACGATTATGCCTTCTCCACCGAAACCCCAGGACAAATTGCTGGATTATATGGTTATTACAGTATTTTAGCCCAGCCACAATTATCTTTACAGTATCCCCATCGCATCCAACAGTTACAACCAGAAGAGTTAAAACGCTTGGCGCAAACCTATCTTTCTCCGGAACGATATGCCTTAACCACTATGAAACCGCTTTAATCCTAAGTTTTCAGCTAGCCGACGATCTCTCTGCCGAAATTTTCTGAATTAGTGACTTTTAATAAACCGTATCATTTTTGCTGCAAGATAACGGGCAATATGACAGTTGGATTCCAAAATGCAGGTTTTATAGTGATTCCAAATAAAAAACAGCAACCTAAAAGTAGTGGGAGCATCTTGCTCCCTAGTAGCAGCCAAGATGGCTGCACTACGGAACTGAATTGGAACGACTATAAGTATGATACTACGCCTGTAGAATTAACTGTGCGCCCCAAATAGCAGCCCCAACTGCAATCATTGTTACCCAAATCGGGTAGTGGGCTTGTATAGAGTGACGTTGATTATAAGTAATCCTTTCTACATCTAACCAAGGAATAACCCCTCTTCGTAACCATCCTGAGACAATGACAGGCTTTTGGATAAATTGGTTAGGACGAGAAAAGTTTGGTAAAGTATTGCCAATTATTCCTAGACGGGAAGAAAAATGTAAGGGAATGATTCCTCTTTTTGTTTTTAAGATTAAATCTTGTCCTAACCAGTTACTAATCCCACTTCGTCCCAAAAGTTGACCTTCAATGCGGAGAGAAGCCACTTCTTGTGGATGAGTCATTTGAGTTAACCATTGCGAAAGATTAGGGTTATTATTTTCCTTAGAGAGTTTTAAGTTCGGGAAATAGTGGTTAATTCCAATTAGTAAGGAGAGACTAAAGGCAAAAAGAATACTCCCATTTAAGATGGTTTCTGCTTCGGTTAACCAGCTTAAATAGAAAAAATCGAGTTGTTCACTAATGATTCCCATTCCCCAGAAAATTAGTCTTAGGATTACTCCTAAAATAATCCCTAGATAGACGCTCTTTTGTAGTAAGGGGAAGACTCGATAAGCACTAATTAAGGTTTTAATTTGATCAATCCAGCTACGTGAGGAAGGATGGGGGTTGGTAATTTCTAATTCTAAGGGGAGTTGGTATTTTGTGGCAAATTGGAGTAAATTAAAAGCGCGATCGCTGATTGGGGGATGACTATGAAAACTATTTAAGTAATGGCGATAGGGTTGGGAAAGTTCCCAATTTAAAATGGTTTCTAAGGCGATATGCTCACTTAAACTTCCTAAAGATAATCCTTGACGATAGCCAATAGGAAATAAGGGATTAAAACTTTCTAGGAAGTAAGGGGTTTGTTTTTCTACTTCTATTCCATGAGTCATACCAAAGGTTAATTTTATTAGCGCTCTCACTTTTGCATTAGGATTTCCAGTGAGAGAAACAGAAAACTGATCGCGATAGAAATGTTGAGCTTGAAATATCCAATTTAAAGGGAGTTGCCACAGGCGATAGGCTAAATAAAAAAAGTTAGAAATAATTGCACCACTATTGCGAATTAGGGGAGGGATATCACGCCAGATCCAATTAGGAATAAAACGTGGTGATCTTTTAGGTATCTTCTGATAACTCTTTTCTCCCCAATAGGCAATTTGATAATAGAGGCTATAGGGAATTTGCAAAAACGCGATCGCGCTTGATAAAATTGGAAATAATCCATAACGACTCATTGCCAATTCTCCTGCTAATAAAGTGGCAATTTCTTCATCCTCTAGCTGACTTAATAATCCTTCACTAACTATAATTCGAGTATTTTTCGGTAAATGTCCATAACTAAAAATAACAGGAGAGGTAATATGTAAAAGACCCAAATAAGGAAATGGAATTTTATGCTGGCGACAATAATTTCTTAATATTTTGCCACTGTCAGGACACCGAGTCAGAAATTCCGACAAAGATAGTTTTCGTCGCTGATAAAGTATTGACATTACCCCATCTAGCCACCAAGGAGAAATAATACAAACGATAACTAGGAAAATTATTAAAGTTATTGTTGGATCGCGATAAAAGGGCTGAAAAGGGCGAATATCAGGTAAAGATACTAATAAATCATTGGTTAAGCCCATAAAAATCTCAATTGAAGCCCGAAATAGCCAAAAGAAAGCAACGATGCTAATGGCAATTCTTAACCAAAAACGAAACTGAAATTTAATTGATAAGGGTTGCCAATTTTCTGCACTAGGTGCATCACGCCATTCTCTTTTTATAGAGGGTTTACTGAGTTCCTTAAGTGGTTTAGGTTTCGCTTTGTTCTTCTTCTCTTGCTTTTTTTTAGCTGTTTTCTTCTCAGTCTTAGGAGAGGATATCGGTTTCTTTTTTGGAGTCTCAGGGGGCGTTTCTTTTTTGAAAGATTGACGTTTTTTAACTGGAGGGGGAGAAACATCTGGTGGGGCTGTATCAACAACAAATCCTGTGGTTTCTGATAATCTTTCAGCAGTTTTAAGTTCTTTTAATTGTCTCCTTGCCCAAACTTGATTAGAAATATCCCCGGTTTGCTGAATTTCCTCACAGAGTTGAATTGCTTTTTCGGCTTTTCCACTTTTGATATAAGCAGACACTAAACCTTTTTTTGCCGTAGAAATGAGAGTTTGATCATGACTATTTTGACAAATCTGTTCAAATTGCGCGATCGCGCTTTCATACTCTCGGGCGGCTAAAGCCTTTTGAGCAAGGTTTAAGCAATTAAAATCATTATTATTAACATTCATCTCTAAGCTTGTTTTTTAAGCATCAAGATCACATCCATCGTCCCTATCTTGACGAATTGTCCCTAAAATTGTCGCCACTTCAATACAGCGTCGATCCTCTAAATTTTCTATTGACAAAGTTACTTGTGCTAACTGAATCAATATTATTTTCACAATGCTGATCGCTTTCCCCACTTTCCCGAATCAAATCCTCATTATCAAAATCATCGTCAGTAACATCTTGATTGCTAATGTAAGAGTAAATTTCTTTTGGACCTTCAATGCTTTGCGTAAGTGCTTGTCCAAAATTAACTTCTGACTCAGCATCAATTAAGTCTTGTTCGAGAGTAGTACGTTTATTCTCTTCTACTTCGATATTGCGAGCTAACATCCCTAGAGTACAGGATGCAGTATGAAGTGTTGTTTGATCAGCAAGGCTTAAATTGGCATAACTAGTCCCATTGTCAAGTTGATCAATTACTCGCCGCAGATTAGAAAAGTCTCCCCACATCGTTAATTGGGGATAGGGATGAATAACTGGATCATCATCATCTAAGTCATCTTGCAACGGTGGAAATGCTCCATCAGGATCGCCAGCAAAGTAAGCTAAATTGGTTAAAGCACGCCGTAAGGGATCATCGGAATCATTAATTAGACTGGCAAACCCACCCGCAGTTGTTTCATTTCCGGGAGAATTAAATTCCCAGCCATTTGTGCCAATGCCTTGTAAAAAGTTGGTTTCTAATTCCCCAGTCAGTGGACTATCAATAAATCGGGTACTTCTGGCAACAGTTCCCAAGGTTCCGGAGGTTCCAGGATGAGCAGTAGTAGCAAGACAAGCAGCAGGAAAATCTGAGTCATCATTGTGATGATAAATCGCAGTTGCTTGAACCGCAGCTAAGTTATCCCGCAGGGTTTTTAATTGTCGTCTTTCATTAGAGCGACTTCCTGTATGAGCATTATTTTCAATAGGATTTAGGGGATCATCACCGCCTCCCTGCCAATCAAAGGCATTCCCTAATTCTAAGCGCTGTCCGACAATTAAGCGTAATCCTTGAGTGTAAGAACGTCGTTCCCAATAGCCATCAACTCCTACCTCTTGAGGAAATTCTGGCGGGGCATCTAAACCAATGAGATCATCTCTATCAGTAGGAATGAGTTGTCCATTACTACCAAAGTCTGGAATCTGATCGTCTGCTTCTTCTCCATATTTTGGCTTCGGCCCCCAACGGTCATCTGCGCGATAGGTATCATCCACATAGGGTTTACGTTGAACATCATTACGAATTCGATCTGAGGGATCATTGTCCTGTCGTTGTCCCCAACTTGGATCTCGAACCCCATCTACGTCATAACTTCCATAACCATCGTGATCATCATCATCATTTTGTTTCCCCCGTGAGACTAAAATATCTTCTGTGTAGAGAATTAAGGGATTAAGAGTATAATCATCAAACCCGGTTAAATTATTAATACTGCCATTTATAGAGTCAGTGTCACCACTAAAATCGACAGTTGCTCTTGGAGGGTCATCAGAATCAAAGAGATCAATGCGTTCTGTATCGCCACCAGCGGATATGGCTTGGGCTTGATAGAGAATCGTTCCGTCAGTATCCTCAACTTGAGTTAAGGTAATCGTGTTTGCATCTTCAGTATAAATACAAGATTTCGGGGAACTAACGAGATAAAAGCGTAGGCTATCATTCCAAGAGACTAAGTTGCCGTCAGTATGAATTGCCCCATTAAGATTAAACTGAGGCCCAGGGTGAATAAATAAGTCGTAGCGAAACCAAACGCCAAATTTATTGCCACGGTCTAATTGTCGATCTTGCTGAAATTCTAAAGCTGCAGCACTACGGTTAGCAGGGTTATTATTCTCAACAAAGACATTAACTTGAAAATTCTTGCGAACTGAAGAAGCACTGACAGAAAACCAGCCATTCTCGTCTTCTAATCCCTCAATATCACATTCTGCTCTAGACCCCCGAATTGCCTCAATTCTAGCTGGTCCTGTGCGAGTGACTAAGTTACCTGCTTTCTCAGCATCAGAGTCACTCAGAGTAATATCATTCGTGCCATCGCCATCAGAGTCGGCTCCATTTTGCATTAAAATGGAATAAGCCACTAATTCACTGCTTCCATCCCCATCCAAGTCGGTTTCATAAGTCCAAGCATTATCTAATTCTCCGTCTCCATTGAGGTCAATTCGAGTTTCATCTGGAAATTGATAAGGATCAGGTTCGCCTTCCACTGGGCTAACTAACTCATTATCCACATACCGCATCAAATCTCGCACTAAAATTTCTGATGGCACACCAGCAGGAAATCGAGGATCACGATCAAATAAGTGTTCTAGTTTGGCTTTCGCTCGTTCTACGGCTGGAGTCGCAATGCTATCAATGCGCTGAGATTCCCTTGAACCAATGACTTCGATACTGCGATCTCCTGTTCGCACAATTAAAGCCCCAACAAATAAGCCCACTACCAGTAACACCATGACGGTTGTGGGTAGGACAAATCCAAGGGTTGTATTTTTTCTTCTCTGGCTTTTAAATAACCATTTCGTTAGCCTGATTAGCAGTTGAAATAAGGCGGAAGAGAGCTTGGAATGATAGCCCGAGTCTGCGAGCTTTTCTTTGGAGATGCCGAGGAATAGTCATGAGTTTTAGTTCCCGAAGAAGAAAGGCAACTCTAGAGCTGATTTTTATAAAACTTTAATCACATTGTGATAATGACTATAACCTTAGCATTATTCCTATTTGAAAAACTACGAGATTTTTACGGAAATTGATTTTCATTCTATGTTCTTGTCATCAATTGTCATATAGTATATTTGATGACCCTCATAGAGAAATTGATTCAGTACTGTATAGGACTATCGAGGAGAATCACCGTGAATGTCTCGCTGTCTTTTATCAATAAGCAAGCCTGATTGACAATCAAAAAATCTGCAAAAAAGGCAGATTTAACTAGAATTCATTGCTAGGAGGTCATAAATGACCTCGACGGTTATTAAAGCGTTGTTGACGGTGAGAACGTTGGTCAAAGGGTATCTTACGATTGTTAACCTAAGCCAAGAGGTCGCCCTCTTGACTCCGCTTCAGAACGGTACGTGAGACTTTCGCCTCATACCGCTCCTCTCCAGACTACACGCTTATTAACAGAACTTCCCTGCTTACAGTGCATTCCGCACCGTAACAATAATCTTTGGAGTTTGTGAACTTTAGCCACGTTACCACTTTGAGAAGCTCGATAAAAAAGGGAATAACTATCCAAGAAGCCCTAACGATCAACGGATCCCATAATGACATCAATACTCCCTAAAATTGCCATAATATCAGCAACTTTTACCCCTTTGAGGAGGTGAGGGAGAATTTGTAAGTTATTAAAGTCAGGGGCGCGAATTTTCCAACGCCACGGGAATACATTATCGTTACCAACTAAGAAAATGCCTAACTCCCCTTTACCACTTTCGAGGCGCACATAATGTTCCCCTTCTGGAATTTTGAAAGTGGGAGCCATTTTTTTAGCGATATATTGATAGTCAAAATCATTCCACTGGGATTTTTTTCCTTCTGCCATGCGACGGGCTTCTAGATTTTCATAGGGGCCGCCTGGAATACCATCGCAAGCCTGACGAATAATTTTTAGGGATTCTCGCATTTCTCGCACCCGTACTAAATAACGGGCGAAACAGTCGCCAGCGGTTTCCCAATGAATGTCCCAGTCAAAGTCATCATAACATTCGTAATGGTCAACTTTTCGCAAGTCCCATTTTACCCCTGATCCTCTTAACATGGGACCGGATAATCCCCAGTTAATGGCTTCTTCACGAGTAACCACCCCAACACCTTCTAAGCGACGACGGAAGATGGGGTTATTGGTAAGAAGTTTTTCGTATTCATCAACTTTTTCTGCAAAATAGTCACAGAAATCAATACATTTCTCTAACCAGCCATAGGGTAAGTCAACAGCAACCCCTCCCACTCGGAAGTAGTTATTATTAATTAACCTTGAGCCACTCGCTGCTTCCCAGAGATCATAAATCATTTCCCGTTCGCGGAAAATATAGAAAAATGGGGTTTGTGCGCCAATGTCTGCGAGAAAGGGCCCTAACCATAGCAGGTGGTTAGCAATGCGATTTAGTTCTAACATAATGACACGGATATATTGAGCGCGTTTTGGCACTTCAATATCCGCGAGTTTTTCAGGGGCGTTAACGGTGATTGCTTCGTTAAACATTCCCGCGGCGTAATCCCAACGGCTCACATAGGGAACGTACATGACGTTGGTGCGGTTTTCTGCAATTTTTTCCATTCCCCGATGGAGGTAGCCAATGACGGGTTCACAATCCACCACATCTTCCCCATCTAGGGTGACAATGAGGCGGAGAACGCCGTGCATTGAGGGGTGGTGGGGCCCCATATTTAGCACCATCGGTTCGGTTCTAGTTTCGATCTTTGCCATAGATCAGGTATTCTCTCTTGTATTTTTTTCTTGATTCAGAGCAAGTCGCCCTTTCGGTTTTAAATGTTGCATTCTGTTAACTATTATAGGAAGCAATGTCTGGATTCATCTTAATTTCGGGAAGTTAGTTGTAGAAAGAGGGTTGCTTTTCTAACGCCAGCGTCTGTTCCTTCACTGGCTAGGGTAAGAATGCGAAGGTGATCAAATAAGGGTTTTCCAGCTAGTTCTACTACCCGCAGTAAGGGGAGTTCTTCTTTTAATAGGGTTTGGCTATTTTCCCAGTCGAGATAGAAGTAACCGTCATTTTCTGGCGGTAAGGGCGCGATCGCGCTTTGGAATTTTTCACTATTAATTAGAGCATCTTCTCCTTTTGTAATGGCTTGGGCAATTGTTTCTACAGAAGTCCCAAAAATTTCATAATCATCCACATGACCATGAATCCCTTTGACCTCAGCATTAAACTCAATGGGGGTTTTTTTGGGATTGAGGGCGACATTAGAAACTGGTTTAATTACTGTCCAAGCCGTTAGCTTGTGTTCCGCAAATTCTAAATTTCCGACACTGTAACCGCTTGCTTTTGCCTTTTCGTCTAATTCTTTAACAAGGCTGGCGAGGTTAGTATTTTCTTTTTCTTCGGCAACGAATCCCCAATTACCGACTTTGGGTTGATCTTCTTGGGGTAAGAGAGCTAAGGCATATTCTCCTTTGATGCTTGGGAAAATTTCTTCTTCAAGAGAAATTCCTAAGCGTTCTTGTAAGCTGTCTTCGAGTTGAGCAATTACGGTTTCAGTGGGCCCATCAACGGCTAATTCTTTTAAGCTTTTCCACAGTTGATCTAAATCAACACCGGCTGCGGTTAAAACGGTACTACTGGGAAGATAGTTGAGGGCGTTAACAGGTTGGGATAAGGCAGGATTACGGTTTTCTTCTTCCCCTACCCCTAAAAGAGCCGTTTGAGCTTTCAAACCATCAGGAGTTACCCCAAATCCAGCAGTGAGTGTGGGTTGGTTATCTTGTAACGGAAGTGCAGGTTGATTGGCGATCCAAGCAGCCACTGCAGGTAAATTTAAGTAAAGTTGACCAATGCGAGGATTAGTAATAGTTTTTTGCGCCTTTTGATAAGGAACTGCCTCTTCTAGGCTTAAACTGGGAACTTGAATATTATTAAGAGCCTCTCTTAAAACTTTCGGGTGATTAGCAAATAACACATGATCTCCCACCACTGCACTAGCTAACGCGCCACTTTCCGGATCAGGTTTATTTTGTAAGGGGCGACGGTAAGTAATATTAACCCCCTTATAACGTTCAAATACTAAGTCTGTATTCGGGGAAACCGCTTGACGGGAATAATAGCCTTGTAAAAATTCTTTTGCTAATTCTTGATCTTCGGTGGAAGCCACAAGAAGATAACCCGGTTGTGCACCATTAGCGCGATCGCGATCAAAATCTAAGGAAGTGACGGCTAAGGTGATTTCCTCTCCTAACCAAGGCTTAATATCTTGGTCATAATCTAATTGACGACTGGCTAGGAATTGGGCTTTAATGCGGTCTAACTCTTGCCGAGAGCGCGATCGAATTTTTAATGGCGCTCGCAATTGACGATAGGCTTCCAAACGATCCACATCCACCACCATCGAAGCCATAACCGGGGCTTGTTTAGACACAAATTGAGCCGCAGTTGGCGATTTAACAACTCCTCCACCTTCTAACGCGAGAGGGCTTTCCTGAAGTAACCAAGTTAAACTTACGCCAAAGCCAGCAAGGAAGATAAGAGAAATAGTAATTATAGAAATTAAAAAAGAGCGAAACTTCATTATGTATGATTTTTCAATGATGAGCGACTTCTCTACCTACCATTATTTCAGGAATAGCACCTTCGGTAAACTTCCGCACCTACATCAAGATTCACTTTCCGATTGATGATCAAGATTCAATTGAAGTTCACTTAGCTTTGTCGCTAGGGTTTGACTTTGTTCAGTTTGAAATTGAACCAGACTCTCTAGGAGTTGAGTCACTTGTTTAAGATATCGTTGTAATTCCTCAACCTGTTCTGTAGTAGAGAACTTTTGATTGATTTCCGATTCTAAGCGCGATCGCGCTTCCTCTAATTCTTGCTGTTTTTGTTCAAGATGTTCTTGCTTCTCTACAATTGTCTCTACTTGATTGAGAATAGAGGTTTTTGCTTTTAGAGAATCAGTATCTTGAATTTGCTGCTGTTTAAAACTTTGCAGAGACTGTTCAATCTCTTCCGCTTTTTGCTTCACTTGCCAAAGCAGAATTTGTTGATTTTCTTGTTCACTTTGAGTGCTTTGGATTAAACTTTCTAAATGGCTAAGTTGATGATGTTGAGAGCGTTGATCTTTTCGGCGATTGAATTTATTAACAACCAGCGCGATCGCGATCGGAACTAATCCCCAGGCTATGTGCTGAGTGCTAACTGCAATAATTGTCCCCGCAATCAGGACAATCAGTAAAACATTTTCTCCCTGCTCTCTTATCAACTTTTTTTTAGAACCTATTGAAGCTTTCATGACCAAATTTGCTTAGCAGCATAGTTAGTTAAACTCTTCATATTCAGGCTCTTTTTCCTTCTCCTTCTCTTTACTTTTTTCCTTCTCAGGCAGATTGACTTTTGGCGGAACATAACTATCGTCCTCATCTTTCCAAACGTCTTCTTCCATATCATCCTCCTCTTCAAAAGAGGTTAAAGGTTCGGGTTCATAAGAAGCCTCTTCATCTCCCCAGTTATCCTCTTCTAGCACAGCTTCTTGATAGCGAATAGACTCTTCCTCACGACGAGGGAGAGGTTCAGGTTCTTCCCACTCTTCCTCTGTCCATGCTTCTTCATAAACTGGCTCACGAATAGGTTCGCGAGTTTCTCGGCGTTCTTCTCGCATTGGGGGGCGTTCTTCACGTTCTGGTTCACGTTCAGGTAAACCCGTTCCTAACTGATTCTCGGGACGCGCAGTAGGAGGCGTATAATATAAGTCGTCGTCGTCTTTTTCCCAGGGGGCTCTGCCAATGCCTAATCTTTCTAAAATTCCGACAGTCAGTTGGGTAAGACGTTCTTCTGCGCCCTCAAACACAATAATTCGATTGGGACCACTGCTAACAATTTCTTCAATGGGAAGTTCATAGGTACTCAGAACCTGATCAGGAATTTGTGGATATCCCCAAGAAGCAATAATTAAAGAGGAAACTTTACCATCCTCCATATTAAATTGAAAATCACGCACCCGCCCCAACATTTCTCCGTCTTCAGTAATCACCTCACAATTGATCAAAGCGCTGAGGGCTTCAATTTCAACATCCTCAATAACTTCTTCATTTTCTACGAGAATAACATCACCACTTTGAGTAATATCTTCTAAATACATATAGCGTGGCATACCTGCCACAGATATCAAGTTATCGCGTAACCCTAGCGCGACCACCTCACGGCGGTCAATATCCACTAACATTTCTTTAACCACCCCGAGACGCTTGCCACTATTACGGGTGATAACTTGGGTATTAATAACTTCAGAGCGTAAACGATTGAATTCACTTGTCATTGTTTTGTTCTGCTAATCCTTGATCTCGCAGCTTATTTTAATAATTCAGTTAGTCTTAGATTGATTAGAGGAGCGGGTTAACTCCATCTTGATATCCTATCTTATCGTACACAAAAGTAAGGAGAGAAAATCCCTGTCCTATCTCCAATTGAGATGGACAGGTTAAGGCAGTTTCCTCTTTAATATTCGGGGACAGAAGAATCAACTTCTTGACTCCAAGCGCGAATTCCCCCTTTCAAGTTTGTACCTTCAATACCCGCTTCTTTTAGCATTCGTAGGGCTTTTGCTGAACGTCCCCCCATTTTGCAGTGGGCAATTAGGCGATGACCATTCATTAACTCTTTAACTTTTTCGACACCGTTTCCTTCTTCAATTTCAGGAAGGGGAATTAAAGTAGCCCCTGGAATTTTAGCAATTTCGTATTCATTGGGGTTACGAACATCAATGAGAACATAATCCTTTGCCCCTTGATCCATGAGTTGCTTTAACTCCTGCACTGTCATTTCAGGAACATCTGTTTCTTCTTCCTGCATTTGTGGAATGCCACAGAACTGTTCATAGTCAATCAGTTCTTTAATTTCAGGACGTTCTGGGTTACGACGCAGTTTTAATTCCCGAAAGCTCATGGTCTGAGCATTATAAAGCAATAAACGCCCACTGAGGGTAGTATCCATGCCCAGAATTACTTTAATTGTTTCTGTAGCCTGAATTGATCCAATTACACCACATAAAACGCCTAAAACGCCACCTTCCGCGCAGGAGGGAACCATTCCGGGTGGCGGGGGTTCAGGAAAGACATCACGATAGTTGGGCCCTTCTTGATAATTAAAAACGCTAGCTTGCCCTTCAAAACGGAAAATTGATCCATAAACATTGGGTTTCCCTAACAAGACACAAGCATCATTAACCAGATAGCGTGTTGGGAAATTATCAGTTCCATCTACCACCACATCGTAGGGTTTCAGGATATCAAGGGCATTTTCGGAAGTAATACGAGTATTATGAAGGTCAACTTGACAAAAAGGATTAATGTCAAGAATCCGTTGTTTGGCTGATTCTAGTTTCGGTTTTCCTACTTGGGCTGTTCCGTGGATCACTTGACGTTGCAGGTTAGAACTATCTACCACGTCAAAATCGACAATTCCAATACGCCCCACACCAGCAGCGGCTAAGTATAATAAGAGAGGAGAACCAAGTCCACCAGTGCCAATACAAGCGACGCTGGCAGCTTTGAGGCGCTTTTGCCCTTCTAATCCTACTTCTGGCAGGATAATATGACGGGAGTAGCGTTCGTATTCGTCTTTATTGAGTTCGATTTCTTCTAGATTTGGATTAAGCATAACTGTCTCACGTCTGTGAGGATAATGTGCTGATTGGTTATTTACTATTTTGCTACGGGAAATGAGAAGCGACGATTCAATTAATAAGTAGCGTCACCCTGAAATAACGGTGCAACCCTCTAGGGTAAGTGTTGATGTTCAATTATGGCAACCTTCTGTTACAATTATTTTTTCTTCTTGGAATTGTTGTTGATCATCTAAGCGCCAGCTACGACAATCTACTACTGTTCCTTCTTCAACAGACATAATAATATAGGAGTAGGTGTCCCACGCGATCGCGCGATCGAACTCTGAAGGATAAGCACTCTGATCGGGATGAGAATGATAAATCCCTACAATGTCTAAGTTATTCTCACGAGCATACTTTTGGGCTTTTAAAAGCACTGCCGGATCAATGGTAAAGCGATCACGCCGACTAGCTGTTTTTTGTTTTTTGGAGGAAGGAACAGCGGAAAATAATTCTTCTGATGAAGATTCCCAAACATTTTCAGTTTTCCACACCTCTACAATCACGATTTCTCCATTTTCCTCAAATTGTCCTAATAAAATGCCACAGCATTCTTCTGGATAAGCCTTTTGAGCGTGATCATAAAATTTTTCTTGTTTTTTTTGTGTTAGTTTAAGCACCATAATACTTTTTAATTAGTAGTTGATGATCTTCAAGAAAGGAGTCATTTTGACTAATATCTCCGAGGAAGAAGTAAAGTGGGCAATGACTTGCCATTTAGCAGGGTTAGTGTGGATTCCTCTTTATTGGTTGCAGTTTCCCTTACCTTTAGTGAATGTGGTTATTCCGACGCTAATTTGGTTATTCAAGCGAGAAAACTCAGAATATATTGATTTTCAAGGCAGAGAAGCTCTCAATTTTCAAATTACTGTAGTTTTGTATAGCATTGTTTTATTTACCGTCGGCATCATTGGATTTTTTATTTATTTAGCCATGTTTGGAGCAGATGTGGAAGATTCTATTGGCGCGATCGCGCTTTTGACAAGGGGAATTAATCAAACACAACGCATTGTTTCTATTTTAATGATGCTTTTCAGTTTAGCCTTTGCTCTAACCGCAGCTGTGAAAACTAAAAAGGGAAATTTTTATTTCTATCCCTTTACTATTCGTGTTTTTCGAGCCTCTAGCTAATAAAAATCGGAGCGGCGGGATTTGAACCCACGACCCCCACTACCCCAAAGTGGTGCGCTACCAAGCTGCGCTACGCCCCGAACTATTCACAGTCTGTTATAGTAACTGATTTTGAAAAAAATTGCAACTCTATTAGGGAGAAAAAGTTTTCACTGCAGTAATTAACTCTTTTACGGCATTTTCTGACCAGTTTCCTTCCGCACGTCGAGAAGTCTGTAAAATAAGTCTGATCGAGAAGTTATCGGGATAGCCTTCTGCTTCTAGCCAAAGCGTATCAGATTCAGCTTCACAAGCAATTCTTTCTTCGTCCATTAACTCGTTTTTCATCTCTGCCATGGTTTTAGCCAGTTGCAATAAGAGGCGGCAAAAATCCACAAATTCTGATTCTGTCAGTTCAAATGCCCAGTTGTCTGTTCCTACTAATCCCTTATATTGG
The DNA here is from genome assembly GCF_007904085.1 of Euhalothece natronophila Z-M001. Lineage (GTDB taxonomy): Bacteria > Cyanobacteriota > Cyanobacteriia > Cyanobacteriales > Rubidibacteraceae > Halothece > Halothece natronophila. Next base: position 3,051,646 of record NZ_CP042326.1, read on the forward strand.
GTTTCATAAGGATTCCAGCCCAATCGCCATCCTTCCCCTTTTTTCAAAATCCGATCCATAAGGATGTTACTAATTTCGGAACTGAGTTGTTACAACTAAAGAGTAACGTCTTACAGTTGTTTTTATGGTTAAAACGTTTTCTTATTCCACTCAATTTTATCAGTGGCAGTATCAGGGTCGTGACTTTCGCATTGCTTATGATGTTAGAGGAGAAGGGTCTCCTGTTTTATTGCTTCCAGCTTTTAGCACCGTTTCTACCCGTGAGGAAATGTTGGGGATAGCAGAGGTTCTCGCTTCTGATTTTCAGGTAGTTACTCTCGACTGGCTTGGGTTTGGTGAGTCAGATCGTCCGAATCTAAACTATGCGCGATCGCTGTATGAAGAACTTGCCAAAGATTTTATCCAAAGTCAGTTTGAGCAACCCATTTCCGTCGTAGCCGCGGGTCATGCTGCAGGATACGCGATGCAAGTAGCTCATCGGTTTCCCTCTTTATGCTCAAAAATGGTACTAATTGCCCCCACTTGGAAAGGGCCATTAAGAGCGATGGGGCTTCCTTCGCCAGTGGCAGCAGGGATTAAAAATTTAGTGCGCTCACCTGGGCTTGGTCAAACTCTCTATGCCCTAAATACAACCCCTCAATTTTTAGAGTTTATGTATCGTCGCCACGTTTATACGAACCCAGAACGACTAACGCCTGAGTTTATGGCGCAAAAACATGAGATAACCCAAAAATCAGGGGCGCGACACGCACCAGCAGCGTTTGTTACGGGAGCGTTAGATCCCATGAGTAATCACGAAGAATTTCTTAATGTGGCTCGTTCTTTGAATATTCCGATGAAAATTATTATTGGGGAGGATTCTCCGCCGAAATCAAAAGCAGAAATGGAGTCTTTGAAAGGACTTCCCAATATTGAAACTGTCCATCTTCCCGGTTCTTTGGGAATGCATGAGGAATATGCGTCTCCGTTGGGAAAAACTGCCAAACTATTTTTAAGCCAGTGATTACCTAACTACATTTACCATCTAAGTGGTCAGCAACGGCTTGATATAACTCTAGAACATGATGGTCAGCAAGATGATAAAAGACTTTCCGACCTCGCTTCTGATATCCCACAAGACGCATCGTGCGTAAGTTTCGCAATTGGTGAGACACAGCTGATTCACTCATGTTCAAACTTGCTGCTAGGTCACAGACACAGAGTTCCTGTTTTGCCAGTAATGATAAGATTCTTAGGCGATTGGGATCTCCTAAAAAACTAAAAAATTCTGCCATTCGTTGAGCTTTTTCAACGGGAAGTACAGTTTCTAAATATTGGCTGAGTTTTTCGGATTGTGAAGGGTGAGTTACTTCACAGGAGGGAACGTCTGATGATACTTGAGCAGTCATACTATAAAGTTTTTATGGTTAGTTAGCAAGGCTTCCTTACATTTTAGCCGTTGAAAGGATTGAGTGTTTCTACTTCTTGCAAATCTTTCTCTATTTTGTCATCCTAGAAGTAATAAGTTGAGAATTATTTGCATTTTAGCTAACGGAGACTGACGTGAGTGGCAGTAAAAAAGAGGTAAGGAAGTTTGTCTTAGAAGGGCGGTTTCTCAATACAGTGGGGAAATCAACATCAAAGCCCAAATATATGCGCTTGGCAACAGCAGAAGGGGAACAACTACTTAAAATTAGTAAAGCCTTGCGTCCACTAATCATGCAAAATCATTTAGAGGTGGGCAGCTGGATAACTGTTTCTGGAAAGGAAACTTACAAACCCAAAAAGGGCAAACGAAAAAGAAAAATCAAAACCATTGATTCTCACCCGACTTTAGCAAGTTCTCCACAGTCTCCCTTATTGGAAGGAAAGGTCAAAGCTAAACCGAAAAAAGAGAAGAAGAAGGAAAGTATTTTAGTGTGTCAAAAGTCTTCTTGCTGTAAACGTGGTGGGAAGGCAGTTTATCAGGCGGCAAAAGAAACGGTGGCAAAACATGAACTGCGCGATCGCGTTCAGGTTAAACCTACTGGCTGTATGGGAAAATGCAAAAAAGGTCCTTGTTTAGTAATGCAACAAGATAAATCTCGCTATGTTGGGATTAAACCTGAAGAAGTCCCTGATATAATTGCTCAACGTTATATAGCAGTGGCTTAGTGATCAAAAAACTCCCTCGCACCAACTGATGAGCAAGTTACGAGGGAGTTGCTTATTAGAAAGCTGAAGTTAAGATTTATTTGCGTTATTGCCAACTACTTGCGCTTTCAGGTTATTAAATTCTGAGAATAGTTCCTGACGAGTGGAAGCCCGTAGCAGGTAGCGATAAATAAACCAGCCTGTATAACCTAGCCCTACCAGTTCAAAAATTGGCGATAATAAGGGAATGCCGTTAATTGCACCGAGAACAGCAAATGTAACCTTAACGGTAATAAAGGCAACAATAAAGAGTAAAATGACGAGCAGAGGTTGCTGATAATCCGCGAAAAATTGCCCAATGTAGTTAGGAAGTTTGGAGATGACATCCACTACTGGTTGCAGTTGCTGTTGCCATTCTGGCTGACTACTTGCCGGAGCAAGTTCACCTCCCGTTTCAGGGTTAATCTCGCTTTGAGTTTGTTTTTCTTGAGTTTCTGTTGATTGTTCCATGATTAACACTTCCTTCTCTATTAATAACTTTTCCTTAAATTTTACCCTTTACGAGGGTCTTAATTCTGTAGGAATTAAAATGATTTAGCAACTTGAGCAGCTAAAACTATCGTGAACTACCCCAACTAAACTTATGTATTAGTCAGCGTAGTTTACTCCCATTGTCTATCTAAGTAGCGCAAGAGGATGCTCACGCTTTGCCCTGCCCCGTTATAGCAGTCAGGCGCGGGCGGGTAGATGGGGCTTTCAAGGGGGCGAATGCGATTCGCCCCACAGCCCCTCATGAATTGCGCCAAAAAACTCCGTCAGAAGATCGTTACACGAGTTGTAAATTGTGTATAAACGGTTAAACTGGAATTATTAAAGTTCAAAATCCAATGCTTACCCTTTCTTACGAGTATAAGTTAGAACCAAACCAACTCCAAATTAGCATGATCGAGCAGACCCTGGGTGTTTGCCGAACGGTTTGGAATTATGCTTTAAGAGAAAGAAAGGATTGGATCAACTCTCGAAAATGTCCTGTCAACGCTTGTTCAATTGAAAAGGAATATCTGATTCCTGCTGATGAGCCTTATCCAAGTTATTCAAGGCAAGCAAAGGCTCTAACTGAGGCGAAGAAAAATAGCGAACGCCTTAAATCAGTTAATGCCCAAGTGCTTCAACAAGTCTTGAGAACATTAGATCGGGCTTTCTCTAACATGAAATCTAGAGGGTTCGGTTTTCCTAGATTTAAGAACAAGTATCGTTTAAGGTCTTATCTGATTCCTCAGCTCAAGGGAGAGGTATTACAAGGAAATCAAGTTAAATTACCTCAATTAGGTTGGGTTACGTTTAGAAAGTCCAGAGATATCCCAGAAGGATTTAAGGTAAAACAAGCAAGAGTGATCAGAAAAGCCTCTGGTTATTTCGTCATGTTATCCCTTCAACTAGATGTGGATGTTCCTCAACCCTTCCCTCATGGACACCCAAGAGGGTTAGACTTAGGTTTCGATAAATTTGTTGCTACCTCCGATGGTTTAGAAGTGAAACGACCTCGGTTCTTAAAGTCCCTTCAACGCAAGTTAAAATTACTGCAACGAAGGCTTAAGAACAAAAAGAAAGGGTCAAATAACCGCCATAAACTTAACAGAAAGATAGCTAGAGTTCACCAACGCATCTCTGACACTCGTAAAGATTGGCACTTCAAACTTGCTCATCAATTATGCGATGAAGCAGGAATGATCTTTGTCGAAGACATCAATTTCCGTTCGTGGCAACGAGGAATGTTATCCAAATACGCTGCGGATGCTGGCTTTGGTCAGTTTGTAAACATCCTTCAATGGGTTTGTTGGAAACGTGATGTTTACTTTGCCAAAGTTGACAAAGATGGCACCTCTCAAGAATGTAGCCAATGTGGAGCGAATACAGGTAAAAAGACTCTAGATGTGAGAGTTCATCATTGCCCTGAATGCGGTTACATTGCTTCAAGAGATGTGGTGAGTGCCGAAGTGATTAGAAATAGAGGTCTGACCCAAGCGCGGGTTTCCCGCGCATTGGAAAGCAGACCTAAAGGACTCTCCGACCTCGGGCAGGGGTTAGAGAATAAACAAAATGCCTGTGGAGGCAAGGGGCTGTGGGCGGAATTTAGTTCCGCCCTTTATAAGCCCCGTCGATCTGACGGGGATGGAGGCAACTTCGTCTAGTCAAGAGCCTGAGACAGGAAACCTAGTCGCAAGGCTAGGAATCTCCCGTCATAGTGCGTAGAGTTTGACGGGAGAGGATGTCAACATTGATCAAGATTGTCGCTTCTTTACACTGCAACGAGAGAGCAAACAAAGACTATCCTATAGGATTACTTACTTTGTTTGCGAATCAGACTTAAACTTAAACTTGGATATTTAAAGAAAAATTAAACTTTACAACAACCGATCACACATTTTTGCCAGAAGATGCTACCTTCTATGAGGTGAGAATACTGTTGGATTTGGAACTGATAGAGAGGAGAATATCTTGAACTGGGAATCTAAACAAGCACAAACTACCGCACAAGAGCAAGTCCGTGATTACGTTGCTGAACTTCAACTGCACATGACTTTACAAGCTCGTAATTTAGTTCCGAGTCTCACGCAAGCGCGAGATAGTCGTGAGCAACTTTTACAAGAAACGCAAGCCAACGTTGAGAAAATGGCTTCACGCCAAATTTAACAAAATTAATTACAATTAGTTACATGAATTTTAGGGTGGGCATTGCCCCCCTTATTTTTTGATGGTTGAAATCTTTGCATAATGCCTAATATTCCTCTAGAAGTCCTGATTCAATTTGCGGCAGTCATTATTGCTACCTTAGGGATAACTATTATTCTCAAACGTTTCTTACGGAATCAATTATTACCAAAAATTGGGATTCCTTTAGGGACAAGAGAAGCCATTTCAATTATTATTAGCTATAGTGGCGGTGCATTTCTTTTTGTAAGCATCTTACAGGCAATTGGGATTAATCTTGATTCGTTTACCGTTTTAGCTGGTGGCGTTGGTCTTGGCATTGGCTTTGGACTACAGGAGGTTGCGAAAAATTTTACCAGTGGTTTAACGATCTTATTTGAACAAAAAATTAAAGCTGGGGATTTTATTGAATGGGATGGAATGAAGGGATATGTGGATGAAATTTCTCTGCGATCAACGATAATTAAAACGCTTCTGGGTCGTTATATTATTGTGCCGAATCATGTTTTGGTAGGAGCACAAGTTATTAATTGGACTTACCATAAGCCCCAAGGCTGGGCAATGGTAGAAGTGAATGTTCCCCATGAAAGTGATACAGTTTTGGTCGTGGAAATCCTTTTAGAATCTGCTTATATGGAAGATACGGTTTCTGGTGATCAATCAGCTTGTGTTTATTTTACTGGTTTTGGGGAATACGGATTAAATTTTCAACTTTGGGTTTGGGTTGAAGAAGTGGATAAAAAACATATTACAGAAAGTTCTTTGAGATTCTTAATTGAGTCTAATCTTAAACAACATGGGATTAGGCTCGCAACACCTCGTCTGGGCGTTTGGTATCCAGCGCAATTGCCAACTCAAACAGAAACTTTATCCACTGAGAAAAATGATCAAGAAACCCCAAGTGCTGATTTTCCTCATTTTTCTGAAAGTATTACTCCTTCTCGCCCTGTGGCACTACGTAATTTATTAAGAAATATTAATTATTTTCAAAATTGTTCGGAAATTGAGCTGAAAAAACTAATTGAAATTGGTTATAGGAAACGATTACAAGCAGGGGATATTTTATATCGAGAGGGGGATCCTGGGGATACATTTTATATTATTTTATCTGGATCAGTTGAGTATTATGTGGAAAAATTAAAGCAAACTCCAACGGTTCTGAAGGTTGGAGATTTTGTGGGAGAACTTTCCCTAATGTTAGGAATTAGGCGTACAGTTACTGTACGAGCGAGAGAAGAAAGCACTTTATTTGCAATTAATAAATATGGCTTTAGTAGTTTATTAAAAGAGCAACCTCACTTGTATGAGCTAATTGTTGTGGAATTAGGAAAGGCACAAAAAGAATTGTCGCAACAACAACAACAGTTACGACAATTGGGGCTATTAAATTATCAAGAATTGGACAAAAATCCCATTGCTTGGGTACAGCGTCAGTGGGAAAAACTCTTAAAACGTTAAAACTTAAGTTTTCCTCGAAATAATTGAACACAAATGCCACAGGTAAGCGCGATCGCGCCGACAGCAATTTGACTGGCAAAGTTGTAATGGTGATGATCAGGAATATCGAGATCAACGTGACTAATTTCATCAATTTGAATATCACGTTCTGTTACTGGAACTGTTATCATATCCCAGTGATTACTATAGTCTTCATCGCCAATTTCCACTGACCAAACTCCAGGAATCGAATAATCGGGATGGAAAACAAATTTCCCATCTTCATCAGTAAACCCATGAATTTCAAGATAATTAGAGTTACTAGGGGGATGAATAACCACATCAGCCCCATCAAATAATTCTCCTGTACTAAAGAGTGCTTGAATTTCTAGAGAATTATCTTTAGGATTATAGCGAGTTTCAACCAGGTGAGCAGAGGCAGGTTGAGCAAATAGGAAAAAACTGAAAAGTAAAACAACAATTGCTAGAAATCGCTTAAGTTTAAGAGTTTTTTGAAATTGCTGGGTAATAGTCTTCATAGTGCCTTCTTTATAAAACATACGTGGTTGATGTCAATGTTAAAACGATGCCGAGGAGAACGACAAGAATTGCGCTGGAAATTGAGAGGGTTTCTAAAACTTGGTTCATTTTTGGTAAGCCCTCTAACCAATCTCGGGTGTAAACAGCAATTAAGCCTAAAGTCATTAAAACAAACGCTAAACCAAGACTAAATCCTCCCACCAACACTAAGCCATAACCAATGCGATGTAACGCCACCGCTGCTAATAATAATACCAGTGCGGAGGGACAGGGAATTAACCCTCCTGCAATTCCTACTTTGAGCAGGGAAGCATTTTTGACTTCATGATGGTGATGATGATGATCATGAGAGTGTCGTTTTAGCCTCTTTCTTACTAGATTGACTCCCACACCAATAATAATCACGCCGCTGACAACCGTAATTAGCGGATATAACTGCTCTGATAGGACGTATTTGGAGGCAAATAGTGCCACAAGACCTAAAATAAAAACCCCTAAGGTGTGAGAAACTGTCGTTGTCAATCCCAATAAAACGGCTTGGCGAGGCGTTGCCTGTGATCCGACTAGATAGGCAGTAGCAAGAGTTTTACCATGACCTGGGGAAAGGGCGTGAAAACCGCCTAAACCAAAGGCAATTAAAGTACCAACAAGTAGGCTACTAAAGCTAAGTTCTGAGGTTAGTAAATCAATTGTCCAAGCAGAAGGCTCACTAAGATGAGCAAAAATTTTATATCGTATCATCGGATACTAAACCCAAGGTGATAATCAATCTCATTATGCCTCAGTTTTATTCAATTCTTGTAAAGTTTTGATGAACTTTCTTCCCCATACAAAGACATCTCTGGTTGCTCAAATGTTGGTAAACAAATTGACTCTACTGTAGGAGTACAACCCAACCAATGACGAGAACGCTGGGCAAATTCTTCAGCATCACCACTAACACAAAAGCGAGTAGGGTTAGCATAGCCTAAATGTTGTAAGCCCATCAACTCTAGTTCTTGTTCAATGGCTTTCACTACATATTGTGCTGGATCAATAAAGCGTACTGTTGGTGGCAGTAAATCCTTTAATATTGGGGCTAAATAAGGGTAATGGGTACATCCATAAATGAGCGTATCAATTTGCTTTTCTTGTAAAGAGGCTAAATAGCCTTCAGCAACTTGTCGCACATAAGGATCATTGAGTCGGTTTTGTTCAATTAGGGGAACAAACTCAGGACAGCTTACCTGCCAAACTTTCACCGCATTGTTAATTTCGAGAATGGCTTGACGATAAGCATTACTAGTGGCGGTTGCTGGAGTCGCAATGACTCCAATCCGCTTTCCCATTTCAATTGCCCCCCTTGCCCCTGGCAGAATCACCCCTAGAATGGGAATATTAAATTCAGAGCGAACGGTATCTAGAGCAAGAGCAGAACAGGTATTGCAGGCCATAATGACCATTTTTACCCCTTGTTCTACCATCCAAGAGATAATTTCACGCACAAATTGCACTAACTCATTGTAAGAGCGATTTCCATAAGGAAGGCGAGCCGTATCAGCAAAATAGAGGATAGATTCTTGTGGCAGTTGCCGATAAAGTTCTCGTAAAACAGTTAAGCCCCCTAAGCCACTATCAAACACGCCAATCGGGTGTTGAGCGGTTAGGGGTTTTGGATTCGGCTGCGAGTCGTTGTTGGTCAACAAATTAGTCCCTCTTCTTCAATTAATTGCCAGTTTTCATAGTATTACTCAATTTTATTGAACGTATCGTATAATTCCTTCCGCGATCGCCTCAGCCATTTGCTTGCGGAAGTCATCATCAGCTAGACGGGGGGCATCTTCTCGACCCGTGACAAATCCAGCTTCCACTAAAACTGATGGCATAGAAGAATTACGGAGGACATAAAAATTAGCTTGTCTCACGCCGCGATCGCGCATATTGATCTTACTCAAAATACTGCGCTGAATTGATGCAGCTAAACCCCGACCTTGAGAGTGATAATAGGTTTCCACCCCATTTACATCTGGGCGACTCATGCTAATGGCATTGGAATGAATACTAACAAAGAAATCACCATTGACTCGATTGGCCATTTCGGCACGTCCTGAGAGGCTAATATAGCGATCATCTTCCCGTAAGGTGTGAACTCTAACTCCTTTTTCCTCCAAAATATCCCGAAGATGAAGAGAAATTGATAACGCGATCCATTTTTCCTGTATGCCTCCAATACCGATCGCGCCGGGATCTCGCCCTCCATGTCCCGGATCAATGACAATCAGAGGCTGATCTTTGCGATCACCAGCAGGACTGGGTCTAGGGGTTTCTCTTTGCTGCGGTTGTGGCACATCAATTGATTGATGTTGTGGGGTTGGATCTCCTCCTGTGCCAGCTTGCCCTTGTCCCCGTCGCCAGCCAATTGCAACCAGATTTTCACTAGGCTGATTAATTTGATCTTCAATTTGAACCCCAGAGGCAGCTTCGATTTGCACCACAACTTGATCATCATCTTCTTCACGAACACGAATTTGAGAAATGGGACTGCCTCGTTCTAACTCAGGACCATTTACTGGATCAGCAAGTTTCGCGTTGGGAATTGTCATTTCATAAATGCCACTGGCTTGATCCCATTCTCCCGTTGCGGTTAATGCGCCATCAGCCCGTACCTGCAACTGATCATCTACTAACTCCACAGCTTCCACCGTGGTAATCTGCGACTGATTAATCTCATCTTCTACCCACCCTGGAATTGCGGGACTAGATAACTGTCTCGCAGTACCCATGCCACCCTGTGGCAGCATAACCACTGCGCCATTACCACTGGTATTAGGAAAGGCTTGCCAATCAGGAGAATCCTCATTGATATGGAGAATAATTTCAGCATCATTTCCGTCAGAATTAAACTCAGCATAACTCACGCCATAGTTATCTACAGGAAGCGCTCGGGGTAATTCCGAAGGCAATGAGATATCTGGTACACGAAAAGAAACCCGTTCCCCATCATCACTACGCTCAACCTCAATATCTCCTGATGGCGGGCTATCTAAGCGTAGTAATAATCCACTGCTCGTGACACGGAAATTGGGGTGACTAAATTCGCTTGCTGACTGCCCACCACCACTAGGAGGAGAACTGGGTTGTTGAGCCACTTCCTCTTCTTGTTCCTGACGTTGGGGAGAGGGTAATTGAACTGACCATTCTTGTGGATTTTCCCCTTGCACTCTAATTTCACTGGGATCAAGGGTATAACCCTCTTCTAATTCCACAACCAAGCGAGTAGTATTTTCATCAAATTGACCTACTCGCACTTCCTTAAAAACGTCCCCAACCATTTGATTGGTTACTACATCACCGCGACTGGTATCAGGTAAGTCAATAACGAGTCGCGTGGGATCAGAAACCAATTGCGCTCTTGGTTGTACTCCCTCAGCCGTACGAAAAGTGAGCCGATTTTGATTTTCATTAAATTGCCAAGAGGCGAGTCTTCCTCCGGCTTGTGCAGGACCTGTTGCTAGCCCAGTTGCCACTAAAGAACCTATTAATAACCAATGCAGTTTCACGAGTCTTTCTCCTCACACACAAGTTTGCCCCATAAGAATCAATTTATTCGGGAATATAGCATAACCGTTAACCATTAACAGATCAGTTTATCCCAACACAGCTAAAAATTTTTTATTTCATGTTCCCTCCTGTTTAGACGCTTCTGCTTCGGAAGGTTCTGGAAACACTACTCGCAGAAAAGGTGGTGCAATAAATGTTGTGAGAATCACCATAACAATAATCGCTGCTTCCGTTGATGGGGAAAGTGCCCCGCTAGCAGAACCAACGCCAGCAAAGACTAAACCAACTTCACCACGAGGAACCATGCCCACGCCAATAGCAAGTTTATTAATTTCCGAAGCACCAAAGATGGTATAGCCTGCGATTGTTTTACCAATAATTGCCACTACAATCAGAAACGCGGCTAAAATTAAGCCCTCACGGTTACTAGGAACAGCAGGATTTAATACTCCTAAGTCCGTTCTTGCCCCAACACAAACAAAGAAAACTGGAACTAAAATATCGGCAACTGGAACGACCTGTTCCTCTAATTCTTTCCGTTTTTCTGTTTCTGCTAACACTAATCCAGCCGCAAATGCGCCTAAAATTGCTTCTAACTCAATGGCGGTGGCAACATAAGCAAGGGCAAAGGCAAAAACCAGAGCCGTTAATAATAATTCGCCACGGGTTTTCATTTCGTTAACCATGCCTACGAGAAAGGGACTGATAAAACGCCCAATAATAATCGTTCCTACTAGAAACGCAGCGGCACTCACGACGAGGTAAAGAATATTTGTAATCTCAATGTTACCGGTTTTAATTAAGCTGGCAACCACTGCTAGGATAATAATCCCTAGTACATCATCAATTACCGCTGCGCCAATAATAATCTGTCCTTCTTTAGAGTTCAGTTGTCCTAATTCGGCTAAAACTTTTGCTGTAATCCCAATGCTTGTTGCAGTGAGGGCAGCACCAGCAAAAATTGCAGGAATAGCCGGTACACCAAAACCATAATACAGACCAGCCGTTCCTCCCACAAAAGGCGCGACAACACCAGTAATGGCGACGGCAGCCGCTTGGGGTCCCACTCGTAGCAGTTCTTTTAAGTCTGATTCTAAGCCAATTTCAAACAGTAAAATCACCACTCCCAATTCCGAGAGAACCGTGATGACTTCCCCTTGAGCTTCAAAAACTGCTTCAGCAGTTCCTGGTTCTAAGGCAGTGGTTTGTTCGAGAAAAGCCATAATCAGAGAATCTTCCGCCGTTGCTCCTGCTTCAGGAAAGACGAGTAACCCTAGCACTGATGTTCCAATGACAACACCCCCAACTAATTCTCCTAAAACGGGAGGCAAGTTAATCCGAGAACAGAGTTCTCCGCCAATTTTACTAGCAATATAAATGGCAACTAAACTGAGTAAAACGCCAGCAAGGATAATTGAGCCTTCTGGTTCTGCGCTTTCTTCTTCGGCAGTTGCGACTAACCAGAAAGGAGTAATTTCTGTGATCGCAGTTGCTAAACTTAAGAGACTAACAATCATTCTTTACTTATCTTTAACATTTTCTTCTAATTAACGATACAACAATCAGCCCAGATGAGGGTATCTGTTTCTCAAATTCTTTTAGTCAGCGTTAGCCCGATACCAGTCAATGGTATTTTTTAAACCCTGTTTCAATTGGGTTTGGGCGGTAAAACCAAATCGTTCTTTTGCTCGTTGTGTATCTAAACAGCGTCGGGGTTGACCGTTAGGTTTATCGGTTTCCCAGATAATTTCGCCGTCAAAGTTCATAAGCTCACAGATTAGTTCCACTAGATGTTTAATGGAGATTTCTTCGTTAGTTCCTAAGTTCACTGGGTCGGGATCATCATAACTTTGGGTTGCCATGACAATACCACGAGCCGCGTCGGTGGAGTAAAGAAATTCTCGGGTGGGGCTGCCATCTCCCCAAACTGGTAGGGTTTTTTCTCCTTTTTGTTGGGCTTCGTGAACTTTGCGAATGAGGGCGGGAATAACATGAGAGCTTTCAGGATTAAAATTGTCTTCGGGGCCATAAAGATTCACTGGCAGTAAATAGATGCCATTAAACCCATATTGCTGTCGATAGGCTTGTAGTTGGACGAGTAGGGCTTTTTTGGCGATACCATAGGGGGCGTTAGTTTCTTCGGGATAACCATTCCAGAGATCATCTTCTTGGAAGGGAACGGGGGTAAATTTGGGATAGGCGCAAATGGTGCCTACACAAACAAATTTTTCCACACCTGCTTCATAGGCGGCGTGAATGAGTTGAGTTCCCATCATTAGGTTATCGTAGAAGAGTTCGGCAGGTTTTTCGCGGTTTAAGCCAATTCCTCCGACATGGGCAGCGAGATGAATAATAATATCTTGCTGTTGGGAAACATTTTGGCAAGTTTGGAGGTTGCGGAGGTCTTGATCGCGCGATCGCGGCACGGAAATTTTCTCTCGTTGCGCCCCAGCTTGCACCAATTGCTCAATTACTTGACGACCTAAAAAACCAGCCCCACCGGTGACAACAATCCGTTTATTACTTAAATCAAGCATAATCTTCCTTCCTTCAAAAAAAATCCCCACCCACGTTTTGGTGAGGAGGGTATCACTTAATAAGACATAGAGCCAACATTTTGTCGAATATAGGCGTTGTCTTTCACTCGTTTACGCCCTTCTGTTTCAGGAGGAGTCAGCCCTAGCGCTTCTAAGTCTGCATCCACCATCAACATTACTAATTCTTCAAAATTTACGGAAGGTTGCCAATTGAGTTGTTTTTTGGTTTTGGCGGGATCACCGATGAGAAGTTCCACTTCCGCAGGACGCAAATACCGTTCATCAAAGCGAACGTAATCTTCCCAGTTTAAATCCACATAACCAAAGGCGAGTTCCAGAAATTCTCGCACGGAATGGGTTTCTCCAGTGGCGACCACATAATCATCGGGTTGATCTTGTTGTAACATTAGCCACATGGCTTGCACATAATCCTTGGCATAGCCCCAGTCTCGTTTTGCATCAAGATTCCCCATGTAGAGGAACTTTTGTTGATTAGCAATGATACGCGCGATCGCGCGAGTAATTTTCCGAGTAACAAAGGTTTCTCCTCGTCGTGGACTCTCATGATTAAACAAAATCCCATTACAAGCAAACAGATCATAAGATTCGCGATAATTCACCGTTTGCCAGTGAGAATACACTTTGGCACAAGCATAAGGGCTACGAGGATAAAAGGGCGTGGTTTCCTTTTGGGGAATTTCTTGCACCTTCCCGAACATTTCCGAGGAACCAGCTTGATAAAATCTCACCTGCACCCCTGTACGATGTTGATAATCACGGATTGCCTCTAAAAGCCGTAATGTCCCCATAGCAACAGTATCTACCGTATATTCTGGAGAATCAAAACTTACTCGCACATGAGACTGCGCCCCCAGATTATAAATCTCAACTGGTTTGATTGCTTCTAAAAGTCGTCTTAGGGTAGTGCCATCGGTTAAATCCCCATAATGGAGAAATAACTCTGCATCCTCTTGGTGAGGATCAACATAAACGTGATCAATGCGATCTGTATTAAAAGTGGAAGTACGGCGGATAATGCCATGAACTTCATAACCTTTGCTTAATAGGAGTTCACTTAAATAAGAGCCATCTTGACCCGTAATTCCTGTAATTAATGCTACTTTTTTATCAGTCATACTTGATAACTATACTTTGGTTTTTATATTCCCAATTGCTTGGAAAAAAGTGTCACCGCACCCCAATAACTCTAATACTGACCCAAAAATCCAGCTATGAGTTCCCAAAAATGAACATTTATCATAACTTACCAAAGTTTCCTAGACTATGATTAATGAGGCAAAAAACCTAGTAACTTAATTTCAATGCTGGAAACTTCTTCTTCCTGGTGTGGTTGGGTCAAACTCACTTATCAATTTTGTAATGATCGAACCAAACCTGTCGCCACTTACGCTCAAGCTCCCTATAAACTTCAACGCCCATTTTATCCCCAAACAAAAACTATTTGTTATACTACCATTCTTCATACAGCAGGGGGAATGGTGGGGGGAGATCAGCTTTCTCAATCTATTCAATTACAGCCTAAAACTCATGCAGTGATTACTACTGCTGCGGCTAGTAAAGTATATCGCAGTAACGGCTTAAATGTCACTCAACAAGCAGAAATAGATATTGATCAAGATGCTTGCTTAGAGTACCTTCCCCGAGAGACCATCCTGTTTGAGGGAGCGCAATCTCGTCAAAAAATTCAAGTTAATCTTGGCACTAATGCGAGTTATCTAGGTTGGGATATTCTTCGGTTTGGTCGTTCTGCAAGAGGGGAAAAATTCTTGCGAGGAGAGTGGCGATCGCGCACCGAAATTTGGCAAAATCAACAATTAATTTGGGTTGATTCCCCCTATTTACCAGCAAGTCCAGAAATTTGGAACAGTCCTCATGGATTAGCTGGCTATCCCTTGGTAGGAACGTTGGTCTGGGTGGGAAAGCCTGTGTCTGAGGAAATGATCGCACAAGTGCGAAACTTGTGGCAAGAAATGGAGACAACAGGAGAAGCGGGAACGACACAATTAACCTCAGGGTTGTTATGTCGTTATCGAGGAAATTCCCGTGCAGAGGTGATAAACTGGTTTATTAATATTTGGCGGTTAATCCGTCAATGGAATGGACAAGTAGCGCCTGTTACGCCTCGGGTTTGGCAGGTTTAATTGTACTGTAGTTTTTTTTCATTGGGTTTTCTATGCAACTCTCACCTCAAGAAAAAGATAAATTATCCATTTTTACCGTTGGCTTATTAGCAGAAAGACGAAAGGAAAAAGGCTTAAAACTGAACTATCCTGAAGCGGTTGCTTATATTTCTGCTGCCCTGTTAGAAGGGGCGCGAGAAGGGCGGACAGTGGCTGATTTAATGAGTTATGGCAAAACGTTACTCTCACGAGAAGATGTGATGGAAGGTATTCCTGAAATGGTAGATGAAGTGCAGGTAGAAGCCACATTTCCTGATGGAACAAAATTAGTGACAGTTCATAATCCCATTGTTTAATATTTTGTCCTTTGTTTTTAGTCCTTCGTCCTTTGTTGTTTGTAAACCAATGACTGTTGTTAGTCCTTCGTCCTTTGTCCTTTGTTGTTTGTAAACCAATGACTAATGACCAATGACCAATGACTAATGACTAATGACTAATGACTAATGACCAATGACTAATGACCAATGACTAATGACTAATGACCAATGACTAATAACATCCACCAACTAAGAAACACTATATCAAGTAGAAAAAGTTAATCATGATTCCAGGAGAAATGCAGATTCAGGATGGGGAAATTGAACTCAATGCCGGTCGTTCTTTATTATCCCTGACAGTTGCCAATAGCGGTGATCGTCCCATTCAAGTTGGTTCACATTTTCATTTTTATGAAGTTAATTCGGCATTACAATTTGACCGCGAAGCCACCAAAGGAATGCGTTTAAATTTGCCAGCAGGAACAGCGATTCGATTTGAACCCGGAGATGAACGAGAGGTAGAATTAGTCGCGATCGCGGGTCAACGTGAAATTTACGGCTTTAATGGTAGAGTCAATGGTAGCGTTAATGCTTAGACAATCACCCCAAAGGATAATTTGATAGGATAAGCCAAGAGATTGGAAGTGAATTTCAGGAATGAGTGAGCGGGAAGAGGAATTTAAGCAGGCTTATGAAAAAGGCAAAATTGCCTTAGAGAGAGGACGGTATCAAACCAGCATTAACGAACTGGAAAAAGCAAAACAGCTAATTAATCCTCAATCGAAACAAGGAGGAGAAGTTCGGATTTGGTTAGTCAATGCTTATCAAGCTGCTAATCAAAGTGAACGCGCGATCGCGCTTTGTCAAAGTTTAGTTAAACATCCCTCCCCAGAAATCCGCAAACAAAGTGAACGAATCCTGTATATTTTGCAAGCTCCAGTTCTCAAACGTCCCGAAGAATGGCTTACTAAAATTCCTGATCTCTCACAAATTTCCGAAGACAAAGAAAAAACTATCGGTTCTCGCCCTGCAGGTAACCCCAAACCCCGTCGTCCGCGAAAACTACCTGAACCAGAACCCATTGATCCCAGTGAAATTAAAACTAAAGATAATCAGTTTATTTGGGTTGCTCTTTTAGCCATTTTAGCCTCATTATTCTTACTAGGTTAATTCCAGCAAGCCGTTTTTAAGAGGAAAAATATTTGATTCTCAGGAAAAATTAAGGATGAAAGAAAACAATTTTATGATACAAAGGAAAAACTTAGCCTTTTGATATGAATAGCATTTCATATCAAATTATATTCATATATGACTCAACCAACGATCGCGCCAGAAGTCTGTGCTGGCAAACTCAAGATATTAGCCGATGCTACACGCTTAAAAATTTTAGAAGCCCTGATGAACTCCCCAAAGCACGTTAATGAGATTAACCACCAGCTAAAAATTGAACAAAGTTTACTCTCTCATCACTTAAAAGTCTTACGGGATGTGGGATTAGTGGAATCGCAACGGGATGGCAAAGCAGTGCTTTATTCTTTAGGCGCAACCATTAAACCCACCTCTTCAGGGCAAGCCATTGACTTAGGCTGTTGTCAACTTTGTTTTGGAGACTGTTAATGCAACTAAAACCAATTGCTTGTGGAATTGTTGTGATAGGCTTAGTCGCCTGTGGGAATAATGATTCCACGCAAACTTTAAACCTCACTGGATCAAGTACCATTTCCCCTGTTGCCTCAGAAATTGCTAAAGCCTACGAAGAGGCTAACCCAGAAGTTCAAGTCAATGTCCAAACAGGCGGTACTTCTCAAGGCATTGCTGATGCCCGTTCTGGCGTTGTTGATATTGGCATGGTATCTCGTTCCCTAACAGAAGAAGAATCCGATCTAACCGCTCACACCCTTGCTAATGACGGTATCACCATGATTGTTCATGGCGAAAATCCTGTTGCTTCTCTGACGAAAGAAGAAATTAGTGGGATTTACACTGGCGAAATTGACAATTGGCAGGAAGTGGGGGGAGAAGATCGTCCCATTACAGTCGTGAATAAAGCTGATGGTCGCGCCACTTTGGAGATATTTCTGGAATTTTTAGACATTGATGGTCAACAGATTCAGTCTGATCAAATTATTGGCGATAACCAACAAGGGATTCAATCCGTGGCTGGTAATCCTGCTGCAATTGGCTATGTTTCCATTGGTACAGCCGAATTTCATCGTGAAGATGGAACCAACCTAGCATTATTAACTGTTGATGGTGTAGAAGCCTCTTCTGAGACAGTCAGTGCTGGGGAATTTCCCATGTCACGCCCCCTTAACTTCGTCACTCATGGTGAACCCACAGGCTTAACCGAAGACTTTATTAGCTTTGCTCAATCCTCTCAAGTCAATGACATTATCCAAGCACAATTTTTCGTTCCCATTCAAAATTGAATCTCTAATTCTCTGGTTACTGCGTCTTATGACAGTGGTTTCTGGAACAATTATTGTCTTGATGAGTGGCTTTTTACTTTGGGAAGCTCTCCCCCTGGTACAAGAGATAGGAATCCTGCGCTTTTTCACTGATGAGAGTTGGCATCCCACTAGCAATAACTATAATCTTGTTCCCATGATTTTAGGAACGCTTTTAACCAGTTTGGGGGCAATTCTTTTAGCAACACCTGCAGGAATTTTATCAGCAATTTTCTCTCACTATTATGCTCCCCCCTTCCTTGCGATTCTCTATCGGCGTTTAGTTGAGCTTTTAGCAGGGATTCCCTCAGTGGTTTATGGCTTTTGGGGGTTAGTGGTGCTAGTGCCTCTAATTAATCAGTTACATCCGCCTGGTTCGAGTCTGCTTGCTGGGATTTTAATTTTAAGTTTAATGATTTTGCCCACGGTAACCTTAGTGGCAAGTTCGAGTTTTAGTAGTGTCCCTACCAGCTATTTCCAGAGTGCAAGGGCGTTGGGATTAGGGCAATGGGGGATTATTTGGGGGGTGGTTTTACCTGCTAGCAAGTCAGGGGTAATCGCAGGAATTATCTTGGCGACTGGACGGGCTTTAGGAGAAACGATGGCGGTTTTAATGGTGGCTGGAAATGTGGTGCAAGTTCCCAATAGTCTTTTTGCACCTGTACGAACCTTAACCGCCAATATTGCTTTAGAAATGGGATACGCTACGGCAAGCCATCGTTCGGCGTTATTTGTTAGTGGCTTAATGCTGATGATGGTAATTGCAGGATTAATGATCATCGTGAGGAAACAATGGCGGTAAAGAAATTAAATGTGACAGAAGTGGTGGCGATAACAATTATGGGGGTTGTGGTATTGGTAATTAGCGCTGTTTTTCTCTGGATTGTCGGGGATTTGGCGTGGCAAGGGAGTCAAGAATTAAGTTGGGAATTTTTCTCTAGTGAGCCTTTAGATGCAGGAAGAGAAGGAGGAATTTTGCCGATATTTGTTTCTACTTTCCTGATTCTTTTGGTTTGTTTAGGGGTAACAATTCCCTTAGCAGTGGGAACAGCAATTTTTTTGACTGAATTTGTCAAGCCTGATAGTTGGTTTGGACAACTGACGGGAATTAGTTTGGATATTTTAGCGGGTGCGCCTTCGATTGTGTTTGGCTTATTTGGGAATGTTTTTTTTACGCAAATACTGGGCTTAGGCTTTTCTATTCTCGCTGGTGGCTTAACTTTGGCTTGTATGGTATTACCCATTTTAATTCGGTCAACCCAAGAGGGATTAAAGAGTGTTTCTGATGATTATCGTCAAGCAGGAGCAGCTTTGGGGTTATCACGGATGGCACTTTTAAAACAGATTTTATTGGCAGCGACAATGCCTGGAATTGCAGCAGGATTATTGTTAGGAATTGGTCGCGCGATCGCGGAAACGGCGGCTTTAATGTTTACCAGTGGTTATGTGACTCGTATGCCCAATTCTGTTTTTGATTCAGGGCGTTCTCTCTCCATTCATATTTATGATCTGGCGATGAATGTTCCAGGAGGAGAGGGAAAGGCGTATGCGACGGCGTTGGTTTTAGTAATGCTTTTAATTGTGATTAATGTGGCAGTATTTACATTTGCTATGAAATTTCGTCGCAGTTGGCTCAGTGGAATTTAAGGAGAAAATATATGAGAAAACCACCACAGTTGCTAACAGATAATTTAAGTCTTTCTTATGGGAAAGAACGTGCTTTTGAGGGGGTGAATTTAACTGTCCATTCAGGAGAAATTACAGCATTAATTGGTCCTTCAGGTTGTGGAAAAAGTAGTTTTCTAAATTGCTTAAATCGCCTACAGGAAATGATTCCCAAGGCAGTATTACAAGGAGAAGTGTATTTAAATCAGTCCAATATTCAAACCTTTGATCCTTTAGAATTGCGCCGCCGCGTGGGGATGTTATTCCAGAAACCCACCCCTTTTCCCCTTTCTATTATCCGAAATTTAACCTTTCCCCTGCGAGAACATGGGGTGCGGAATCGCTCTCAAATTGATGAAATTGTGGAAACAACGCTACAACAAGTGGGGTTATGGGAAGAAGTGAAAGATCGCTTGCAGTCTCCTGCTTTATCCCTATCAGGCGGTCAACAACAGCGATTATGTTTGGCAAGGGCTTTAGCTTTAAAACCCGAAGTGTTACTAATGGATGAACCTTGTAGTGCCTTAGATCCGATGGCGAGTGAAGTGGTAGAAGACTTAATTACTCAGTTGCGAGGGAGTTATACCCTTGTAGTGGTCACTCATAATTTAGCACAGGCCCAGCGTATTGCCGATCAGGTGGGATTATTTTGGGTGCAGGAAGGAACAGGGAAATTGATTGAATTTGGAGAGCGCGATCGCGTTTTTAATTCTCCTCAACATCCTCTCACTGAGGCTTACTTAACAGGAAAACGAGGGTAAATTTCGTTAAAATTAAACACATTGATGGGAGAAAGTGGCGATGGCAGTTCATCGAGTTCGGATTAGCAAAGATCAAGCTAGTTTAGTAGAAGCCCTTACTATGGGAAAGGAAAGTCGAGGGACATTTGAAACTTATGCCGATGTGGTGATGTTTGCCGCCGCCTATGGTGGAAAATATCAAAAACTGATTCCTCTAGACAATGGAATTAGTCAAGATCCTGCCCCAATTAGCTTAGAAATTTTCATTTCCAGAGGATATGACTGGCCAATTAAACTTCTCGCGATCGCGCTTAGTGGTAACACTCACATTATATCCCCTTACGACTGGGAAGCCCAAACCCAAAGAGTTGCCATCTTAGAACAAGCTGCCAATGGTGGCTTGCAACTTCTTGAAGAAGAATTAAGGGGAGCAGTAGATTACAGCGATCGTCTGTTATTACTGTTAAACAAAGAAAGATTTGGTACCTCCGAGGAAATTACAGAATTTGATCTCACTCGTTTTTTATAGAATTCTCTCTCTGCTGTGACACATACCTTTTTACTTGAACCGACGCAATGGATCTTAAACGGCTTCTTGTGTGAGCATAATTTGCCACCATTTGCTGTTAAAGGAACAGTTAGTATTTTTTGGCATCAGCCTCATTGGTTCACTTGGAGTACTAAATTAACCCTTCCTGAAGATTCTCCAACTAATAGGAAAAATCTTTTTTTTGATACTCAAGAACTCCTCTTAAACTATCAAGGATATTTAGGAGAACAACAAACCCAATACACTTTTGTCTTAAAGCATAATGTATTAGGAACTTTAGAGGGAAGTGGCTGGATTACGCCAAATACAATTATCCAAAGATATTGGGTACTCAATGACCGCAAACGTCGGCAAGGCTTTGAAACCCTTGATCGACAAACTGAAAATAGTTATCGTTACTGTAGTTGTTTTACCCAAGGACATCAAATGGGAGTTGTCCTCGAAGCTACGTTAACCCGTGTTACTGGTAACAAGTAAGTGAAACAACAATTTTGGGAGCAAGTGGTAACTAAGTAGTGATCAAAACCTGAGCAAAATCAGCAAAAAGGGAATTAAAATTAAGCTAGAATCCTTACTAATATATTGAGATCAACCCAGAAAATTTTCTCTATTAACGTTTCTTATTGTTTAATGAAAATATTACCTCAGGAAAATGACTGAAGACCATAATGAGGGTCGTTTACTCGCAAACCGTTATCGCATTATTAAACTGGTCGGAAAAGGCGCAATGGGACAAGTGTACCAGGCCGAAGATACAGTTCTTGGAGGCTTGACGGTTGCAATAAAATTTGTTGCTCAAACGGTACTAAATGAAAGACGGCGGAATCGTTTTGAACAAGAAGCAACCATTTGCGCCTTACTAGGGGAAAAAAGTATTCATGTGGTGCAAGTGCGAGACTATGGCGTAGATGAATACGATATCCCGTTTTATGCCATGGAATTCCTACAAGGAAAAGGGCTTAATGAGGTAATTAAATATCGCCCCCTTTCCCTAAAACGTTTTTTACGCCTTGCCCGTCAAATTTGTTTAGGACTGCAATGTGCTCATCAGGGGATTTATTTTAAGGGTGAACTTTGTTCAATTATCCACCGTGATATTAAGCCTAGCAATATTCTGATTGTTGAGGACTCTACTCTAGGAGAATTAGTTAAAATTCTTGACTTTGGGATTGCCAAACTAATTCAAGCTAATAGTGATCAAACTCATTCTTTTCAAGGCACTCTCGCTTATTGTTCGCCTGAACAGATGGAAGGGAAAGAACTGGATAATCGCTCTGATATTTATAGTTTGGGCGTTATGATGTACGAAATGCTAACTGGGGAAATGCCAGTTTTACCAGAGAACAACTCTTTTGGGGCTTGGTATCAAGCACACCGCTATTATTTTCCTGAACCCATTCGAGAAGACCTAAGAATTCCTGAGTCTCTGCAAAATTTAATTATGCAGTGTTTAGCCAAAGAGAGGGATAAACGTCCTCAAACCATGGAGGATGTCTTAGAAGGCTTTACAGAAATTGAAAAAGAAATTGATCAAAGCCAGTCATCTTTTGATGAAGTGAGTACTGGTTCTGGTGATTACGGGGGAACTCGTCCCACTCAAAGTGCCACTGCCAGTGATGATCAATATTATCTTAATGCAACTTGGCCAAGTGATAAACCTCGTCAAAAAATTGTATTCCCGCGTTTAATTAACTCTTCTAAAGGAACATTTCCTTCTTTATGGGTAATGTTAGAGAAACAAGACATTGAAAATCGTTTACTTAGTACCCGTTACAATCAGTTTTTATTTATTCCATCGCCTCACCCGATGGTGCTTTGGATTACAGCTTTACATAATTCTAAGCATGGAACCCGCTGGTTACCCTGCTATTTAGACTTAAAAACTAGCATGGGTCAACGTACCGCTAAGTCTTTAGGGGAACTAGGGTTTTATCGTATTTTATTTTTTGGCTTAGAATCCTCTGATACTTGCGACCATATCTTAACTTCTACAATTGCTAGTGCCCAACGCAAGAAACTTCATGATTGGGCAAAATCTAGCCAAACTTTAAACTCCCATGCTAGCCCACAAATGAGTAAGCAACTTTTACGAAAAGAATTTGAAAATCTCAAGTCCAAAATTCAGTTTAAACTAGAGTCGCTAGGAACAGATGCACCGAGTAATGTTTCGGGACTTTAATTATGGCTAAATACGTTTATTTAATTCGTCACGGAATTGCTTTAGATCGCGCTTTATCAGAACAAGATGAAACTAGACCTCTTACTAATAAAGGACGAAAAAAGACAAAACAAGTTGCCAAAACAATTAAAGAAAAAGGTATTTATTTTGATCAAGTTTTAACCAGCCCTTTATTGAGAGCCAAGGAAACAGCTGAAATATTAAAGGATAAGGGACTAACAGAAAATTTAGAAAACTTTTCTCCTTTAGCACCAAATGGAGACATTCAAGATTGGCTTAACAGTTGGGACAAATCGTCAGCTGAAACTCTTGCTTTAGTAGGGCATCAGCCTGATTTAGGAAATTGGGCTGAGTTATTAATCTCGGGAAAAATCGAGGAAAAATTAGTGCTTAAAAAAGCAGGAATTATTGGCTTAAATTGTCCCGAAAATCAATCTCCATTTGGAAAGAGTCAATTATTTTTACTAACTTCTCCTAAATGGTTAATAAAATCAGAATAGCTAACAAAATAATACTTAAATGTTTGATTTGAACTCTGTTTGGTCTCCTTATCTCCCATCTTAGACTTATTCGGTTATATCACAAGTGGGCTGATTTATGAGGAGCCGTCATCTTAGGCAACCTAATTAAAATTGACGAGTTACCCTGCGCCGTCGTAGGGCAAAAAGGAACGCGGGAGTTTTATAGTGATTCCAAATAAAAAACAGCAACCTAAAAGTAGTGGGAGCATCTTGCTCCCTAGTAGCAGCCAAGATGGCTGCACTACGGAACTGAATTGGAACGACTATAGTCGTAGGATTCTCAGCCCTTCTGCTAAATATTAACCAACAATTTGGCTACATGGCTCTTAGGAAGATTTTTCCTATTTTAAGTGCTATCATGATCTGGATTTGCACTTAAAATTAAGTTTACTACAGTT
This sequence comes from Euhalothece natronophila Z-M001, assembly GCF_007904085.1. Classification (GTDB taxonomy): domain Bacteria; phylum Cyanobacteriota; class Cyanobacteriia; order Cyanobacteriales; family Rubidibacteraceae; genus Halothece; species Halothece natronophila. The sequence continues at coordinate 3,075,482 of NZ_CP042326.1, forward strand.
TCAGGTTACTGAGTTTAGAATTAGTGAGATAGAGCCTATTCTCTCCAAAATCTCTTATGGACGGATCATTTACCCTGACCCTACAAATTATCATTGCCGTATTCGCAGGCATTACGGCACAAGTTTTAGGAGAAACATTCAAAGTTCCAGGAATTGTCTTTCTTCTGATCATTGGCATTGCCCTTGGTTCCGATGGACTCAATATTCTTCATCCTAGTGATTTAGGCGTAGGATTAGAAGTAATTGTCGCGCTACTGGTTGCCATTATTCTCTTTGAAGGGGGATTAAACCTTGAATTAAGAGATTTAGGGCGCGTTTCCAGCAGTTTGCGAAATTTAGTCACCATTGGCACCGGTATTACCTTATTTGGGGGAAGTATGGCAGCTCATTGGTTAGGGGAATTTCCTTGGCAGTTGGCATTTCTCTATGCTTCCCTAGTGGTTGTTACTGGCCCCACGGTGATTGGTCCCCTACTCAAGCAAGTGCCTGTGGATCGACAAGTCGCCACCCTTCTCGAAGGAGAAGGAGTTTTAATTGATCCTGTCGGTGCAATTTTAGCGGTGGTCGTTTTAGATACCATTCTCAATAGTGAAGCTGGGGCGATGGAATTTCTCACGGGCTTATTCCTTCGGGGTGGCATTGGAATTGCCATTGGTTTAATTGGCGGCGCTTTGATTGGGCTACTTCTCAAGCGACGACTGACATTTCTCTCGGAAGACCTTAAAAATTTAGTGGTATTAGCTGGCGTTTGGGGAATTTTTGGCGTTTCGCAAATGATCCGTAGTGAGTCGGGGTTAATGGCAGTGGTTTTAGCGGGAGTAGTTGTCAGAGCATTATCGGTTCCTGAAGAACGAATGTTGCGACGGTTTAAGGGACAATTAACCATGCTAGGAGTCTCGGTTTTATTTATTCTCTTAGCAGCAGACCTCTCCATTGCTAGTGTCTTTGCTTTAGGTTGGGGCAGTGTTTTGACTGTTCTCTGTTTGATGTTTATTATCCGTCCCCTCAGTATTTGGATTTGTACTATCGGCAGCCAACTAAATTGGCGACAAAAACTCTTTGTAGCATGGGTGGGGCCAAAAGGGATTGTTTCGGCTTCTGTGGCTTCTCTGTTTGCGATTTTATTAACCCAACGAGGTATTACAGGGGGCGATTCCTTAAAGGCAATTGTCTTTTTAACCATTATGATGACTGTGGTGATTCAGGGGTTAAGTGCGCGTTGGGTAGCGCGATGGCTTAACTTAACTTCCGAAGGGGTAAAAGGGGCTGTTATTGTTGGCTGTAGTCCTTTGGGGGTTTTACTGGGAGAATTATTCCAACAGGAAGGAGAATCCGTGGTAATGATTGATACTGATCCTGAAGCCTGCGAAAAAGCCGAGGAAGCAAATTTACCTGTGATGCAAAGTAGTGCTTTAGATGAAACGGTGTTAGAAGAAGCAGGAATTGAATCTTTAGGAACATTTCTCGCTACTACTAATAATGGAGAAGTCAACTTAGTATTAGCGCAAAGGGCGTTAGAGGAATTTCAGCCACCGCGAGTATTTGCAGCTTTTCCAAAAAATTCCCAGGCTAAAACCCCTGCTAATAAAACTAAGGTTAATCAAGCGTTTATGTCGCAAATTCCGATTAAGATTTGGAATGAATATGTGGCGGAAGGAAAAATTAAGTTAGGGCATACGGTATTACGTGAGGAAGGGTTTTCTTTCCAACAAGTACATTTACAGGCGTTGATTCGGGCTGGAGAGTTACTTCCTTTACTGGTGAGACATGGAAATAGCTTACAGGTCGTGAAGGCAGATCAACAATGGCAACCGGGAGAGGAAATTTATTATCTTCTCCATGATCCTCGTCCCAAGTTATTGAAACGCTTATCGGGTGGGGAGTCTTCTTCTCGTCTCGCGTTAGAACGTTTAGCAGAGGTGGAGGAAGTTCCTTTGGCAACGCCTGAGAATAATTAGTCTTTTGTTATTTGTAATTTGTAATAGAAATCAAGTAATTAAGTATTGGCTGGAAGAAAATTACTAGATTAAAGTAATGTTAATTTAATTTTATTTTCGTCTAATCAACTGTAAAATTTAGTTAGGAAATTGACCTTATTAATAAAAAGAAGATTAATATGAACTCACTAAGTAGCTTAACTCTTCGCCTGAGAACTAAAGATAATTTAATGGAACTTTTACTAGCGGGTAAAAGTGAAGCATGGAAAATTTGTAAAAATAAAGAGCAGGAAATATCTAAGGTTGAAATTTTTAACTGGGATGGTTCATTAAAGTTAGAAGAGTGGGAGGCCAGATTGTCTTTCAAATACCTGAACCTCTTCAAAAGCTAATTAATTATAAAAAACTATTTACCTTTTCTGAAGTTGAATTTGAAATTTATCAAAATAAAACTAAAGAGTTAATGTCAGGTCTAACTTTGACGAAAGAAAGTTACACGCGAGAAGAAGTTTTTATGGTTCTAGATTACTTTCTTGATAAAGAAGTTTTTGAAGCGTAGCAAACCCCAACACAAGTTATAAGCGATTAGGCTTCGCCTCTGCTTCGCAAACGCTAGAACCTAATATTAATTAGTATTAATTAGTGAAAACATTCTCTCGCAAACTAAGATTTAAATCTGTCTCTAATAGAGGCTATAATCAAACTTGTTCCCCCGCACAAGAACAGTAGCTATGAATGAAAACATTCCAGAAGAAGCTCTCCAACAAATGGCTCAAGATGAAAATTGGAACGTACGTTGTAAGGTAGCCTCAAATCCCAACACTCCAGAAGCACTTCTCCAACAACTGGCTCAAGATAAACGTTCGGAGGTACGTCGGGAAGTAGTCTCTAATCCCAATACTCCAGAAGCACTTCTCCAACAACTTGCTCAAGATGAATCTTCGGAGGTACGTAAGAAAGTAGCCTCAAATCCCAATACTCCAGAAGCACTTTTCCAACAACTGGCTCAAGATGAAGATTCGAGGGTACGTCTGAAACTAGCCAGAAATCCCAACACTCCAGAAGCACTTCTCCAACAACTAGGTCAAGATGAAAAATATAGCGTACGTGAGGAAGTAGCCTCAAATTCCAACACTCCAGAAGCACTTCTCCAACAACTGGCTCTAGATGAAGATTCGAGGGTACGTCTGAAACTAGCCAGAAATCCCAACACTCCAGAAGTACTTCTCCAACAACTAGGTCAAGATGAAGATTCGAGCGTACGTGAGGAAGTAGCCTCAAATTCCAACACTTCAGAAGAAGCTCTCCAACAACTAGGTCAAGATGAAAATTATAGCGTACGTCAGGAACTAGCCAGAAATCCCAACACTCCAGAAGCACTCCTCCAGCAACTACGTAAAGATGAAGATGAAGAATCACTTAATGAAGAGGAAAAATATTTAATTTACTATGCTAAAGAAGGTGATATTAAATCATGGAATCAATGGAAACGAGACTATGAAGAGGCAAAACAAAATGAAGACGAAGATGAGTATGAACACTTGATGGGTGAGAGAGAGCTGATTGGTTTTCGCAGTGGGCTTAATTTAAGTGGACTTGATTTAAGTCGTGCTAATTTAAGATGTGTGAACTTAAGTGGGGTCAACTTAAGTAATGCTGATTTATCTTATGCCGATTTAGAACAAGTCAATTTAGATAATGCGAATATAGAAGGGGCAAACTTCAGTCTTGCTAACTTAGAAGGGGCTTGGATGAATGATATGAAGGCAAGAGGAGCAGTTTTTAGTAATGCGAATTTAGAATATGCTGCATTGCATGGTGATTTAGTTGATATTGATTTGAGTGATGCAAAGTTTGGCGGTGACCGCTGTTGGTTACAAGGTGACTTGACAAATGCCAATTTAGAGGATGCTTACTTAGAAAATGCAAATATGAAAAACAGCATTCTAAAAGGGGCAAATATGATAAACACTAATTTAAGGAATGCTGATTTAAGTGGTGCTGATTTAGAGGGAGCTGATTTAACAGATGCGAACTTAAAAGGGGCGAATTTAAAAGGTACTATTTTAGAAGAAAACGAATAGTAGAAGAGTTTTTCAGAAGAGCAGTCAAGCTCAGTTAATTGTGAAGAGACTAACGACAGCACTAAGTTTAAATAGTAAGTGTCAATGCTGTAAATTAAAGGAGAGTGTATTTTGTCAATTCAAGCTACCCAAAAACAACTCAGTGAAATTTTTACTCTTGCTAATTACCAATTCTGGATTCCTGAATATCAGCGTCCCTATGCTTGGACTCAGGATTTAGCTGGAGAAATGCTGAATGACTTACTGGATGTTTTTCCAGATCAAGAGGAAAGCGACTCTGACTACTTTTTGGGTAGTATTATCTTAGTTAAAAAAGAAGGAAAACCGCAAGCTGAAGTTATTGATGGACAACAACGACTGACAACTTTAACTTTGCTGTTAGCAACAATTCGTCACCTTTTACCACCAAACCATATTAGTTATCAAAAAATCAGCGATCGCCTCAGTGGTAATGATGATATTGGTAATAAAATTATTGGCTTAAAACTTAGAGAACAAGATGAAGATTTCTTTAACCAGTATGTTAGAAAAGCAGAAGGAATGACAGTTCTTTTAGAGTCAGATGCTGGCTTTAAAACTGATAGCCAAAAGTTACTCCGCGATAATGCTATCTTTTTAGTTGAGCAACTTACCTCATCCTGTCCAGATCAAACTAACCTAGAGCCTTGGCTTTTACACCTACTCAATAATTTGTTAAATCACTGCTATCTTGTTGTCGTTACAACGAGTGATTTTGATACTGCCTATCGAATTTTTTCAACAATTAATACTCGCGGTCTAGAACTACAAATTAATGATATTCTCAAAGCTGAAATTATTGGCGCAATTCCAGACGATAAGCAAAAGAGCGACTATACTCGCATCTGGGAATTAGAAGAGAGTGATTTAGGAAGAGATGACTTTCAATTTCTATTTTCTCATATTCATCGCATTCAATTACGGGAACGCCCTAAAGTTGGGTTGCTTTCAGAATATCGTAATCGGATTGAGCCGAAAGAGTATCCTTGTCAATTTATTGACTCTATTTTGAAACCTTGTTCCGATGCTTTTGAAGTTATCAGAGATGGACAATTTAATTGCGATGATTTAACTCAACAATCAGAGATTAATCGGCTATTTGGCTGGCTTAATCGGATTGATAATTCTGATTGGTTACCTCCAGCAATTCACTTTTTAGTTAGTTATCCCGAAAATGCAAGCAAGGTTCTAAGTTTCTTTACTCAGCTTGAACGTTTAGCCGCAGGTTTAATGATATTACGACGTAATATTAATGAACGAGCAGAACGATATCGGCATTTATTAGCAGCAATTGATGAAGGAATTGACACTGCTATTATTAAGTGTCAACAGCTTCTTTCGCAAGAAGAACATCAACAAATTCTCGAAATTTTGGCTGGTAATATTTATCTACAAAGTCGAATCCGTCTCTATGTCTTGCTTCGATTAGACTCTGCCTTAGCTGAGGGTTCTCTTAGCCCAAGTTTTAATGCCAAATTAAACACGATCGAGCACGTTTTACCGCAAACTCTGTCTCCAAGTTGGGAAAAAATGGGTTGGACACCAGAGTTACATGAAAATTGGGTTCACCGCCTCGGAAATTTAGTGTTACTTTCTAGAAAAAAGAATGCTGCTGCGGGTAACTATAGTTACGAAAAGAAGAAAACAGCTTATTTCCAAAGCGGAAGTGCAACAGTTTTTCCAATAACAACGCGAGTTCTTAGTCAGCCTGAATGGACTCCTGCTATTGTGGAATCTAACCAAAGTTATTATTTGAATACCCTTAAGAAAATTTGGAATTACTAAAAGTGGCGCGATCGCGCACAATTTTCAAAAGGAATTATCCGACATGAAAACTAAGACCATTACATTTGCTGAATTAAAAGATTTTTTATTCAATTTTGGGTTTGAAACATTATCAACTGCTGGCTCTCAAAAAGTATTTAAACACTTCTCCTCAGGGGCATTAATTGCTTTGCCTTATTATCAAGAAAGTGCCTGCATTCGTCAGATTCATTTAGTTGCAATTCGTCGGATTCTGTTAGAATATAGGCTGGTAGATGAAGAAACCTGCGATCGCGTTTTTACTCAGAAAATTTCCCTTTCTTGACCAACGGTTAATGGATAATAATGACTTTAATTTCTCTTCACATCGAGAATTTTGCCTTAGTGGATCAACTGGAATTAGATTTAGGGGAGGGCTTGAATGTTCTCACGGGAGAGACAGGCGCAGGAAAATCCATTATTCTGGACGCAATTGATGCCGCATTAGGGGGCAAGGTTAGTAGTCGCTTTATTCGTACAGGAAGCGAAAAAGCCCTAGTAGAGGCAACATTTACTCTCACTCCTGCGGTGGAAGAGTGGTTACAACACCAAGATATTGATTTACTTGATGACCAAACCGTGGTTTGTAGTCGGGAAATGTCTCTAAAGGGAAATGGACTCCGATCGCGCTCTCGGGTGAATGGGGTTTTAGTGAATCGTCCCCTCATTAATGAATTACGCCCCTATTTGGTGGAAATTACGGCGCAAGGGCAAACGGTGGCACTGATGATTCCTGCCCGTCAACGGGAACTTTTAGATACTTATGGAGGACAAGCCCTTTTAAAGCAACGGAAAAAAGTAGCTGCTGCCTATGAAGATTATTATGAAGCGAAGGAAACTTTAGAAACTCGTCGCCAATCAGAACAAGAACGCCTGCAACGATTGGATTGGATTCATTACCAGTTAGAAGAGTTAAAAGCAGCCCAGTTAGATAGTCCCACAGAGTTAGAAGAGTTAGAACAAGAGCGCGATCGCCTTCTTCATGCGGTAGAATTACAGCAACTGAGTTATCAAGTGTATCAGATACTTTACCAGCGAGATGATGAAGCCCCAGCAGGAACCGATATTCTCACGGAAGCGGAAAATACTTTAACGGAAATGGTGGAGTATGACTCCCAATTAACGCCAATCTTAGAAATGGTACAAACGGCGATGACGCAAATTGTGGAGGCAGGACAACAAATTTATTCCTATGGGGAAGGATTAGAGTCTGATCCTAATCGGTTAGCGGAAGTAGAAGATCGCATTCATACTCTCAAACAAATCTGTCGTAAATATGGTCCTGATTTAGGTGACGCGATCGCGCATCGAGATAATCTGCAAGCAGAATTAGAAACCCTCAATGATTCCGAACAATCTTTAGAAGCCCTAGAAGAAAAAACAGAAATTGCCCATAATACCCTGCTTGAAGCCTGCGAAATCCTCAGCCAACAGCGACAAAAAGCAGCAACACAACTAGAAAACCAACTCATTGCAGAATTAAAACCCCTCGCTATGGAAAAGGTGCAATTTTCTTGTCACTTAACTCCTATTGATCCGAGTCCACAGGGGGCAGAACAAGTGAATTACTACTTTAGTCCCAATCCTGGCGAAACTCCCAAACCCCTTTCCGAAACTGCTTCTGGTGGGGAAATGAGTCGGTTTTTATTAGCCCTCAAAGCCTGTTTCTCCCAAGCAGACCAAAAAATGCAAACCCTGATTTTTGATGAAATTGATACAGGGGTTTCAGGAAGAGTCGCTAGCGCGATCGGGCAAAAATTACGCGCCCTGAGCCAAAAACATCAAGTTCTCTGTGTGACTCACCAGCCTTTAGTGGCAGCGTTAGCCCATACCCACTTCCGCGTAGAGAAACAATTTTCTCATTCTCGAACCATGGTTTCTGTCATCCAACTAGCAGATATTAACACTCGCCGTGATGAACTAGCCCAACTCGCAGGGGGAGAAAAAGACGAAAACGCGATCGCGTTTGCAGAATCCTTACTCAAACAAGCCCATATTAAATAAAGGTGTGGCTATACCTGATAACTAGTGGTTTAGAATGGGGATAATTTTTTGAGGAGGCGCAGTAAATAGTAATGAAAGCTGTGGTTTTACTTTCAGGAGGGCTAGATTCTTCCACTGTTCTTTATCAAGCCAAAGCCGATGGTTGTCATTGTTATGCCCTTTCTTTTGACTATCAACAACGTCATCAACGGGAACTAGAAGCCGCAAAAGCAATTGCTCTATCAGCAGGGGTTATACAACACCAAGTGATTAATTTTGACTTAGGATTGTGGGGTGGCTCAGCATTAACAGATCAGCAGTTAGAAGTGCCGCGCGATCGCGATCCTTCAGAAATGGCAAATAGTATTCCCATCACTTATGTTCCAGCTCGTAACACGATTTTTCTCAGTTTTGCCTTAGCCTATGCCGAAGCCTTAGAAGCAGAACGGGTTTACATGGGAGCAAATGCTTTAGATTATTCGGGATATCCTGACTGTCGCCCAGACTACATTCAGGCAATGCAAGAGGTGTTTAAGTTAGGGACGAAACAAGGGCGAGAAGGAAACCCCATCAAAATTATTACGCCACTTCTTGATCTTAAGAAAACAGAAATTATTGAGTTAGGAAATCAATTAAATGTGCCTTGGGAAAAAACTTGGTCTTGTTATCAAGGGGGTGAAAAGGCTTGTGGCGTTTGTGATGCTTGTCAGTTAAGATTAAAGGCATTCCAAGCATTAGGATTAACCGATCCCATTTCCTATCAAGAATCAAATGAGTGAAAATAAAATTCCTGAATTTGCCATTTTTTGCGACTTCGATGGAACCATTACAGGAGAAGATACATTTGTTGGGATGCTTAAAGCAGTTGCCCCTCATTTGTGTGATCAATATCTTCCTGATATTTATACCCAAAAGCTAACACTGCGCGAAGGGGTGAAAAGAATTATTGAATCTATTCCCTCTCGTTCTTATTCGGCTATGATTGAATATGTGGATGAAGTTCCTTTGCGCCCTGGATTAAGTGAACTGGTTAAGTTTGCAATCGAACATCAAATTCCTTTCCATGTGGTTTCGGGGGGATTAAAGGATATGGTCAAGCGAGTTTTAAGCACTCAAATGATTGGAAACTCCCCTTTAATTGAAAAAGTTGCTTCAATTAGTGCAGTAGATATTGATACACGCCAAGAGTATTTAACGCCAATTTCTGATTATGAAAAGGGAACTGAATTAGTTGCCAAGGTAGAAGTAATGAAACAATATTCAGGGAAGCAAAATATTTCAATTGGTGATTCAGTAACCGATTTAAATATTGCCTTAAATGCGGATATTACATTTGCGCGCGATCGCCTTGCTAAATATTTAGATAAAGCAGGGAAATTTTATTACCCTTGGGAAGATTTTTTCTCAGTGCGCGATCAATTATGCGAACTCTGCTTTGAAAAAAGGTAATCCTAATTACTTATTTTTCTAATAAAAAGACAAATTCTTGATTAGGTTTCTCCACTTCTTGTAACCATTGATTTGTCCATTTCATGCTTGCCATGACATTTTTTTTGTAGTCCAAATTAATGACATCTAAAACTTTACCATTCCGTTTTAAGACTGCATTTAATTCTTCGGCAGTAGCACGACCCCCAGAACTATAGGATAAAATAACCCAATGGGCAGGAACTTTTTGAATCAGCTTTTCAATAGCTTCTACTGCTAAAAAGCGACCATTCTCATTACATCGAAACTCCTCAAATACTGATCCTGCTAGCTTGTCGGAGGTATCTTGACGACGTTTTGCTTTCCCAAAGAGGTGAGGCTGATCATATAAGCAAATGGTTTTCCAAAGATGATAATAAGACGCATATCTTACCCGAGACGGTGGCATTTTTTCATTATTTGATCCATAGGGAGGATCAAGATAAGCTAAGTCAACGGAAATTTCGGGGATTAATTCAAAGATATCTTGACAAAACACTTGATTTGGTTTTGATGATATAAAAACATTTGGCACTTCTAACTGTAAGGTTTTATAAGAACGTGGCGACCAGTTTTTGAGATAAGAGACAAAATGTCCTAATGTATTATCCACTTGATCTAGGGCTAAAATTAGGCTAGTGAGGGCGACTGCTTTATCAACAGTCGAAAGTTGTAAGGTTTCAATTTCTTCGCGGATAGCATCTAGTTTTCTTGTATTATGAACTTGCCAAGGCTTTTTTAATCCATCAGCTTGAATTGCACAGCCATGATTAGGGTTTCCCCCATAGTTTTCTGTAAACCAGCCATCTTTGGGAGGAAGGTTATTGAGATGATCAATTAGTTCTTGATACTCGCTGGGTTGCTTTTGGTTAAGAAGATAACATTGACCAAACACTTTTGACCAAATTGCTAGATCATTACTAATTACTTGGTAACCTAATTTGGCAAAGGCTTGAGAAACTCTTGTTGTTCCGGAGAACGCATCTAAAATGGTATGAGCTTCAACTTTTTTTGCTAATTTTAGGATATGGGGTAAGAGTTTTAACTTTGATCCAGTATATTTAATCCCTTCTGTTTTGGGAATCTCAATATCATAATCCTTGAAAAGAGGTAAGGTTTGCATTATCTCTCAATTCCTGATGCTTGTTTCATTCTAATAATGTCTTTCTCTATTATTTCCAAGGCTGATTGATGACCAATATCTGAGGAAACAAGAGCGTGAGATAATAGTTTGACAAGAATAAGATTATGTGAGTATTCGATCCATCCATTAGTAATACTATCAAAGTAATTCAAACCATTTTTTGTGTGTGTCCACAAACCACGTTGTAATGCATTAGCATCACCTTTGCCATATCGAACTTCGCAGATATATTCTTCTGATGCATTATAAAACTTATATACAGGATGTTTTCTTCCAGAGCCTTTATCATATCTGGTTATTCTTACAGTATCATTAATCGCACGCTCATAGTTAAAAACAAGAATATTACAACGTTGGTTCTTTTCATCATAAATAAGAGGCAAAACGTTGATATGATAAAAATTGGTAAAAGCAGGATCAGAGAGAATAGCTTGAACTCTCTCCATGTCTATAATGTTATTTCCTTCTTGTTCAAGTCTAGAAAACATCTGAGACTCTTTATCAGTTGATAGTTGAAGAGGGCCATTACCATAAGCCTTAAGACTTACTGAAAATTCTTCTTGAGTAATTTCATTAGTAATTTTTATATCTTCTTCTTTAGATTTTTTGCGATACAAATCCTTTCCAACATGGATTGATTTAAAATCGTACATATATTGATTTATAAATTCAGCAATCGCTATTTCTGCTAAGTCGCCATGAGTTTTATTTCCCACTAAACGCATTGTAAAAATATTACTTAGTGTAGTAGTTATTAAAGATGGGTACTTTTTAACCAAGAGTTGAAGTCTATTAGTAAAATCTTTATAAGGGTTATTTGTCATATATTTGATGTAAGAGACGCGGTTCGGTTTTGAATGGCTTGTATAGCGTGATAGATGTCTTGAAGCCGTGATTCCCAGTTTCTAGAAGACACGAATTAGTTCTTGAAGAATGGGTTGACGCAGGTTTTCTTTTAGGGCTTCTCTAGTTCCTAAATCCACTGGATGACCAAGGATATCTTGTAGGTAAAGTTTGATTCTGATGAACTGGAATAGGCTAATGGGTTGGGAAAATTCAGCGAGAAGGTCAATGTCACTGTTAATGTGGGTGTTATTTTTTGCCACTGATCCAAATAACTCTAGAGATTTAATTCCTAGGGCTTCTAGTTGAGATTGATGAGTGGTGATTTTGTGAAGGATTTCTTGACGATTCATGTTTCTGAATTATTTCACAAGGATTTGTATTTCAGCCAAGCTAGGCTGATGCTTCAAAAGTATTAAAAAGCTACTGAACTAAGTTTTTGCAAGTATTCGTGGTTTCAATTTCAGTAATATTGGAGAGAGTTGTATTGGCAATATTGGTTAAGGCTTCTTCGGTAAAAAAGGCTTGGTGTCCAGTAATAATAACATTGGGAAAGGTTAACAAGCGTTGAAAAACATCATCTTCAATAACTTCGTTTGATAAGTCTTCAAAGAAGAGATCAGATTCTTTTTCGTAAACATCTAAAGCGAGATAGCCAATAGTTTTACTTTTTAAGCCTGTAATCACAGCTTTCGTATCAATTAAACCGCCACGACTGGTATTAATTAACATTACGCCTGGCTTCATTTTAGTAATGGAGGTTTCATTGATTAAATGTCTATTTTCTTCGGTTAAGGGACAATGAAGAGAAATAATATCCGATCGCGCATATAATTCATCTAAGGAAACATACTCGCCAAAATTAGAAAAACTCTCATTAGGATAGGGATCATAAGCTAACACTTTGCAACCAAACCCTGATAAAATTTGTCCTGTTATGTAACCAATATTGCCTGTCCCAATAATCCCAACGGTGCGACCATATAAGTCAAAGCCAAGTAAACCATTAAGGGCAAAGTTTCCTTCTCGCACTCGATAAAAGGCACGATGAATTTTGCGATTTAAAGTTAAAATAAGCGCGATCGCGTGTTCGGCAACAGCATGGGGGGAATAAGCAGGAACGCGAACAATTTTGATTCCTAATTCTTTAGCGGTTTCGAGATCAACATTATTATATCCCGCACAACGAAGGGCAATTAATTTGACTCCTTGTTCAGCAAGAATTTTTAAGGTATCACCACTGACTTCATCATTAACAAATACACAAACGGCGGTTGCATCTTGAGCTAATATTGCCGTTTTTTCACTTAAATGAGGTTCTAAAAAAAGTAACTCATGGTTATAATTTTCATTGGCTTCCGTAAAGAATTGCTCATCATAGGGTTTAGTTCCAAATAATGCAACTTTCATAAGAATAAAATTATCAATATCTGCACTATAATTTTACACAAAAAATCAATAAATAGCCATTAAATAAAGTTTAAGAATTACGTTGCATTCTTGTTCGTAAATACATAACTACTGGAAACTGATAATATTCCACAATTAACCAAATTAAAATGACAAAATGAGCAAGAAATGTCAAAATTGTCCAAACAGTGGGAAGCCAAGCGAGAGGAGTCCCCGGAATGGGAGGGAAAAGATAAGCTCCAGTTCCGACAATCAGGGGAGGAATGGTAATAAAAAGCACTCCTAGCACAAAATATTCCCAACCAATATCAAGTCCTTTGCGATAAGGGTTACTCCATTTTTTGCCATCCCAATACCAACTGAGAGGGATTTCACTATCCATCATTTTTAACACTTGTTGGGAAAAATTAGCCGTAAAAAGATGCTGGCAAAATTCACAGGAGAAAGTATCCTCCATTAAGGGTAAGGGTTTAACTTCTCCAGTACGACAAACTGGACAAGGATAGGTTTCGTTTTCGTTGAGTGATGTCATAACTAGCAAAAATTAAGCAAAGTTAGCTGGTGGTTGTTCGCTTTTTTCTTTTAGTTTCTTTAATTGTTCTTGGATTAGCTTATAGAGATTTTTCCGAGCAATTTCTGTGCCATTATCATAGTTTCCTGATTCATCAAAAAAGATAAAACTATCCACTTGTTCTAGAGCCAAAAGTTCAAATAAGATATGTGTCACTGGAATCGGTAAAGCCATTAACTGCGGATCATTATGTTGAGCAAAGGCGCTGGCATCCTCTAAACTGGGAAAGGCATAAATCACCCGTTTCTCTAAGTTCTGATTTTCCCGATGACGCAGGGTTGTTACTTGCCAATGTTGTTCGGTACTTTGCAAGATATAATACTCTTGATGCTGGAGTTGATGAGCAATTAATTTTAAGGTAGGCGCGATCGCGCGTTCCATAACTACTGGCATCCCCTGCTCTTCTGGGGCATCTTCAATTAGCTTTCTCAGTTGTTGATCAATATCCATAGTGCTTGTTAGCAATAATCGACTCTTCCCACCATTATGTCTAATTTCTCTCCCCAATCGCGAGAACAATCTTCTATTTTGTCTCGTCTCCGTGAACAGCTATCAGCCCCTCCGCCCAGTGATACCGAGGAATCCATCTCGTTAAGAGTCTTAGTGCAAGTGTTAGTGGCCATTGGGATTCTTGCCACAGATTTTGCAGGTGACACCAACTATAGTTTATGGGCAATTCCCATTAGTTTGATTGGGGCATTTTGGAGTTGGAAACAAAGACATGAGCGGAATACCACGGCTAAATTCCTAATTGCAATTGGGATGTTAATTGCGCTGGCAGTATTTTTTAGGAATCTTGTCGGCAGTCTTAATGATACGCGATTAGTTTTAGCAGAACTACTCATTCAACTACAAGTATTACATAGCTTTGATTTGCCTCGCCGTAAAAATCTTGGCTATTCCATGGTGATTGGTTTAATTTTACTAGGGGCAGCAGGAACTCTTTCCCAAACCATTGCGTTTGCCCCTTTACTGGTAGTTTTCCTAATTATTGGGTTACCTGTTCTCGTTTTAGATTATCGCTCCCGATTAGGCTTTGATCAATCCTCTGAAACTCACTCTTCCCAGAAAAAACCTCTCTTTTCTAACTCAGCTTTACCCTTACGCCGTTTAACCCTCTTCTTTGCCTTAATTTTAAGTTTAGGGCTAGTGATTTTTGCTGTAATGCCTCGTTTTCCCAGTTACCAAATTCAAAACTTTCCCGTGAGTGGGGCAGAATCTTTAGAAGATGAGGGCTTTGATAATAATGATCGCGAGATTTCTAGCTCTGGCTATGTGCGAGAAGGAGACAGTGATGATGATGATGGTGAAGGAAGTGGTAATGGCGAGGGAAGCCCAGTAGAAGGCGCAGGGGAAATGAGTCAAGACTTTTACTATGGCTTTAGCAATCAAATCAACCAAAACTTAAGGGGAGAATTAAATCCGCGGGTCGTTATGAGACTGCGATCGCAAGCAGATGGTTGGATTAAAATGCTTGCTTTTGATCACTATACTGGTGAAGGGTGGAAAATTGAAGAAGAAGAGCCTACGCGAGAAATTGATCGCCCCAGTTGGTCGTATCGTTTTCGCCTCTCTACGCCTTCTACACAAGCGCAAACAGAACGAGTGGTGCAAACTTATACCGTAACCAACCAACTCCCCAATTTAATTCCAGCTTTACCCAATGCCAGTGAAGTTTATTTCCCCACCCGTGAAATTGCCGTTGATCCTCACGGGAGTCTGCAATCTCCTGTACCATTAGGGGAAGGATTAACTTATACCGTTGTCTCAAGAGTTCCTTATCGCGATCGCGCTCAATTAAGACAAGCTGGAGATAACTATCCAGAGTCCATTCGCGAGACTTATTTACAAGTTCCCTCAGAAATTGAAGACAGAATCCGCGAACACGGAGAAAGCCTCCTCGCAGAGTCTTCCCAACCCCTAGACGCAACTTATGAAAAAGTCTTATATTTAGCCCAAACCCTCAAGCAAGGTTATCAGCTACAACCAGATATTCCCTTTTTAGAAGACGATCAAGACTTAGTAGAAACATTTTTATTTGATTGGGAAGGAGGCTATCCCGATCACTTTTCCAGCACCCTTACCATTATGTTGCGTTCTCTCGGGATTCCAGCGCGACTTGCCACAGGGTTTAGTACCGGTGAATTTAATCCCTTTACGGGACTTTATGTCATTCGTAATACCGATGCCTTTGCCTTAACTGAAGTTTATTTCCCCAACTACGGCTGGCTTCCCTTTAATCCCATTCCTGGATATGAGGTAATTCCTCCCTCTGTAGAGCAATCAGAGACTTTTGGCGTTTTGCGTCAAATTTGGAATTGGGTAGCAGGCTGGCTTCCCACCCCTGTTGCTGGTTTTCTAAACTACCTCTGGACGCTTATTATTGGCTCTATTACGAGCTTTTTCCGCGCCCTCTGGGGATTTATCACCCAAGGCTGGGTAGGGGCAATTACAGGGCTAATTGGGCTATTTGTGGCAAGTTTTTTAAGCTGGCTTGGCTGGAAACAATTACAACGTTGGCGTTATCAACGCTGGCTATCTCAACTTCCTCCCGTGGCAGGACTATATCAGCAAATGTTACAAGCCTTAGAACAAGCAAATGTTTCTAAACAACCAGGGCAAACCCCCTTTGAATACTTACAAACTGCAACTGTTCAATTAGAAAATGCTCAAGCTGAACTAGTAGAAGAAATTTCCCAAGCCTATGTTTCTTGGCGCTATGGGGGGTATGAGGTAAATTTAGATTATCTGCGGAATCGCTTAAAGCAATTAAAGCGAAGTCTAAAACGTCTCTCTTAATTTTGAGCAAGTTTCGGGAGTAAGGATCTCAGCTTCCTCTTGATATTTCTCGTTATCAATGAGATAATGACAATTTACGGTTAGTTTAGCGGAACTGGCGGAATTGGTAGACGCGCTAGATTCAGGTTCTAGTGTTCGTAAGAACTTCCGGGTTCAAGTCCCGGGTTCCGCACTTTTAGTTAGGGGTTGCTCATGAGCAAAAGTAATGTTTTATCTAGGAATTGATTTTGGTACTTCTGGGGCAAGAGCGGTTGTTATTGATGAAAATCAAACCATTCAAGCTCAATCAGACTATTCCTTTTCCAATAATGATCACCAAACTCAGCAATGGCGTAAAGCTTTATTTACCCTGATTAATGATTTACCGATCGCGCTACGAGAAAATCTCTTAAAAATTGCTATCAATGGCACTTCCTCTACTGTTCTACTGTGTGATGAGATAGGAACGCCACTGACTGAACCGCTATTATACTCCTACCGCACCTCACAGGAAATTATAAACCGCCTTACTCAAATTGCCCCTGCTGATCATGTGGTGCAAAGTGCCTCCTCTAGCTTTGCCAAACTCCTATATTGGGAGCAAGAAGGGATTATCTCCCAAGCCCATTATTTTCTTCATCAAGCAGACTGGCTTGCTTTTCTGCTTCATGGTCAACTCGGCATCAGCGACTATCATAATGCTCTAAAATTAGGCTACGATGTGGAGAATTTATGTTATCCGCCATGGCTAAAACAACATCCTAACTTCTCAATCTTACCGCAAGTTTTTTCCCCAGGAACTCCCATAGCTTCTATCACAAACGAGATGGCGGCGAGATTTAAAATTACTCCTCAATGCCAAATTTGTACGGGAACAACTGACAGTATTGCCGCTTTTATCGCCAGTGGAGCTAATCAACTGGGAGAAGCCGTAACCTCTATTGGTTCCACTTTAGCCTTAAAACTCTTGAGTTCAAGCCCTGTGCAAGCATCAGAATATGGAATTTATAGCCATCGTTTTGGTAATTTCTGGTTAACTGGTGGCGCTTCCAATACAGGTGGTCAAGTTTTAAGGCAATTCTTTAGCGATAAACAATTGAAAGAGCTTTCTCTAAAAATTGACTATACCCAACCGACTAATTTAGATTACTATCCTTTATTAGAACCTGGGGAACGTTTTCCTATTAACAATCCTAACCAGTTACCCAAACTTTCACCGCGCCCTGATGATGATTTTAAATTCCTACAAGGCTTGCTAGAAAGTATTGCTCGCATTGAAACTCAAGGCTATGAAAAATTACAGGAATTGGGCGCAACTCCACTCAGAAAAGTTTATACTGCAGGCGGTGGCGCAAAAAATGAAGTTTGGCAAAAAATTCGGGAACAATTCTTAAAAGTTCCAGTTAAGCCTTCTCCCAACACAGATGCAGCTTACGGTACGGCTATTTTAGCGCGATCAGGTCTTTCCTAGATAATATGGCTATCAAGTGGATCGGGAGTGCGATTCGTTCAGTCTAAACACACTCTTGTAGTGATGGGGACGACTGGCTTCTGGGGGGTAACCGATTAGGTAGAGTTCGCACTTTAATCCCTCCCAGATGACAACTCTGTGACCTTACAGGTGAGAGTGACCAGTGTAGCAATAGCAAAGACCACTGGAAGGGGTAACTCCCATAACAACTCAAGTCCTGTCGCCAAGGCACTTGGTTGAAAGCATATTCCCTACGGTAGCGACTAGCCATCAATCCGTAAAGCGGGAATAGAAGCGGAAAGAGGAAGGATAGCCTGTGTCCCAGTCCCGTTAGCAAGTCTCTAAGGAGAACAAGGTCTAAGGATACGATTGAATCATCGTTACCGCTAACCAGAGAAATCAGGCTGACTACTCTGGGAGTCCCAAAAAAAGGGCAATAGTTGGGGTGACAAGAGGATTCTCGTCTACTTGTCAGTGCCACCCATAAGCTCGGTGAGGAGTATCCCTCCTAAAGGAGACAAACCAAAGGTCACAGGGAACGAAGTAACTCCCTCGTTTACTCTCAACTCTGGTCGATGAGTGGAGTAGTCAGCTAAGACGCAACATCTACTTTCATTTGGTAGGTAGCGGGGGAGAGAGATTGAGTCAGAAGCAAACGCTCTTTGTAACAGAAGAGATAAACTGACGGACTCACGGTTAGATGGATTGTAGAGGTACAAGTAAGAGTACATAAGTTATGAACACGGACACAAACCGATGTATTAAATGGGGCGACATCAATTGGCATAAGGTCGAGAGAGTCGTCTATAAGCTCCAAAAGCGCATCTACAAAGCGTCTCGTCGTGGAGATGTCAAAGCAGTTCGCAGACTCCAGAAATTGTTAAACAAGTCTTGGTCGGCTAAGGTATTAGCGGTGCGTAGAGTTACTCAGGATAATCAGGGCAAGAAGACGGCAGGAGTGGATGGGGTTAAATCCTTGTCCCCAGAAGCACGTATGAAGCTCGTAAATAATCTGAAACTGGGTTCAAAGGTCAAACCAACTCGAAGGGTGAGGATTCCCAAGCCTAACGGGGAGGAAAGACCTTTGGGAATACCTACCATGTATGACCGTGCGCTTCAAGCGTTAGTAAAATTAGCCTTAGAACCTGAATGGGAGGCGGTCTTTGAACCAAATTCCTACGGGTTCCGAGCAGGACGTTCAGCCCATGATGCCATTGAAGCAATTTTCGACGCTATTCGGTTCAAACCCAAATACGTGCTTGATGCGGATATATCCAAATGTTTCGACCGTATTAACCACGAAAGACTTCTGAATAAATTAAATACCTTCCCCACGTTTCGGAGGCAAATCCGAGCGTGGCTCAAGTCAGGGGTAATGGAAGGCAAGAAGTTTTCACCAACGTCTGAGGGTACGCCACAGGGTGGGGTCGTATCTCCGCTATTGGCTAATATCGCCCTCCACGGTATGGAAAACGAGATTAAATCTATTGCTGGCAGTTTCGATATGAAGCGTCCGAATGGATATCAATTACCATTAAGGGATAAGAAAGACTCTGTTAGTATAGTCCGATATGCGGATGATTTCGTAATCTTACATAAAGACCTAGCCGTTGTCCAAAGATGTAAAGAGGTTATCACAGGATGGTTGACAGACATGGGCTTAGAGTTGAAACCGAGCAAAACCAGAATCGCCCACACCCTTGAAAATTACGAAAACGAAAAAGCAGGATTTAACTTCTTAGGCTTTAATATCCGCCAATACAAGGTGGGTAAATATACATCAGGAAGGGATTCAAAAGGTCAGATTCTGGGATTCAAAACGCTCATCACCCCTAGTAAGGAGAGTCAGGAAAGACACTACCGAAGAATTTGTGAGGTGATAGATAAGTATAAGGGACAGTCACAGGCTGTTCTGATTACTAGACTTAATCCCATAATCAGAGGTTGGTGTAATTACTTCTCTACGAAAGTCAGTCAAAAGGTCTTTTCGAGACTAGACTACCTGACTTTCTGGAAACTATTTAAGTGGGGTATTAAACGTCATCGAAACAAAGGAAGAAAATGGATAAAGTCCAAATACTTCCGAACGATAGGTGGCGATAAATGGACATTTGCTACTACTCCTCGTGAAGGGTCGAATCCTATAGTGTTGATGAAGCACTCACAGACAGCAATCGTCCGCCATGTCAAAGTTAAGGGAGATAAAAGCCCCTATGACGGCGACTTAATCTATTGGAGTTCAAGAATGGGCAAACACCCTGAGATGCCAAAGCTAACGGCATCGTTGCTCAAAAAGCAGAAAGGGAAATGCGCTCACTGCGGATTGTTTTTCCGAGATGGAGATTTATTAGAGGTTGACCATATCGTTCCCCGCTCAAAAGGTGGTAAGAACGAGTACAAGAATTATCAACTACTCCATCGACATTGCCACGATGAAAAGACCAGAACGGATGGGAGTTACGACCGCGTGGCTACCATCATCCCAAAGGATTACCGATGGGAGAACGATATGCTGGTGACGTGCTGATGACAACAGCCGTTTAACTGAGGAGCGGTATGAGGTGAAAGTCTCACGTACCGTTTTGAAGAGCAGTGGAGGGGGTGACCTCTTCACTGACTTTAATTGTGACCGATGGAGGCGCGATCGCGTTTAACAAATTTGCCCCAGCCATATCGCACCACAGGAATCAGGAAGGTAGAGAAATTTCGGTTCCAGCCCCTTCATTAAAATGCCCTCCTGCAGGTACTGATCCCGAAAATACCAAGCCTCGTTGAGCATCTAAACTTAAAATGGCTCCCTCTCGAATAGTATCTGTTGCTCCTTCAAAACCAACAATCACAGGAATCCCTAAACGTAATCCAATCACCGCAGCATGACTGGTAAGACTTCCCTCTTCAGTGATAATGCCCGTTGCCTTACGAATCGCCTCCACATACTCGGCATCGGTATAGGGAACCACTAAAATCTCCCCAGGGCGGAAATTTCCCACCTCCTGTGCACTTTTCGCAATCCGGGCGCGACCACTCACTGTTCCATGACCAATTCCTACGCCACGCCCTAAAACTGCAGTTACTACTTCTACTTTAATTAAATCAGTAGAACCAGCAACCCCTTGTAACGTGCCAGCAGTCATCACCACTAAATCTCCTTCTGAGAGTAACCCTTTCTCTTGGGCAACATTTAACGCCGCCTTAAAAGTTTGCCCTGTGGAAGGTAAATCAAGCACCAATAAGGGATTAACTCCCCACACCAGTTGTAACTGCCGAGCTACATCCACATGAGGTGTAACTGCTAAAATTGGCGTTTGCGGACGAAATTTTGAGACATTTCTTGCGGTTGCCCCAGTTTTAGTTAAGGTCATAATTGCTGAGGCATTCAACTGACCAGAAATCTGGCTCACTGCACTAGAGATAGCATTGGGAATGGTGCTAGTGGTGTCTAGATTCTCAGAGGGGGTGGGCTCTTCCCTTTCCATGCGACTGGCAATGCGCGCCATCGTTGCCACTGCTTCTACAGGATATTTCCCTACCGCAGTTTCATTAGATAACATCACAGCATCAGTGCCGTCTAGAATTGCATTTGCCACATCAGAAACTTCAGCGCGAGTAGGGCGAGGATTATACGCCATACTATCTAACATTTGAGTGGCAGTAATAATCGGAATCCCTAATCGGTTAGCAGTGACAATTAATTGTTTCTGTAAAACGGGAACATCCTCAGCAGGCAACTCTACCCCTAAATCTCCCCTTGCCACCATTACCCCATCACACAGAGATAACACTGCCTCCATTTGTTCAATAGCTTCGTGCTTTTCTATTTTGGCAATGACCGGAACTGATTTTCCTGCACTAGAAATAATTTCCTTGATTTCTAAAATGTCTTGGGGGTTACGAACGAAACTTAGGGCGATCCAATCAACTCCTTGATCTAACCCAAACATTAGATCATGACGATCTTTATCGGTTAATGCTCGAACTGAGAGATAAACTCCTGGAAAATTCACCCCTTTATTATTAGAAAGAACGCCCCCAAAAACAACCCGACCATGAACTTCTTGTTTTTCAGGGTAAACAGCTTCTACTTTCATTTCTACTCGACCATCATCAAGGAGAATTGTTGCCCCTACAGGAACTTCATCAGCTAATAGATCATAGCTAACATAACTTTTTTCTTTAGTGCCAGTTATGGGATAACTGGTCAAAATAAACGGATCGCCTTTTTCGAGAGTAATTGAGCCATTCTCAAATTGACCAAGGCGAATTTTAGGGCCTTGTAAATCTTGTAAAATTGCTACTGGCTGATTAAGTTCAAAGGCAGTTTGGCGAATTAGCTGAATACTGCGCTGGTGATCTTCTTGTGTTCCATGAGAAAAGTTTAATCGCAGTGTTGTTGCACCGGCTTTGATTAAATCACGGAGAACATCAGGCTTTAAGGTTGCAGGGCCAACTGTGGCAACAATTTTGGTTCGACGGGATAGATTTTGCAGTTCCATAGATATTCTCAACAAGCACGCTTGAGGAAGCCACAAAAGTGGGTAAACAACAGTTTTTGCTATCTTCTCATAAATTCGGTGCTTAGCAAGTAGCGGGATGGGAGAAACTACAAAGATTTTACCCGAACTCTATCCCGCTTTAAAAAATTTGATTGTTTGGAGATAGTCTAACCAAAAAGGGTTTCCAAATAAACCTGAGCGCAACTGCGATAGGTTTGCGAACTTTGTTTCACCTTATTTTGACTATTTTGGAGCAAAAAGAGGGATAAAGCAGCGGCTAACAGACGATCTTGATCCCAATTCGGATTTTCTGCCAGGTAGGTTTGTAAGGACTCGTGAAGTTCTTGGGGAATTTTGGCGGAAAGACTAACATTTGTATTCACAGCGACCCTCCAATGGTACTTAGCTGTTGTTTATGATACTAGGCGATTCAATATTGACCCAGTCGCTCTATTGTCGTCTATTAGGGGGGCAACTTGTCAATGCTGAGAAATATTACGCTGTTTACTTGTTGAAATAAAAGGAAACGGAAAAATGGGGGATGCAGATGATTATTTGTCATAATACTTAATAAAAACTCAGTGTGTACCCAGCGTTTTGTTCCCCCGTTAAAATGAAGTGAGGGTTTTTCTCGCCTTGGATGAGAAGGTTCTCAGCAAAGGAAAATAGAGAACTAAAATAAGAATTGCAAATCTATTTTGATTTTGGAATGTTTGAGGAAATTGCCAGCGCGATCGCGCAACAAGACTACAATACTGCTCATCAACTCCTAAATACCCTCAAACAAAAATATCGGGATCACCCTTGGTTACTATTTTACACGGCACAAATTGAGCAAGCCAACGGAAACATTGAAACCGCTAGAAATACCTATATTTCAGTGCTTCAAAGCAGTAGCAATCGGAAACTACTGTGGCAAGCCCGAGAAGCCCTCCGTCACCTCGAAAGCAGTCCAAGGCAACAGCAGAACTACCAAAGCCAAGAAGCCCTCGGGGAAGACGAGTTAGCGGTTTTTGTGTTAAGCGCTGTTCCCACCGAGGAAAAGAAAGTAGCTGCCCAAACTCTTGCTACCACCTTTCAAATAGATCCCTATAATGCCCGCTTACAACTTCCTAGTCGAGGATGGCGACTCTTTCGGAGTGGGGGAAGGCAAGAACTCCTCCATTACAGTAAAGTGTTACAAGAAGCCAATATTCCCTGTTTTTATCTTCCCCTTGATACTCTAGAGAGTCTTTATGTTTTTCAAGTACAATACCTTCGTTGTGAAGGAGAGACGGTAACTGCTCGTTGTTCTCTCAGTAATGGTCAAGAGGGGAGTTTAACGTTTCCATGGTCAGAAATTAGCGCGAAAGTTACAGGGCGAGTTCCCATTTTTGAAGAAATTCTTACTAAAAATAATCGGGGAAAAAAACAACGAAAAACCGAAATTTTAGATTATGTCCAGCTTTATGATCTCCATCTGCCAAAACGACGAGCAATTCTTCGCTTGTGTGATCAAAAATATCAATTTCAACACAGTTTCCCGTTAACAGAACAGATTCAGAAAGGGGAAACTTTACGTCGCAATTGGTTACAGTTATTACAGTATTTAGAAGAACAATTACCTAATGTTATTACTTGGAAAGAGTTTACGATATTTGGTGAAAGCGCGATCGCGTTTCCTCAATTACTCAGTGGAATTTCTCCAAAAATTAATTTACAACGACGCTATGAAACCGTTTGGGATGCGGCTTTCCATCTCTATAGTAGTTTAGTCTTTTATCAAGCTGAATCCTCCTGATAATAATTATGGCTTTTGAGTTTTTAGAAATGGGATTAGATGCAATTGAGTGGGAAGTTTTAGCCCAACAATATGATTCCCAACAGCAAAAAGTTCGGGAATCTCAAGGAAACTATTACTATCAAGATAAGGGAGTTCCCTGTTTTCCCGCTTCTCTAGCTTTAAGAGATTATCAGCGTCAAGCTGTGGCTAATTGGTTTCGGCATCGGGGACGGGGAATGCTGAAAATGGCAACGGGTAGTGGGAAAACCATTACCGCTCTTGCTATTGCGACAGAACTTTATGAGAAAATTGGCTTACAGGTTTTGCTGGTGGTTTGTCCCTATCGGCATTTAGTAACGCAATGGGCGCGAGAAGGTCAGCGTTTTAATTTACAGCCTCTTTTAGCCTTTGAAAATGTCCAACAATGGCAACCCAAATTATCTAGCCAGCTTTATCAAGTCACTCAAGGCAATCAAAACTTTTTAACGGTTATTACCACTAATGTTACCTTTATCAGCGAGGGATTTCAGTCGCAACTCAGTTATTTTCCTGAAAAAACCTTAATTGTTGGTGATGAGGCCCATCATTTAGGTTCACCGCGTTTAGTAGAGAGTTTACCGAAAACCATTGGCTTACGCTTAGGATTATCAGCAACACCAGAACGCTATTTTGATGAAACAGGAACTGAGGCCGTTTTTAACTATTTTGGAGAGGTTTTAAAGCCTGAGTTTACTTTAAGAGACGCGATCGCGCAAGGGGCTTTAGTTCCCTATTACTATTATCCTGTCTTTGTCCCCTTAACTGAGTCTGAGGCACTCGCTTATGCCAAACTAACCAAACGCATTGGCTGGGCGTTAGCCGATGATCCCAATCTGAAAAGCAATGAAACAGTGACGAATTTACTGATGCAGCGATCGCGCTTAGTGGGAACTGCGGAAAATAAACTCCCCACCCTAGCCCAACTCATGTCATCCCGTCTTAACACCAGTCATACCTTATTCTACTGTGGCGATGGCTCTCTTGATGGGATGTCTCGCCAAGTTAGCGCCGTCACTCGGATGTTAGGAAAAGAATTGGGATTTCGGGTTCACAGTTACACCGCCGAAACTCCCCTCACAGAAAGGGAAACTTTGCGCCAACGTGCGATTCGT
This sequence comes from Euhalothece natronophila Z-M001, assembly GCF_007904085.1. Classification (GTDB taxonomy): domain Bacteria; phylum Cyanobacteriota; class Cyanobacteriia; order Cyanobacteriales; family Rubidibacteraceae; genus Halothece; species Halothece natronophila. The sequence goes on from NZ_CP042326.1 coordinate 3,100,397, forward strand.
TTAGTCTAAACACGCTCAAAGAGTGATGGGGACGACTAGCTTCTGGTGAGGTAACCTGCAAGGGTTGAGTTCGCACTTTAAGTCCCACACCAGATGACAACTCTATAACCTTACAGGTGAGAGTGACCAATGTAGCGACAGCTAAGACCATTGGAAGGCATAAAGCCATAAAAACTCAAGTCCTGTCGCTGAGGCGCTCAGTTGAAAGCATTTTCCCCACGGTAGCGAGTGGTCTTCAATCCGTGAAGCGGGAATAAAAGCGTTAAAAGGCTGTGGTTTTGGTAACCTGGACCCCCAGCCGCGTGAGCAGGTCTCTACGGAGAACATGGACTAAGGGTATGACAGAATCATCGATATAAAGGACCAGGGAAATCAGGTTGCCCTGGATGAGCCAAAAGGCCAAGGTCTGGTGACAGATGTGTGTTGGAACATCTGTCAGCGCCACCAAATGGACCCGGTGAATAATACCCCTCCTAAAGGAGACGAACCAATGGTTATAGGGAACGAAGTAACTCTTTTGCATACTCTTAGTTCTGGTCGATGAGCTAAGTAGTCAACCAAGACGCAAAATCTGCTTTCATTTGGCAGGTAGCAAGAGAGAGAGATTGGGTCAGAAGCGAATGCCTTGAGTAATATCAGGGATATGCTGACGGACTCACGATTAGATGGAATGTAGAGGTACGAGTAGAGGTACAAATGTTATGAACACGGGCAACAAACCGATGTATGAATGGGGCGATATCAATTGGCGTAAAGTCGAGCGTGTCGTCTATAAGCTTCAAAAGCGCATCTACAAAGCGTCTCTTCGTGGAGATGTCAAGACAGTTCGCAGACTCCAGAAACTTTTAGTTAAGTCCTGGTCAGCTAAAGTGTTAGCGGTGCGTAGAGTTACTCAGGATAATATGGGCAAAAAGACGGCAGGAGTGGATGGGGTTAAATCCTTGTCCCCAGAAGCGCGTATGAAGCTCGTGAATCAGATGGACTTGGGTTCAAAGGTTAAGCCAGCTCGGAGGGTGAAAATTCCGAAGCCTAACGGGGAAATAAGACCTTTGGGAATACCTACCATGTATGACCGTGCACTTCAGGCGTTAGTCAAGCTGGCGCTAGAGCCAGAATGGGAGGCGGTTTTTGAACCGAACTCTTATGGATTTCGGCCAGGACGTTCAGCCCATGATGCTATAACAGCAATCTTCTTGGCCATCAAGCAAAGACCAAAATACGTGCTCGATGCGGACATCTCAAAATGTTTCGACCGGATCGATCACGAGAGACTTCTGGACAAACTAAACACCTTCCCCAAGTTTCGGAGACAAATCCGTGCTTGGCTCAAAGCTGGGGTAATGGAAGGCAAGAAGTTCTCTGCAACATCTAAGGGTACACCGCAGGGTGGAGTCATTTCTCCACTCTTGGCGAATATAGCCCTCCACGGCATGGAAAATGAGATTAAATCTGTCGCCCGAGGTTTCGACATGAGACGTAAAAATGGGGGTCAGGTAAGTTGGCAAACAAAAGTAGGCTCTGTAAGCGTTATACGTTATGCAGATGATTTTGTCGTCTTACACAAAGACCTTGCCGCTGTCCAGAGATGTAAAGAGGTTTTGGAGAAGTGGCTTGGAGACATGGGACTGGAGCTAAAACCGAGCAAAACTAGAATCGCCCACACCCTCGAAACCCATAAAAACGAGGAAGCAGGATTTGATTTCTTAGGCTTCAATATCTGCCAGAAAAGGGTAGGTAAATATAATACAGGGAGGGTAAATGGGCAATTACTAGGGTTTAAAACGCTCGTTACCCCGAGTAAAGATAGTCAGAAGAAGCACTACCAAAGGATGTGTGAGGTTATAGAAAAGCATAAGGGGTCGCCACAGAGGGCTCTGATTGCGGAACTGAATCCCATAATCCGAGGATGGTGCAATTACTTCAAGATAGGAAAAGGATGTTCTAGAGTGTTCAACCGATTAGACTATCTGATGTATTGGAGACTATTGAGATGGGGTGTAAAACGCCATCAAAACAAAGGGAAGAAATTCGTACAAGGAAAGTATTTCCGGCGTGTAGGTGGTAGTAATTGGCGATTTGCAACACCGAAGAAAAAAGGCTCAAATCAATACGTGCTTTTTAAACATTCAAGCACAGAAATCGTCGAGAAATATGTCAAAGTTAAGGGGCAATGTAGTCCTTATGACGGAGACGTAGTTTACTGGAGCACGAGATTAGGGGCACATCCTGAGATGCCAAAGCGAACAGCATCTTTGCTCAAAAAGCAAAAAGGGAAGTGTAACTACTGCGGACTGGCTTTCCGAGATGGAGATGTATGGGAGGTAGACCACGTTATTCCCCGTTCTAAGGGCGGTAAGGATGACTATGAGAATCTACAACTACTCCATCGACATTGCCACGATGAAAAAACTACCATGGACGGAAGTACCACAGGGGCAGTTTCAGCTATACCATGGAACTATCGGTGGGAAAACGACATGTTGGTGACGTACTGATGACAACAGCCGTCTAATTGAGGAGCGGTATGAGGCGAAAGTCTCACGTACCGTTTTGAAGAGCAGCGGGGTGGGTGACCGCTTCGCTGACTTTAATAATTTGAAAAGGGAGACTTACAAGGCTTAGTTGCCATTCACTGCTTAGATGAAGGAGTGGATATTCCCGCCATTCGTCACGCCATCATTTTAGCCAGTACAGGAAACCCCCGCCAATTTATTCAACGACGGGGGAGAGTCTTACGTCCTCATGCTGGAAAAAGTGAAGCAACAATTTTTGATATGATTGTCATTCCGCCACTTTTAGATCGGGAAACATGGGAAGTAGAACGCAATCTGTTACGGAAAGAACTGAAACGCTTCTTAGAATTTGCCAAATTAGCGAAAAATGCCCCAGAAGCCAGTGAGAAATTACTGAGCTTACAACAACAGTATCAGCTAGAAGCATGATTTTCCCACCACACTTCAATTCCTTCTGCTAGTTTTGCCGTCAGTTCCGCTTGCGCTTGGGGATCAATAATCCATTCAAACTCATCAGGATTAATCATAAATCCTAACTCCAACAACACCGCTAAGGTGGTGTGAGGGCGCGTGAGGGCAAGGGTATTCCAGAAAATGCCATAAGAGGGGCGGTTTAACTCTTCTACCAGATAATTGTGGAGAAAGACTGATAAATCATGAGCAGGGGGGTTATACCAAAACATACCAACTCCCTTAGTATTAATAGCATCTCCATCATCAGGCAGGGCATTATAATGAACTGAAAGCGCGATCGTGGGCTTAATCTCATTAATCATCGCCATTCGTTCCTGTAAGGAAACATCTTTATCCGTTTCCCGAGTCATATAAACCGTTGCCCCTCGTTGTTCTAATTCCTCCTGTAGCAACTTAGACGTGACTAAAACCGCCTCTTTTTCAGGATAGCCCGTGGGCCCTTTTGCCCCTAAATCATCCCCACCATGACCGGGATCAATTAAAATACTCATACCAGCAAGATTTCCTGTTCTTTCAGGAGGATGTTTTAAGGATAAAATGAGATTCGTGTCTTCATAGTGTAAATCATATCCCCACTGTTGATCTGACTTGAGTTGAAAGGTATATTCGACAGTATCAGAATCAATCTGTTTCCAATCTAAGCGTTGAATCAGGGGATCATCATCAAGGTGAATATTATGGGTTTGTGCGGTAGTATGATGCAGTGTGAGACTAAATTGATCATCCCCTTGTTTGACACTCACAGGAACTGGAACTTGTAAGGGAAAAATAATCTCCGTGGCTTCTGCTTTTTGTTCTCCTCGAATGCTACGAATCGTGGTTTGGACAGGGGAAATATTGGGTTTAAGTTCCGTGTCTTCCCCATCAATCCAAGCCCCATATTGTAACCGAAGCCAGTCTCCCTCTCTACCATTCACTGTTGCCATTGTCCCTTTTGGTAGGGGCGTAAGACGAGTATAGCTAGTGTCGGGGCCAGTGCGCGCTATTCCTTCTTTCTCTGTTACTTCAATCACTTCTAACTCGTCACGGGAAAGAATGGTAATGTCTCCCGTCTCAGAAGCGGTAAAGGTTTCTTCTCCCAAGTTCATGGTATAAACAGGATTTCCGAGATTCTCAGGATTTTCAGCCGTGAAACATCCCTGATAAAGTTGATTAGGCTTCCCTAGAGGTTCATTATTGCCTGTTAAAACCCCATAATTAGGAGGAAGGAGGTTTTTCGGTTGAGGTTTGAGCGAAATAGCTCTATCATTAAGAGTGACTTGAACTTCTCCTTGAGGTGACCCGATAGCTTCTAAACAGATCAATTCTTCTGGCAACCGCGCTATTGGTTGCGACGGAGTAACTGAGTCAGAAACAAATCCCCCTTCTTCTGGCGGTTCAGGGATGGCGGAAACTCTTGTGACTTCTACTGAGATTTCTTGATCATCATGGTGCAGGGTAAACTCATTCTCGCCCATTTCAAGGGGGAAACTAGGGGCAAAATGTCCAGCATCATTCTGTTCAATGGGGCTTCCGTTGACAGAGACAGCACCAGGGGCGCTTCCAATGAGAAAAATTTGTTCGGCTGCGGTTTCATGTTCAGAAGGAGGGTAAGCTAGGTAAAGTTCATCTTGATCTTCTCCCAAGGCTGGAGAAGTTCCACTATGAGTTAAAATCAAGGTCACGGTGGCAAGAAGAATTAAACTGAATAGTAAAAAATTGAACCAGTGTTTCATCTTTATTTTCAGATCCTATGTCATGATAGTTATGTTTTGGAAAAAGGGCTTGCTTAGAACCGTTAAAATTTTTTTTAGTTAATTTGTGATTGTAACTATTACTGTTATGCTCAGTGTTAAAAATCATACTGTAAATTAAAGGAGAAATATCAATGGAATTTATTTTCGGTCTTATTATTGGTCTAATTCTTGCCGGTCTAGGGGTTTGGTTTTATAGAAGCCGCCAAGTTACCCAAATAAAACAGGATCAAGCCAAAAAGCTAGAAAACCAGCGCAAGCAGTTAGAAAAAGAACATGAAAGGCGTATTGAGGAAACGACACAACGCTTAAAGCAAGATTATGAAGGCAAAAAAGAACAAGAGATTGAGGCAAGAGTGCAACAAGAAGTCGCTGTTGCTCAAGAGAATGCCCAAGCAGAAGTTGAGCAATTACGACAACAATTAGAGCAAGCGCGTCAAGATTCAGGCTCTCAAGAACAGGTAGAAGCCTTACAAAATCAATTACAACAGACCAATGCTGATTACCAAAGGCAAATTGATGCCCTAGAAGCCGAAAAAAGCGCGATCGCGCAAACTAAGGATGACTACGAGCAGCGCATTGAACAGCTTAACCAAGAACTCACCAGAGCCCAAGAACGCATCGCAGAATTAGAAACTCAATCTGCCGAGACAGTTCAACCAAAAACTGAGCTAGAAACCCAACAAAGGGAAACCTCAACTGAACAAACTACAGCTTTTGTCGAACCTGAAACAGACTTTACCCCCCAAACCACTGGGTTAACCGAACCAGAGGAAAGACCTAACTTAGAAACTGAGACAGCTTTCCCTGAACCTGAAACAGACTTTACTCAAACTCAAGAGACAATCGAAACCCCCAGTGATGATTTCTCTCAGGATAGCCAAACTTCTCAAAACATCACTGACGATGTTAATGAAGAGCTTGACGAATTCTTTTTTGAAGGAGAAGGAGAGAGTGCAGAAGGGGAAGAGGATGAATTTGAAGCCTTATTTGCCGATGTTGAAGAAGAAGAACCTGCCAGCCCCGCTACAGCGGATACAGAAAAAGACGAATTTGAGAGCTTTTTTAATGATGTTGAGGCAGCAGAAGCACAAATCGACCAAGAAGAAAGTTCCAGCTTTGATAATGAACTAGAAGAACTAGAGGACTTAGATTCTTTATTTTCTGAAGAGGAAACATCATCCAATCAAGCTGAGGATAAAAAAGAGGATGAGGAAGTAGAAAGCCTATTTGAACTTTTTGACGATGACGATGACGAAAAAAAAAAGTAATCGTTAAAAGGTTAGTAACCTGGGGAAAGCGTCAAAACTTAGCACAAATTCCTCAGATTACTTCTTATGTTTTAGATCCAGATGAGCGGATACGGGCTTCAGTTGCTCTAGTGCTGGGGAAAATTATTACCGGTCAACGTCTAAACTTAGAAGTCGAAGAAGCCATCAAAGCCCTAGAAACCCTTAGCCAAGATTCTTCTTCTGAAGTGAGAAAGCTAGCGATTAAATCTCTTGGAAGGGTCTTTTCTCCTAAAATTGTTCCCACTTTAGAATTAGCCTTAAAAGATGTTGATTTAGAGATCATCGAGATCGCGAGTGAGATTCTACAAAATTATAAACGTACCCTTCCAATAACCAGAGAAGAAGGAGAAAAAACACTACCAGAAAATATAGCGATTAAGGAAGCAGCGCAATAATTCAGACTATAGCAATCCTAAATCAGTTGTAAATTTTTAGTTGGGATCCCCCCTTTAATTCCCCCCTTAGTAAGGGGGGTGGGGGGGAAGCCTTCGGCACGGCTTTCAGCCTACGTAAGGTTGAGTTAGTTTTTACAAATGAGATCATATTGCTATAGGTGCAAACTGACTTAGTCATTGGTTTACAAACAACAAAGGACAAATAACCTAATGTTCTTTCATTTGTTTTAACTCCTCTTCTACTTCCCAATTTCTAAATTTCTCTTCTAAATCATCAAAAGCATACTTGCTTTGTCCAGTACCATAACCAAATCCCTGGTTGTAATAAGACTCACCAGCATTCCAGCCACTAGTAACATTACTATTGGTTGCTTGCTGGTTAGCTTGTGCTGCTCGTGCTTTTGCCTTAACTTCCTTTTGACGTTTTCTTACTTCTTCAATTAATTCCCTTGCTTTCTGAATTTTCTCCTGAACTGCTTTCATTTGCCCCCAGCGTTGATTACCTAAACGAAGGAGACTAGCTTCTTTTTCTTGGGCAGCTTGGGCTAAGTCTTCTCGATTCCCCGCTCTTGCCTTATCAATTCTGTGATGCCATAGTTTGACATCTTCAGCAATAGCAAGGATTTCATTTTCTAACTTTTTTTCCTGTTTTTGTAAGTCTAAAACTAAGCGAATTGCTTCTTTTTCTTCTTCTTTTAATTGTTCTTCTAAAGCTTGCAATTCTAAGTGAGGATTATTTTTTAGAAATTCATCTAAACGCGTTTCTAGAAATTTAGTGAGATCATCTAATAAACCCAAAACTTTAACTCCTTAATTATTAATTAAACTTTCTCCAACAGACATTGCTCTTTCTTGATTCCCATTTTCAAAAACTGCCTTATTGTGAGAAACCTCTGCTAATTTCCACTCACTTTCAGGGACACTCTCTCCAATCATGATTCGTTGAGTAACCCCTTTCACTTTGACTAGGGCAGCCGAGTGGTCTCCCAATTCTAGTAACCCGACTAAGGTTTGATCAGACTGAGGAGAGGTGGAAGTGGATTCTTCTGTAGTGGGAAGGGGTGGTTCTTCTTCAAGATCTAAACGGGAATGTCTTTCAATTTCAGGAGAGCTTTCTTCAGTTTCAGTTGTTGTTTGGGTGGTTTCGCTTTTACTTTCTGTGGGAGGATTATTTTCGGCACTTGGGGAGGGGGGTTGACTGGGCGTGGTACTAGTACCTGCTTCTGATTCGCTGGGAGGAGGCGGTGGCGGTAAAGCTGGCAGTGAGGCAATTTCTGTTTCTGATCCGCCCTGAGGATTGGTTGAAGAAGCAGGTGAGGAAGCGGTTTGAGGTTGTGACGGAGAAGAAGGGGCAGTAGCAGTTTCTTCTTCTGATTTTGGGGTAGTTGAAACTGGGGGAACTTCCACTGAGGGAGTCACAGCAGGAGTTAAATCTTCAGCTCTGGCTTTGAGGGCTTCTTGACGATCAATTTCCGCTAAAGCCCGTTCCATATACCCAATAAACTCGGCAGTATTATCAGGGGGTTCGGGGGTTTCTGTTTCCGAAAGGTTAATCGAAGACTGTAGTTGGGTTAAAGTTACTCCTAAAAATTGCTGTTCTCTTTGCAGTAGAAATAATACCCACAACAGTAGAGAACAAGAAGATGCAAAAATAATTTTATCTAAGTTTCGGAGCCAGAGAGGAGGCTTGGCAGAAGTATAGTGACGAGGAGAGGGAGAAGTCCTAATTCCAACCCCCGAATCTTCATAAACTGACGAGACAGGAGGGTAATTAAATTCATCCGTCTGAATAGGCGACCTTTTAGTTAAGGCGATAGGGCTTTTTCCTGTCTCTGATGAGGATTGCCAATAATGTTTAATTTCTAGGATGTCTTCTAACTCGGTCAATACACTATTTAGCATCTGATCAATATCAGATTCAACCGCTTTTTTCGGGGGGTGGGAGAGTGTCATAGCAACCTTCAACTGAGATGATTTTTACTTGTTCTTTCTGATCAATAATTTTCCCATTTCTTAGACTATAAGATGTTTTCTAAACCATAAACTAATGATTTAAGTTCTGTTACTTTGCGAATGGCGAGAATTACCCCAGGCATATAGGCAGCGCGATCGCTGGTATCATGGCGTAAGGTATAAATTTGTCCACTTGCCCCAAAAATTACCTCTTGATGAGCAATCAATCCAGGCAAACGGACACTATGAATATGAATATTATCATTGGCTAATGCCCCTCTTGCACCAGCTAAGGTTTCCTGTTCTTCTACTTGGGGAGGATTATAAGTTTCTTCTTTCCCACTTAGCATCTGAGCAGTTTTAATAGCAGTTCCACTGGGCGCATCAGCTTTTTGATTATGGTGGAGTTCAATGATTTCTACATGATCAAAGTATTTTGAGGCTTGAATCGCTGCTTGTTGTAGTAACACAATGCCAATGGAAAAGTTAGGAACTACTAACGCCCCTGTTGTTGCCTTTTCTGCAAAATCCTTTAAATCTGAGAGTTGTTTTTCACTTAAGCCTGTTGTCCCTATTACAGGGCGTACCCCATACGCGATCGCGGTACGAGTATTTTCATACACACTATCAGGGTGCGTAAAATCAACCATTACCCCTTGTGTGGGATATTGAGTTGCCATGACTAATGTTCCCTGTAACTCATTGAGCAAAGGAACTTCCAAGGGGCCACAGCCCACCACTTCTCCCACATCTTGCCCAATATAGGCAGGATTTTGATCCACCGCTCCGACCAACATCATTCCTTCGGCTTGAGACACTGCTTTGACGACTTCACGCCCCATTTTGCCTGCAGCGCCATTCACCACAACTGGAATTACCGACTCCTCACTCATTAATATTACGTTCCTTAACTACAACTGTTCAGCATTTTATCTGAGAAAGCTACTACTTAACCAAAATAAAAATAAAACGGTAAGACTGGTAAACTGTTCTGCGGGCATTCCTGTGGCTACAATGTCAGCAATCGCAGATCCAATGCCTACCCCAATTAATAAACCAACTAAACTAATGAGCAAGGAGCGACCAAAACGATTTTCCTTACGGTTTAATAAATAAACACTCCCTGCAAACCCCAGTGATAACATTAAGGAAGCATTGCCATTAGTCGTTAAGGTTAAAACGGCTAACAACACATAAATTCCCGAAGAAATTAATAAATCATTACGGGAGGGAGTATCAAGCAACCGTTGTAACCAAGCAGGAGAACTAGACTGATTCACTTGTTGAGGACTGGGTTTGGGGGGCTTGGCGCGTTCAGGAAAGCGAATACGCTCAGGAACTTTAATTTTTCCTTCTTGACGCAAACGCAACCGTTCCATAATTACTGAATCATACGCGGCTTCTACCGCATCTTTCTGCCGTTGATCATTTTCATATTCTTTCATTAAGCGTAACTTTGCTTCTTGTATCTCTTCAAAAGAAGCATCTTCGGTTACGCCCAGTTGTTGATAGGGATTTTGCTCACTCATTCTTCTCTCCTTTTCTGAGGTTGGCGATTTAGCTATTAACTTGAGATTGTTCTTTTTCCGAAGAGGCTTTTTCAGAAGTTGTGTCTGCTTGGGAAACTGTTTCTGCTTCAGACTCACTCGGTTCAAGTTGAGCATTCATTTTCACAGACTCACTCTTTTGGGCTTTGCTGGTTTCGCGCTTAAATTCATTTTCAAACTCTCGGGAGGCATCTTGAAAACCACGAATGGCTTTCCCGAGACTGCTCCCAATTTCAGGGAGCTTTTTGGGGCCAAAGATTAAAAGGGCGATGACGAAAATTAAAGCCATTTCTGGTAAGCCAATGCCAAAAACATTCATGGACTCTTCTCCTTAATTTATGAGGGCTATTTTCTAGTGTATCTTTTCACTCTTCCGGCAGTTCGTATTGTTCAACAATCTTTTTCGCAAATTCGGGAACGTGATCGTCTAGTTTCTCAGGATAATTGCGTTTGACATAGAGGTAATTACGGGTAAAGTGAGAGTCAATGGAGAAACGAGCATATTCTAAGCCTTTGGGCCCAATTTTTTCAATCACCACTCCCATTAATTTCGCAGCCCACATGGGAAGTGTGACTCCTTTATCATAAGCTGGAATACTCTGTTGGACGGCGTTTTTACGATCACCTTGGGAAGTCACTGCTTGCGTTTCCAGTTGATCTCGCACCAGATCTAACATTTCTTTTCCGATATCGTTACGGACGACTAACCATTGATACTTAAATGGTGCGCCCATATAACCCACAACTAAATCAGCAAGGGAATTAACATAGTCAAAGCAACTCATGCAGGAAGGGGCAAAAACATCTTTTAATTCCTTGGTATTGAGTCCAAAGAAGGGAACTTTCTCAATGCTACCGTCTTCGTGCTTAAAGTGAACCCGAAAGTCTTGCATAAATTCGTAGTGAACAACGGTTTCGGGAGATTTACTAGTAGTTTCGAGGAATTTTTGGAGTCCTTCCCGTGTCACATTATCCACACAGGGCGTTCCTAAGACATAGAGCTTTTCTAAGCCAATTTTATCTTGCACAGCGCGGAGGGCTTGAATTTGACAGCCGACACCAATGGCTAAAAGTCGTTTAAAGCCTGATTGTTCTACTTCTTCCAGAATAGAAAGGTTTGGGGAAAGGGTAGGTTTATTCACTCGCGCGGCTAGCACTTCTTCTGGGGTTCGTGCAATAATAGGCATAGGCTGAAAGCGATCATCTGGGCGATTTTGGACACAAACCACGCCTTCTACCTTGCCTTGTTTCAGCATTTCACACGCGATCGCGCTGACAATGCCTGTCCACTGTGCGCCTTCAATGGGCTCTTTTTTTCGAGCGGCGATCATCTCTTGATGAACCCCAAAATAGAGATCATCCTCTTTCTCTAAGTCACGACTCCGCCCATGGGCTTGGGCTTCCAACTCAGCAATTTGTTCATTGAGAAAGGCGCAGGCTTCTTTAACATAGTGAATATAGTGAGTGTCGCAGAGTCCGCATTCACTGCACAGTGCTTTCGCTGGACGAGGCTTACCAGGTGTGAGTCCTTTCGCTTTTTGATGGGGAGCAACAATCGTCATTATCTATGCTTATTCATTACCAATTGAGACTACTTTTCTTAGGATAATTCACAGAGGCTTCCCTAGACTAGGATACTGCATTTCCCTTAACAATTGAATCTTATTGATTGATAAGATAGTAATTTAATAATGACAACAAATTTCTCAGGATGAGTAACTTACTCCGACCTTTATTTTTAGTAGTGATCGCAATTGCAATGAGTAGTTGCACAGTAGGAAGAAGCCAAGAATGTGCCAAAATTATTACCCTAGCTAATGAAACCGTTGATGAAACCAAAACTATCACTGATGGTCAAGAAACCACTGATCCTGAAGCCGCTTTATTAGCTTCAGATACCATGGAATTAGCGGCTAAAGAAATGGCAGATTTAAACATTAGTGATCCGCAGTTACAAACCTATCAAAATCAATTTATCCAAATGTATGAAGAGACAGCAGAAGCAACTCGCTCGTTTGTTCAAGCGTATAATAATCAAGAAATGAGTGAGCTAGAACTGGCTAGAGAAGAAGTTAAAAAAGCAACGGTTATTGACCAAGAATTAGTGACAAAAATTAATGATTATTGCTTAGAATGAAGAGGAGAGATTGTCGAGAAAATAGAAAGAATGAAAGTACAAGCAACCGATAAAACAACGTTAACTTGGAATGGGGATACCCTTGCTGTCGGCTTATTTGTCGGTGGCGTAACCGTTACAGGTGAGTTAGCCGAACTGGATAAGAAGTTAGCCGGAACCATTAAAGAATTAATTGCAGAAACCGATTTTGATGGGAAATTTGGCAATAACGTGATTACCCGTGTGGGAGGCGATTGCCCCGTACGGAAGATTATGTTAGTTGGTTTGGGAGATGCTGACGAGTTTAAATTGGATAGTGTGCGTTTAGCTGGAGGCGCGATCGCGCGGTTGGCAAAATCTCAACGCAGCCAAAATCTTGCGATTAGCCTCCCCATTGTTAATAATAACCCCAGTCTCACCGCGCAAGCGATTACAGAAGGGATTACAATTGCCCTTTATGAAGATCGCCGCTTCAAGTCAGAGGAAGAGTCAACCCCCTTAAAACTCGAAACCGTAGAACTATTAGAATTAGGAGAACAACAAGAAGCCATCACCAAGGCAGAAAAAATTTGCGAAGGGGTTATTCTTGCCAAGCAGTTAGTCGATGCCCCTGCTAATAACGTTGATTCTGTTACCCTTGCCACTTTAGCCCAAGAACTTGCCTCTGAATATGGTTTAGAAATTGAAATTTTAGAAAAAGAAGACTGTGAAAAAATGGGCATGGGGGCATATTTAGGCGTTGCTAAAGCCTCAGATGTTCCCCCGAAGTTTATTCATCTCACCTATAAACCTCAAGGCACACCGCGACGAAAAGTTGCCATTGTTGGGAAAGGAATTACCTTTGATTCAGGAGGATTAAACCTTAAACCCAGTGGCAGTGGCATTGAAACCATGAAAATGGATATGGGCGGCGCTGGGGCAACCTTTGGGGCAGCCAAAGCGATAGCAGAACTTAAACCGGATGTAGAAGTGCATTTTATTAGTGCCGCTACTGAGAATATGATCAGTGGTCATGCGATGCACCCTGGGGATATTCTCACCGCCTCTAACGGCAAAACCATTGAAGTGAATAATACTGATGCTGAAGGACGATTAACCCTTGCTGATGCCCTTGTTTTTGCGGAAAAATTAGGGGTTGATGCAATTGTTGACCTTGCAACCCTCACAGGGGCTTGTGTGATTGCTCTTGGGGATGATATTGGCGGATTATGGAGTAGCGATGATCTCCTTGCCGATCAATTGAAAAATGCTGCCGATCTTGCAGGGGAAAAAATGTGGCAAATGCCTTTAGAAGACAAATATTTCGAGGGTTTAAAGTCGCAGATTGCAGATATGAAAAATGTGGGGCCCCGTCAGGCTGGATCAATTACTGCAGCCCTCTTCTTAAAGCAGTTTGTCAATGAAACCCCGTGGGCGCATCTAGATATTGCAGGGCCTGCTTGGATTGATAAGGAAAGTGGCATTAATAATGCTGGCGCAACTGGTTTCCCTGTTCGTACCTTAGTAAATTGGGTTTGCAATTAAAAAATAAAGAGGTTGGGTGTCGTTGCCCAACCTTATTTGTCCTTTGTCTTTCGTCCTTTGTCCTTTGTAAAGCCATGACACTTGAATATTCAAACAATTTGGTAGCAATCTGAATTCCTTAAAATAGGATTATAGTCGTTCCAATTCAGTTCCGTAGTGCAGCCATCTTGGCTGCTACTAGGGAGCAAGATGCTCCCACTACTTTTAGGTTGCTGTTTTTTATTTGGAATCACTATAATTTAGCATTCCTGAGTTTAAACTTATGACAGCCCAAATTTTAATTGTGGAAGATGAAGCCAAACTCGCCCAGTTTATTGAGTTAGAACTGAAGTACGAGGGGTATGAGGTAACAACCACCTATGATGGCTTTGAAGGGTTAACACAAGCGCGAGAATTAAACCCAGACTTACTTATTCTAGATTGGATGTTACCTGGAATTTCAGGATTAGAAATTTGTCGGCGGTTACGTCAAACTGGAAGCACTGTTCCTGTCATTTTATTAACAGCAAAAGATGAAATCAGTGATCGCGTGGAAGGGTTAGACGCTGGGGCGGATGATTATGTAGTAAAACCTTTTAGTGTTGAAGAGTTATTTGCCCGTGTTCGCGCCCATCTACGCCGTAATCAAGATGAACCGAGTGAGGTTCTACAGTTTGCTGATATTAGGCTCAATACTAGCACAAGAGAAGTTTATCGCAATAATCGCGCGATTGAACTAACAGCAAAAGAATTTGAACTATTACGCTATCTCCTGCTTCATCCCCGTCAAGTGTTAACCCGTGACCAAATTTTAGAACGAGTTTGGGGTTATGATTTTATGGGGGATTCCAATATTATTGAAGTTTATATTCGCTATCTCCGACTAAAATTAGAAGCAGAAGGGGAGTCTCGTTTAATTAAAACTGTGCGTGGGGTAGGCTATGCTTTACGAGATTAATTAAATCTTTTCATCATCAGCGCGATCGCGCTAAATATTTTGCCGTTTATTAATAAGAGGTTGGGTGTCTTTGCCCAACCTTAATATGTCCTTTGTTGTTTGTCCTTCGTCCTTTGTAAACCAATGACTAATGACTAATCCTATGAAAACTCCTCTAACTCTGCTGGATAAAGAGATAAAGTTTCTACGCGATCGCCGCGTCGCACCTTAAAAGTCAGTTTTTGACCCACATTACTATTTTCCACAACACGCTGTAATTGTTCACCACTAGTAATGCGAGTGCCATCAATTTGAGTAATCACATCCCCTCGTCTTAAGCCCGATCGCGCTGCTGGAGTATCTGCTTGAATTTGCATCACTAAAACCCCTTCTATTTCTGGAATCAATAAACCAGCATTAGGATCGCGATTAATTTCCTTTGCCAACTCAGGGGTAAGGCTAATCATGCGAATCCCAATATAGGGGTGAGAAACTTTTTTCCCTTGGGATAACTGGGCATAAATATCTTTGGCTTTATTCACAGGAATGGCAAAACCAATCCCATTCGCATCAGCACGAATGGCGGTATTAATGCCAATCACTTCACCGCGATCATTGAGTAGGGGGCCGCCAGAATTACCCGGATTAATAGCTGCATCGGTTTGTAGGAAGTCTAACCGCTTATCAGGAATCCCTACCTTAGCACTAGGGCGGTTGAGGGTACTGATAATCCCTAATGTTACCGTATTATCTAATCCTAAAGGATTGCCCACCGCGATCGCCCAATCTCCTACTCTTACTTGATCAGAATCTCCTAAGGGTACAGTAGGTAAATCATTGCCTTGCACTTTAATCACTGCTAAATCCGTGATGGGATCAGCCCCAAGCACCCGACCATCAAAGGTACGCCCATCTTTGAGATTTACACTCACCTGATCAGCTTGTTGCACCACATGGGCATTGGTGAGAATCATCCCATCACTATCAATAATAAAGCCTGAACCTTGCCCTCTTAACCGTCTTTCTCGCGGCATATTGGGTAAAAAGTCTTCACCAAAGAAACGGCGGAAAAAGGGATCATCCGCAAAGGGATTAGTTTGAGTAACCGTTCTCTCAGTATCAATACGAACTACCGCACCACCGACTTTTTCTACTGCTTGACTAACAAAGCGATTGGTAATTGTTTGCGGGCTAGGGCTTTGAGCAATGAGATCGCTATTAGTAACGGTTTGTGCTTGCACAGGAGCGGGATAAGAACCACCACCCCCGATAAAAAATCCAAAGCATAACACTAGAAAATAAGCGAAAAATTTACGAACATTCGCTTGCATATGTTTATTGACTCCTCAATTAAAGTATTCTCTCTATTTAGCCTAATTCGTCTTGGAAAAATTGGTTTAATATGCCAGCAATAAAGGAGAGAATTAAAGAACCAAATAGGGCGGGGAAAAAACCACTAACTGTAAACCCAGGGGTTAATGCGCCAACAATCCCAAAGGTAATGGCGTTTAAAACCAACAAAAATAAGCCGAGAGTGAGAATGGTCAACGGAAGGGTAAAAAAGAATAAAATGGGTTTGACAATGGCGTTAACAAACCCTAACACCGCGGCTCCGATAATAGCGGCGACTACGCTATTGATCACGAGACCAGGGACAATCCACGCTGTAATCAGAAGCGCGATCGCGGTTGCAATCCAAGTAATTATAAATTGTGGCATGATGCTTTTCTATCAGTATCGTCCAGTTTAAAGAGTTGGGAGTGAGAAATATCTATTCTCAGCGTAGCAGATTGGGGATTAGGGTTGATTCCTAGCAAGCCTATTGGAGAGGATTAGGTTCATAAAGAGGAAAGAACATTAAGCCTAATCGGGAAAAATTTGCCCTCACTTCAGGGCAGTTAGTTGATATGCCAGCCCATGCCCTAGAGGCAACTACAAATTTAGCTTTCTGGCTCATTTTATCAAACGCAAACGGACAATAGTTACTTTCAAGTAAGGTCTAGACTGAAGAAAATAGGAAAAGTTATGATTGGGGGAGTTAATTCCTTTCCTAGTAACAAAACTGATGAATCGCGAAAAACGTCCTTCCTTAGAACTCCCTGAAGTAATCAAGCAACGTCGTGCTGCCCGTGCTTTTAAAAGTGACCCAATCCCAGAAGACATCTTAGAAAGAATTTTACACTTAGGAATCCAAGCTCCCTCAGGATTTAACTTGCAACCTTGGCGGTTTATCTTAATCAAAAGTGCTGAAAATAAAGCGAAATTAAAAGAGTGTGCTTTTAACCAACGACAAGTAGAAGAAGCCCCTGTGGTATTAATTTGTTGCGGCGATCGCGCTGCTGTTTCTACCGAAAACATTGAAGCAGTAATTCGTCTTGGAGAAGAACATCAATCCATGAATGAGCAGTATGCTAATTATATGCGAAATACCATTCCTGGATTTGTTGAAAATAGCCCTAGTTTTGGCAATCAAGAAGTATGGACAAATCGTCATACCATGCTGGCTGTTGATCACCTTATGTTAGTTGCTAAAAGTTATGGCGTAGATAGTTGCCCAATGGAAGGGTTTGTCACCAGTCAAGTAAAAAGTGCATTTAATATTCCAGACAAAGTTGATGTTTGTTGTCTTTTGCCTTTAGGTTACGCCGCTGAACCTGATAAAAACTATGGAGGGCGATTTGACTTAAGCCAAGTCTGTTACGCTGAAAGCTATGGTAACAAAGCATTTTAGGGCTTATTTGAACGCGATCGCAGCTACAGCGAGACATCCCCAACCAATGAGAAACGCAACACCCCCCAAGGGAGTAATTGCCCCAAGCCATTTAAGACCTGTAAAACTTAACCCATACAAACTCCCTGAGAAAATTATGACTCCTAAAATGAAGGCAAAACCAGTGGCAATTAAGAGTGTCTGTGAAGTTTCAGTCTGACCTAAAAGCAAAGCTACTCCAAACAGGGCTAGAGCATGATACATTTGATATCTGGCTCCTGTTTCAAAAATGTCTATAGCTCTTTCAGTAAGACGTTCTTTTAGGGCATGACTAGCAAAAGCTCCTGCTGCAACTGATGTGCCCGCTAAAATGGCAGCAACTGCTAAAAAAATCCGACTCATAAGTAAGTTTGTGTAATTAATCAATCCTATTCTGTTATAGCAGGACTTAGTGAGCTACTCCCGTTAAATCGAAGATTCTAACGGGAGCTTCCTACCCAATCGGTTGCTTTTCTAATCATAGGAAAAGGGAAGTCTTACACCAAGGCGATAGGCGAACAGCTCGGCTCCCGAGCTTTATAGATAATTGGATGGAAGAGAATCAAAAAATTCTTTTATCTCCTGGCTTGGTTTTCGCCGAAAAAGTTCCCCATCCGCCGGGTAGGTCAGGGAGATTGCTCTCCCCCTCCCCCCTCAGAACCGTGCGTGCGACTTTCACCGCACACGGCTCAAGCAAACTCAGACCCTAATAGGCTGTCTTCGTATTCACCTAGGTTAGACCTCTCGCGCTTACGATTACCCCGCGAGGCATTTATCTTTTAACGCGACATTTAAGGTTTTCCGATTAACCGTTCGAGTTACTGGTTCACCCGTGCTTAAGTCTGCTCCTCTTTCGAGTGGGGCAAATTTTGAACCCCTATCCGTCAGGTTATACCCGTAGGCGTTCCCTTTGCTTTCACAGGTTCTTGCTAGTTACTCCCTTGGTTTTATCGGTCGATTCCGATAAGGGCGCGACAACAATCTGTCAACTATCCCCTTTGAAAGGGTATCCAAGAGAGACCGCTCGAATCAGCAGACGGCTTTTGCTTCTTAAGCTGTCCTATGCCCACTAGGGAATTGTGCCTTCCTTGCGGTTAGCCTACTGGGACGAACCCAGACCCCATTGGGTTTACCACGTTTCGCATTCGAGAGATACGCTCAGGTTAGGTGGTGTCCTGTCCGCCGAGGGTGCTACGGTGTGCTAGCTAACTCAAGTTGGGGGAGTTAACCTTTGTTGTACCAAGTTTCGGGGTACAACCTGACCATCGCCCTTAACGACCAGCTACTTTCTCTCGATTTCACTGCTAACCCCCTGTTTTACTACCTGCTCGGTAATTAGCCTTAGCTTACAGGGACTTGAATAACGACAGCTCATCGGACACTTCACTTTTGTTCACCGTGCTGAACTTCCTCTTTGCACCCGCCCGTTCTAGCAGGTTATACTTGAACAGGTTACATTTGACTCCTTGCTTTCCACCTTACCGTTACCAGTGACGCAGTTAGGAGCGAGGATACCCTTGCACACTTGGGTAGAGACTTTCTGAGGGTCTCACTCTCAAAATGCGACATCGTGTCGCAAGAAACTGATTCAATTATATCATAACTGTTCTCATTCATCTCACCGACAAATCAAAGATTCTGTCGGGAGACTTCTGAGAACGGCTAGTTAAACTTAGGAGATTTTAATTACTTGTAAGTTCTCCCTTAATAAGAATTGATTACTGCTTACAGCTTATAAGAGTTTGGTAGGAAATAAAGCAAGAAAAAAGGAGTTGCCAATGAACTATGTTACAAGCTAAAAGCGAAAGGAAACTGTAATTTCATCTGCTGAGAGAATAGAATGCTTGGTTCGGCATTTTGGTTCGAGGTTTACTCAGATAAGGTAACTTTACTTCTACTGATGATCTAAAGTCGCAAATTGAACAATTTATTTATGGACAAGTCTGGATAATATAATGGTTCAAACTTTTATCCAAAATTGGATGGAGAAATTGATGAGGTTAAATCAGAATCAGTTGCCATTCTCTGAAAGGGGTTTAAGAGCTATGGAAGTTATACAGCAAGGGGTTTAGCTTACTTATCACCTTCTGAGAAATTTTTCCTAAATTCCCCCTAGGGTTGATCAGTCAAAACTAATAAAAGTGAACAATAGAGTCAGGTGTGGTTA
This sequence comes from Euhalothece natronophila Z-M001, assembly GCF_007904085.1. Classification (GTDB taxonomy): domain Bacteria; phylum Cyanobacteriota; class Cyanobacteriia; order Cyanobacteriales; family Rubidibacteraceae; genus Halothece; species Halothece natronophila. Next base: position 3,119,776 of record NZ_CP042326.1, read on the forward strand.
TGGAGTGCCAATCAAATCAAATGCAAAACCTAGAAACTGAGACCAAAATTAAACAGCCAACTTCGTCTCCCTTAGAATTCCGTAATCAATTTGAAGGGAAAATGACCATGCTGAGTGATGCAGAAACCGTCCAGGAGTATCTTGATGCCCATCAGGGATGGTTTGTGCGCTGTGCCTCTCCCATGACAGTTGAGCCCATTGGAGAAAATAGTTATGCCTTAACCATTGGTCGCTTTGGCGCATTAGGCTTTGAGCTAGAGCCAAAAATCGGTGTAGAATTACTCCCTGAAAACAATGGGATTTATCGCATGGAGACTGTTCCCATAGCGAGAAATGATGATCACTTATACGAAGTTGATTATCAAGCCGAATTACAACTAGCGGAAAACCCAGAAAAAGCTGAACCTAAAAATTGTGACACAATTACAGAGGTAGAATGGACTCTAGACTTAGGCGTTGCGATTTATTTTCCTCAGTTTATCTATCGCTTTCCGAAACCTGTAATACGGAGAACAGGGAATCGAGTTTTAGCCCAAATTGTTCGCCAAGTGTCTCGTCGTCTTACCTATAAAGTACAGCAAGATTTTCATCGTACCTATAATTTACCGTTTCCCTCTTGAAGTTCTCGAAATTATGTCATCATTGAGAAAATCCCCCTAAATTGCATTCAATCTATGTGGCAAGGATTTTCCGAACCATGAGCAAAAACTCTTCTTCCCAACAAGCCCATATTAACCAAGCCCGAGCTAGTTTGAGCCAGGCGTTATCTTGGTATGGGAATATGCGTCGTCATGGTAAGGCGACTCCGAATAGTGAACTTCAAGCTGCGGTTAAACAAGACTTACAAACTCTAAAAGCGGCGTATGATAAGCTCGATGAAACTGTAATTCGCATTGCCACATTTGGCTTAGTCAGTCGCGGTAAATCAGCGGTCATTAATGCCCTAGTGGGGAAAAAAGTTATGACCACTGGCCCCATTCATGGTATCACCCGATGGCCCCAAACCATTCGCTGGAGTCCCCCTAGTGGGAAGGTACAAATTGAATTGATTGATACGCCAGGCTTAGATGAGGTAGAAGGGGAAGAACGGGCGCAAATGGCACAAACCATTGCCCAACAGGCGGATTTAATTCTCTTTGTGGTTGCTGGGGATATCACTCGCACGGAATATCAAGCTCTCTGTGAACTGAGGCAAGCGAAAAAGCCTCTGTTATTAGTCTTTAATAAAGTCGATCTTTATCCTGAGAAAGATCGCCAAGTTATTTATGAACAGTTGCGCCAGTTGGGAACAGGGAAAGAAGGGGAACAGTTACAGGAACTTTTATCTCCTCGTGAAATTATCATGATTTCCGCTGAACCTCCTGCGATGCATGTGCGCGTGGAACAACCTGATGGCGAGATTACCTATGAGAGAGAGCCACAACCACCAAAAGTAGAGCCTCTGAAAGAAGCTATTTTAGAAATTTTAAATCGGGAAGGACGATCGCTGTTAGCCATTAATGCCTTGTTACAAGCCCAAAATGCTGAACTGCACCTTGCCCAAGAAACAATTCGGTTACGCCAAGAAGAAGCAGAAACCCTGATTTGGAACTATGCGAAATATAAGGCGATCGCGGTAGCTATTAATCCTCTTGCCATTTTTGACCTAATTGGCGGCACGTTTGCCGATTTAGCTTTAATTCGGGGGTTAGCGCAATTATATGGCTTACCCATGACTAGCTATGAAGCTGGAAAACTCTGGCGGCGGATTCTCATTAGTTCGGGAAGTTTACTATTAGGGGAAATTGGCACGAATTTTTTACTGGGTGTGGGAAAAAGTAGTGCTATCATTGGCGCAAGTTGGGGCAGCCCCAGTGCGATTATCTCTTACTCCGGTTTGGCAGCTACTCAAGGCGCGATCGCGGGGTATGGGGCTTACACGGTTGGACAAACGGCCCAAGAGTACCTAAAAAATGGCTGCAGTTGGGGACCGTTGGGGCCAAGTACTGTTATTAAAAATATTCTCTCGCAAATTGATGGTGATACCATTATCTATCGCTTGCGACAAGAACTCGGCAATGTCTAAGAAAAATCCCCAAACCGTAATCGGGCTTCTTGGGTAGTTTCTAAAATTTGTTCTACAGCCTCCCAATTGTCATCGTCAATGGCGGTAAGGAGAGTATCTAGTTGTTGACGGTAGAGACGTAATGATCGCGCCCCCGAGGATATTATGGCAGTTCCTACACCACGATTGCGCCGTCAAGTTTGGTTACGCACGGCTTCTGGGCAACGATTAGCTTATGCCGTGTCTTGGTGGGATGCCCAAGAAGTGGATGAATACTTGCAAAACCGTTCTCTTCCCATTTGGGATAATCTGTCGCGCTTACACAAGGAATTGTATCGTGATATTCAAGGGCTTTATTATGGGCATTCGCCAGAATTGGAAACCGCTTTTCAGGAAAAGGGACCATTTTGAGGACGACATTATTTGTTTTGGCATAATGGGCAGCTCAAGGGGTGACGACTGGCTTAAGCCCCTTGCTGTATAAGTTCCATAGCTCTTAACCCTTTCTGATAAAAGGGAAACTTATTGCGATTAAGACTCATCAATTCTTCTACCCAATCTTTGACAAAAATCTGAGTGATGATCCAAGTTTGACCATATAAGCCGATTAAGAAATTACTATTTTTCGTCATTTTTTGCTTCACTGTTCTCAGACGACCAAGATATTCTTGTTGACCTTTGAACCGAATGGATTGCCCCTTTAAACTGGAGACCGTGTACGCGATCGCGCACAACAAAACCAAATTACTTAGTCTTTTTACTGAAGCCTTAGAGCCTTCTAAATTATAACCTCCGATCTTACAATCCTTAAACATGGCTTCGATTCCCATACGCTTTTGATAAGCTTTGATTGCCGAGTCGAGATCGGGAAGATTAGTCAGAAGATACCAAGGCTCTTTTTCGACACTTCCTCGGTATTTCTTTTTCCATTTAACGGCAACAGAAAATTGACCGAATCCGTTTTTACCCACTTTTATATTAGGAAAGAAATGAGAGTCTCCTGGTTGAAAGTCGAAGCAACTAAGAGATTGACAATCTTTTCCTTTGACTTGAATGTTTCGGTCTTTTTTCTGACGCAGAACAAAGCCCACTTTCTCTCTCCGTAACCATTTAGCCAGCTCGATGCTATGAAATTCACGGTCTCCTAAAATGATTAATCGATAACCTCTCAGAAGTTTCAAAATCGGTTTGAGTAAAGCTTTTTGTTCTTTTAAATTACTGGCTCCTTTCTTTGATAAAAATTGCCAATAAATGGGAAGAGCTCGTTTCTGATGAATGAAGGCGACAACAAACAAGTTTTTATCTTGCCACTGCGTTCTGTCTAAAGCTAAGTAAAGAGGTTGATTACTTGGGTGAATGAGTTTAATAATTTCTTTAATGATTGGAAACCAAATTAGGGCCATGGACAGGGAAGGAAGCACTAGAAATCTTTGAAGACGACGGCGACGACTTTCATACTTAATCGGTAAAGGATAGTACGCAGCTAGTTTTTCGATTTTCACATTTTTATGAACTTGTAACAGCCATACCCAGATTTCTAGGCTTAATAATTGGGCACGAGTGAGTCGATTAGCAAGGTGATTGCGATATAATTTTGGTAGCATTTTTTAAGTTCATTTTGGTTTCTGCGATCGCACAGTTAGCGTGATCGCGCAGCCTGATCTGTTTATTATAAAAGGCTATCTACGTCAGCGCTTGAGGCGATTACAACACGATTGTCACCCCGTGAGGCTCATCTATCAATTGGTACAATTGATGGAAAGCGACTATCAAAAACAAAGTCTTCAAGCTTTCTTGGAACTGTTTCTAAAAGCTCAAGGAACACACCGCCCCCAACACTCAGCACTTAAATCAGCCAGTGCTCTCAGTCGTTTTCTCAATCATTACATCTGGTCAGCGCGATCGCTCATCCGCCAAGTCAGACGGATGATTAAGCAACAACTAAGCCACTACCATCCCCGAGGTCGGCGTCCTCACTTACAAGTAATCATTGACTTAACAACTTTGGAAAAACGGGGAAAGTTTAAGGGCTATCAAGACCTAGTTCATGTGTTTGATGGCAAAAGAGGATTGCATCTAGTGGTCATCTATCTGGTAGTGGGAAGGTGGCGTCTTCCATGGAGTTTTCGCATCTATCGAGGAAAAGGACATTCCACTCCAGCACAGTTAGGATTGAAGTTAGTACGGCAACTACCGCGATGGCTGAAACGCCAGTTTCAGGTCATGGTGTTGGCAGACACAGCTTTTGGTAGCGTCGAATTTCTCAAAGGAATCCGCTCTCTGAAGCTTCATGCTATTACTGGTGTTCGTCGTGACCGTCTCCTCCAAGATCATCGCCCTCTATGGCAATTACATCAGCCTGGCCAACAAGTCAGGCTTCAAGGACTTAATTTTCCGGTTAGTGTAGCTTGGTTCTATCTCAAACGAGATGGAGAAAAGAAACGCTCTAAGCGTTATGTTCTCTCCACCAAACCCTTAAAAGCCAGTACCATTGTTTGGTGGGGAAGACATCGCTGGCAAATTGAGGGATTTTTTAAGACCGCTAAATACCGTTTTGGTCTTCATCGGTTTGCTCAAAAGACTCTCAAGGGAATGTATCGTTGGTTGATCTTGTCCTTAGTGGCTTTTTTGCTTGCTCATTGGGGTTATCTTTCTCTTGATACCAAAGAGCTCCCCGATTGGGGAGTGGCTGCAACCATTATTCTTGAAACTTGCTTGGTGGAATTAGTTATTGCTCTATTGTTAGCGGAAGTTGAGCGTCAACGACCTTTACTGAAACAGCAGGGATTAGATGTTCAAATTACCAGGTGCAAGATCTGAGTCTAGGAACTTTCAGTTTCGCTTTTAGTTTATATTTCACCAAATGGTATAGCGTTTTATAGTTGAGGAAAATCTGGTAATTATCTTCTAACCATTTTTGGATTTCTCCGTAGCTTCTAAATCCTTGTTCTTCTTGTGATAGTCTTTCTTGTAGCTCTGCGATATGGCTCTGCCATTTGCCGAAGGCAATCGCGCTTCCTTCTATTTTTGGTGGTCGCCCTCCTTGATCCTCTGGTTCGGTTAATAATCCGTTTACTCCTTCTTGGCGATAGCTCTTTAACCATCTTTGAATAGTTACCCGATGCACTCCTAAATAAGTCGCTAGATGAGTCACTGTTTTTACTTCACCGGTTTTTAGCAAATATAAACCTTGCATTTTCCGAAATTTTGAAAGCTCTTTCTGCTGGGTTTGAAGTTTTTTCAGTTGTGAGGGAGTTTCTTGAATGACGCATTGATAGTTAACTCTCATGGCACTTAACTCCAAGTCATTTTACTTCCGAGGCATTGTAGCATAAGTTATCAGAGATGGTATAAGGCTTCACTAAATGTATTCAAAGGTCGATTTGACCAGATGCGTCTGAATCCTCCTGTCAGTTGATGCCAAACGATGAAGGTATAGGCACAGAAAACTAAAATGAAATGTCTTAAAAGACTTCGTTTGTCTCTGACTTGATATTCCTTCAGTCCTAAATTTCCCTTCGCTTCTCAGTAGAAAACTTCTACCCAATTTCTTTGGGAATAAGTTTTAACGACCCATTGAGGAGTTGCTTGGTTAGGTGGAACATTCGTAAGAAAGTAGTCAACTTCTGTTGCTTCAGAAAAGCTAGAAGCATTCATGACGATCGCGATGCTTTTCTTTCCTTCTAAGCGTGAAATTTCTCCTTCTACTACCGCTACCCAAAAAGTTTTGGGTTTTTCTATTGTCAGTTGAACTTCTGTAAAATCGCTTTTTGAGAGCGATGCAGCTAGTTCGTCAACCCGAATGGTTTCCTTAGCATTTCCTGTTTTCTCTAGTTTGACCTTTCGATTTTTGGCAATTCCTCCTAAATAGTTCAGATTTCTTTCTTCTAGTTGGGAGAGGAAAGTTGTGTTGTTTCCATAACCAGAATCAATCAAAACCATTCCTGGTTTGTTCCCTCTGGGTAAACTACTCCAATTGCGTTTTTTGCCATCTCTGATAGTTTTTTTCGCCGACTTTCCCCCAATAATTCCCCCAAATATTGTCGAAATCCCTGTTTTTCGGCTTTGGTCTTCAAGACATTGTCGAAACGACGACACCATCTTTCAAAGCACGCTGCGCCTCGCAGAAGGAGTAGTTTGTTTCATGGGTTAACTGACAACGTAATTTAATTATCATGCAAGCAGTTTAGCACAATTTATTTTATTTTCTTGTTTAAGTCCCGTTAAACGCATGAAAACCAAATGGGGAACTTGTAATATTCAAGCGCAAAGGATTTGGTTAAATTTAGAATTAGCGAAAAAACCTCCCTCCTGTTTAGAATATGTCATTGTCCATGAAATGACTCATCTTTTTGAACGACATCATAACGAACGCTTTCGGAGTTTAATGGATCAGTTTTTACCCCACTGGCGGCGCTACAGAGATGAATTAAATCAAACGTCCATTGAAATGGATTCTTAAGGAAAAATTAGCGCGATCGCGTAATATCCTTGATTTTATTCTTGATTCAGCATTGCTTTTAACTCGTCTTCCCCGATTTGCGGAATTTCTAAGGCTTTGGCTTTTTCTTGTTTTGATCCACTGTCTTCTCCAACGACAACATAATCAGTTTTTTGACTGACAGAACTGGTAACTTTTCCTCCTGCTTGTTCAATGAGGGTTTGGGCTTCTTTGCGAGTAAAACTATTAAATTTTCCTGTGAGAACAAAGGTTTTCCCTGCTAGGGGTTGCGTTATCGGTTCAGAGGTGGATGTATCTTCTCCCAGATTTAGCCCTAAATTCTGTAACTCTTGGATTAAGTTTTGGTTGGCTTCAATTCTAAACCACTGATACAGCGATCGCGCGATTTCTTCTCCGATTCCTTCTACGGCTTGTAACTCGTCAATACTTGCCTTGGCTAATTTTTCTACCGTGGGAAACTTCTTGGCTAAAATCCCCGCATTCACTTTTCCCACATAGCGAATCCCTAAGCCATAAAGTACCCGTGACCAAGGTTGCTGTTTGGACTGCGCGATCGCGCGAACGAGATTTCCTGCTGATTTTTCCCCCACTCTTTCTAGTTTAACTAACCCCTCCACTTGTAACTGATACAAATCCGCCACCGAAGTGACTAACCCCTTACTGACCAAACTTTCCACCATTTTTTCCCCCAACCCCTGAATATCCATCGCATCCCGAGAAGCCCAATGCACCAAACTCCCTCGTAAAATCGCTGGACAAGAAGCATTCACACAGCGTGTTATTGCTTCCCCTTCTGGGCGGACTAAAGTAGAACCACATTCAGGGCATTCTTTCGGCATTATAAACGCCTGTGCGTCATTGGGGCGTAATGAGGGTAAAACTCGAACAATCTCAGGAATAATATCCCCAGCTTTCCTCACCACTACTGTATCTCCAATACAAACATCTAATTCTCTGATAAAATCACTATTATGAAGCGTTGCCCGTTGGACAGTGGTTCCAGCTAGCGAAATGGGTTCAAGATGAGCAAGTGGTGTCACGGCACCTGTGCGCCCAACATTGACCGTAATCGCTTTAATTTGACTGGGGGCTTCTTCGGCGGGAAACTTCAGCGCGATCGCCCAGCGAGGGAATTTTTGCGTAAATCCGAGCCTTTTTTGTAACGCATAGGAATTAATTTTCACCACTACCCCATCTGTTTCATAAGCTAGGGTGTTCCGTTTTTCTTCCCATTCTCGGAAAAACTCCTCAACTTCTTCTAAAGACTGACAAACCTTACGATGAGGATTCACCTTAAACCCCATTTCTTCTAACACCTGTAACGAGTAATCTTGAGTTTCTGGCTGCCAAGGGGAATTTTCCTCTACCACATACAGAGTATAAGCAAAAAAATCTAACTTCCGTTCCGCCACCACTTTGGGATCAAATTGTCGCAACGTTCCCGACGTAGCATTACGAGGATTAGCAAAAACGGATTCTCCATTGGCTTGACGGGTTTGATTAATTTTTTCAAAGGTTTGACGGGGTAAAAACGCCTCCCCTCTCACCTCGACTCGCGCTGGGGGATTATTTAATTTCAGACGTAAAGGGATACTGGGAATGGTGCGAACATTATTGGTAATCTCTTCCCCCGTTTCTCCATCGCCTCGCGTTACCCCTCGTACTAACACCCCATCCTCATAGGTTAATGCTAAGGCATTGCCATCAATTTTTAACTCACAGACATACTCAACCGCTTCTCCTTGGTGTCGCGCTGCCCATTGTCTAAATTCTTCCTCATTAAAAGCATTTTCTAGGCTATAGAGGGGAATTTGATGTTTAACCGAGGCAAACCCTTCTGCAACCTCTCCTCCTATTCGTTGAGTTGGGCTATCAGGGGTAATTAACTCTGGATATTTTTCTTCTAACCCCTGCAACTCTCGATAAAGACGATCATAAACCTCATCTTCCATAATAGGATTATCGTGCAAATAATAAGCCTCATTTGCCGCTTGTAACTGTTGACGAAGTTGTTTAATTCTCGACTCTTCCTGATTCATTATTAATAATGGTTTTAACCAGTACAGAAATTAAAGAAAAAGCGAAATCATTAGGGTTTCATTTAGTAGGAATTGCTGAGGCAAAAAATGATGAACAAACCGTAGCCCAAACTCGTCTCAAAAACTGGTTAGCTTCAGGATATCATGCGGATATGGATTGGATAAATAATCCCAAACGTTTTGATCTCGAAGCCTGCCTTTCGGGAGTAAAATCTGTTATTGCCGTTGCTCTTAATTACTATACCCCTTATGAGCAACCTGATGATGCTGAAACAGGGAAAGTGTCTCGATATGCTTGGGGACGAGATTATCATAAAGTGATGAAGAAAAAATTAAAAGCCCTTTCCCAGTGGTTAGAAGATCAAGACGAAACCATTAAAACTCGATATTATTGTGATACTGGCCCCTTACAAGATAAATTTTGGGCGCAGCAAGCAGGGTTAGGTTGGATTGCCAAAAATAGTAATGTCATTACCCGTGACTATGGTAGTTGGGTATTTTTAGGAGAAGTTTTAACGACTTTAGAATTAACACCAGATACCCCTCATACTGAGCACTGTGGCACTTGTACACGCTGTTTAGAGGCTTGTCCTACGAATGCTTTTCCCCAACCTTTTGTCGTAGATGCCAATAAATGTATTGCTTATCATACCATTGAAAATCGCTCCGAAAATCTCCCTGAAAATATCACCCTTGACGGTTGGGTGGCTGGTTGTGATATTTGTCAAGAAGTTTGTCCATGGAATCAACAATTTGCCAAAGAAACAGACTGTGATGACTTTCAACCGCGCCCTGATAATTTTGCTCCTAACCTGATAGAATTATCGCAACTAAAAGAACAAGATTGGGATGAAAAAACACGGGGATCAGCCCTAAGACGGATTAAACCAGCGATGTGGAGACGCAATGCTCGTGTTAATCTAGAAGAAGACGGGGATCGCAATCCCAATGATTAGTTTTAACAAAAATGGATACTCAGATTGTTATTTTTGATTTTGATGGCACAATTGCCGATACAAAAGAATTAGTAATTAATATTATTAATCGCCTTGCACCAGAATTTGGTTTTGTCGCTTTAGACGAAACAAAAATTGCTCATTTTCAAAAATTAACAGCAAAGGAAGTGATTAAGCAGTCTCGGGTTCATTGGTGGCAATTACCATTTTTAAATAAACGAGTGCGGGAAGAATTTCAAAAAGAAATTAGTAATATCTCTCTAATTGAAGGAATGATGGATGTTTTAGAATCTCTAAAACAAAATAATTGTCACCTTGGCATTATTACCTCTAACTCTGAAGATAATGCTAGCCAGGTGTTAAGGGAACATGGCTTCTTACATTGCTTTAATTTCATTGAAAGCAGCTTTCATCTTTTTGGCAAAGATAAGGTGATTAAACGAATTTTAAAAGATAAAAATATACCTCCTGAGAGGGTTACTTATGTTGGGGATGAAACTCGTGATATTGAAGCCGCCAGAAAAAGCGGGGTTAGATCAGTCGCTGTCAGTTGGGGGTTTAATACGGCTGAGGCTTTAGCCAAGTGTCAACCTGATATTTTAATTCATCATCCTAGTGAGCTATTATCCCTAATACAGCCAATTTGTCAGCAAAGAGTTTAATCATGTGCTGATGGAGGGTAAAATTTAGAGATAAGTTTGCTATACGTAATATAGGCTCATAATTAAGGTGATTTTCCGATGACACCCACAACATCTTCCAGTTCTTCTCAGGAAGCGACAACTTTAGCCCCAAGTTACCGTTTGCCCATTATAATCTTTATTATTGGGCTAGGCTTGATATTCTTGGGTAATGCACTAGTGTTTGAGAGTCGTATTCTCGCATTGATGGGAATCTTATCAGGAATGGTAATCGCTCTCTTCTCTTTCTTCTTAATTTTGCAAGCAGTGATAATTCGTCTAAAGTTTACAGAAACTGCTTTGGAAGTTTATCGCTCGGAAAAGATGATTCGTCGCTTTCCTTATTCTGATTGGATTAATTGGAAAATCTTTTGGCAATCTGCTCCCATCTTATTCTACTTTAAAGAAGTTAACAGCATTCATTCTATTCCTATATTATATGATCCAAAATCGCTCCGAGATTGTCTAGAAAAGTATTGCCCTCAGCAGTTAGGAAGTTGATCATCTTAGCCAATAACTAATAATTAAAGTATTTATGCCAGAAGATTCCAAGTTTCAAGTGTCAATTGATCAAAGCAAAAGAATTATCCACGAACTTGCCCTACTCAAAGAGGAAGAACAAGGGTCAAAAAAAGAAATAAAAACTGAGTTAGAACAATTAAAGGCTCAAAAAGCTCAGTTAGAAGAAGAGATCCAAGCCTTAGAAGCCGAAAAACAGGAACGACTTAATCGCGAGACGGCAGAAATTAAAGACGTGATCGCGCAAATGGTTCAACAAGGATCACAAGATCTACAGGACAAACGCCAAGAGTTACAGCAAGCAGTTGAGCAGTTAGAACGGCGGCGCGATCGCGCTCAGGAAGAAATGCGAACCACTTTTGCTGGGGTATCTCAAGAGTTAGCGGTACGACTTCAAGGGTTCAAAGACTATCTTGTTGGTAGCTTACAAGACTTAGCAGTGGCTGCCGAACAATTAGATTTACCTAGTCTAGAAGCAACCCCAACCGAATCTAATCCCCCTCCTGCAGAAACTCCTCCTGAAAAGCAAGCAATTTCCCCCCAATTTACGCAACAAGAATGGCAGGAAGAAGCCAACCAAATTCGTACCCTTCTTGACCAGTATCGCACCTTTCCCGACTATTATGGGCCCCCTTGGCAGTTAAGACGGACTTTTGAACCAATACACGCCGATCGCGCTCGGGATTGGTTTTTTAGCCTTGCTGGAAGAGGCGCAATTCCAACTATGGGCAGTCGCTTACAGAATATTCTCGTTGCTTCTTCTATTATTTCCGTTTTGCGAGAACTGTATATTGAGCAATTACGGGTACTAGTGCTAGCTGATTCTCCAGAAAAGCTCGGAGAATGGCGACGAGGGCTACAGGATTGTTTAGGCATTTCTCGGAGTGATTTTGGCCCCACTCGAGGAGTCATTTTATTTGAAAGCCCAGAATCTCTAGTGCAAAGAGCAGATCGCATTATTGAAAATGAAGATTTACCCCTGATTATTATTGATCAAAGTGAAAATGAAGTTGACTTGTCGTTATTACAATTTCCACTCTGGCTAGCGTTTGCTAAAGATTTTCAAGAAACTGATAACTATACCTTTTGATGTTTATACGCCCCGTCTAGCGACTAAATTAAAATTGATGAGTTATCCTGCGTCGTCGTAGGGCGCAAAGGAACGCGCCAGTTGTAGTCCTAGGATTCTGAGCCTTCCTGCTAAAAATATAGTGATTCCAAATAAAAAACAGCAACCTAAAAGTAGTGGGAGCATCTTGCTCCCTAGTAGCAGCCAAGATGGCTGCACTACGGAACTGAATTGGAACGACTATAAGCATCAATTCCTTGGGCTGTTTTCCGTTGCAGAATAAAGCCAAAAACAACAATGAGCTAGTCTAGAAACTCCATAAGCTAGGATAATTTTTCTTTAATTTCTGGTAAGGCTTGTTCGGTACAGCGATACCCTTCTTGGATTAAAGCCTCTGCTTTATGAAAATCAAAGATGCCATATTGTGAGAGACGAGGTTGTAATAAAATATCAGGTTCATGCACTTGTAAGTTAATTTGGGTAACTTGTTGCTCCATAATATTAATGGCACTGCCAATGACATCAAATATGTTTGGGGTTTTCGGTTGATCTTCTTCTTCGGGAAGCCAATTATTTACTTTTTCCGCGAGGGTTTCTTGCATATCGTTGTAACGAGATTTTAGATTATGGAGAAATTCAAGACGAGTGGCTTGAGTGTCTTCATCTGTGCTTACTTCTGATTCTTCTGACGCTTTAATGGCGGATAAAATTTCTTTATTTTGGGCTTTAACTTTTTCTTCTTCTTGATTTTCTGATGGTTGAGGAGGCGGAGAATAAGGGGAATTAAGATTAATAGCAATTACAAGATCACTCCCCATGGCTTGAACAATATCCACAGGAACAGGATTAATCACGCCGCCGTCAACTAAATAACTATCGTCTTTTTGAAAGGGGGTAAATACGCCCGGAATGGAAATACTAGCGCGAATTGCTTCTACCATTGAGCCTGTTTTTAGGACTACTATTTTTTGCGTTAATAAATCTGTAGCGACACAATGAAAGGGAATCTTTGTTTCTTCAAGGTTACAGTCAAGAACATGACTATAAATTAAGTCATAAATTTTATCACCATCGAGTAAACCACGAGTCGGAAATTCCACATCTAAGAGAGAAACAATGGTTTTCCAATCAATTTCTTTAACAAAAGTCTCTAACTCTTTAAGTTGATTAACGGCATAAATCCCGCCGACAAATGCACCAATACTGGTTCCAGCAATGTAATCTACTTTTATTCCAGAGTCTTCTAAAGCTCGAATTGCCCCGATATGCGCCCAACCTCTTGCCCCTCCACTGCCGAGGGCTAAACCAATTTTCTGTGCCATTTTTAATTGTTTTGTCCTTCGTCCTTTTGTTACTTATAAACTAATGACCAATGACTAATAACTTCGTGTGTCCCTCAACAGACTAAGAAACGCTATAGGATAATTATTAAAGATTAATCGGCATCTGTCAATTCAAATTTGCTGGTGAGGTTTGGATATTTTAAGCCCATTTGCTTAAAGGCTTTTTTACTGCGACGGGTTAAGTCAGTTTGATAAATAAATTCATCCCTAGCATCCATGGGATAAGCTCTTAATTTGAAATGAGTTCCCCAAGACTTTTCGGAAACAATAACAACAATAGGTAATTTAAGTTGAGTGTATTTGCTACTGTAGGCGGCTTGGTAAAGAATCTCAATAATGGCTTCTGTATCTTCTTCATGGTGGAAATAAAAGTTGGTGACAACTTGTGCTTCTAATTTGCCACTGTTGCTGTTAGAAATGGCTTCACTAAAAATTTTACTATGAGGAATTGTAATTAAATCATCATCAGGGGTTTTAAGCCGAATTCCCCTTAGCCCAAAGTCCGTTACTTCTCCATAATGCTCGTCAATTTTAACGCGATCGCCCACATGATAGGGGGCTTCAAATAAGGCAACTACTCCAGCAATAATTGAGGTGGTGTAATCTTTGAAAGCAAACCCCAAAGTTAGCGCGATCGTTCCTGTTAACGCTAATAAATTTTGTCCTGATAAGTTAAGAAATAAATTAATTAAATAGCTGATAGTAATAATTAAAACTAAGCCTTTCCAAAAAGGAACAGACTGCTTAATTAACAACCGATAGCGACGGGGAACTTTTTCGGAACTCCAAGTTGTAAGAAATTGAATGGAGACGAGTAATAGATAACTGAGCGCGATCGCGCTAATAGCATATAATATTTTTTCGAGAGTAATTTCTGTAATTAACTCTTCTGATAACTCTTCTCCTTGTTCAGCAAAGAGATAAAAATAACCTGACAATTTAGTCATAAATTATCTCCAAATTATAATTAGTTAAGCAACTGTTTTATAAATATTAATTTCATCATGAGCTCTTTGAAAAGCAGGACGTTCTATTAATTGCATTAAATATTTTTTTATTGGCGTTTCTTCCTTAATCAAACCTAATTTATAAGCCCAATATAAAACACCGCCTGTTACGACATCAACTGTAGTTAATCGATTATCAACTAAATAATCATTATTTTTTAAAGCCCTTTGTAAAGGTTCACAGACTTTCGTGAACCATTGAAAAATTTCCTCTTTAGAAAATTTGGTATGTTCACTATTGGGTAAAACTTGCTCTGGTAAATCAGGGGCTACCTGAAAAATATATCGCTCTACAGGTGGCTCTAAACTGGTTTGAGCATAAAATAACCACTGATAATAATATCCTCGGGAGGGGCTGTTTAAGGAAGGAGCTAATTCTTTTTCAGGATATTGATCTGCTAAGTAACTACAGATAGCCGCCGATTCAAAAATAGTTACATTATCATCAACCAAAACAGGGACTTTATTATGAGGATGGAGGTTTTGATATTCAAATTTATTCGCCATTTCTCCTGAACCCACTCTCACTAATTCGTAAGAAAGTCCCATTTCTTCTAATAGCCAACGTGGGCGAGTGGCTCGTGTTAAAGGAATATAAAATAATTTCATAATCAATCCTTTTTATATTGTAATTACTTCTTCTTTTCTATGATAACTCATATCCAATTAAAAAATTATTCTGCTTTAATTCTTGCTTAATTTTAGGATAATGAATAGGATTAATCATTAACTGCTCTGCTTTTTGTTGAATTAAGTCTTCTTTTAATAAAATTTGTATTTCTGCTTGTATATTATCTTCCTTTTCCCCTAAACTAAGAGCCAGAGAGTAGCGAGTAATTGCCCCATGTAACAAAATTGCTTGTAAAATATACCGATTGGATGCCGATAAAGCAGGTAATTTTGGTAAACTTGGGGTCATTAATTTTAACTGTGCGCTTTCTTGTTCTTCTGAGATGACGAGCTTAATAGAGTTTAACCATATTTGAGTAGCAATTTCACTTTTTCCTTCGGATGAAGAGGCTAATGTTTGCCAAAATAAAGGTAGTTTTTCTTGAATCTCTTTAGTGATGCTTTCATGAACTGGATTTAGCCATGTTTCTAATTCACTTTCTTCTAAGAGAGGAAGTTTCACTATTGTTTCTAAATAAGCGTTAATTTGACAAGCATAATCTAAAAAATGCCATGACCAATCATTACAACCCAGTAACCAGAAATGCTCAGGAGTATTTACAATGTATTCCCGTAACCAAATAATCCCATCCCAACCCCCAATACAACGCAAGAAAAATTGTTCTAAGTTGGGAATTACAATGATTATCTTTTGCTGATGACTGGATGAGACAGCCTTGTCTATAGCGAGTTTTAATTTTTGAGTAATTTGTAATGGCTTATTTCGTAGATCGAGATCAGAAAAAGGATAAACAACAGCTACATTCTTTAATTGATTATCAGGAACACAGCGAGGAATTAAAGTAGAAAGCTCACTAATTGGAGAAGCTAAAATAACTAAGCGATTGGCAAATTTATCTGCTTCCCAATTTTTTAAGCTAGAAAGGATTGCTTCTTGGATAGTTGCTGAATAAGTGGGTGGAGCAGGTAATTTTCTAATAATTTTTTCTAATTTGATCAGAATTTCGGGAGGAAGATCTTCTAAAGTTTCTTCGGTTGCGGTGGCTTCTGCATGGGAAAACCAAGATTGAATGCGATGAAAAAAGGAAATCAGTGATAACATTTTAAATATCATGAGGCTTTTGTTATTAGTCCTTTGTCCTTCGTCGTTTGTAAACCAATAACTAATGACTAATGACCAAGTTTATATCTCAATAGACTAAGAAAAGCTATACAACAAGATTTTCTCAAAATGAGATTAACTCATGGGCAAACCAAGCAAAATCGAGTTCAAAACAGGATTTGTTACAATCACAACCAGAGACTTGGTAAATCGAATAGCCAGAGTTATGGAAAGGAGTTAGAGGTGTGGCAAAGTCTGCCAAATCATTAATTATTGCTTCTCTAGAAGCCTATAGTGGAAAGTCAGCTATGATTATTGGGGTTGCTCACCAACTCCAACAAAAAGGAGTTAACCTCAGTTATAGTAAGCCAGTAGGAAATTATTTTGATCAAGAAAACAATAACCTTGTAGAAAATGATGTGCAGTTTATTGCACAGGCTCTAAACTTATCACCCCAGCAAGTGGGAACCCCCCTAGTTGGTTTATCTTCCCAAAGTATTCAAGCCCTTCTCAAAACGAAACAGGAGCAGAATTATGCACAGGCTCTAAAAGAGTCTGTCGCGCAATTTGATCAAAGTGACTTGCTTTTGGTAGAAGCTCCTCCTACCTATGAAGAAGGAAGTTTATTTCATCTTTCTACTGAGCAAATGGCAACCACCCTTGATGCTCCTATTTTAATGGTAGTCCGCTATCATTCTTTATTAGTGGTGGATCAGATTATTGGCGCTAAGAGAAAACTGGGAAATCAGTTATTGGGCATTGCCATTAATGACGTTCCCCCAGAAATGGAAACTGAGGTCAATGATGAAGTAAAACCATTTCTAGAAGCGCAAGGAATCCCCGTCTTGGGCATTTTACCGCAAAGTTCCTTATTACATAGTGTCAGTGTTCGAGAATTAGCAAAAGAATTAGAAGCAAAAGTTCTTTGTCGGCGCGATCGACTAGACTTGATGGTAGAGAAGCTAACCATCGGTGCAATGAATGTTAACTCCGCCCTGAAATATTTTCGGAAGGGAAAAAATTTAGCAGTAGTTACAGGCGGCGATCGCAGCGATTTACAGTTAGCCGCTCTTGAAACCTCTGCTCACTGTTTAATTTTAACTGGTCATGTTCCCCCGCAAGACTTTGTTTTATCTCGTGCTGAAACTTTAGAGATTCCCATTCTTGCTGTTGAATTTGATACCCTAACCACAGTAGAGATTGTTGAACGCACATTTAAACAGGTTCGGATCCAAGAGCCGATTAAAGTTCAATTCATTCGTGAGTTAATGACGCAACACTTTGATATTGAACGTCTGATTAATAAACTTGAGTTAAACCCTGCCTTAACTAACTAATTGCTATGCAAACCTTATCAAATCCACAACTAACTAGCCCTGAGTCAAATTCTGAGTTAGATACTACCATTCACCGCCGTAAAACTCGCCCTGTGCCTGTCGGTAACGTGACCATTGGCGGTGGGCATCCTGTAGTGGTTCAATCCATGATTAATGAAGATACCCTTGACATTGAAGGCTCTGTTAATGGCATTCGTCGGCTTCATGAAGAGGGGTCGGAAATTGTGCGCGTTACAGTGCCTAGTATGGCTCATGCCAAAGCTCTGGCGCAAATCAAAACCCGTTTGCAAGAAACTTATCAGGATGTCCCCTTAGTAGCTGATGTTCACCACAATGGCATGAAAATTGCCCTGGAAGTTGCCAAGCACGTTGATAAAGTGCGGGTTAACCCAGGGCTTTATGTGTTTGAAAAGCCAAAATCTGATCGCGAAGAATATACCCAAGCTGAATTTGACCAAATTGGGGAAAAAATTCGGGAAACCTTAGAACCTTTAGTGGTTTCCCTGCGCGATCAAGGGAAAGCGATGCGAATTGGGGTCAATCATGGCTCGCTTGCAGAAAGAATGCTTTTCACTTATGGCGATACCCCAGAAGGGATGGTGGAATCGGCACTAGAATTTATTAAGATTTGTGAATCCTTAAACTTCTACAACTTGATTATTTCTCTCAAAGCCTCACGAGTGCCAGTTATGCTTGCCGCTTACCGCCTCATGGTAAAGCGGATGGATGAATTAGGAATGGACTATCCCCTTCACCTTGGTGTAACCGAAGCGGGTGATGGCGAATATGGGCGTATTAAGTCCACTGCTGGTATTGCTACTCTCTTGGCACAAGGCATTGGCGACACCATTCGTGTATCTCTCACGGAAGCCCCAGAAAAAGAAATTCCTGTTTGCTATAGTATTCTGCAATCCTTGGGCTTACGGAAAACCATGGTTGAGTATGTGGCTTGTCCTTCCTGTGGTCGTACTCTCTTTAATTTAGAAGAGGTATTAGAAAAAGTTCGTGCAGCTACCAGTCATCTCAAAGGCTTAGACATTGCCGTTATGGGCTGTATTGTCAATGGACCTGGGGAAATGGCTGATGCTGACTATGGCTATGTGGGTAAGCAAGCGGGCTATATTGCCCTCTATCGCGGACGAGAGGAAATCAAGCGCGTTCCTGAAGAAAGAGGAGTAGAAGAGTTGATTAATCTCATTAAAGAGGATGGACTCTGGGTTGATCCAGAATAGGTTCAATGAGAGTTTTGCTCCTTTGATTGAATGGGGGTTGTATTCCGAAATGGATTCCGTCTAACAGTAGCAATTGCCTGTTGAACTGCCATTTTGATATCCTTTTCATGGGTATCTTTAGCAATTTGGGTTTGATAGGCAATTCCTTCTTCACTTGATGCGTATAAGGGCGGAACTTGATTTAAAGCAAAAGTAATCACATCCAGTTTTCGCACATCCTTGGTAATGCTAGGAGGATAGGCTTTCATCTGGCGATTGGTTTCCTCTGCTACTAATTTTTCCATAACGTTAATTTTAATTCCTTCTTCTTCAGGTTGGGATTGTCTGCCAACGTGTTTACGCCATCCTGAAAGGGGAGTGCTTAGAGTTCGAGGAGAAGAAGACTGAAATTGACTAACTTCTCCTAAAGTTTCATGACTCGTATGGTAGTCAGAGGTTTTGCTATTCAATTGACTTTGATTCCAAGATAAGGGTTCTGTTTGGGCTTTTTGTACTGATTGCCACAAGTCAGGAACTTCTTTAAATGAAATCAATCCTTGGTTCAAGTAGCGGTGGAGGGTACGCATGATACTGAGAACAGGTTTTTCATTTTCAATGGCGAGATCCCGCAGAGTTTTTTCGTCTTTCTCAATTGCAGAAAGGTAGTTGGCTAAAGAATACAGTTTTTTAGCTTGTAATTCTTCTTGATTCACGATAATTCCTAAATTGGGGGAGTATTTAGTAAACCCTGAGATTACCCACTTTTGCCATAATTGAAATGTCTGTTTTTGAGCTTCTTCTGCTGAACAAGTGGCAGTCCGTAAGAGGAGATCCTTCCGACAAGGACTTGCCTCCTGTTTTTTGAACATTTGGACTTGACTGATGTTATTAGATGGTAGTTGAGCAAGACTGTACACAATATCAAAGAGAATTTCTATGATAGTACCTTGAACAATACTTTGAGCTTGATCAGGTGTGATCTGTTTGTCGTGCGTAAAAATAGCAAGAGCAAAATAATCCCAACACTCGTGGGAAGATGATAATAATTCTTTTGTGGTCATTCCTTGAGGAATTGCAATTTCACAACCACAGATTTCTAGTTGTCGAAGCCAACGTCGCACCGGGTGAATTCCGCCCTTTGCCCAAATAATTGAGCCACTGTTGAAATAAATTCCCCAATAGGCAGTATTATCAATTTTAATGTTTAACCGTCCTGTAAATTGAGTTTGGGCATACTTATTCAGTTTTAGAAATAAATGGCGGTAGTTTAGGGATTGATTCTCACTCATTATTTAGGATTTAGGAGGATAGCTAATTATGCAAAAATAACTACGTACAATTCAAGAGTAACTAATTATTAGTGATTAATCTTGATACTACTGATCTCTAATTTTAGTATAACCTGTGATTAAAATCAAATTCACAGTCAAGTTGTATAGATGATATTACTTAACTTACTATGGCTTCTTCTACCCAGAAATTAAAAACAATTACGAAACTAGCTTATGGGGCTGGGGATTTAGGACCAGCCATGACTGCCAATATTTTGGTTTTTTTCCTGATGTTCTTTTTTACACAAGTAGCAGGATTACCACCGGGGTTGGCAGGAAGTATTTTAATGATTGGTCGTATTAGTGATGCGATTAATGATCCCATTATTGGGGTGCTCAGCGATCGCGCTAATACTCGTTGGGGAAGGCGACTTCCTTGGATGTTTTTCGGTGCAATTCCTTTTGCCCTCATTTTTATTTTATTATGGCTTGTTCCTGAATTTTCTGAGAATGAAACGCTTAATAATTGGTTACTATTTAGCTATTATGTTGTGATTGCAATTTTATTCCATATTGCTTACACCGTTGTTAATTTACCTTATATTGCCCTCACTCCAGAACTAACCCAAGATTATGATGAACGAACTGGATTAAATAGTTTTCGGTTTGCCTTTTCTCTCGGGGCAAGTATTTTATCTTTAGTTTTAGCAGGGGTTGCAGAAGCCACTTATGCTGATGATCCCAGACGACAATATGTCATGTTAGGAAGCGCGATCGCGCTGTTATCAGTATTTGCCCTGTTATGGTGTAGTTTAAGTTTACAAGAACGAGAAAAACGCCCCCTTGCTTCCCCGTCTCGTAAAAAACAGTTAACATTTTTCTTTATTTTTCTAACTGTTATCTTTCTCATTTCTAGTGTGACGGAATTATTGATTGTTGATAATCTTCTTTGGGGAATAACTAGCTCTTTGCTAACCATTATTACTGCTATGATTGCCATTAGCTTGTGGTTTCATCGCACCCATTTACCGTTTGCTGTTTCTGATGTTCCTTTACCGAAAACCCAAAGTGATGAAAGGTCATTTAAAGAGAAACTAAAAATTGTCTGGAATAATCGTCCGTTCTTATATATCGTTGGCATTTACTTATTTTCTTGGTTAGCAGTACAGTTAACGGCTTCCATTCTTCCCTACTTTGTTGTTAGCTGGATGGGGTTGTCAGAGCAAGATTTTATTCAAGCAGCTTTAGCCGTCCAAGGTACTGCCCTAGTGATGTTATTTTTCTGGGTTCAAGTGAGCAAACGGTTTGAGAAAAAAGTGGTTTATACCATGGGAGTTTTGCTTTGGATGATTGCTCAAATTGGGTTAATTTTATTACAACCCGGTCAAGTGATGCTCATGTATGGATTAGCTGTATTAGCGGGAACAGGGGTTTCTGTTGCTTACCTAATTCCCTGGTCAATGCTTCCGGATGTGATTGAATTAGATGAATTGAGAACCGGGGAGAGACGAGAGGGAATTTTCAGTGCCTTTATGGTGTTCTTGCAAAAAATGGGGTTAGGACTGGGTTTATTTCTTGTAGGTCAGGCGTTAGAACTGGCTGGTTTTGTTGAGACTGTTCCTGGAGAACCACCACCCGATCAACCCGAAACAGCCCTATTAGCAATTCGAGCCACAATTGGAGTTTTACCCATGTTAAATCTTTTAGCAGGACTGGTTTTAGCCTATTTTTATCCTCTCACTCGAGATGTGCATAAACAAATTTGTCTCGATTTAGCTGAGAAACAAAATCAGGAAAAAGAATGAACCTCTCCCACTAAGTAGGGCTGTTTCATTCTCGGGGTTAAAAAGTTATTAGTCATTGGTCATTAGTCATTTGTTAACAAAGGTGTTCCTGAACCCCATCTCCCTATTTCCCCACCTGAGGGGGATTTCAGAAGAATGAAAAGACCCTGCACCCCCTAAGGGGTGAGGAGAAAGTGAATTAAATGGTGAATTTATCCACGGTGTTTTCTAGTTGTTGAGCGGTTTCTAGGGCTTCTTGGAAGGAAGCTGAAAGGGCAGTGGATTGTTCGGAAGTGGCATTGGCGATCGCTGCGACTTCTTTCATGGTTTCCGTCACGGACTGAGATTGTTTAAGTTGTCCTTGACTGGCTTCGGTAATCCCTGCAACCAGTTGGCTAATTTCCGAGGTAGCTGCCGCGATCGCGTTTAACTCTTCTTTAGCTTCTTGCACTAAGTTGGTTCCCGCACTTACTTGGGCAATGGCGCGTTCAGTGACTTTAATCGCTTCACTGGTTTGATTGCGAATTTCTGCAACTAAGTCTTCAATTTCTTTGGTTGCATCTGCCGATTGTCGGGCAAGGGAACGCACTTCATCAGCAACCACAGCAAAGCCTCGTCCATATTCCCCAGCACGAGTCGCCTCAATAGAGGCATTGAGAGAGAGTAACTGAGTCTGTTTTGAGAAGTCACTAATGAGGTTAACCACGCGGGAAATTTTCTGAGAAGATTCTCCCAGTTGTCGGATATTGCGACTGGTTTCAGACACCGCATCCCGAATGCCTTGAATCCCATCAACAGTACGGTTCATCGCCGCATCCCCAGAAGAAACGGTTTTATTGGATTTTTGCACCGCTTCGTTAATAGCCTGAGCATTATTGGCAACATCTTGAGTAGCGTGACTCATTGACTCCACTTGGTTTAAAGCGCCTCCTAAGGCTTGGGATTGTTGGTTTGCCTTCTCAGAGAGTTGTTTAATCGCGCGATCGCTGTCAGTAGAAGTTTGAGAGACTTTTTCTACAGCTTTCTGCACTTGCACCACAATTTGTCGCAGTCCTTTCAGAGTATTATTATAAGCATCCGCGATCGTTCCCAATTCATCATCGGTTACAGGCGCACGGACGGTTAAATCCCCATCTAAAGCAGGACGGACTGCCGTTAATAGTTCAATCGCTCGTTGTTGTAGGAGTTCTTTCGCCTTTCTTTCCCGTTCGGCAGCTTGGGCTAACTGTTCCGACTGTTCCCGAATTTGCTCTAAAAACTCGGCTTGTTTCAAAGCAATCCCTAACTGGACTCCAATTTGCCGTAATAGCTTGACCTCCTGTTCTTGCCATTGTCGAGAACCACTATTCTGATAAACCCCTAAAATTCCCCACAGTTTTTGGTCTTCAAAGACAGGAACAAGAATATAAGCGCGACATTGGAAGGCCTCTAGCAATTCCAAGTGGCAAGAATCAAACCCCTCTTTGTAAATATCGGGAACAACATGGTTTTCCCCACGGGCATAACGACCGCCTTTATTTTCTTGTAGGTAGGTATCTTTCACCGTCGCTTCATCAGTTCCCACTAGCGCTTTCCAACCTGTAGCCACTGACTCAGCAACAAATTCACCACTCCAGTCTTCTTTAAATTGATAAATCCCCACGCGATCCGCTTTTAATAAGGCTCGCACTTCTTGAGTCGTCGTATTAAAAATGTCATCCACTTGTTGAGAACGACGGATTTTATCCACCACCTTAGACACGGCTTGTTCTCGTTCCGCAGCTTCGGCGAGTTCATTCGATTGATTCTGAATTTGCTCTAGATATTGAGCTTGTTTAAGGGCGACTCCAAATTGGGTGCCCACTTGTCGTGTGAGTTGAACTTCACTATCAAGCCACTGGCGAGGGCCACTATTTTGATAAACGCCTAGAATGCCCCAAAGCACATCATCTTGAAAAACGGGAACGAGAATATAAGCGCGACATTGGAAGGTTTCTAATAATTCCACGTGACACTCATCAAAGCCTTCTTGGTAAATATCGGGAACTACATGATTTTGCCCAAGGGCATAACGTCCTCCTTCATTTTCCTTAAGATAAGTATCTTTAACTTGTGCGTCCTCGGTTCCCACTAAGTCTTTCCAACCTGTAGCCACTGACTCAGCAACAAATTCCCCACTCCAGTCTTCATAAAACTTATACAGGGCAACGCGATCGGCATTAAGAACGCTTCGCACTTCTTTAGTGGTGTTATCAAAGACGGCGTTAACTTCGGGAGTGCGACGAATCCGATCAACCACTTTAGAGACGGTTTTTTCCCGTTCTACCCCTTGGGCGAGTTGATCATTTTTCTCTTGCAGTTCCTCGACAAATTCGGCTTGATTCAGAGCTACACCGAGGGGATCAGCTACTTCCACCATTAAGTCTTTTTCCCCTTCCGTCCATTGTCGGGGGCCACTATTTTGATAGGCGGCAAGGAGTCCCCAAAACTTATTGCCTTGAAAGATGGGAACATTAATATAGGCGCGACATTGATACTTTTCTAGTTGGTCGAGGTAGCAACGAGAAAAGCCCATTTCGTAAATGTCATTAACGACGCTATATTTTTTCCCTTTGGCGTAACCACCCCCTTTAGTATCTTGGAGATAGGTATCTTCGCTGTCACGGGTGCGTTTATTGCCGCTTAACATTCGGAAGCTACAATCATTTTTAAGATCTCCAGCCGGATCATTCCCCTCAGGGTTAACCACGGGAGTCCAACCTGTGGTAACGGCTTCAGCGACAAAACCACCACTCCAGTCGTCGTTAAAGCGATAAATTGCCACGCGATCGCAGTTTAGGGCGCGTCGAATTTCTTGGGTCGCCACATCAAAAATACTTTCTAAATCCTGAGATTGGCGAATCCGAGAAATGAGGGTAACTTTGGTTTGCTGGCGATTTTTTTCTTGTTTAACTTGTTCTTGATAGTCAAAGCTAGCAATTTTGAGAGCCAATTCGGTGCTAACCTGGTAAAGCAAGTTTACTAAATCTTCTGACCAGGGTTGACCTGCTTGGGTGCGGTGAACTACTAATAACCCCCATGGCTTGCCATCGATGCGGATGATAAAGGCGAGACTGCTTTTAACTTGATATTTCTCTAAAAGTTGTTGTTGATAGGGGGTAGTGCTATTTGGGTCACTGATAGCTACAATTCCAGATTCAGTGTATTCAGTGGCTTTATCTTGTCCAAATAGAGTTGCTGGAAGGGTTTCTCCTTTAGCAGGAGTCCAACCGCGCTCAACAACTTCGGCGATGACTTTCCCCTGTTCTTCCCCTTCAAAGCGATAAACCAGGCTACGTTGAGAGCCACTTAATTTCATCACCTCTTGACAGACTAAGTTAAGGAGACTGTCTAAAGATTTGCTATTTTGAATTTCATTGGCAAGGTTTAATAATTCTTCCCGTTGTGCTGGGGCATAGCTTTGATGTCCATTTCCCTCACCATTGTTACTATTGGGCTCTTCTAGCCATTGTTCAAAGTTGTGACTAAATTTTTCAATTTCTTGTATTTTATTTAGAACCTCAGTGCGTTTTAATCCTCTCACCCTAGAGAGTTCTTGCTTTAGCCCTTGTAGGGTTTGCTGAAAAGTTTTTAGTTCAGGATGAGATGATTCAGAATTCGAGAACTCGGAGGACTGCTGTTCTGGAGTTGGGGAGGAAGTTTCTTTTGTGTACATGGTTAATGATTAGATAGTAAATTGCTTACCTTATGAGGAAAATGCTTTGACAAGAGATTGTGCGTCTAAGATAATGCTACTGGCTTGGGTTAAATAGCCTTGAACATAAGACAATATGTGATCAGGAAATAACCCTTCTGGGGGTTGCAGTTTTTGCCAGTTGTGCTCTTCAATGGTTTCTACTTGGCGCACCGCAATGCCAATTTCTTGGTTTTCTACTTGCAGAACAATAATGTTGATATTGGTTGCGATGTTTTCAATCTCCCAGAGAGGTGAGAACCCTAACATATAGTTTAAATCAACAAGCCATAACATTTCACCCCGCCAATTATGAATCCCTAAGACACTTGCCGGGGTATCTGGAACCGCTAAAATTTTCTCACCTGAGACACTTAATACTTCTTTAACCGTATTAACGGGTAATAAAGCTGTGTCCTCTAACCCTAAGTGAAACCGCAAAAACCTCTGTCCTTGCTTACCTTTAGGGTCTGTTTCTTGATCAGAATCAGAAAATAAAGAGGGAGTAATTTTAACAGAATCTAGCCACCCCTTAAGCTGCCCTTCTGGCTTTATGTTATCCCTGACTTGTATCACTTGTAGCCAGCTTGGTATGTCTTCTCCCTTCTGTCGTCCAGAAACTCGAATTTTTTCTACTTGGGTTGGATCGAGTTTAGAAGCAATTTGCTTGAACAAGTTCAGCATTGATTGCTGATCTGGGGAGTTTTCCTGACCTTCTAGCAATACCAATAGATGTTGTTGCTTTTTGGTGACTCGTGCCTCAACCCCCTGAGGCTGAAGTTTATAGTTTAAAAATGTGGCAATTAAGTCTGGTTCCCCCTGTTTAGCAAGAGCAATGGCATCTCGTTGACTAATAGATTTCGACTGAGGCATGGAGTTGAGTCAATTTTCCGTTTAGGGCTTTATTAACCAATTTAACTTGTTTATTTTTAAATTGGAAGCGTAATTTTGTCTATTTTAAAACAAAAGTGGGAATTTAACTTCAGTTATTTCACTAATAAATAATGTGAGACACCCCTTTATTAGCTAAAATTGATTCTTTATTAAATTTAACATTCAAGATTTAACATAAATTGTTAAAATTAAAATAAATGATTAATGATATTGAAACTTAATAAATGTGAAGAATTATAAAAATTAAGCCCAATCAAGTTCTAAAATACATTTTTAGAGAGCCTTATCATTGTAAAATTTTCAAGATTTAAGTCCCATGATTAGAAAAGAAGAAGATCAAATTACCGCAGGATCTAATTTAAGTGACCAGTTTTTTTTATTAATCCATGAGCTTTTACAAGAAATTGTTGAGTACAAAAAAAAGCAATTTACAGGGGCTCTAATTATTAACACACCTCAACAAAAGCAATGGTGTTTGTACTTTGGGATGGGACAATTACTCTGGGCAAGTGGTAGCGAACATCCGAGAAGACGATGGCGAAGACAACTAGCGCGGGCGTTTCAGCAAAATTCCTTTGACAATTATTATTCAGAAGAGTATTTGCGAGGAAAAGATAGTTATGAATGTTGGGATTTTCATCTCCTTTTAGCTTTACACAAACGTAAAATCATTAGTGCTGAACAAGTAAGAGCAGTTATGAGTGGAGTAATTGCTGAGGTTATTTTTGATCTCAATCGTCAAGGAGTTGCTTTATGTAATAGTGAAAAAGCTTATCCTAATGAGCCAAATAACTGTGGAAAACAGGTTTTTACTAGAGAATGGAAAGCAGGCCTACGACCATCTCAACAAATGGTAATTCCTCCGAGTTGGGGAACAGAGACAATAGCGACTCTTCGTGCTGGTGTAGATAGCTGGAAGCAGTGGCAAAACGCAGGACTGTTGAATATTTCTCCTGACCAGGCACCGCGTCTATTACGATTAAAAGAGTTAGAAGAGAAAACTTCTCCTGGGGTTTATAAAAACTTAGTGAAATTAGTTACAGGGGAGCAGACTTTACGTGATTTATCCGTATTAATGAAAAAAGAACCGATCAAAATTGCGCGATCGCTGCAGCCTTATATCCGTGAAGATATTATTTCCCTAGAAACCGTTTCCGACTTAGCCACTCCTGAAGCAACAGCTGAAACTATTACTCAAAAACAAAATCTAAACCGACGCGCTGAAGATGATGAAAAAACTGGTTCAAAAGATTATTCTACTCCCTCGAATCAACGCCCTCTGATTGCCTTTGTTGATGATAGCGAGCAAAGTCTGCAAATTATGGAAAATATTATTACCAAAGGTGGTTATGAGTTTCTTGGAATTAATAATCCAACAGAGGCTATCCCTTGCTTATTAGAGAAAAAACCGCAATTGCTTTTTCTTGATTTAATTATGCCCAATACGAGTGGCTATGAATTATGTAGCCAACTCCGTAAAATTTCCTCTTTTAAGAATCTTCCGATTGTTATCGTGACAGGAAATGATGGAATTGTTGATCGGATGCGAGCCAAGGTAGTGGGAGCTAGTGATTTTATTTCCAAACCCATTGATCGCTCCCAAGTTCTAACTTTAGCTCTACAATATATTCAGGGTAAGTGAGGTTAGTTTCTTATTTCTCTCTGAGAGCTTTTCTTGCCTCTTCGCGATCATCAAAATGGACTTTTTCAGTTCCTAAAATTTGATAGTCTTCGTGACCTTTTCCTGCAATTAAAATGCCATCCCCTGGTTGTGCCATTTGAATTGCTTCTTTGATTGCCATTGCCCGATCGCGCTGTATCATGAGTTCTGTCCCTTGAGTCATTCCTTGCACAATATCATCAATAATACGTTGGGCATCTTCAGTGCGAGGGTTATCAGAAGTAACAACAGGAATATCGGCTAAATCCGCAACAATTTTTCCCATAATCGGACGTTTAGCGCGATCGCGATCGCCACCACAACCAAACACACAAATCAGGCGATTGGGAATAAAGGGGCGAGCAGCCTTTAATAAATTTTCAAGGCTATCAGGAGTATGGGCATAGTCAACAATCACACTAATTTCTTGATTAGGATCAATTTCTACTCGCTCCATGCGTCCCGGAACCCCTGGGAATTTGGGGAGAGACTGCGCGATCGTCTCTAATTTTACTCCTAACTGTAACGCTGCTCCTACGGCGGCTAACAAATTAGAGAGATTAAATTCTCCGACTAACGGGGATCGAAACGGGATCTCTCCTTCAGGCGTTTTTAATGTCCCTTTTACCCCATTAGCTTCATAACTTAGGTTTTGAGTAGATAAATCTGCATTGGGATCTTCAGTACTGTAACGCCATACTCGTTCACGGGGCAATTCTGAGATTAAGCGTTGACCATAGGAGTCATCTTGATTAATAATAGCGCGATTTTTTAAGTATTCTGGGCGAAATAGCAACGCTTTAGCTTGAAAATAGTCTTCCATCGTTGGATGAAAATCAAGGTGATCTTGAGTAAGATTGGTAAATACTGCCACCTCAAATTCACAGCCTTTTACTCGCCCTTGGGCTAAAGCATGAGAACTCACTTCTAACACGGCGTACTCATTTCCCGCTTTTAAGGCTTGGGCAAGTTGTTCTTGTAGTTCTACCGCAAAGGGAGTGGTATGGGTTGCTACTTGATTATAACCTTGCCAGCGAGCATAAAGTGTCCCAAATAAGGCTGTGGGGCATTGGGCTTGGGAGAGGAAAAACTCGATCAAATGGGTGGTAGTGGTTTTGCCATTGGTTCCCGTAACGCCTACTAGATTAAGTTTTTGAGAGGGATAGTCGTAAAAAGCTTTTGCTAGAGAAGCACAAGTAGCAGTAATATTTTCCACAGGGAACACAGAAGCCTCAGTTGGAGGAGGATAGCGTTTTGCTGCCTCAGGACTAATAATGGCTGCTACAGCCCCAGCTTCGATCGCGCTTCGCCAGAAATCTCCCCCATCTACTCGTGTGCCAGGTAAGCCCACAAATAGGGTTCCTTTTTCACATTTATGAGAATTTGTGGTAATAGAAGAAACTTGCTCATCGAGTGTGGGAGAATTGGGAAGGGAAGATAAGCTCGGAACTCTTGCTAGTAACTCACGCAATTTCATCATTTTTATTCCTCAAACCACCTTTTTGCTTATTTATAACTTGAACTGCTAATTTTAGCCACTAAACCTTCACCACTCAGAAATGATATTAGAATTTCCTTAAGTATTAAATTATTAGTAACGGGAAGTTTATGAGTTATCGCATGGAACGGCAAGCCTACGCTGAAACCTTTGGCCCCACAACAGGCGATCGCGTGCGTTTGGCAGATACAGAATTATTTATTGAAGTAGAACAAGATTTTACCACCTACGGTGAGGAAGTCAAATTTGGCGGTGGAAAAGTCATTCGCGATGGGATGGGGCAATCTCCTATTTCCCGTGAAGATGGTGCAGTAGATGTTGTGATTACTAATGCTTTAATTCTTGATTGGTGGGGCATTATTAAAGCCGATGTGGGTATTAAAGACGGTCGCATTTTCAAGATTGGCAAAGCAGGGAATCCTTATATTCAGGATAATGTAGATATTATTATTGGCCCTAGTACCGAAGCGATTGCTGGGGAAGGGATGATTCTCACGGCTGGTGGGGTGGATAGTCATATTCATTTTATTTGTCCGCAATTAGTCGAAACCGCGATCGCGTCTGGAATTACTACCCTATTTGGCGGTGGAACTGGCCCCGCTACAGGAACTAATGCCACCACTTGTACCCCAGGATCATGGAATATTCAGATGATGTTAGAAGCAGCGGAAGCCTTTCCCGTGAATTTAGGTTTTTTAGGTAAAGGTAATAGCGCCCAACCGCAAGGGCTAGAGGAACAAGTCAGAGCAGGGGCAATGGGCTTCAAACTCCATGAAGACTGGGGAACGACTCCTGCAACCATTGATACTTGTTTAAGTGTAGCTGATGATTATGATGTACAAGTGGCGATTCATACCGACACCCTCAACGAAGCAGGGTTTGTAGAAGATACGATTAATGCTTTTAAAAACCGTACCATTCACACTTACCATACTGAGGGAGCTGGCGGGGGTCATGCTCCTGATATTATCAAAGTTTGTGGATTAAGCAATGTTCTCCCCTCTTCTACGAATCCCACTCGCCCTTATACCGTCAATACTTTAGAAGAACACCTCGATATGTTGATGGTGTGCCACCACCTTGATCGCAATATTCCTGAAGATGTTGCCTTTGCTGAATCACGGATTCGCCGAGAAACCATTGCTGCTGAAGATATTTTACATGATCTGGGAGCATTTAGCGCGATCGCGTCTGACTCTCAAGCCATGGGGCGCGTAGGAGAAAATATTATTCGCACCTGGCAAACCGCCCATAAAATGAAAGTGCAACGAGGCTTACTTCCTTCTCCTGAGAATGCCAGCGAAACCCATGATAACTTTCGGGCAAAGCGGTATGTTGCCAAATATACAATCAATTCGGCAATTATGCACGGAATTGCTGATTATGTCGGCTCTATTGAAGAGGGAAAACTGGCTGACTTGTGTTTATGGAAACCCAGTTGCTTTGGCGTTAAACCTGAGATTGTCTTAAAAGGAGGCGCGATCGCGTATGCTCAAATGGGAGATGCTAATGCTAGTATTCCCACCCCACAACCGATCGAAATGCGTCCGATGTTTGGCAGTTATGGACGAGCCATTAATCGCACTTGTTTAACGTTTGTCTCCCAAGCAGGGATGGAAGCAAAGGTGGGAGAACAATTAGGCTTAGAAAAAACTGTAGTTCCCGTCTCTAATACCCGCAATATTGAAAAAGCAAATATGAAACTCAATACAGCAACTCCCGAGATTGAAGTGGATGCTGAAACCTATGAAGTTAAAGCCGATGGTGAACTTTTAACCTGCGAACCAGCAACTAGCTTACCCATGGCGCAACGTTATTTCTTGTTTTAAGAAAAAATGAAAGGAGGCAACCTCTTTTTAGAGCTTGGTTAGGCCTCCTTTTTACACCATTTGAAGAAAAAACCTATTCTTCTTCTTCAACAATTAATGTGCCATACATACCTTCCTCGCGATGATTCCCAACACTGCAGTAGTATTCAAATTCACCAACTTGATCCGCAACAAATGATACGGTGCTACATTCGTCATCCTCTCCAATTTGATCAGTAGCAGCATCAAATTCATCAACCACCCAGTCATGAGTCCCGCCGGTGACACAAAGGGTAACTTCTACCATAGAACCTTCTTGCACCACTAAATCAGGATTTTCTTCTTCTTCTCCGTCAATATAAAACTCTCTTCCTTCTGCGGTTAAGTCAAGGGTTGTTTCTTCTCCAACTTCATCTTCCTCAGGCATTTCTTCATCAGGCATATCATCAACTGGAGCATCCTGATCATTGATTTCAGGTTGACAAGCCATTAACCCAACAATAGCCATTAAACCTAATAAACGTAATCCTGTTTTGATTGAGATAATATTTAACATTTTAACTTCTCCTTAAATTAGATTAAGAAATTATAAAGCATTTTAGCAGAAGGGCTGAGAATCCTACGACTACAACTCGCGCGTTCCTTTGCGCCGTACGACGGCGCAGGGTCACTCGTCAATTTTAATTTAGTCGGTAGACGGGGCGTATAAACATCTGGGGAGACCCCAGATGACAGCCCCTCATGAATCAGCCCAGTTGTGGTAAGATAAATCAAGTAGGCCTTATATTCAAGAGCTAATCGCCACCTACTAATTGATACAGAATTAATTTCTGAGAAACCTTCAACCGAGGGGCATCCGGTAGAAGTAAAATAAAGCTCCGACTCGTATCCGAACCGATAGGTGGAGTTGGTGAGAAGCCCCAACCACATCGAAAGATTGGTTGGGGAGTATGTCACCTTAGGTTTGTGTAATTGGGCAGAAAAGAACCAGAAATTTTCGTATTTCCAATGGATTGCACGAAACAAAGGAGCAATTACAAGAAATCCCCCTCCTGAAGGTTGGGGGTCCCTTGAATACAGTCTGGTTTGACTTGGGGAAACACAAAGCTCCTCATCCTTTTCTTGAATCTAGGAAAACCAAATCCTCGATTCCACATCTTAACAAAAGCCTCTTCCAAGACCTTTATAGTTTGTTGGAGGACTTGAGATTGTGGAACTTTTAAGCGAGGAAACTTTTTCTTCGCTTGTCCTAAACTTTTACACTGGTTGGCATAAGTCGGTCTAGGAGCTTCAGCAGGAATGATATACTCGGAATCAAGAGAGCAACGGTCAATTGGACATTTTCTAGAATTAACCCAGTCTTTACGCTCTCTCAAAGCATAGTTATAAACCGACTTACAGACATCTAACCATTCATCAATGGTAGAAGCCTGCTGTTTATTGACTTTGAGCTT
The DNA here is from genome assembly GCF_007904085.1 of Euhalothece natronophila Z-M001. GTDB lineage: Bacteria > Cyanobacteriota > Cyanobacteriia > Cyanobacteriales > Rubidibacteraceae > Halothece > Halothece natronophila. The sequence goes on from NZ_CP042326.1 coordinate 3,152,256, forward strand.
AAATTGGTAGTTGAGACTGAGCATTTTAAGAAACCCACCGTTGCTTTCTAAAGTCTAGCACCAGATGATTTAGGATGTCCTGTCGGAATGAAAGTTTGTTTGGTGACAATTCATCCCTCATTAACCTAGCGGTATAATGATTGCCTTCTTGTCACATTATCGGTAAAGGAAGATCAGCTTCGTCAACAGTGACTCGTTCTAAGTTTGCCCCTAATTGTCTTAATTTACCTTCTAAGTTATCATAGCCGCGATCGAGATGATGCAAGCCTTGAATGGTAGTTGTACCTTTTGCCGCTAGTCCAGCCACAACTAAAGCAGCAGAGGCTCGTAAGTCCGTTGCTACTACTGGTGCACCCGTTAGCATTGAAACTCCCCGAATAATTGCCTGTTGCCCTTTTAAGCGAATATCAGCCCCCATTCGTTTTAATTCGGCAACATGACGGAGGCGGTTTTCAAAGACAGTTTCGGTGATGACACTATCCCCTTCACTAATCGCCAGTAAAGCCATTAACTGAGCTTGCATATCCGTGGGAAATCCTGGATAAGGTAAGGTTTCAATATCAGTTCCCTGAAGTGACCCTGGAATGACCCGCAAGCAATTTGGCTCTTCCATCAGGATTTTAACGCCCATCGCTCTCAGTTTTGCAATCACAGGGATTAAATGTTCTGGAATCACAGGCGATAAGGAAATTTCGGAGTGGGTAATTGCCCCGGCTACTAAAAAGGTTCCAGCTTCTATGCGATCAGGAATGATGGAATAATCCACACTATGAAGAGATTTAACACCAGAAATGGTAATCGTATTGGTACCAGCCCCTTGTACGTTTGCCCCCATGGCATTGCAGAAGTTGGCTAAATCTACCACTTCGGGTTCACGGGCAGCGTTTTCAATTTTGGTTTCTCCCTCAGCAAGGGTGGCTGCCATTAAAATGGTTTCTGTTGCGCCCACACTAGGATAATCTAAATAAATTTCTCCTCCCTGTAAGCGATTTTTATAACCCGGAATATCAGCATGAACAATGCCATGCTCGATTCTGACTTTTGCTCCCATGGCTTCTAAACCACGCACATGAAGGTCAACGGGACGAGCGCCGATGGCACAACCGCCTGGTAAAGGAACGCGAGCCACTCCTAAACGGGCTAATAGGGGGCCAATGACGAAAAAACTGGCTCTGAGGCGAGAAACCAACTCATAAGGAGGTTTAGAAGTGGTAATCTCTTGGGTATCAAGGTCGAGGATATCTTTCTCGCGATGTAATTTGGGGCCAACGCTAGCTAATACGTCTCCCATATGGTTAATATCCACTAGGGAGGGGATATTTCGTAAACGACATTGACCTGAGCAAAGCAGAGTTCCAGCCATTATTGCTAACGCTGAGTTTTTAGCGCCACTAATAGTGACATTGCCCTGTAATTTACTTTCGCCAGATATTTTTAGTAGGGAAGGGGTTTGATTGTGGGTTGGTAAATTAATGATTCTATCCTCCAAGAAAACACACCACTGGTTATAGCTGAAAATTTGTTCTGATTGTATCGGATTCAGGGAAATTGTAGGTAACAAATTCTACTTTTTCCACGGGAGTTGATTTTTAGTCTAATTTCTAGGAAGCTAGATGTGGCAATTTAACAGACAGCAAGGATTATTAAATGACGGCACAACATTTATCTGATCAAGTCGCACTTGTAACGGGCGCTTCACGGGGAATCGGTAGCGCGATCGCGCTTGCTTTAGCTGAAGCTGGGGCAAAGGTCGTGGTTAATTATGCTCGTTCGTCAGAGGCGGCGGAAGGAATTGTAAAAAAAATTAAGGATCAAGGAGGAGAAGCCGTTGCCATTCAAGGCGATGTCAGCGATGCTGAACAAGTGCAAAATTTAGTGAAAGAAGCCCGTTCCCAGTGGGGAAGTATTGATGTTTTAGTCAACAATGCTGGCATTACTCGCGATACCCTTTTGTTACGGATGAAATTAGAAGATTGGCAAGCAGTGATTAATCTCAATCTCACTGGGGTTTTTCTCTGTACTCAAGCGGTTAGTAAAATTATGCTCAAACAGCGTCAGGGAAGAATTATCAATATTGCCTCAGTGGCTGGACAAATGGGCAATCCTGGGCAAGCTAACTATAGTGCAGCGAAAGCTGGCGTAATTGGCTTTACTAAAACAATGGCAAAAGAATTGGCTTCTCGTAATGTTACGGTGAATGCGGTTGCCCCTGGTTTTATTGCAACAGAAATGACAGAAGAACTTGATGCGGAAGATATCTTAAAATATATTCCCCTTGCTCGTTATGGTCAACCAGAAGAAGTTGCTGGTATGGTGAGATTTTTAGCTGGTGATCCTGCTGCGGCTTATATTACTGGACAAGTGTTTAATGTTGATGGCGGCATGGTTATGAGTTAAGTTTTTTGTCCTTTGTTGTTTGTCCTTTGTTGTTTGTAAACCAATGACTAATGACTAATGACCAATGACTAATGACTAATGACCAATGACTAATGACCAATGACTAATGACTAATGACCAATGACTAATGACCAATGACTAATGACTAATGACCAATGACTAATGACCAATGACTAATGACTAATGACTAATGACTAATGACTAATGACTGATGACCAATGACTAATGACCAATGACTAATAACAAATATAATGAATCTAGATTTTCGGAATGTGAATACGCTATGGAGTTCCGTGTTAGTGGAAACTCTCTTTCATTTGGGGGTAACCACAGCGGTAGTGTGTCCGGGTTCTCGTTCGGGGCCATTAACTACTGCTTTTGCAAAACATCCCGAAATTGAGACAATTCCGATTTTAGATGAACGATCAGCAGCGTTTTTTGCTTTAGGGAGAGGAAAAATAACAGGGATTCCTGTGGCGTTGGTTTGTACTTCAGGAACGGCTGGGGCAAATTTTTATCCTGCGGTGATCGAAGCTAGAGAAAGTGGCGTTCCCTTGTTAATTTTAACTGCGGATCGCCCCCCTGAGTTACGTCATTGTCACAGTGGACAAACGATTGATCAGCAGAAACTCTATGGTAATTATCCCAGCTGGTATGCGGAGTTAAGTCTCCCGAGTGAGGAGATGGATCAGTTACGATATTTGAGACAGACTGTGGTGCAAGCAGTGACGCGATCGCGCTTTCCTTTTTCGGCAGCGGTTCACCTGAATATTCCCTTTCGTGATCCCCTTGCTCCGATTCCAGAAACCATGAAGAGAACCTTAGCTGACTTTGACGGGTTTTTCTCCCATTTAGTTCCCCCTATCAACCCCACAATCCAACAGCCGTTACCTTGGGAAACATGGAAAAACAGCGATCGCGGAATTATTATTGCTGGCGTAGATCAGCCTCTCGATGCAGAAAAATACTGTCGCGCGATCGCGCATCTTTCTAATCTTTTGGGATGGGTGGTTTTAGCAGAAGGACTCTCTCCTGTTAGAAATTATGCCCATTTAGTTCCTAATTTAGTCTCTACTTATGACTTTATTTTGCGTAGTCGGGAAAGCGCAAACGCCCTCACCCCAGAGATGGTTATTCAAATTGGGGCATTTCCTACCAGTAAAACCCTTCGCAGTTGGTTAAGTGAGATTTCCCCCCTCTCTTGGATCATTGAAACCGCAGGGGAAAATGTTGATCCGCTTCATCAAAAAACTATTCCCCTCCACCTCACCTTGTCTGATATTTTCCAAATTAATGCCACTTTTCCGCCTTTATCTAACTATCAACAAAAATGGCTTTCTTTAGAAGCCAACACGCGCCAAAGTATTGATAACAAACTTACCAAGACAGAAGAATTAATTGAACCGAAAATCCCTTGGTATTTATCTCAAATTCTTCCCCAAGAAACTCCCATTTTTATTGCGAATAGTCTTCCTGTGCGTGATGTAGAATGGTTTTGGCAACCGAATGAAAGACAAATCTATCCCTTATTTAATCGTGGGGCAAACGGCATTGATGGTACACTTTCTACGGCTTTAGGGATTGCCCATCAGGGAAAACCTGCTATTTGTTTAACAGGCGATTTAGCCCTTCTTCATGACACTAATGGCTTCTTACAGCGTCAACAATTACAGGGACATCTTACCATTATTTTAGTTAATAATAACGGCGGTGGCATTTTTGAAATGTTACCGATTTCAGAATTTCAAGAAGTTTTTGAAGAGTTTTTTACTACACCACAAAATCTAGACTTTTCTGCCTTATGTGCTACTTATGGGATTGAGTATCAATTAATTTCTAGTTGGGAACAATTTCCCTCCCTATTAAGTGAGCTTCCAAAAAGCGGAATTAGAGTTTTAGAAATTAACAGCGATCGCGCTCAAAGTGCTCAATGGCGAAAAAAAACTTAATGGCAGAACTCTAAACACGTTGCGGTAAACCATTCCTTAAGTAATCTAAATTTAAAAAGTAAACTGTAAAAATAATGACAAATAAATAATTAATTGCTACTATTATCAAGCTAGAAATAACTGATATTATAAAACTGATAATAGGTAAATTATTTAATACAACAGAAATAAATCCGATAGGAACTGTAATAAATAACACCAAAATTACTAAAGAAACCCCCAAAATTAATAACCGACCAAAGACTTTCCAAAATTGACCTTTGACTAAGTTTCGACTATAGTTAAAGGCATCTAATTGACAATTGCGAAGCGCGATCGCCTCAGTAAAGAAAGCAAAAATAACACCCAAGTAAATTCCGGGTATGAGAAAAAATAAAGATCCGAGAAAAACCATTATGAAAAATAAAATTCCCGTGAGTAAAGCTATCAATACTTTAGAAGAAACTTTTTTTAAAGTAAAAATAGCCTGACTGCTTTCTTGCATAATACTTTTTTCGGTGAGGATATGAATAGCTAAATTAATAATAATGCCAATCAGCATAGCCACAATAAAAAAAGGAATGATAAATGGAGAATCAAATCCTCCCTGTGGATCAGGATCAGGCACAAATTGTTCAATAATAGCTATAGGTAAATTTAAAATCAATAAAAACCATAATAAATTATTCTTTTGCTCCAAAAAAATATTCCATCCTATTTCAAAATTATCACTAATATCAAGATAGCTATTTTTGAGTCTTTCGAGTTTTTGCTGTGACATAACTAAAGAATAAAAAAATACTTGCACAATACTCATTCATTAATATAATATTATCAGGAATCAACTAGGATAATTCATAAAGAATAGATGAAACTTGTTTGCAGCCAAAGCGACCTCAAAACTAACCTTTCTCTCGTCAGTCGCGCTGTTCCCTCACGCCCGACTCATCCTGTTTTAGGGAATGTTCTCTTTCAAACCAACGCCGAAACCCAACGCATCACCCTCACCGCATTTGACTTGAGTTTAGGGCTACAAACGAGTTTTCCTGCCCAAGTCAGTGATAATCATACCTTTACTCTACCCGCTAAACTTCTCAGTGATATTGTTAGCCGTCTCCCAGAAGGAGAAATTACCTTGTTGGGAATGGAAGAGGAAGAAGAAGACAATGACAGTTTTAGTGCGACTCTTATTTCCGCATCAGGGCGATTTCGGCTTCGGGGGATGAATGCCGACGAATATCCTAACTTACCTGAAATTAACACAGAAGAAGCCTTACAAGTGCCTGTAGAAGCCCTCATTGATGGCTTAAGTTCCACGCTATTTGCTGCTAGTACCGAAGAAGCAAAACAAGTTTTAACTGGGGTTCATTTAACACGCAAAGAAGACAGTCTCGAATTTGCTGCCACCGATGGACACCGTCTCGCAGTGCTAGAAACCACCCAAGAAGGAATTGAAGGGGCAAGCGAAGGCTTTGCTGTCACTATTCCTGCACGGGCGTTACGAGAATTGGAACGGATGATTAAAACCCAAAAAGAAGATGCAGTGGTAACAATGAACTGCGATGAAGTGCAAGTTGCCTTTGAACTAGACTCCCAACGCTTGACTACTCGCAAATTAGAAGGGAATTATCCTGCTTATAATCAGTTGCTTCCCAATCAATTTTCTCGCCAACTTTCCTTGGAACGAAAACGCCTCTTAAATAGTCTTGAATTAGTAGCGGTTTTAGCCGACCAGCAAAATAACGTGGTTAAATTTAGCATTGATAGTGAAAACCAACAATTATCGTTATCTGTAGATGCTAAAGAAGTGGGTAGCGCCCAAGAATCAATATCAGCAGAAGTAACAGGAGATAGCATTGATATTGCTTTTAATGTTAAATACTTAATGGATGGACTCAAAGCCTTTAAGGGAAATGAAATCCAGATGCAGCTTAATGAAGCAAGCCAGCCAATTATTTTTACTCCCTTAGGAGGCTTAAAAATGACTTATTTAGTAATGCCAGTACAATTGCGAGATTAAAACTATGAAAATACATAAAACAGCCCTCATTATTCTTCTTGCTTTCGTCGGTTTAGCTGGTGCAGGTGCTTATTATTTTTGGAGACAATTTACAGCAGTTCCTGATTGGTACACAGCAGAAATGAATCTCCAATCAGAGACCACCTATAATAATAGTGAAGACACTAAAGGAGATGAACAGAAACCTGAAGAGAATTTTTCATCTTCTTCGGACTCTGGTGAAAGCCCTTCCAAACAACAAGAATTAGATCAAATTATTAATCGCGAATTATCCAATAATCAAAGAATTCAACCTTTTTTAAAAGCCAGCCAAGGAGTTCGCACTAAAGTTGAAAACAATCAGTTAGAAATTGGCACAGTTATTCAACCGAGTGCGATTTCTAAAGATGAACTAGAAGGTTCTGAAAAGAATATATTAGAACGAGCAATGGATTCTTTTCCCCGATTCAATCAGCAGCAAGTGTATGTGGGACTTAGTGGTAATTTTGAAGTTGATGCTAATGGAGAATTAATCTTAGATGAAAACACAAAAGTTCGCATTGGTAATATGCACCTTTCTTTAGCAGAAGCCTCTCGCCGCTTAGGGGTTAATCCTGAAATGGTACAACAAAAATTACAAGAGAATATCCAGCACTTGGAATTAGAACAACAGTAGGCTATCACGACAAAACCGCCACTTCCTGATAAATTAAGGATTGTTATTGTTGCAGGAGTTGTTCTTATGCCTCGCACCCCAGATGAGTATGCCGTATATTTGTTTTTAAGCAGTGGTCATCGTGAGGAAGTGCGTTTTCCCACAATTCAGGATTTTCAGAAATGGTACAAGGGAGAATTAAAGCCTAATGGGGAGTCTAATGAGTTTATTACTGTTCCCATTAAGAATATTCAGGGAGAATACATGGTGGTACGCCCTTCTAGTATTATTGCAATTCGCGTAGAACCTTTATTTGCAGGGAGTGTAGAACGGTTTTAAAGAAAAAAATGGGATGAGGCAAACCTCACCCCGCTTTCTGCAAACTAATTGTTAGGATTAGTTATTGGCGTTCAGTGCAGGATTAGATTGACCGCCAATATTTACTTTTACTGAACGATTCATTGCTTCTTCTACTTTGGGAAGTCGTAGCGTTAGGATGCCGTTGTTATAGTCGGCTTCGACTTGATTTTGTTGGATGCCGACGGGTAAGCCGATGGTGCGATGAAACTTACCGTATTGGAACTCCGAGTGATAGATGTTTTGAGGTTTGTTCTCTTGTTCGTGGCGATATTCACCGCTGATGGTGATGGAGTCGCGAGAGGCATTAATGTCTAAGTTGTCAGGGTGAATGCCCGGCAGTTGCACTTTTAGAACTAAGTTTTCTCCTGCATCATTAAGTTCTACAGCTGGTTGCCAAAGCTGATCGGTCAATCCATTGTAGTCCCCTACTTCATCAAAGAGACGATCCATTTGACGACGAAGGGTTTCTAATTCTGCATAAGGATTCCAGCGAACTAGTGCCATACAGCTTCACCTCCTAAATTAAGGTTTCTCACTGCTTTACTTTTCAATTTCTATATTACAAAAAGAAGTGTAATCGTCGGTGAGGTTTACCCGAAATCAAAAAGGTGAGGTTTCCCAACAATTCATGCCAATTCTGATACCCTTTTCGCGACCCGAGGATTTATCCCGGACATTCTCAAACGTATCATCATCAAAACTTTCTAAATCGGCTCTTGCTCTAAACTCCTGTAAAGCTGACCAAAAATTTTTAGGTTCTTGAATTTCGATTAACACCTCTTGGTTATCAGGGAAATCTATTTCTTGCAACAACTCAATGGTTTTTCCTTTTTTAATTCCTTTAATCAGCATTAACTGACTCCCTTGTTAATCTCACCGACTCTTTAATGTTATACCATGTCAAAAAGTCAAATCATAGCAGATTCCCCCTAAACAATTGACAACTGGCGAAGAAGGATTAAGAATTAGGGAGAAGGTTAAGTTGAGGTGGTCAGTGACAGATTCGGTAATTATTTCTCCTCAGGTGTCTTGGGAAGAACTGAAATTATCCAAGCCTTTGTCTTTAGGGGTAATGGCTTCGGGAAAGGGTAGTAATTTTATTGCAGTGGCAGACGCGATCGCGCAAGGAAAACTTAACGCAAAAATTCAAGTGGTCATCTACAATAAGCCACAAGCGAAAGTCAAAGAAAAGGCAGCAGAATTTGGTATTCCCACGGTTTTCTGTAACCATCGGGATTATGCCACCCGAGAGGAGTTTGATCAGGTGTTAGTAGAAACTCTCAAAGCCCATCAGGTAGATTGGGTAATTATGGCAGGGTGGATGCGAGTGGTTACTCCAGTGTTAATTAATGCTTTTCCGGATCATATTATTAATATTCATCCTAGTTTATTGCCTAGTTTTAAGGGGATCAATGGGGTGGAAAGCGCCTTAAATGCAGGGGTTAAAATTGCAGGTTGTACTGTGCATTTAGTTCGCCCGGAAGTAGATAGTGGCCCCATTTTAATCCAAGCCGCTGTTCCCGTATTAGAAGGAGATACCCCCGAAACTCTCCATCAACGGATTCAACCGCAAGAACATCATATCTTGCCGATCGCGATCGCGCTGGCAGCTCAACGCTCATAATTCGATACAATTGAGTTAGACCTAATAGCAAGCTCTATGGCGATTTATTTCTATAAAGCCGATCAACCTTATGGTTGCTTTTCTAATTTTTCTCCTCATCAGATAATTATAGACGGCAAAGAATGGCCAACTGTAGAACATTATTATCAAGCCCATAAGCTATTAGGAACTCCTGATGAGCCTCTAATGGAGGTGATCCGTCATTTGCCAACTCCAGAACAAGCAGCGGCAACAGGGCGAGATCGCGATCGGATTATCCGCCCTGACTGGGGTACAGCCAAGCGAGAGGTAATGTGGCAAGCAGTCTTAACCAAGTTTCTCACCCACAAAGATGTGCAAAAGGCTTTACTAGAAACAGGCGAAGAATTATTAGTAGAAGACTCCCCAAGGGATTATTATTGGGGACGCGGAAAAGATGGCAGCGGAGAAAACCAACTCGGGAAAATGCTAATGGAAGTTCGGAGTTATCTGCGAAATCAATTCTGGCAATCTCAACTATAGCAAGTTTTTACTCTCATGGCGTTTTTGTCCTTTGTCCTTTGTTGTTTGTAAACCAATAACCAATGACCACTGACCAATGACTAATGACTAATGACCAATGACCAATGACTAATGACCAATGACTAATGACCAATGACTAATGACTAATGATTAAAATAACCGCTGCCACTTCGGAAACCCCTCCTCAAAAGCCTCTTCCAAAACTTCTTCCCTCGCCTCTGGTGATTCCCCTTGTAAAGGCGTGGATAAATGCACCCACAAACACCGCCGCTCTCGCAAACTTCTTTGGGCTAAAACTCTAGGAATCACTCCCTGTGGTGAAAATACCGTGGCATTGGTTTGATTAACATAGTCAGAAACACTAACAGTGCTTTCCCCTTCTGGGGCAACACAAGCGGTTAAATAGGCAGTTTCCTCATCATGAAACACCCGATAATTGCCGATTCCTGATAAATAGCGATCTTCCCCTTCCCGATAGGCTTCTCGGTGAGAACTTCCATAAATTCGACGCACATAACTTTCCACATTGCCGAAAGTCGGGCTATACAACCGAAGCGCGATCGCGATTTCATTATCTCCCTGTTGATATTCATATTCTTGCCCAGAACGTAGGCGATGTAAACTTAACTCCGTCTCTGGTTCATCCACTAGAGGCTCACTATTTTCTAAATTCCAACCAGCGAGAGTAATTTGAGAAGGAAACCGTAACGGCGACATTTCCCTGCGCCCTACCTCTGGCACAATCACCGTCACCGCAGTAACAATTAACATCGCTATCCCTGCCAATGGCACTAACTAAGAGCGAGGCTGATTCAGGGCAAAAGTGCTAATACGATTCTGCTCAACAGCATCTACCTCCCCAACACTCCCATCTGAGCCATCATCAGAAGTAGAGTTCTCATCCCTACCCCCCTTAGAAGGAGAGTTCTCATCTCTACCCCCCTTAGCAAGGCAGGGCTGTTTCATTCTCGGGGTAAAATTGTAAAAGTAAAGCGCGATCGCGCAACTTGAACCATGAGCGCGATCGCGCATTTTTAGAAAAATTTCTAAGATGTCTAGCTTAATCAGTTACTTAAAACAAGTCAAGGACTGGCGAGATTCCAGTGGACAAAGACATCCCCTATGGTGGATACTCTTAATTGTTATTTTAGGGCTAATGGTAGGTTGTTTAAGCTATAGAGATCTATCTGCTTTTGCCAACAATCATCATGACTATCTTCTTCGCCTTGCGAAAAATCCGCAACTTAAAGTCCCATCCTATTCCACCATTAGAAGAATAATGATGGGAATAGAAAACGACAATTTAATTCCAATTTTTAATCAATGGGCAACTCAATTATCCTCAAAAGAAGAAAATCCAGATTGGATCGCGATCGATGGCAAGAGTATCAAATCAACTTTAACTGATTACTACGGAAATAAACAGAATTTTGCTTCAATTGTCTCTTGGTTTTCTCAAGAAAATGGACTCGTTTTAGCTTTGGAAAAATTGGAAAATAAAAAGACTTCAGAAATTCACTGTGTTCGAGAAATGGTGGACAACACACTTTTATCAAATCAAGTTTTGACCCGAGATGCTGTCCACTGTCAAAAAGAAACAATTAAAACAATTAATCGCTCTCATAATGATTATGTAATTGCCGTTAAGAAAAATCAACCTAAATTGTACAACAGTTTAGAAGAAATCGCTCATAATCAAATTTCTTATCAGGAAGATATCCGAACAGAAACCAGTCACGGACGACGAATTACTCGAACTGTATCTATCTTTAGAATTCCAGAAACTCTTCAAGAAGTTTGGGTCAATAGTCAGTGTTTTATCAAAGTAGAAAGGAAAGGCCCTCGAAAAAATAAGCCTTATCATCAAATTGTTTATTATTTGAGCAGTTGCTACCAAACTGCGCAAGATTTTAGCCAAAAAATTCAGGGACATTGGACAATCGAAAATCAGCTACATTGGGTAAAAGATGTAATTTTTAAGGAAGATATCTCCCCCCAAAGAGCCAAAATTCCTGCGGTGAATTTTTCGATTTTAAAAACCATTTGCCTTAATATTTTCCGACTTTTAGGCTTTTTATCAATTACCGAAGGGCGAAGATGGCTTGGACAGAGGCTTTGGCTACTCCCCATTTTGATAGAATGAAACAGCCCTGCTTCCTGAAAGGGGGGCTAAGGTTACCCAATCTCTTCCCTCTGGCGCGAGTGAGCCGATCTTTACAGGAAATTCTAACTTTTATTGTCCCTTTTTTTGAAGGAAATTCAACTCTTATTCCCCCCTTTTTTTAAGGGGGGGTAGGGGGGGATCTACTACCACCTAACTTTTTTAAACCTAGCATTTAATCAACAAATCGCCCTGAGTGATGATCCTCCCAAATCGTAAGGGGGATAGCGTTACTCAACTTTTTACTAATTAGATCATCTTGCTATAATGGCAATTAGTAAAAATACCTCAGTTAATTCAAATGGCAACCGCACAAGTCAAAGAAATCTTAAAGCTAATCGATCAACTTTCTCTTGATGAAAAGGAAGATTTAATTAATATTATTAAGTATCAAGCCAATGAACAAAGAAGAGATGAAATTGCTAAAAATATTAATAAAGCTAATCAAGAATATGAACAAGATAATGTTTTTAGAGGGACAATTGATGAAACAATTAAATATCTAAATGAATGAATGAGAAAATTAGTTGTTAGCTCATCCTTTAAGAGAGCATTTAAATTGATTAGTCGTGAAATTTACATATGATCCTGCGAAAAGTAAAAGTAATCAGTCTAAACATGGAATTAACTTTGAACAAGCGCAACAACTTTGGTTAGATCCACTTCGGGTAGAAATTGAAGCCCAATCAACCACAGAGCCTCGATTTATGATTATTGGTAAAATTGAGGGGAAATACTGGTCTGCAATTGTTACTTATCGTCATCAAACAATTCGCATCATTTCGGTAAGAAGATCGCGTCAAGAGGAGATAAGAGTATATGAATCCTGAAGAATTAGATAAGAAATTTGATGCTGGTGAAGATGTAATGGAATTTTTTGATTTATCCACTCTTAAACGCCCTGAGTTAGAGAGCAAGCCAATTAATGTTAACTTTCCGCAATGGATGATTAAAGGATTAGATGAAGAAGCAAAACGATTGGGAGTTAATCGAGAAGCCGTTATTAAAACTTGGATCGCGCAAAAACTAGATCAAAAATAGGTCACCCTTGCTATCAAATCAACTTTCCCTTAAGCAATGATCCCCCCAACCCCCCTTCCGGAAAGCAGGGCTGTTTCATTCTCGGGGTAAAATTGTAAAAGTAAAGCGCGATCGCGCAACTTGAACCATGAGCGCGATCGCGCATTTTTAGAAAAATTTCTAAGATGTCTAGCTTAATCAGTTACTTAAAACAAGTCAAGGACTGGCGAGATTCCAGTGGACAAAGACATCCCCTATGGTGGATACTCTTAATTGTTATTTTAGGGCTAATGGTAGGTTGTTTAAGCTATAGAGATCTATCTGCTTTTGCCAACAATCATCATGACTATCTTCTTCGCCTTGCGAAAAATCCGCAACTTAAAGTCCCATCCTATTCCACCATTAGAAGAATAATGATGGGAATAGAAAACGACAATTTAATTCCAATTTTTAATCAATGGGCAACTCAATTATCCTCAAAAGAAGAAAATCCAGATTGGATCGCGATCGATGGCAAGAGTATCAAATCAACTTTAACTGATTACTACGGAAATAAACAGAATTTTGCTTCAATTGTCTCTTGGTTTTCTCAAGAAAATGGACTCGTTTTAGCTTTGGAAAAATTGGAGAATAAAAAGACTTCAGAAATTAACTGCGTTCGAGAGATGGTCGATAACACGCCTTTATTAAATCAAGTTTTGACCCTCGATGCAGTTCACTGTCAAAAAGAAACAATTAAAACGATTAATCGCTCTCGTAATGATTATGTAATTGCCGTTAAGAAAAATCAACCTAAATTGTACAACAGTTTAGAAGAAATCGCTCATAATCAGATTTCTTATCAGGAAGATATCCGAACAGAAACCAGTCACGGAAGACAAGTTACTCGAACTGTATCTATCTTTAGAATTCCAGAAACTCTTCAAGAAGTTTGGGTCAATAGTCAGTGTTTTATCAAAGTAGAAAGGAAAGGCCCTCGAAAAAATAAGCCTTATCATCAAATTGTTTATTATTTGAGCAGTTGCTACCAAACTGCGCAAGATTTTAGCCAAAAAATTCAGGGACATTGGACAATCGAAAATCAGCTACATTGGGTAAAAGATGTAATTTTTAAGGAAGATATCTCCCCCCAAAGAGCCAAAATTCCTGCGGTGAATTTTTCGATTTTAAAAACCATTTGCCTTAATATTTTCCGACTTTTAGGCTTTTTATCAATTACCGAAGGCCGAAGATGGCTTGGACAGAGGCTTTGGCTACTCCCCATTTTGATAGAATGAAACAGCCCTGCCTTCCGGAAAGGGGGGCTAGCGTTACCCAATCTTTTCATTCTGGCGCTAGTGAGCCGATCTTATAGCTTTTACAAATATTTTTTAATAAATTCCTCTGGTGTTAAACAATCAAACATTGCAATAGATGTTAATAGCTTTCGGTTTCCTGAAACAAAACAATCAGCTTCACCGTATTTTGCAGTTAAATAAATTTCAATATCTTCAGACGGAATTATTTGCTGTTTTAATAGCTCTAACTCTTCTTCCTTCCAATCAATGGTTGATGGAATATAGTAAATATTAAGCCAATGCCATAGATTAGCCAATATTTTCCCAGCTTGCTGCTTTCCATATAAATATTTAGCAACTCTACGAATTTGGTCAATTAATTCATCGGAAAAGATAATCTCAGCAGTAAAAGAGCTTACCTTTCCTCGATACCCAAAGGCTTCTAAAATAAGACTTTCTGGGCTTTCCTTATCAGCATCACCGATAATAAAGATATTTGTATCTAAAAATATTCGCCTAAAAATAATGCTCACTCTTCTCTTCCTTTTTCTTTGAGCATCTCTTGTTTAACTTGTTGAATCAACTCTCTTACTTTTTCAGGTTTATCATATCCTTTCTCTTGCATTATTTGATAGCGACGTTCAAACTCATCAGGTTGCTCAGAAGAAACAATAATTACGTCAACTTCACCATTTTTTATTTCTTCAGGTATAGAAGCGCACAAATTTCCATTTTTGACAATGCCTTTTGTCTGAATAATTCTCATGGTTTTAGATTTTACAGAATAAAGTTCAAGGCATCTCTATTTTAACATTAGTCTAATCTTTGCTGCCTATGGAGTCGCGTAAGAACCCCTTGATTAGGCACTAAGCAAAGAGACGTTGTATTGTTTATCTTATTTCCATCTTTTTCAAGGAATTACAATTCTGATCTCCCCCCTTTTTTCAGCAGGGCGAGGGGGATCTGCTACCACTTAACTAATTTTTAAGCCTAGCCTTTAATCAACAATTAGCGCTGAGTCATGATCCCCCCAACCCCCCTTCCGGAAAGGGGGGCTAACGTCGCCCAATCTCTTCACTCTGGCGCTAGTGAGCCGATCTTTACAGGAAATTCTAACTCTTATTATCCCTTTTTTGAAGGAATTGCAATTCCGATCCCCCCCTTTTTTAACCGGAGCGAAGTGAGGAGGGCTAGGGGGGATCTACTACCACCTAACTTTTTTTAAACCTAGCATTTAATCAACAATTAGCATTGAGTTGTGATCCCCCCAACCCCCCTTCCGTAAGGCAGGGCTGTTTCATTCTCGGGGTGAAAATTGAAAGTGATCGTCTGAAACCCTGACAGGGTGGCGCGATCGCGATTATTTCTTCTGATTTGACTTATTCTTAAGAAAAAATCCGTGAAACCCCTGCTATTTCTAATGTCTGGAACAGACAAAAAAATAGAATGAAACAGCCCTGCCTTCCGTAAGGGGGGCTAGCGTTAGCCAAGGTGTTCACTCTGGCGCTAGTGATCCCGATTTTAGTTTAATGGGGAATCATTTTCTCAATTAAGTTAACAACCCCTGTCAAATTATTTAAAACATCATCGTTTTTAAATCGAATCACCTTTAAACCATAACCTTGTAAAATTTGTGTCCTTTCTCTGTCATAGTCTTGAGCATTTTCAGTGTAGTGACTTTCACCATCAATTTCAATAACTAATTTTAATTGAGGACAATAAAAGTCAACAATAAAATTTTCTATAGGGCGTTGTCGATAAACCCGATAGGGAAAACTCCTTAGGTAACTTTTCCATATTCTCTGTTCTGCTACGGTCATATTTTTCCTTAGTTCTTTAGCTCTTGATACTAATTTTTTGTTATAAGGTAAATAATTCATTGTCTTCAAAATAGACTGGTTTTATCTGGTGCTGGGTGAGGATATCCCCTAACCTCCCTTAAAAAAGGGGCTAATGTGACTTAGATTAAGCACTAAGCAAAGAGACATTGTATTGTTTCAATTTCTCATCTCTCGTGATAATTGTGAGTTTATTACTGAGAGTTTGAGCAATTAGCCTTCGATCAAATGGATCCTTATGGTAGTTCGGTAAAGCCCCCGCTTCTAGTCCATCTTGAAATAGATAAAGGTTCAAACCGATTGCGCTTAATCGTGGCTTGCAAGTCAGACGGGGCTTCTAGCTTTCCGATTGCTTTTTTGATGCTGATTTCCCATGCACTGACTGCACTAACAAAAATTAAGTTATTTGGATTGACAATCACTTCCCGTGCTGACGAAGAGAGAATTGGATTATTGTCCAACCACCAAAGTAGCGTGTGAGTATCTAGTAAGTACTTCATGTTTCCTCTCCATAGAAGCCTTGAATAACTTCTTCGGGAGTGGTATCAAAATCATCAGCCATTTTGACTTGACCCGCCCAGTCTCCTGGTATTCTAGGTTCTTGGCTAGAAGTATAGGGAATTAGACGGACAAGAGGTTTACCTGCTTTGCTAATAATGACTTCTTCTCCCTGTAATGCTGATTCAATCAGTTGTGAAAGGGAGGTTTTTGCAGCGTGAATGTTTGTTATTTTCATTATGAAACGACTCTGCCTTTTTAAGGGAGGAATTAATTGTAACTTGAGTTTTTAGAAATGGTATCACTTACTCTTTGACCAAATTAGTGATTGGCTAAGACAATTCTTTGATAATTTCATCTACCCTAACCTTTAAATCTGGCAAATAAAGCTCAACAATTCCCCAAACTTCCTCTAACTCTACTTCTAGATAATCGTGAATTAAGACATCTCTTAATCCTGTCATTTTTCGCCAAGGGACATCAGAATATTGTTCTCGTATTTGATAAGATAATCGTTTCGTTGCCTCTCCAATAACCTCTAAATTACGAATAACAGCATCTTGCATCATTCGGTTTTGTAGAAAAACTGTTTTCCCTTCTTGAGTGTAGGTTTCAATATTTTCAATACATTCTTTAATATTATTTAAATAAAGAAGCTGGTTTTTCATAAAGTTATTGCTTCATCCATAACCTTTTCTCGAATTAAATGATGTAGGTTTTCAGGTTTAGCAATATCGACTTGAACCCCTAGTAAATCTTCTAATTCTTGCATCAAAGCAATTCTATCAAATAAGCTAGTGCCAGCTTCCATATCCACTAATAAATCTAGATCACTTTCGGGAGTTTCTTCTCCCCTAGCGTAAGAGCCAAAAATACGAAGATTAGAAGCCTTATATTTTTCTAAAATTTGTATAATTTCTGGTTTCTTTTCTTCTATTAGACAGATAATTTTATTCTGATTCATCATTAGCGCATAAATCTCCATTTTTCACAATTCCTTTTGTCTGAATAATTCTCATGGTTTTAGATTTTACAGAATAAAGTTCAAGGCATCTCTATTTTAACATTAGTGAGCAGTATGCAATTTTAAGGGGGCTAGCGGCGATCGCGATCATTTTTTCTGATTTTTGAACCTAGCATTTAAACCACAATTAGCATTGAGTTATGATCCCCCCAACCCCCCTTTCTGAAGCAGGGCTGTTTCATTCTCGGGGTGAAAATTGAAAGTGATCGTCTGAAACCCTGACAGGGTGGCGCGATCGCGATTATTTCTTCTGATTTGACTTATTCTTAAGAAAAAATCCGTGAAACCCCTGCTATTTCTAATGTCTGGAACAGACAAAAAAATAGAATGAAACAGCCCTGCCCTTTCTGAAGGGGGGCTAGCGTTACCCAACTTTTTTACTCTGGCGCTAGTGAGCCGCTCTTTACAGGAAATTTCAACTCTTATTGTCCCTTTTTTTTAAGGAAATTCAACTCCGATCCCCCCCCTTTTTTTTAAGCCGGAGCTTTATAGTGATTCCAAATAAAAAACAGCAACCTAAAAGTAGTGGGAGCATCTTGCTCCCTAGTAGCAGCCAAGATGGCTGCACTACGGAACTGAATTGGAACGACTATAAAACTTGGATCGCGCAAAAACTAGATCAAAAATAAGTAACCCAATGTGGCTTTTAAGCATAAAGACTCATCGCTTCATTGAGGGGCAGACGCGAGGTTGCGCTAAGAGTGAGAGAGGAATATTGCCCACGCTGATAATGTTGAACGCCAGCACAAGCAATCATCGCTGCATTGTCAGTACAAAGTTTCATCGGTGGAAAATGAATGGTTAAGCCTTTTTCTTGCCCTTTTTGCTGTAACTTTTCTCTTAAAGTTCGGTTAGCTGCTACGCCACCGCCGACAACTATTGGATTGAGGTTATATTCTAAAGCACAGGCAATGGTTCGTTCACTCAGCGATCGCGCTACGGTTTCTTGGAAAGAGGCAGCTAGATCATTCACAGGTAACTCTCCTTGGGCTTCTAATTGCTTCACTAAACGTGAGACAGCAGTTTTTAAGCCACTAAAACTAAATTCATAGGCATAATATCCCCCATCAGGGTGAGACACTTTTCCTTCCGGGAGAGAATAAGCAAAAGGATTGCCAGCAGCGGCAGCGCGATCAATCGCGGGTCCCCCTGGGTAGCCTAACCCTAATAAACGAGCTGTTTTATCAAAGGCTTCTCCCACCGCATCATCGCGAGTATTCCCTAGTAGGGTGTAATCTCCACAATCACGAACTGCAATTAAACTCGTGTGCCCCCCTGACACTAACAAACAAAGGAAAGGCGGTTCTAACTGAGGATCACTCAGATAACTGGCATAAATATGCCCTTCTAGATGATGAATGCCCAATAAAGGCTTATTATGAATCATCGCAAGAGTTTTTGCCGTGGTTAACCCCACTAATAATGACCCCATTAACCCAGGGGCAACCGTCACAGCAATGCCATCTATCTCTTCCCAACTTAACTGAGATTCAGTGAAGGCTTGCTCTAAACAAATATTAATAACTTCTAGATGCTGGCGAGATGCAACTTCAGGAACAACGCCGCCGTAACGGCGATGAATATCAATTTGCGAAGCAACAATGTTACTTAAAATGTGACGATTCTTAACAATTGCCACACCCGTTTCATCGCAACTCGTTTCGATTGCTAGGATTATACACATTGGTAATTTTTGAAAAAGATTCTTAGATATTTAGAAATATTAACTTTACGGAAAAACAATCCAAGGTTAATATTTACACTTAACGTACTCATTAGCTGCGTTATCTTTTGTACAAGAAAATCAATTAAGTTGTAACAAAAGGAAACAATTTATGCCAAGACTGCTTGCTTTAACTTTATCAGTAATGTTGCTTTTTGGGTTTGCAGCCCCTGCTCAAGCCCAAGCACAAGGAAATGCTCAACTCACCCCTTGTAGCGAATCTGAAGCTTTCCAACAACGGGCGGAAAACTTCCGTAATACTACTGCTGACCCCAACTCAGGACAAAAACGTGCTGAACGCTATTCTCAAGCCCTTTGTGGCCCCGAAGGCTTACCCCACCTAGTGGTAGATGGTCGCCTTTCTCGTGCCGGTGACTTTCTGATCCCCAGCGTTTTGTTCTTATACATTGCCGGTTGGATCGGCTGGGTTGGTCGAGCTTATCTAATTTCGGTTAGAGAGGAGAAAAATCCAGAACAAAAAGAAATTCTCCTAGATGTTCCTCGGGCTTTCAAAATTATGCTCAGTGGGTTTGCTTGGCCAGCTGCCGCTCTCAAAGAATTTCTCTCTGGGGAGTTAACGGCGAAAGAAGGGGAAATTCCCATTTCTCCTCGTTAGTGATGTGTTGATAGTTGGAGATTGATATTATGGACGGTTTGAAAACATTTCTTTCTAGTGCGCCTGTTTTAGCTACGGTTCTTTTAGCCTTTACTGCTGGACTTTTAATTGAGTTTAATCGCTTTTTTCCTGATTTACTCTTCCACCCCATGCCGTAGTTTTAAGACAATTTAATTAACCCTATAAAAACTCGTAATTGTTCGGTTTTCTGGTTCAGGCTAGTTAACTGAATAGTTGCGGGTTTTTCATTAGGAAGGTTCAGGCTTGCGGAGGATCTTCAGCTTACGGTTTATTTAGGTATCCCAGTATGATATGTTGAAAACTATTCCACTATGTTCGGTGTTATGTCTTCATCTCCGTTTTCTCAAGATCAACCCCCTTCCTCCCCAGAAATTAAAGTTCTGGTTGATGAAAAAGCGCGATCGCTGTACTGTTATGTAGAACAATCATTTAAGTCAAAAGGGGTTCAATACTATCTTCTCTTACCCATTGACTCTCCAATTTCCATTATTTTATGGGAAGAAGATAAAGATGAAGAACAAGCAATTCTCATAGAAGACGAAGCAGATATTGAGAGACTTCTTCCAGAAGCAGAAGCTAGTTTAGCAGAGGAAGATTTGATTCTCAAACCAACTTCTTTTACCCTTACCGTTTCTGGAGAATTGCCTGAACCAGAAGACGATGATATTCTAACGTTAGAAATTGAAACAGAAGGGGGATTAGAAACTGAAGAGTTTCAACTCCTTGCTACCTTTTCTTATGATAATTATGAATATGGCATATATACGCCACTAGTGCCGTTACTCTTTTTTGCCAAGGTTAACTCAGAAGGTAGTTTAGACTTGCTTTCCTTAGAAGAATTAAAAACAATTCAACCAATTCTTGAAGAATGGATGTTTAATTAAAACTGGTGTTACTACTATCAACTTTACTATTTGCTGATTCGTCCATTAGGATCACTCCCTTAATTATTGTTGTTGCGTTTTTAGGGGGAATTGTTTTATTCGCAGAATTGTTAAACCGACTCTTTTTTTCAGAAGCTGAATTAACTCGCAAAGTAGTTCATATTGGTAGCGGAAATGTAATTCTGTTCGCATGGTGGCTTCAAATTCCAGCAGTAATTGGTATCAGTGCTAGCGCGATCGCTGCTGTTACTGCTTTATTATCATATTTTCTTCCTATATTACCGAGTATTAATAGTGTGGGGCGTAAAAGTTTAGGAACGTTTTTTTATGCTCTTAGTATTGGTATTTTAGTGGCTTCTTTTTTCCCAGAAAAACCCTATTATGCCGCGATCGGGATTTTAACTATGGCGTGGGGAGATGGATTAGCCGCGCTAGTTGGTCAAAATTTTGGGCGACATCCTTATCAAGTTTTAGGAAGTAAAAAAAGTTGGGAAGGATCAGCCACCATGGCAGGAGTGAGTTACTTGATTTCCTTTTTAATTCTACTATTTGTGTTTGGCAACTGCTGGCAAATTTGGCTCACTTCGATCATTGTTTCAATTTTTGCCACTGCTTTTGAAGCGATTTCTCAATGGGGCATTGATAATTTCACAGTTCCGATGGTGAGTGGCTATTTATCCTTTTTTCTCCTAACTTTATTACTACAATAAGAGAATTATGGGTATCGCGCCACTATTAACTTGAGGAAGATACCGAGTTTTTACACTGTAATCATGGTTGAGCTTGGAAAATGTTACATTAGATACAGCTTGTTTTTCCAAATCAATCCACCCTAGATTAAAATAGCTTAGGGGGAAGGATGACCGATCAGGTAAGCTCTCGTCAACAAGTTCAGAATAATTTATTAAATTCTATATCAGAAACTTTAGAACCAAGGACACTGTTTCTCAGTTTATTGGCTGGTTTAATTACTGGCATTATTGGGGTAATTCGCGCGATTTCCTATGCCGCTTTAATCTTTTCAGGCGCTTTAAATTCAGAATTAGGGGTAGGGGTAGGGCTAACTATTTTTAGTACAGGCATGGTTAGCTTTATGGCTGCCATTTTTAGTGCCCTTCCCGGCATGATTGCTACCCCATTGGCGGCTCCAACTGCCATTACAGCCATTTTAGCCAATGAGATTGTTCAAGACTTAAAAGCTAATTTTTCCCTTAGTGATATTGTAATAACTGTTCTTGCCGCGATCGCGCTTTCTTCTCTTTTAACAGGCTTATTTCTCTTAACATTAGGAAAAACAAAATTAGGCAGTAAAATCCGTTTTATTCCCTATCAAGTGGTGGGCGGATTTATGGCAGGAACCGGCTGGTTATTAGTAACAGGTTCCATTCAAATTACCACCGATATTGCTATTAATTTTCAGAACTTAGATACGTTTTTTCAAGCTGATCCCTTAATTCACTGGGGAGCGGCTTTATTTATTGCTTTAATTTTATTATTCGTGTCCGAACGATATCGCCATTTCCTAGTCATGCCCGGAACATTAATTGGACTCATTGCAGGATTTTATGGCGTTTTATTAGTAACAAGAACTTCACTTTCTCAAGCTAGAGTACAAGGCTGGTTATTAGAAAATTTCCCATCAGGAGGACTTTGGCAACCCTTAGCCTTTTCTGACTTTGGCAGTATTCACTGGTCAGCTATTGCGTCTCATTGGGGGCTGATTATTTCCTTAATGTTAGTGAGTTTACTCTCGTTAGTTTTAAGTAACAGTGGCATTGAATTAGTCGTTGGCAAAGATATTAGTTTAGATCAAGAACTCGAATCAATCGGACTTGCCAATATTGCCTCAGGCTTTGGTACAGGAATGGTAGGAAACCAAGCCTTGCCCAGTACCCTCCTAGTTGATAAAATTGGGGCAAGAAGCAGATTATCAGGGATTAGCTCAGGAATATTTTGCTTTTTTGTTTTAGTTTTAGGTCCGTCGTTTATTTCTTTGTTTCCAAAGCCAATTTTAGGAGGATTAATTTTGTATTTAGGATTATCCTTACTACTACAGTGGGTTTATCGCGCTTGGTTTAGCCTCAGATTTTCTGATTATTTGATTGTTATTGTTACCCTCGTTGTCATTAATTGGGTTGGCTTTCTAGAAGGAATTGCCGTAGGCTTCGTTATGAGTGTTATTTCTTTTATGTTTAATTATAGCCAGATTAATGTGGTTAAAAATATGACCTCTCTAGCAAGCCTTAGAAGTAACATTCATCGGAGTAAATTAGAGCAAGATTATTTAAAAACAAGAGGGGAAAAAGTTTCAGTTTTAGAATTACGTGGTTATATCTTTTTTGGCACTGCGGATTACTTATTAAGACGAGTGCGCGATCGCGTTGATCAAATGGAAGAGAATCCCTTAAGCTATATCCTAATAGATTTTCGAGAAGTGGAAGGATTAGATGCCTCTGGGGTTCTCACCTTTATTAAACTCCTAAAAATAGCGCGAAAAAGAAACCTCACCCTTGTTTATACCAATCTCCTCCCCAAACTAGAACAACAATTGCGTAAAGGTGGGGCAATTGATGCAACCGAAGAAGACGAAGCCCGATGTAAAATTCTTCCCGACCTTGATCGAGGCTTAGAATGGTGCGAAAATCAGCTTCTTAAAGATATTTTTCCTCAAAAAGAACACAAATCCTTAAAAGAACAACTAACGAATTTATTTTTAACCTCAGAACAAGCCGAAGAATTTATCCCATACCTGAAGCCCAAGCAAGTAGAAGCAGGAGAAGTCATCTTTGAAGCGGGCGCAAAGCAACAATGTCTCTATTTCGTTGAATCAGGACAAGTGAGTGTTTTGTTAGAGCTGCCCAACGGACAAACCAAACGCCTACAAACTCACTCAGAAGGGGCAATTTTAGGAGAAATGCGCTTTTATGGCAAACCCCCTCTTTCTTCCTTAGTGAGTGCCGATTCGCCTAGCCAATTATATCAGCTCGATCGCGCCACCTTTGAAACAATGAAGCAAGAATCCCCTCACCTTGCTTACGCCCTACAAGAATACATTGTTCGCTTTCTCTGTGATAGTCTCACCCGTCGTGAAGAACAAGTGCGAATTATTGCTTAATAATTGTCACGTTTCCCCTAGACAAGGGGCAAATATCATTAAAATATAGAAGAAAACGGTTAGCGAAGACTAATAACCTATGCCACGTACACAGCGCAACGACAACTTTATTGATAAATCCTTCACCGTCATGGCAGACTTAATCCTCAAAATGCTGCCAACTCAGAAAAAGTCAAAAGAAGCCTTTACCTACTACCGTGATGGAATGTCGGCGCAGTCAGATGGAGAATACGCCGAAGCCTTAGATAACTATTATGAGGCTCTGAAATTAGAAGAAGATCCCAATGATCGCAGTTATATCTTGTACAATATAGGCTTAATTCACACCAGTAATGGGGAATATGAAAAAGCCCTCCAGTATTATCAAGAAGCCATTGAAGTAAATTCTCGTCTTCCTCAAGCCCTCAATAACATTGCCGTCATCTACCATCATCAGGGAGATTTAGCCAAACAAGAAGGGCGAGACGAAGAAGGGGAAGCCCTTTTTGATCAAGCCGCCGAATACTGGAAAGAAGCGATCAGACTTGCGCCCAATAATTACATTGAAGCGCAAAACTGGCTCAAAACCACAGGTCGCTCAGAAATGGATATTTATTTCTAAAACCTAATTAACCATGATTGATCTCGAACAAGTCCAAAAAGTTGCACATTTAGCACGTTTAGAACTCACCCCAGAAGAAGAAGAACAATTTACCACTCAACTCAGTGGCATCTTAGAGTATGTCGAACAACTCAACGAGTTAGACACCACTGATGTTCCTCCCACCACTCGCGCTATTGATGTGGAAAACGTCACTCGCCCTGATGAAGTGCGCCCTTATTCAGATCAAGAAGCCCTCTTACAACAAGCGCCTAACCGTGAAGATGAATTCTTCCAAGTTCCTCAAATTATGAATACTGAAGAATAATTCCTGAAAAGGGTCATAATAACAAAAAATATGGTTAATACTTTTTTTCAACAACTCTCTAAATGGTCATTAGTGGGGACAATTGCTCTGTTTTTCCCCTTCATTACTCCCCTCGAAAAACCTGCTTGGGCCAATTCGCCTGATGATGCCCCCAAAAATTTAACCCAATTCCTAGACGAATTTGAAACCGCTGCCAATGAACAAAACCTAGAAGCCGTTACCAATGCTTACAGCAGTGACTTCAATACCCAAGAAGGGTTAAGTGGTCAAGACTTAACCGAAAAGTTGCAACAACTCTGGGAAACCTATTCGCAAGTGAATTATGAAGTAGAACTGGAAAGTTGGGAAGAAGACGGGGATGATTTGATTGCGGAAACCGTCACTCATATTCGGGGGGAACGCCAGGCTAGAGGGCAACAAGTAGAATTAGAAGCCCAGCTGCGATCGCGCCAACGAATTAATAATGATCAAATTACCTCCCAAGAAACCCTCAGTGAAAGTTCCCAAGTCTTTATGGGCGAGAATGCCCCTCGCGTGAGAGTGAATGCCCCCAATCAGGTTGGAGTGGGAGAAAGATTTAACTTTGATGTCATTGTCCGTGAACCGATGGGGGATGATATTCTAATGGGAACGGCCATGCAAGAGGAAGTCACTGCCAGTAACTACCTCAATCCGCAAACCCTTGATTTAGATGTTTTACCAGGAGGGGGAATTTTTCGGACTGGGGAAGCCTCATCCAGCCCCGGGCAACGTTGGCTCTCGGCAGTTATCGTCCGCAGTGATGGCATGACTCTGGTTTCGCAACGGATGAATATTGTTGCAGAAACCTCCGAATTGTGAAAAGAGTATTTCCTAGTTAATCCCTTGAGAGTAACTCTTTTTTTAATCTGAAAAAGGATATTTATCCAAAAAGTCCGAACTTAATAGCAATAATTTCAGGAGTGGGAACTGCCAGAGATGGTGATCAAGCAAGTACAACCAGCATTACTAGTTTTAGAAGACGGAACAATTTTTCAGGGAAAATCCTTTGGCGCAAAAGGAACCACCATTGGAGAAGTCGTGTTTAATACAGGGATGACTGGTTATCAGGAAGTATTAACTGATCCCAGTTATCGGGGACAAATTATTACTTTTACCTATCCTGAATTGGGAAATACAGGGGTTAACGCTGAGGATGAAGAATCAGACGCGCCTCAGGTGCGAGGAGTGATTGCTCGTAATGTCTGTTATTTTCCCAGTAACTGGCGATTAGGTTCCCCCTATGCTTCGCAAGCGTGCAGTTCTCTCCCTGACTATCTCATCACTCATAATATTCTAGGAATCTATGGGATTGATACTCGCGCCCTAACCCGTATTTTACGCTCTAAAGGGGCAATGAATGGGGCAATTTCTACAGAAATACTGGATCCGCAAGCGCTATTAAAAGAAGTTCAGGCTGCCCCCTCTATGGAGGGCTTAAATTTGGTTAAGGAAGTAACCACCAAACGAGTTTATGAATGGTCTGATCCCACCAATACACACTGGGAATTTCGTCCGACGGCTGAAGAAAGCGATGCCACCCCTCTCACCGTGGTTGCCATTGATTTTGGTATTAAACGGAATATCCTCCGCCGTTTAGCCAGCTACGGTTGTCGGGTGATTGTTGTTCCAGCAAATACCCCTGCTGAAGACATTTATCAATATAATCCTGATGGTATTTTCCTCTCCAATGGGCCAGGGGATCCCGCCGTGGTAAAAGAAGGCATTGAAACCACGAAAGCTCTCTTACAATACGGAAAACCCATGTTTGGAATTTGCATGGGACACCAAATTCTCGGACTCTCTTTAGGAGCAGAAACTTTTAAATTAAAATTTGGGCATCGGGGATTAAATCAACCGGCAGGGTTACAGCAAACAGTAGAAATTACCAGCCAAAATCACGGGTTTGCGATTACAGAAGAGTCTTTAAGTGCTGATGTTGAAGTTACTCATCTTAATTTGAATGATCGTACTGTTGCAGGCTTAAGGCATAAAACCCTCCCCATTTTCTCAGTACAATATCACCCAGAAGCCAGTCCTGGCCCCCATGATGCGGACTACTTATTCGCCAAATTTGTGGAATCGATGCGAGAATATCAGCAAAACCAAAAAACAATCTCAAGGTAAGACATTCTAGAGAAAAAAATATGCTAATATACACTATCTATCGAAAGTTTTTGCTTGTTAGAGAAGGAGGACGTTATTCCTGAACCACTTAATTTAACGGTTAGTTTACGCGGAACGCGAGAAATCCAAGAAAATTGCCAGATTTTTCGGTTAACTGGCTTGCTGGATGCGTTTTCCGAACCCACATTTGCTAAGGTGCTTGGCAAATGCATTGAAGATGGTCCCAAAAATATCATTTTAGTGCTATCTCAAATTGACTTTGTAGATAGTTCTGGTTTAGGGGCTTTAGTTCAACTGGTAAAAAAAGCTCAAAATGAAGGGGGAACTCTGCAAATTGTTACCAATGCCAGGGTAACGCAGACAGTAAAACTTGTGCGTTTAGAGAATTTTCTCTCTTTAAAACCTAGTTTAGAGGATGCTTTGGCATCTTTGGAAAAATAGTACCCATTAACATCATAACTTTACCCTTTCCTTTGATTTTAATAACTTAATATCAGCGATACTGCGAGCAGATTGCTCGCTTTTAAGAGCATAAAATTTGAATATTCATCTAAAAATGCTATATTCTATTCACTTTTTGCTTTTGCAGTGATTATTCAATTAACAACTTCTTTTAGTGTTGAGTTAACATATCATGCTATAGAACAGATTGAATATCGTGAAATTAATTATGAGAATTGATTATAGACCAACTGAACAAGCGGCTTATATTCGATTACTAGATTCAAAGGTAGTGGAGTCAGAAGAACCAGAATCAGTTTTTTGTCATCTGTCATTTGTCATTTGTCCTTCGTTTTTTATAGGCTAATGAGTAACTATTAATGGCTGATCGCGAAAAGCAAAAACTATAGCTTTACTCTTAATTAATTTAATGAATAATAATTGGTAATGGAATCATGATTAGAACCAAAAATGGAACAGCCAACTAATCCCCATGATGGTGCTTCCGAAGCGGAATTATTTGTATTGGGAGAGGGATTAGAAAATATTCCTCCTGTAGAAAGTTTGTCGCCAGCAGGGTTGGCTTATATTGGGGATGCGGTTTATGAACTTTATGTTCGTCTTCATTATTTATTACCCCCAAAACACATTTCCGACTATCATCAACAAGTTGTCTCAAAGGTACGGGCGGAAAAGCAAGCGCAACAGTTAGAAGCCCTAAAGCCTCATTTGACCGATGCAGAAAAAGAAATTGTCAAACGAGGACGTAATGCCACCACAAGACCGCCTCGGCGTTTGTCTGCTAAAATTTATCAGCAGGCAACCAGTTTAGAAACATTAGTAGGATATCTATTCTTGCGCGATCGCGCTCGTTTAAAAGCCCTACTATTATGGTTAAAAGAATATGAATGAAAAACCTCGTAAGCGTAACAAGCCGAAACCCAACAAAGGAAAACCCTTTCCCAAATCTGGTCGCCCTAAAAGTAAAAAGCCTGATCCGAGTCAAAAAGCAGAAAAATCTGATCACGGGGATGATGATCTAATCTATGGTCGTCATAGTGTGTTGGCAGCGTTAGAAAGTAAACGGCAGTTAAATCGAGTTTGGATTACCCCAAAGTTACGCTATAGCAGTTCTTTTAATTCTTTCCTGCAAACGGCGAAAAAGCAGGGAACTATTATTGATGAAGTGGGAACAGAACGCTTAAATCAAATTACTCGCGGTGGTAATCATCAAGGGGTAGTAGCCCAAATTGCCCCCTATCACTATCTGGAATTAAATGAATTAGTCGAAAAAGCCCACGCCAATAGTCAAAAGCCCATTATTATCGCGGCTGAAGGCATTACAGATCCTCAAAATTTAGGGGCGATTATTCGCAGTGCAGAAGCATTAGGCGCACAAGGAGTTGTCATTCCGCAGCGCCGCGCCGTGGGAATTACTTCTACCGTGATGAAAGTGGCAGCGGGAGCGTTAGAATATTTGCCAGTAGCGCGAGTGGTTAATTTGTCTCGGGCTTTGGAAGATTTGAAAAAAGGGGGCTTTTGGATTTATGGTACAGTGGCGGATGATGGCAAAGCATTGCCTGAAGTGAGTTTTGATAATGCTGTGGTGTTAGTGGTAGGAGGCGAAGGAGAAGGGTTGAGTTTGTTAACCCAACGCCATTGTGATGAACTGATTTCTATTCCTTTAGTGGGAAAAACCGAGAGCTTAAATGCTCATGTTGCTTGCGCGATCGCGCTTTATGAGGTATCTGGTCGTCATCGTCGCAAATCTTTTAATCTTTCCTAAGTTGGTGGCAAAACAGTAGAAAAAACCGACAAGATTAAATACAGTAGAATTATCCGACACCGATTTTAGACACAATTGGGTCTTAACAATGCAAGAGTATATCCTATCAATCCTAGAATTTTTCGGTAAAGCCTGGTGGATCGAAATTAAAACCGAGTCCCCCAAATGTACTTACTATTTTGGGCCTTTTGTCAGTAAACGAGAGGCAAAAAAACTAAAACCAGGTTATATAGAAGATTTAGAAGGAGAAGGGGCAACCATTATTTCCCTACAAATGAAGCGTTGCCAACCCACTGTCCTTACCATTGAAGAAGAAGAGGAAAGTGGGGAGGAGGCTAGGGAAAAGTTCCCCACCTTAACAGGTAAAGAGTCTTAAGACTTTTCCCGAGTAATCTCAACCGTAATCTCACCGCCAAAGTTAGGAATGGGAGGAGACGGTTTTGATAAAGAAACAGAGACTTTTTGTACTAAGTTAAAATTAAGGAGTGATTGCGCGATCGCGCTTGCGAGTTTTTCAATTAAAGAAAACTTTTGAGTTTCAATGAGAGACTTCACATCTGCAATAGCTTGGCGATAATCAAGGGTATCCTTAATATCGTCACTGTCGCCTGCAGGCGCTAAATCCACCCACAGAATTAAATTTACCTCAAACCATTGTCCTAATACCTGTTCCTCTGGTAAAAACCCTGTATAACCATAACAACGGATATTCTGTATTCTAATCGCGTCCATAAAACCATTTTCTGAAATAAGCCATCACTATTTTAAGAGAAAATATCCCCTTGTATCGGTCAATCGAATCCAGTATTTTGATCTTATATTTAATTTTTAAGGTTCTCTAAAAATGACCATTGCACGAACCATTTGTTTAGGGTTTATTGCCGTTATCTCCGTGGGAACGATTTTATTACTTTTCCCCATTACCACCAGTGATGGCAGTTGGAATGACCCAATTACTGCCCTTTTTACAGCTACCTCGGCGGTATGTGTCACGGGGTTAGCTGTGGTTGACACGGGAACTCATTTTTCCTTTTGGGGACAATTAATTATTTTATTCCTGATTCAAATTGGGGGGTTAGGGTATATGACTACCAATACCTTCCTTTTATTAGTAATTCGCAAAAAGTTTGATCTGCGACAAAAAGTTGCCATTGATCAGTCTTTTGATCGCCCTTTTCTGCAAGGAAGTCGTAATTTAATTATTTCCATTATTGCTACCAGTCTTATTTTTGAATTAACAGGATTTTTTCTTTTAACTAATTTATTTTCCGACCATGATAATACGATATGGCTAGCCTTATTTCATAGTATAAGTGCTTGGAATAATGCAGGATTTAGCCTTTTTAGTGACAGTTTAATGAGTTACCAATCTTCCTTACAGGCTAACATAATTTTTCCAATTTTAATTATTTTTGGAGGCTTAGGCTATCAAGCCATTTTTGAAATGTTTATGTGGAGTAAACAGAAATTTGAAGAGCGAGTTTTAAATAAAAATACTGAACAAATTATTTTTTCCTTAAATTCTAAGATTGTTAGTAATACAACTTTAATTCTTTTATTTCTAGGAACAGTTGCTTTCTTCTTAACTGACTTTAGTAATGCTAGAGTTTTTGGTGATTTACCCTTACACGAACGCTTTTTAGGGGCTTGGTTTCAATCTGTTACCACTCGAACTGCTGGATTTAATTCTGTTGATATTAGCAATATGACCAATGCGGGATTATTTATTACTATTGCTTTTATGGTCATTGGAGCAAGCCCTAGTGGTACAGGAGGAGGCTTAAAAACAACAACCCTAAGAATTTTAATTAACTCAACAATTTCTACTCTTAAAGGTAAAACAGAAGTTATTGTTTACGAAAGACGAGTTCCTGTTAATTTAATCCTAAAAGCAGTGGGCGTTTTATGTGCTTCCTTTACCCTTCTTACCACTGTTACCGCCCTAATTGCTATTACTGATCCCAATTTAAGCTTTATTCAGATTCTCTTTGAAGTTTGTTCTGCTTTCGCGACAGTCGGACTTTCCACAGGAATTACTGGCAGTTTATCCCCCTTGGGAAAATTGATTATTATTGCTACCATGTATATTGGAAGAGTGGGGATTCTAATTGTTATTAATACCTTAGTTAAAGCCTCACCCCCAAGTTTAATTAAGTATCCAGAAGAAAACTTATTAGTCGGATAAATTATTAACTTATTGTATTGTGGATATTAAAGCCTCTTTTAAGATTTTTAATCAGTTTCGCTATCAACCAAAAGAATTTGCAGTGATTGGTTTAGGGCGTTTTGGTCGCGCTGTTTGTGGAGAATTAAGGCAATTAGGGTGTGACGTTTTAGCCACTGATCGGGACGAGAAATTGGTTAATCAAGCCCTAACCGATAAAATTACTTCCCATGCCGTCCAGCTTGATGCTACAGAGGCTTCTGCCCTCAAAGAAGCGGGAATTTTTGAATTTGATGTGGTGATTATTGCCATTGGCGACTATATACAAGAAAGTATTGTTGCTACCCTTAATGTGAAAGAAAATGGGGTAAAATATGTTGTCGCCAAAGCCTCTTCTCATATTCATGGGAAATTGCTAAAACGAGTAGGGGCTGATCGCGTTGTTTTTCCTGAAAGAGATGCTGGAAACGAACTTGCCCGTTATTTAGCCCAACCAGGGATTTTAGACAAATTTGAACTGGATCCCGAACATAGTATTGTCAGTATTCAAATTCCAGAAGCGTTTGATGGACAGACATTAGAAAGCTTAGATTTAAGAACTCATTATGGCTTAAACGTCATTGCAATTAAATATGGGGAAAAATTTGAATATAACCCCCCTGGAAATTATCGCTTGCATAAAGGGTTAAAAATGATTGTTGTCGGGGCAAATTCTGATATTAAACGCTTACCTACAGATTCTCATCAGCAACATATTCAATCTGATGAAGCTGGAGAATTAGAAAAGGGGGTTTAAAAAATTCAGGTTTGGAAAAATAATAGTGATAACCTGAGTAAAGGTGTTGATTATTGAGACTTTTCGATTTATTCTCCTAAAACGTGAACGTAAAAACTTCTATTGATCTGAAACAATTAAAACCAGGAGACAGTCTAACTGTCACCATTGAACGGTTCAACAACAAGTATCTGGGAGAAACTACCTTACAGGGAAAAGCTGTAGTAGTGCCAGGGAGTATTCCAGGAGAGACGATCCGAGGAGAGGTGGTTCGGAATTGGAAACGTCGCCTCCTTTTAAAGGCTGTGGAGATTATTGATTCAAGTCGCGATCGCGCTACCCCACAATGCAAACATTTTACCCACTGTGCCGGTTGTCAATTTCAACATATCGACTACCAGGCGCAATTAAAAATTAAAGAATCTCGCCTCAGAAGTTATTTTGATAGTGATCACCCTGCAACCCCCCTTCCCTTAAGAGGAATTATTGGTTCTCCCACTCCCTATCGTTATCGCAACAGCATCAAACTTCATGGCCCAGGGGAACCAGGCTTTTGGCAAGTGTTAGGGGTGGATATGATGCGAAATCAAGAATGCCCCATTTGTGTGGAAAGTGTGGATAAAGCCCTACAACAACAGCGAGAAAAACAATTTCAAGATTTTACCAGTAACGGTATCCTTAATGTGCTGATTCGGGGAACAAAACTAGGAGAAGTTTATATTGGCCCCGAAAATCCCCAACCCGACGAGATTGCCTGGTTAAATGAAGAATTAACCCATCCTCTAACCGGGGTGAGTTATCAGTTAATTGTACCAGCCCATGCGTTTTGGCAAGGAAGTACCCCCATGCTTCCTACTTTAGTGGAACAAGTAGTGCGTCCCATCCAAGAATTTCAGCCTGATACCCTGATCGAGAGTTATTGTGGTATGGGCTTATTTGGCATTATGAGTGCGCCCTATGCTAGAGAGGTGATTGGTATTGAAGAACATCCCTTAGCTATTGAAGCGGCAAAGCAGAATCAAGAGAATTTAGACATTGAGAATCTTCGTATCTTTCGCAGTAAAACTGAAGATCGGTTGGGGGATTTTTTAGCAGAATTGCCTTCAGAAAAATCTAGTTTAATTGTTGATCCACCACGTAGTGGACTCCCAAAAAAGGTACTCAAGCAAATACTTGCTACTCCTCCGCAGCAGTTAGTCTATGTTAGTTGTAGCCCTGAAAGTTTTGCTCGTAATCTTCATGCTTTATGTCGCGAAACGTATCAATTACAGGATGTGGTGGGATTAGATTTATTTCCACAAACGAAACATTTAGAATGTGTGGGGGTTTTAGAGAGAAGAGTTTAGAGAAACTTTGATTAAGCGCGATCGCGCAATATCGCCTAATTCACTTTCTTGGGTAAATTGCTAAATAGCCACTCTGTACTTTTTTGTAATTTAATTTGATAAGGCTCATGATCAAGTAGCTTAGTAAAACTTGGAAAAGATTTTCTTAAAAATCCTGATTTACTATAAGTTCCTAATAATTCTTTTAAAATGTCAACTTCTTGATTAAAATTCTCAATTTTTTCTTGAAAAGTATTAATAGATATATCTTGCTTTTGTAATTCATATTGGTAATCAGTTTTTAATTCATCTAATCTTTCTTTCATTAATATTACTTCTTCTTCAGTAAAGTATTCTTCTTCACTAATTTCAAATTTTTCAATTAAGTGATTGATTTGGAATTGCTGTTCGTTGATTATTTTTATATGAGAAAAAGTGCTGATTTCTTCACTAATATAAGTAACCCAATTGGCTAAATATTTTTCAAGTTCTAAAATTTCAATTGAGAAAATTTCCTCTACCTCCATTAAGTAAGAAGGACTCAAGGATAAATTTCCCTCTGTCTCACTAACAAATTCAAAGTCAAAGTAATAGCGTCTGTCTGGAAAATAACTAATTGCCAAAAGTTTACTATCATTTCTCTCAATGCAAAAATCACTTTCACTAATATAGGGACTATCTGATTTTAAGTGCTTACGAATTTTAGATTCTCTTAACATTTTTATTGCTGTGACGACAAAAACATTCATTGATCAGTGCTCAATGAGAAAATAACAAATAACAAGTGTAACAATACTTTTTCCATATTAGGTAACGAAATTTTCCAGAAAGGGGGCAAAGTCTAGAGTTCTAGCCACTTTATTGGTAAATTTTAATCTAAATTCAGAAAAAATTAAGTAAGCGCTTGCATAATTAATTAAAGAAGTGTCTTAAAAGCGATATCACTGATGACCTATCTCGAAACGACTGCCGAATTTTATCAAGAAGTTGCTGAAACCCCAGAAGTGGGATTATGTTGCGTTCAAAGTGGTTCATTTCAACTCCCCGGATTGAAGATTCCCACAGCAATGGAGGAAATGAACTATGGCTGTGGTACAACCGTACAACCCACAGAATTAATGAATCAACCCACCGTTCTCTATGTTGGGGTTGGTGGAGGCTTAGAAGCCCTACAATTTGCTTATTTTTCCCCACGCCCCTGAAGCTGTGATTGCTGTAGAACCGGTGGCGGCGATGCGAGAGGCTGCCCAACGAAATCTTGCCACGGCAGCCGAGGAAAATTCTTGGTTTGACCCCAGTTTTGTCAAAATTGTTGCTGGAGATGCGTTTAATTTGCCTGTCGCGGATGAATCCGTGGATGTAGTGGCGCAAAACTGCCTCTTTAATATTTTTGAACCCCAAGACTTAGCTAAGGCTTTAAAAGAGGTATATCGAGTTCTCAAGCCAGGTGGTCGCTTATTAATGAGTGATCCCATTGCGACTCGTCCCATTCCTGAAAATTTAAGACAAGATGAACGTTTACGGGCGATGTGTTTATCTGGGGCGTTAACCTACCAAGAATATGTGAATTTCCTTGTAGAAACTGGCTTTGGTAGTATTGAAATTCGCGCCCGTCGTCCTTACCGTCTCTTAGATACCCAAACTTATCCGTTAGAGGAAGATTTACAGTTAGATAGTTTGGACTCGGTGGCGTTTAAGACTCCCATTCCCAGTGATGGGGCTTGTATTTTTACTGGCAAAACGGCTATTTATCGTGGTCAAGAGGAAGTTTGGAGTGATGGCGAAGGGCATACCTTTCAGCGCGGTGTTCCCTTAGGGGTTTGCGATAAAACAGCAGGGAAATTAGGCAGTAAGTTTCCTGAAAGTATTGTGGTTACTCCTTCTACTTGGCATTATCAAGGAGATGGCTGCTGTTAGTTAGTTAGAAATTCAGCAACACAGCGATTAAAGGTTTCAGGTTGTCCTAAAAATGCCCAATGATTGCCAGGAACTGTCTTAATTTGTAAATCCTTCAAGTATTGGTGATAAGGTTTGAGCTGCCATTGCATGCGGTTCAAGCCTTTTTCGGGAATGATGAGAAGGGTGGGAATGCTTAAGGGGGAGGTTAGCCCATCCACTTTCATTACTTCTTTGAAGATGCCATTTCGAGCAGGAATGGTGAATTTACTTCCCCAACTGCCATCAGATTTTTGTTCAAGGTTAGCTTGGAAGACGGTTTTTTGTAGATCATTCCACTGCTTAAATTTACCCATTTGACGGGCTTGAGTTTCCGCTTCCTCATAACTGGAAAATGGCCCCATCCCCTTAAATGTAGAGAGGGTACGATAGAGAATTGGAAAGGTGATTTTTAGCCAACTGGGGAGTTTACCCATAAGAAAAGGATCAACTAAAATGAGGCGATCAAAGCGTTGGGGCTTCTGTTGCGCCCAGTAAGCAAGAACTTTTGCTCCCCAAGAATGTCCTAAAACACTGATTCTTTGCCAATTTAGGGCTTGACATAAACCTTCTAAGTCGGCGGTAATTTCAGGAAATGTATAATGGGTTTCACTGGGTTTGCTACTTTCCCCATGACCGCGAAGATCAGGGGCAATGATATGATATTGGCTGGCAAGAGCTTCCCCTAAACTTGACCAGACCACTGCTTGATCAGCTAATCCATGTAGGAGAAGTAGGGGAGGATTGTCAGAATTTCCCCATTCTAGATAAGAGAGTTCAATTTCAGAGAGGGTAAGAGTTTTTCGTGTTGCCATTTGATTTGAGGGAGATAGGGGGATGGGGAGACAAGGGAGATGGGGGGATGGGGAGATAATTACTGGTTTACAAAGGACGAAGGACAAATGACGAATGACAAATCAATTGATATTAGCTATTTAAAAAGTTTTCAAAATTGGGAACATCAACCCAGCCTCCTTGTTGATGAGATTGGTGGGTTAGATCCATGAGTAATTGGGAATAGACTCCCTCGCGTAAAGAAGGTGTCATAGAGTTTTGGGTTTTAATGGCTTGTACCCACTGGTCAATGAGACGGACAACTGGGGCAATGCGTCCATCCTGATAAACTTTCGGAAAACCTAATCGTTGAGGAACAAAAACTTCGGAAAGGGTTTCTCCTGCAGGAGCGGCTAAAAAGCGGAAGCCATGAACATAGTCTTTGAGGTTAGGACTGCCTAAGACAATAGTACCGCGATCGCCGTACACTTCTACCCAATGACCACGCCCTTCATAGGCAGCGGCACTAATATTTAACTGACAGGGTGTTCCATCGGCTAACTCTAGCATTAATAAACAGGTGTCATCAGAATCTACGGGCTTCAGTTTTCCATTATCTTGGGGATCCGGGCGTTCAGCCACAGCCGTTGATAACTGTCCACAGAGGCGATTAACGCCCCCAAATAGCCAATTAAGATAGTCAAAGGCATGAGACCCTACTGCCCCTAATGCGCCACCGCCTTTGTCTTTTTGAGCGTACCAATTCCAAGGCAGTTCGGGGTTAGCCCGTCTGGCTAGTAACCAGTCAATTTTTACCAGTCGCTTGTTCCCCACATAGTCTTTTTCTAAATGTTCAGCTAGCATTTGCCATTCAGGAACAAACCGAAATTCAAAGTCACTAGCGGCAACTACGCCTTTGTTTTTAGCAAGATGATAAAGTTCTCGCGTTTGTTTGACATTGAGATTGAGCGGTTTTTCTAAAAGGAGATGTTTCCCTGCATTAATCACCGCTTTTGCCATGTCGTAGTGAAGGAAGGGGGGCGTGGTAATACTTACTGCATCTACATCAGGAAGAGACAGAATAGTATTGAGATCATTACTAGCATGAGGAATATCGTTTTCTTGCGCGATCGCGCGAGCTTTGTCTAAACTGCGATTATAAACGGCAACCGGCTTAGTTTCCTCATGAATTTGAAAAGCTGGAATATGGACTTTCTTCCCAAAACCCGTTCCAACAATTGCTATACCAACAGAGCCATTGCTCATAAATCTCTCCTATTAAACTTTCCTGTGGCTGATTCTAACTAATTGTGAAATCTAGAGGGGATCAATTTTGGAAAAACTCATAGACAGTCCTAAAGATTCGGGGTAGCATGATTCAAAACCTAAATGTTTTAACTTAATAAAAATTTATAAACGTTATGGTAGTAACCGTTAACGAAAATAACTTTTCCCAAGAAGTTCTTAATTCACCCCAACCGACTTTAGTTCACTTTTGGGCTCCTTGGTGTGGATTATGCCATTTAATTACACCAACCCTAGCAACATTTCAACAACAGTGGAATCAAAAAATCAAATTAGTGAGTATTAATGCTGATGAAAATTTTAAACTTGCTAATGCTTATCGCTTAAAAAGTTTACCAACGTTGATTTTATTTCATGAAGGAAAGATTATTTCTCGCCTTGAAGAACTAAAAGGGCGCGATGAATTGCATCGTACCCTAGAAACGCTTTTACAACGTCATGCTTTGGCTAATTCTGCTTAGAATCATTCACCATTGACTTTTCGGGATTGGTTTGATGATTATCGCTAACCGCAGAATCCAAATCAATCTCTGATAGTTGCCCCGTTTTTAGCCATTGTTCAAAATCGGCAGGGGCTTTGACTTGATCCAGTTTTTCCGTTAAATCGCTCCCCTCTAATACTTCTTCTTCAAGGAGAGATTGAGCAGTTTCTTCTAAAAGCTCAAAGTTTTCCTTGAGAATTTTTTGTGCCATGGTGTGGGCTGTTTCCACAATGGCTTTCACTTCCTCGTCAATGGCGGCAGTGACTTCGGGACCCACAGAACGACGAGGACTGCTTAAACCTGGAATATACTGCTGTTGTGGTTTTTCAAAGGCAATGGGCCCTAAACGGTTACTCATACCATAGAGGGTGACACAGCGTTCTGCTAAGTCTGTTGCTTTCTGAATATCATCACTTGCCCCTGTAGAAACTTTACCAAAGACCACTTCTTCAGCAGAACGTCCGCCTAACATAATGGCAATCCGTCCCCGAATTTCATCTTCAGCGATAAGAAAACGATCTTCTTCAGGTAACTGTAGGGTATAACCTAATGCGCCAGCGCCACGAGGCACAATAGATATTTTCTCAACACGCCCTGAACCTGGCATTAAAGCCCCAACCATGGCATGACCAACTTCATGATACGCAACAGTTTTTCTTTCTTCATCTTGTAAGACGCGGGATTTTTTCTCTAATCCAGCAATAATACGCTCTAAGGCTTCTTCAAAGTCATCCATGGTGACATATTCATGGTTTTTACGAGCGGCTAATAGGGCGGCTTCATTAACTAAGTTGGCTAAGTCTGCACCAGCAAAACCGGGGGTACGAGCTGCGATGACAGATAAATCCACATCTTGGGCAAGTTTAATTTCAGGGACGTGAACTTCTAAAACTGCTTTACGTCCTTTTTTGTCAGGGCGATCTACAGAGACTTGGCGATCAAAGCGTCCGGGACGTTGGAGGGCAGGATCAAGGACTTCGGGGCGGTTTGTGGCAGCAAGTACAATTACGCCCTTATTGGCATCAAACCCATCCATTTCATTTAATAACTGGTTGAGGGTTTGTTCCTGTTCATCATTGCCACCGCCTCCAGTCATAGCACCGCTACCACCACGGGATTTTCCGAGGGCATCAAGTTCATCAATAAAGATGATACAGGGGGCTTGTTCTTGGGCTTGTTGGAATAAGTCTCGCACCCGAGAAGCGCCAACGCCGACAAACATTTCAATAAATTCTGAACCAGAAATGCTGAAAAAGGGAACGTTTGCTTCGCCAGCAACTGCTTTGGCAAGGAGGGTTTTTCCTGTTCCAGGTGGCCCCACTAATAATACGCCTTTCGGAATTTTTGCCCCAAGACGGCTATATTTATCAGCGTTTTTCAGGTAATCAACGACTTCTTGGAGTTCTTCTTGTGCCTCATCAACTCCTGCAATATCTTTGAATGTGCAACCTGTGTCTCCTTCCGAATAAATGCGAGCTTTACTTTTGCCTACAGACATTAATGGGCTACTTGCGCCACCCTGAGCGCGGTTAAAGAGAAAATAGGCAATACTAAAGAATAATAATGGGGGTAAAATCCAGCTTAATGCTCCGACTAACCAGCCAGC
The DNA here is from genome assembly GCF_007904085.1 of Euhalothece natronophila Z-M001. Lineage (GTDB taxonomy): Bacteria > Cyanobacteriota > Cyanobacteriia > Cyanobacteriales > Rubidibacteraceae > Halothece > Halothece natronophila. The sequence continues at coordinate 3,191,543 of NZ_CP042326.1, forward strand.
ACCATTGCCGTTGGGCGCACCTCGATATTCAACGTCATTTGCTTCTAGAATTTCGGTGAGGTTGGCATCATTGGGAATGGCAAAAGTGTATCGGACAACGGGTTCTTCTGCATCTTCTACTGCATCAGGTTTGAGTGTATATTCGATGCGTTCTTCACCAATGATGACTTCTTCAACTTTATTGTTTTCTACTTGTTCGATAAATTGGCTATAAGACACTTCTTCTCCTTCTCCCACATCAGCAAAAATACTGCCAATAAGTAGGGCTAGGGCAATAATGGGAAATAGCCAACTCCCATTAAATCCTCGTTGTTTGGGTTCTTGTTGGGAAATTTGATTATTTTTAGAATTTTCTTTTGGCATTTTGATAGGCAATTCTAGTTAAACTCAAAGTTAAATAATTTATTTCTATTTTCTGGGTAATGAGTTATGAGAAACAGCTATCTTGAGTTAGAAATATTTTTTCTCTCGTTACTTAATTTTCTAAAATTGCCCTGCCTAGATGTTTGCTCACGCGAAGCCGAACGCTCCAGAGCTACTCCTAACTCTATTTTACAAAAAATTTTTTGCAATGACAAGTAAAAAATTAAGGATTAACTTCGCTCATAGACCAGTTTCCAGCGTTGTCTAACTTATAGAGATAACGATGTTGAGGATTCCCTTTTAAGCTGAGATAATCTACGTTTTGGGGAGAAAAAAGAAGAACGACAAAGGTATCAGGAATGGTGGAGGGAGGGGTATCAGGAAAAGGGTCAGGGGTGCGTGGGGCTTTAGGATGGGGCCAAATAAACTGTAAACGAGCATTTTCAGAGATTTGTTCCCAGAGAGTCTTTCGCACCTCGGAAGGGGCATCGGCAGTTATGAGGCTAATTTCTCCATGAAAGCGAAACTGCTCACGAGATTTTGTGAAATACCAGCAAATTTCAGCTTGGGGATGTTGCTGTAGATGAGAAACTTTCTCACTGCGGGCATCAGTAATGATTTGCAGGCTATTTGTGTGATCTTGAAAGCCTCGAAAGACAACAGTGCGATTGGTGGGAAAACCTTGGGGGGTGATGGTAGCGAGTTGAAAATAACGAGACTCTGGGAGGGAACGATTGAGGTGCAATGATCGCGCGATCGCGCTTCGCCAGGGAGCTAGAGCCATGAGAAACATGAAGATATCTTTGCTAGTTATAGCGCAGTTTTAAAAGAATCGCAACACTTTTTTTGAGACCTTTACCCTACTCAGAGAATTAATTAAGATAATAATCTCAGTCTTTAAATCAGCATCCCAAATTTATGGTTAGAGAGCTTGCGCGTAAACAATCCACGAATTTTCCAGAAACTGCACCTGTAGCGAATCCTGTCTTCTTCCGAACTTATAGCAGACGAACAGAAGAAGGTAGAGAAACATGGGAACAAGTGCGCGATCGCTGTATTTCTGGATTAGTGAAACTGGGTCAACTGACTCGGGAGGAAGCCCAACTCTTAGAAACAACCATGACTCAGCTAAAAAGCCTACCTGCTGGGCGTTGGCTGTGGGTTGGTGGAACACAGTGGCTAGAGAATCCCAATAACTACTCTGGGGCGTATAACTGCACTTCTACCAATGTCGTTGATTGGCGAGCTTTTGGCTTAATGATGGACTTAGCCATGATGGGCTGTGGTACTGGTGCTGTTTTAGAAGAGAATTATATTAACCAATTACCCACGATTCGGAATCATCTTCAAGTTGCAGTTAGGGGAGAAATTGGAACCGTGCTTCCTGAAGCCCGTCAAGAAGAGACAACGGTGACAATTACTAGTCCTCAAAGTGTAAAAATTTGTATTGGGGATTCTCGTCAAGGCTGGGTACAGTCGTATCAGGCGTTATTAGAACTAGCCAGTCAAGAAGACTTAGCCACAGAAATTAATGTAGAAATTGATCCCAGCCATGTTCGTCCGGCAGGAGAACGCTTAAAAGGCTTCGGCGGGGTTGCAAACCCGATAAAAATTCCTGAACTGTATCCCCGTTTAGCAAAAATCTTAAATCGGGCGCAGGGGAGAAAGTTAAATGCAGAAGAATGCTGTTTACTCATTGACGAAGCGGCGGCGACAGTGGTTGCAGGGAATATTAGACGCTGCTTACCAGAAAACGCCCTTGTTCATACAGCTAGAGGACTTATTACCATTAAAGATATTGAAGTAGGGGAATTAGTGCAAACGCCTCTAGGCTTCCGTAAAGTGGTGGATAAGTTTGATCAAGGGATGCAAGAGGTTTACGAATTAAACACCAATGGAACAATTCCAAGAGCCACCCTTAACCATCGTTATGCTGTTTTAAGTAACGCCACAGGGGATTATGCTTGGAAAAAGGTTTCAGAGTTAGACCCCGAAGATCGTTTACTGCATAACCAAACCGTTCTTTCAGGCTTACCAACTACCCTTCCTCAAGACTTTACCGAACAAAGACCAGAAAAATCCCGAAATGCCAAAGCAATTACAATTCCTGAACTAACTCCTGACATTGCTTGGTTAATTGGCTTCACCCATGGAGATGGGTATGTTTCCCTTGGTCGCAATAAACATAATAAGCCCTATGGTAGTGTGACTTGGGCAACGGATGAAACGATTGCTGATGAAATTGAACTAAAATTAGGTCGTGCTTTAGCCCAGTTTGGTGTAACAGCAAAACGGCAAACTTTTGAGAAGGAGAACACCAATCGCTTTATTTGCAGTTCTATCCGCCTTGCTGAATACTTCTATCACTACATCAAGCAACCCAAAACCTCTATTCAAATCCCTGAGTTTATTTTGCAGGGAAGTATTGAAACTCGCGCTGCCTATTTAGCAGGGTTGATGGATAGTGATGGCGCAGTCAATAATCGTCCTCCCCACTTAGTCACTACGGTTTATCAAGGCTTTATTCGTCAGGTGTGTGCCGTTTTATCCAGTTTAGGGATTGCAGGACGCATTTCCACCACAAGTCCTCAAAATCCAAATTGGCAACCAAAATGGAACTTAACTTTGCCAGCGTTTAAGCGAGAGTATAATCGTTTAATTGCTCCCTATTCGGTGAAGGGAAATCTAAAAATTGGTCTGAAGATGTATGGATTTACCCTCCCTGGGGAAATGATGCGAGAAACCTATACCTATTCTGAAATGCAAGGGATGGGCTTCCAAGGAACTCGCAAAATTGATTATAACTATGAGCGCTATGCCTGTGAATCAGAAACTGAAATGGATATTCCTGTCAGTTTTAAGGGGTTAGGTAGCGTTGATGTGGTACAAACTTATGATATTGAAGTGGAAGATGCTCACTGTTTTTACTGTGATGGCTATCTGACTCACAACAGTGCAGGAATTCGGCAATTTGATAGCACTTCCCCCTTATTAAAGCAAAATCTCTGGAAACCTGATGAAAATGGGAATTGGCATATTGATCCCGAACGGGATGCGCTACGGATGGCAAATCATACCCGAGTGTATCATCGCAAACCCAGTTTAGAAGATTGTGTGGAAGCGGTTCGCAGTCAGTTTTATTCTGGAGAAGGGGCGATTCAATATGCCCCAGAGGCGATCGCGCGAGGAAATGCGGATCTCTTAGACAATGAAGAAAAAGACAAGCCTTTCTAAAAACCTACACGGAAAAAGGGGTAGAGGCAGCAAGAGATTGGTTGAAAAATCAAGCCCCAGAAATGCCAGAGGATGAGATTGAGCATCGTTTAGAACGTTATGGTTTGAATCCTTGCGGTGAGATAGTCGGATCACAGTTCCATTGTAATCTCAGCGAGATCCATTTAAATCTCATTGATCCTGACAATGAAAAAGAACAAACGGAAGCCTTCCAAGCTGGGGCGTTATCAGTAGCCGCCCTTTTAAACCACAAATTCCAAGAACCGCGTTATCAATACAGTCGGGAACTTGATCCCATTGTGGGTGTTTCCTTTACTGGCTTATTTGATTTCTTTGTCCATGCGTTTGGTGTGGAGTGGCTACGCTGGTGGGAAGAAGGTCGTCCTAATACCCCACAAGGTTATCACTTCCAAGAACGAGAAAAAGCCTATTTACAAAAGTGGCGACAAATTGTCCATGAAACAGTTTGGGATTACTGCGACAGACATAATATTAAGCGTCCTAATCGCTGTACAACGGTACAACCCAGCGGCACTAAATCCCTACTGACTGGGGCTTCTCCCGGTTGGCATCCCCCGAAAGCCGTGCGGTTTATTCGTCGGGTTACCTTTGGCAAGAATGATCCCGTTGCCCGCGCGTGTCTTGACTACGGCTATAATGTCATTCCCTCCCAGTCAGATAAAGATGAAAATGGGAATCTTCTCCATGATCCCTTTGATCCCCGTTGTACAGAATGGCTAGTGGAAATTCCTGTTGCCGTGCCTTGGGCAGATTTAGAAGGGGCTGATGACATTGATATTTCTAAGTTCTCTGTTCTCGCACAATTTGACTTTGCTATGCAGGTGCAGAAGCATTATGTCACTCACAATACTTCGGCAACTTTGGAACTGCGAGAACCTGAAATTGAGGATTTAGGAAAAGCCATTTATCAGTCCATCCAGAATGATGAGGGATATATTTCGGCGGCGTTATTAGCCCGTTTTGATGCTTATCAGACATTCCCCCGTTTACCGTTTGAACCCATTGATGAGGTTACCTATAATCAGCTGATGCAGGGTGTGAAACAGCGACAAAAAACGGATGATTTCTATGCTGCCTTGATGCAATATGATAATGGCGAACAAGATGAAGCTGGTCCCACTGGCTGTGATAGCGATAAATGTATGTTTCCTGAATCCTTTGATCAGTAGTTATGCTCTTGCTAAGAAAACAGCAGCTTCCACATGAGAAGTTTGAGGAAAGAAGTCCGCAGGTTGGATATGAGTAACTTCATATCCACTGGCGGTTAATTTATTGAGATCACGAGCTAAGGTTGCTGGACGACAACTTAGGTAAACCAGTTTTGGGGGGGATAACTGGCTAAGGGTCTCTATAACAGCGCGATCGCAGCCTTTTCTCGGGGGATCAAGGAAAACTAAATCAGGGGTTTTCTCTAGCTGGGAGAGACAGTTTTCCACTTTTCCCACCTGAAAGCTGACATTTTTAATTTGATTCCGTTCGGCGTTGCGTTGCGCTTGCGCGATCGCGCTTTCTTGTGATTCAATTCCAATTACCTCTTTAGCATGACAAGCGAGGGGAAGGGTAAATGTTCCCACCCCACAATAGGCATCGACAACAGTTTCGGTTCCCGTTAGTGCCAATTTGTCTAAGATGAAATGGCATAATGCTTCGGCAGTTTCGGTATTCACCTGAAAGAATGTATCAGGGCGTAAATAAAAGGTTAATCCCGCAAATTCTTCCTCTAATTCTTCTTTTCCAGCAATACAGTGAGTTTTTTTGCCAAAAATCACATTATTGCGTTGAGCATTGTAATTGAGGCATACGCCCACTAAGTCTGGAAAGGTTTTTAACCAAGTTTGGGCTTGGCTTTCGATTCCCGCTAAATTACCATCAGTCGTAATCAGGGTTAATAACACTTCTCCCGTTTTTCGTCCAATTCTCAGCGCTAAATGTCGCAGTTTTCCGGTTCCTCTGGTTTCGTTATAGATACTCCAGCCTTGGGCTTCAATATCTTGCTTAATTTGGGCTAAAAAGGGATCTAAACGAGAATCTTGGACGGGACATTGGTTAAGGTTAACTAATTTATGCGACCCTTTGCGATAATACCCTGCTTGGACATTGCCATTTTCCGATCGCTGTAGGGGATAGGTAACTTTATTGCGATAGTGTAACTCACTGAAACTGCTTAAAATGGGCGCAATGGGAGGATTTTTAATGTTACCAAGGCGTTCCATCGCATCTCGGATTACTTGTTCCTTTGCTTGATGCTGATGGCTTAAAGCAATATGTTGCCACTGACAGCCTCCACATTTATCCGCCACAATACATTGAGGGCGAATGCGATGGGGAGACGGGGTGAGGAGTTCTTGCACTTTTCCATAGGCATATTGAGGCTTAACTCGGACAAGACGCACTAAAGCGCGATCGCCGGTTACGGTATCAGGAACAAAGACCACACGGTTATTCCAGCGTCCTACCCCATCAGCGCGATCGCTGAGATCAGTGATTTCTACCTCAATTAAACTCCCTTGTTGCCATTTGGGTGTATCAGTTTGCGTCAGTGACATAGTTTTCTCTAACTTTTGCTAATCCAGATTCTGTTAATTGTTAACTATCCATTATTGATGGCACTTGCCAATTTGAGTTTTGCGATGCTACCAAGACAACACAAGCAAAAAAACTCAATTACTTATCAAAACTTTTTTATCGAGGCCATATTTTAACTGCCTTATCAGCTAGGTTATGGGCACGACGTTGTATTTCTTGTTCGTTCCAAACTGAAACATTCTGAAAATATCTATTCAGAGATATGTTACTCCTGATTAGGAGTTCTTTTTTGTCTTGAAATGCTTTATCAGATAATTCGGAGTTGTATGCAGTTAGGGTTAAGTTACCGACTGTATGAAGGCATTTCTTGTGTATGCTATCGTAATTGTTTCCCAACATTTTCTCCCAAGGCTTATTTAATTTTTGCGGCATAATATGTTCTATAGTTAAATTATTTGGATTGACTTCCTCTTTATTGTTCCAGCTTTCTAGGCTTTCTAATATTAATTTAGTACGGTCTCTTTGATTTTGGTTATATAAATTAAATTTTACAAAATGTTTGCGAAATTCCTCATCATCAGGCCATCTTTTATTTCCTTCAAATTCACTTAATGTAATGTGTAATCCCTCAACTATATCATCATAATTTTTTATTTGACTATATAATTTTGTAAATATACTTCCTAAATTTTTGGTAGTAATGGATACAAATAAACGACGTACAAAATAGGATTCTAGATATTGTAAAATTTTTAAAAACTTGTCTAGCGATATCTTGTTATCTTCATACTGATCATAAATATTAAGCAGGAAAATTCGACTAGTTGTAAAATCTAATCTATTTAAGCGATCAAACTTTTTGTGTAAATGGGGATTTTATTCCAAGAATAAGGACGCTGAAAAAGCGGAATTTGAAATTGTTTACTACCTTCTAATAAATTACGCAAACTAGTTTCTAATGCCTTCATAATTACTGCTAATTATAAACAAACAATTATAAATTGTAGCAAAACAAAACATCTTGTAAAAAATTGATAGGAATTTATTTAAATCAAGTTAATTCAGGAAATAAGCATCCTCTTTAATCAACGGCTTATTTGGTGTATTGAAATAACAAAAAATAGAAAATTGAGTAGTTTTTCCAGTGCTTTCAATCATTCTGCCAACATCTAAAAACCGCTGGTTATAGCTGCAAAACCCTTTCTAACACTTTGGTACGCTCTTTAGAGGAAGCAGATAAGGTACGTTTACTGAAAGACTGGACTAACTAAATTTAACACACTCTTCCGTGTGATGAACAATAAAGATGGATTATTAAGCCAAGAGTCGCTACACTACAAGTTGAACCTCTCCCACTAAGCTGAGGCTATAGTTGGAGATTCTTGCTTCAGACTCTTAACTAGATCAGCCCGCAGGCTAACCCCCGTCAGATCGTCTCCACAAGCATTTTCTAAGGTGCGCTTGCTGATGCGCGGGAAACTCGCGCTCAGGTCATACCTTTTAATGTCCACGAGCGTTCCGACCGCAGACAATCCTCTAGGTCTGCTTTCCAAGCTCCGCTTTCCGATGCGCTGGAAACCCACGCACGGGTCGGAGATCGATGCGCGGGAAACCCGCGCTCGGGTCAGACCTCTATTTCTAATCACTTCAGCAGACACAACATCCCTTGATCCTGTGTAACCGCATTCAGGGCAGTGATGAACCCTAACATCTAGAGTCTTTTTACCTGTATTTGCTCCACACTGGCTACATTCTTGAGAGGTGCCATCTTTATTCACCTTGGCAAAGTAAACATCACGTTTCCAACAGACCCACTGCAAGATGTTCACAAACTGACCAAAACCTGCATCCGCGGCGTGTTTGGATAACATTCCTCGTTGCCACGAACGGAAATTGATGTCTTCGACAAAGATCATTCCAGCCCCGTCGCACAAACGATGAGCAAGTTTGAAGTGCCAATCTTTACGAGTGTCAGAGATGCGTTGGTGAACTCTTGCTATCTTTCTGTTAAGTTTATGGCGGTTATTTGACCCTTTCTTTTTGTTCTTAAGCCTTCGTTGCAGTAATTTTAACTTGCGTTGAAGGGACTTTAAGAACCGAGGTCGTTTCACTTCTAAACCATCGGAAGTAGCAACAAATTTGTCAAAGCCCAAGTCTAACCCTCTTGGATGACCGTGAGGGAAAGGTTGAGGAACCTCCACATCTAGTTGAAGGGATAACATGACGAAATAACCAGAGGCTTTTCTGATCACTCTTGCCTGCTTCACCTTAAATCCTTCTGGGATGTCTCTGGACTTTCTGAATCTAACCCAACCTAATTGAGGTAGTTTAACTTGATTTCCTTTTAATACTTGTCCTTTTAGCTGAGGAATCAGATAAGACCTTAAACGATACTTGTTCTTAAATCTAGGAAAACCGAACCCTCTAGCTTTCATGTCAGAGAAAGCCCGATCTAATGTTCTCAAGACTTGTTGAAGCACTTGGGCATTAACTGATTTAAGGCGTTCGCTATTTTTCTTCGCCTCAGTTAGAGCTTTTGCTTGCCTTGAATAACTCGGATAAGGCTCATCAGAAGGGATAATATATTCCTGTTCGATGGAACAAGCGTTAACAGGACATTTTCTAGAGTTGATCCAATCCTTTCTTTCCCTAAGAGCATAATTCCAAACCGTTCGGCAAACACCGAGGGTCTGCTCGATCATGCTAATTTGGAGTTGGTTTGGTTCTAACTTATACTCGTAAGAAAGGGTAAGCATTGGAGATTTGGTTAGACTAAATCTAGTTTAGCAGGCTTATTGCCTAATTTGACAGATAACGTATAATAACTGTTGGAGAACTGTTTACTCACTTACTGCCCACCTCGTCTTAGTCACAAAATACTGAAGAAAGGTGATCAACCCCGCAATTTCAAGCAGATTAAATGAAATCTTCACAGATACTTTAGAAAAATGGGATTCTCAATTAGTGGAGTTTAATGGAGAACTTGACCACGTTCATTTACTCATCAGTTATCCTCACTCATACTCAACTTTCAAACTTAATCGCTAACTTAAAAACAGTATCTAGTCATCTGATTAGGAAAGAATTTTCGACTCAAGTCAACAAGTTTTATGACAAACCTGTATTTTGGACAGGGGCTTACTTGGTTGCTTCTTGTGGGGGAGCAACTGTTGAGCAGGTTGAAGCGATATGTGGAAAATCAGCGGTGAAAGTCGCACGCACGGTTCTTAGGGGGGAAAGAGACCAAGATGTTATTCTGAAAAGTGTGATATCAAGGTCTCTGACCTACCCGACTTATTCAATGCGATCTTAATAATTATGAGTGTAGTAAGCCAAGTTATTCTCAAAGCAGACGACCAACTCCGTTATCCCACCAGTGGTGAACTGAAAGGGATTGAAGAATACCTCAAAACCGGTGAGCAGCGGATGCAAATTGCCCAAACCCTCGCCGAAAACGAAAAGAAAATCGTTGATCAAGCCAGTAAAGAACTTTGGAAACTCCATCCTGAGTATATCGCCCCCGGAGGCAATGCGTTTGGTTCCCGAGAACGCTCTCTTTGCCTACGTGACTATGGCTGGTATCTGCGCCTAATCACTTATGGCGTAATTGCTGGTGACAAACAACCCATTGAAAGCATCGGCTTAGTGGGAGTACGGGAAATGTATAATGCCCTTGATGTTCCTGTTCCTGGGATGGCAGATGCGATTCGCTGTTTAAAAGACGCATCTCTAGCCTTATTAAGTGAGGAAGAAGCGCAAGAAGCAGCTCCCTATTTTGACTACATCATCCAAGCGATGTCTTAAATATTTGCCCGTGAACAATGAGTAGTGAGACATTTTTCCATACCTCTCTGCTTATTGTTCATCACTTTATTAATGTATGCGGCAGTTTCCTTGGTTTTCATTTTCCCTACTGTTTCTTGCCTGTACAGTGTTTGGTTGGGTGGTCTCAACAACGACAGAGGCAATTCCAGTTTTAATACTACTTGGGAGTTTTTTGTTATTAATAGACATGGGATTAACTGCTCCCATTACCATTATTGAACTTTTATTTGGAAGTTGGTTAGCTTCTGATAAGCGTGCTTTTTTAACTGTTTTAGTTCTTGCCTTTAGTTTTGCCGTTTTTCTCACTTGGATTAATATTTTTGCCCGTTTGTTAGTCTTGTTAGCAGCAGGAACACTCTTCCGTTTAGACCTACAAAGAACTACTTTCAAACGTTGGCAGGCTTTAACCATTCTATTGCTTACCTGCGCCTCTGGCTATATTGGTGGCGTTTTAATCCACACTATCCTAGCTTAGTATCAGTCCACTGCTTTGCTTTTTGAATTGCTTCACTACGAGACTTAGCAGCAGGAGTTGCCATTGCCCACCCATAATCATAACCGATCCAGGCGGCATAAGTAATTTCATCGTCGGTTTCATCAATGGTAATTTTGATATCAAAACCTCGGTAGTCAAAAGAGAGAACCTTTTGAGGATAATGGGGTTCAAGAATCATGCTTTTTCAGAAAATAATATTAATAACTTGTAGGGTGCATCCTCGATACACCCTAATTATGAAAAGTTAATTTTCAGTAAACTTAATAGCTAATTACTTCGCTTTTGCTAAATTCTTAGCAGCAAAGTCCCAATTAATTAACTGATCTAAAAACGCATCAATATAGCTACCCCGTAGGTTTTGATAATCTAAATAATAGGCGTGTTCCCAAACATCCATGGTTAGGAGTGGAGTCTGTCCTGCAGTTAAAGGATTATCAGCATTAAGGGTTTTGGTAACTTTGAGCGTACCATTATCTAAAACTAGCCAAGCCCAACCGCTACCAAATTGACCAGTTCCAGCGTTTTTAAATTCTTCTTTAAACTTATCTAAACTACCAAAGTCTGATTTAATTTTATCAGCTAATTCGCCGCTTGGTTCGCCACCGCCATTGGGTTTCATGGAATTCCAATAAAAGGTATGATTCCAGGCTTGTGCGCCCGCATTAAAAATGGGGGTTTTACTATCATCGCCAGCAATGGCTTTGATAACATCCTCAATGGGTTTGCGGTCAAATTCTGTTCCTTCTACCGCCGCATTAAATTTCTTCACATAACCAGCATGGTGTTTATCATGATGAAACTCTAGGGTTTGCTTAGAAATTGCAGGTTCTAGCGCGGTATAGTCATAGGGTAATGCAGGAAGTTCGTATGCCATTGTGTTCTTATCTCGTTAAAATATATTGTCTTCTTAGGACGATGGTAATGTAAATTTTTGCTTAACGTAATCCCTATCCCCCCTTGGTGGATATGACGCTATTTTGGGTGCAACTTCAGCGTTTATCCCCCAATTTTCAGGAAATTATCTCTGGGGAAAAGATAAGCAAGGGAATGTTACTCAAGATTAAGATAAGGTTTGTTTTTCCGTAATAGTTAATCCTGCAACTAATACCATTTCTATAAACTAGTGCTACACAACGTAGGCTGAAAGCAGTGCCGAAGGCTTCCCCCCAACCCCCCTTAGTAAAGCAGGGGCTGTTTCATTCTCGGGGTGAAAATTGAAAGTAATCGCCTGAAACCCTTACATAGTGGGGCAATCGCGATTATTTCTTCTGATTTAACTTCTTCTTAAGAAAAACGAGGTAGTTTGTTCCTTGCTAAATAAAGCAAACCCTACCTTAGCTTGACCACTTCTTGATGATCCACCAAGACTTGTTGGGTTAATAAATCTGTGACAGTTGCTACCAAGATGCGCCGTTCATTAATGGCAAAGGTGACTGCTGCGCGATCGCGCCCTACTTTTCCAACAGGATCTAAATGGGCGACACAAACCTGTTCTCGATTTTCAGCCAAGGAACTAAACCGTAGCTGGTGATTGATGTTTCCTGCAGTCATTCTCCCTTGAGCATCATAACTGACTTCTCCTGCTTGAGACACTTCTGCTAACTCGCCAATATCTAATTCAATCTCTTTTTGTCCTTCTACGGCTACTTGTAAGATTAACGTTTCCCCCTCACAGGGATAGGTGGTTCCTTTCTCAAAAAGCTGATAATACTGATATTGTTGTAATGCTGGATCCCAGAGACGAATGGCATAACTGTGGCGTAAGTAATCCTCTAACTTGTGCAAACTCGCTGCCACTAACGCCCCATGAGAAACCGCTTCAAACGGGTTAGAAAACTGTACTCGCTTTCGTCCAAAGAAAGAAATCACCAAATTTTGCACTGCATGAATGAGAGACGTTCCCCCTGTAAGTAACACTTGTTCAATTTCATTTTTTTGTATCCCTTTCCGTAAGGCAGTGGAGATCACATCATCTAGCACTTCTCGCAGTTGATCTAAAAGCTGACGGACTTCTAAAATCTCCTCTAAATGATTACGCTGTAAGCTGATTTCATAAGATTCAAAGGTTTCCTCATTTAACCAGCTTTCCTTAGCTTCTTCTTTTCCAGATAATCGAATTTTCAGTTGTTCTGCGATTGCCAATAAATTCTGCCACGTTGTCTCATCAACCTCTTCTCGACGGCGACCTATAGATTTCAAATAATCTTCAACGATCCAAGCATCAATATCACTCCCCCCAACATAAGCATCGGCTTTGGCAATAACTTCTCCTTTTAATTCTTGCTCATTTGTCCCAAAAGCCGTACGAACTAAACTTAAATCTAGAGTGCCGCCACCAAAATCAATCACTAAAATCAAGGCGTTAGGACGCTTTTGGGCATAACCTAAGGCGGCGGCTGTAGATTCGTCCACTAATTGTAATTGGGGAATCCTTAATTTTTCAGATAATTGCCAAAACCAGTGTCGATAGCGTTCAAATGCGCCCACAGGAACTGTAAATACGGCTTGTGTTGGCTGCCAATTTTCTGCTTGTAAGGTTTGCCAAATCGTCGTTAAAAACTGCTCACATACGGTTTCTGGGGGATAGAAATCACCATCAATTTCTCTAGGAGGGGGTTGAAAATCTGCTACCAAATCCTGCTTAAATCCCTTAAAAAAGCGTTGCGGTTGCGTTAACCCTAAACGGCGCGATCGGACAAGTTCTCCCACTTTTGGCTGTCCAGAGGAATCAATAAACAACAAGGAAGGAATCACAGGAACTTCTTTAATCTCTCCTTGCTGATTGCGTAGGCGGAACACTCGTGAGAGTTGATCAAGTTTGACTGTGGTTGGAGTTTCAGAGTCGGGAGGAAGATAACTGATAACAGTGTTAGTGGTTCCAAAATCAACAGCAATAATGGTCATTTTCCTTTTAACTCTCAACCACCCCTGCGGGTAAAGTACGACTCACTTTCGCAGGAACTAGAATTTTTTCCCCCTGACGATACCCCACAAAGCGTACATACACTTTTTCTCCTACCTCTATTTCTTCACTATCGGCTTGATGAGATTGAGGATCAAATTCTACCTGTTGCCAAACTTCACCAATGGGTGTAATTTCCCATTCCTCTAATAAATTTTCGAGGGGAGTAAATAAAGCAGAAAAATTACTAGCCGGTAAATTGGGTTTCGCTTCTGCCATTTTTCGCGCACTAGGAAATTGAGTCAACAGGGATTGTAATTGTTCAAAAGTTACTTGTTGGATTTCTTCTTTAACTGTCTCTCTTTGCGTTTCTAATTGTTTTCGTAACCGTTGACATTCTTCTTTGAAATCTTCAGTATCGGGAGAAGTAGATGGTGAGGCTTTCGAGTTTTCCGTTGGTTTTGACCATTGATCTTGCAGCCAAAGAATACCAATAATCGCTGCTAGTAGAAACAACCAACTTGACCAAAATAATTCTTGTTCGCTACTCATTTCCTTGCTGTAAAAACTGAGTTTCTTGATTGGCTAAGTTTTCTTCTCCTTCGTAATATTCAGGGAGAAGTTCTTGGGATTCAACTTCTCCTAAAGCTGATTCAATGTCAGAGGTAGTTTCCTTGCAACTTTCTCCTGAAGCACCGATAACTTGTTCAGTAATTTTGCCATCTTTTCCAATGCGGTATTCCACTCGTTGATATTCTGCCATAATTGCTCAGTTTTGGTAGTTTATCTCTATTTTATAGCTTTTCACGCTCATGAGGTTTTTGTCCTTCGTCCTTTGTAAACCAATGACTCCTGTATCCCTCAACCGTAGTAGGAAACGCTATATTAAACTCCTTAATTGATTTAAATCTTAAGTGAAGTGGTCATTTTTCCCAAAAAATAATGTTAGCCTAATATTTAACGATTGGAGAATGTTCATGACTGCTCGACCTACTTCTAAAGACGCTGTCCTTAGTCCTCAACACCCCCATCAAGAGACGATCGCGCAATTAGATTTAATGCTAAGATCGCGCTATCCTTTAATTTATCTCGTCGCCACTGAAGAAGAACCAATCGAAGAAGTTCTTGAACAAGTCTCCCACAATAGTCAACCTCAACGCCAAGTTATATATTGGGATATTGTCCGAGGTTGGAGCGATAATCATAAAGATAAAGCATCAATCATCGGTGCTTTAAGTCGCGTTCATACCACGAAAGAGGATCAAGGAACACTTTTTGTTTTCCGTGATTTACATGGCATCCTTAAAAATCCTGAAGCTGATAAAAATGCCCCCATTATTCGGGAATTAAAAAATCTCACCCGTGAATTAAAAACCAGCCGTAAGACGATCCTTTTGCTTTCTCATCGCCTAGAAATTCCCCCTGAATTATCTGAAGAAATAACAGTTCTAGATTTTCCCCTTCCTAATCTAAAAGAGATTGATTACTTGGTTTCGCAATTAGTTACTCCTGATAAATTGAAACTAGAAGGACTGGGAAAAGAACAATTTCTCAAAGCCTGTCAGGGGTTAAGTCGTGCTAAAATTAGGCGAGTTTTAGCAAAGGCTCTCGCTGCTAAACAGGAAATCAATGAAACAGATATTGATGTTGTTTTAGAAGAGAAACGACAAACCATTCGACAAACAGGAATTTTGGAATTTTCCCCTGCACCAGATTCCTTAAAAAGTGTTGGCGGCTTAGAAAATCTCAAAGAATGGGTGAGGATGCGAAAAGATGCCTTTAGCGATGAAGCCAAACGCTATGGTATTCCCACCCCAAAAGGGCTGCTATTAGTCGGCATCCAAGGAACAGGAAAATCCCTATCTGCCAAAACCATAGCCCATGAATGGCGAGTTCCCTTATTACGCTTAGATACAGGGCGATTATTTGGCGGAATTGTCGGGGAAAGTGAGAGTCGAGTGCGACAAATGATTCAGTTAGCAGAAGCTATGTCGCCGTGCATTCTCTGGATAGATGAAATTGATAAGGCTTTTGGCAGTATTAGCAGTGGGGTAAGTGGAGATTCAGGAACATCAGAACGAGTTTTTGGCTCGTTAATTACTTGGATGCAGGAGAAAACGCAGCCTGTTTTTATTGTCGCCACGGCTAACAATGTGCAAGTGTTACCGGCAGAATTATTAAGAAAAGGACGATTTGATGAAACTTTCTTTATCAATCTTCCTACAGAGAAGGAACGCAAAGCCATCTTTCGGGTACATTTACAACAAATTAGAGGCTCGCGCTTACAAGAATTTAATTTGGATTTACTGGCTCAATCTTCAGAAAATTTTAGTGGTGCAGAGATTCAGCAAGCGATTATTGATGCCATGCACCTTGCTTTTGGAGATGGAGAAAGTGGCAAACGGCGAGATTTTACGACAGAAGATATTTTAGCTGCCTTAGAAGAAACAGTTCCCTTAAGCGCGATCGCGCATCAACAAATTGAAGCCTTGAAAAAATGGGCAGCGGAAGCAGGGGCAAGAACTGCTTCTAAAGATGATGACTTATTACAAGAATTACGGAATTATCAATCTTCAACAGGGATTAATCCCATTCAAGTTGATTAGTTTTTTAACAACCAAATAAGGAGGAAAAATCATGTCACACTTTAGTACCATCAAAATTCAAATTAAAAATGGAGACATTCTCCAACAAATTTTAACCGAACTTGGCTATCAAGTCGAAACCAATGCTCAAGTCAGAGGTTATCAAGGGAATCGAACCAACGCTGACTATGTAATTCGGCAAAACAATGGCTATGATTTAGGCTTTCGTAACAATCAAGGAAATTATGAATTAGTCGCTGATTTTTGGGGAGCAAGCATTAATGAGAAAGAGTTTTTAAATCAAATTAACCAAAAGTATGCTCATCGGACTTTAATGGAAACAGTGGAGGAAGAAGGATTTGATGTAGAAGAGGAAGAAGTTTTAGAAGATGGAACAGTCAAGGTAGTTGTGGGGAAATGGGTTTAAATAATCATAATAATTCATCACTGCTATCTAATGATTAATCCAGAAAAATGAGAGGAAAATCTAGAAGAGATAAACCATGACTGAAAATAAGAAACCGAAAGAAACTGATGCGGTTTTAGGCGGGCAAACTACGCCAAAACGAGGGGCTGTCCTTGGTGGTATTGAAGGATTAAAACAACGCTTAAAAAATTCCAATCAACAAGAGCGTGTTATCGCCCTCCAACAAGCCGTTCAATATGGTGATGAGGGATTAAAGCTCGTTGCAGGAGCGACATTTGGGGATAAGTGCGAGTTGGCAAAAGCTGATCAGACTCCCCCTGAAATTCTGGCATTGCTTGATCAAGATCCGATTTTTAGATTAAAAAAACGCTCGGAAGATTCTAATTGGAATGTACGCTCTAAAGTCGCCTCTAACCCCAACACTCCCCCTGAAATTCTCCAACAACTGGCTCGGGATGAAAATACTAATGTACGCTCTAAAGTCGCCTCTAACCCCAATACTCCCCCTGAAAATCTCCAACAACTGGCTCAGGATGAAGATACTAATGTACGCCAAAAAGTAGCTTCTAACCCCAACACTCCCTCTGAAGCTCTTCAACAACTGGCTCGGGATAAAGATTGGGTGGTACGCTCTGGAGTAGCTTCTAACCCCAACACTCCCCTAGAACTCCTCCAACAACTGGCTCAGGATAAAGATTCGATCGTACGCAAAGAAGTCGCCTCTAACCCCAACCCTTCCCCTAAAGCTCTCCAACAACTGGCTCGGGATAAGTATTGCGGGGTACGCCAAAAAGTAGCTTCTAATCCCAACACTCCCCTAGAACTCCTCCAACAACTGGCTCGGGATGAAGATGGGTGGGTAGTACGCAAACAAGTCGCTTCCCAACCCAAGACTTCCCCTGAAATTCTCCAACAACTGGCTCAGGATGAAGATGAGAGGGTACGCGCAAGAGTCGCCTCTAACCCCAACACTCCCCTAGAACTCCTCCAACAACTGGCTCGGGATGAATATGGGTGGGTACGCGAAGAAGTCACCTCTAACCCCAATACTCCCCTAGAACTCCTCCAACAACTGGCTCGGGATGAACATGAATGGGTACGCAAAGAAGTCGCCTCTAACCCCAATACTCCCCTAGAACTCCTCCAACAACTGGCTCGGGATGAATATGGGGGGGGGACATAGCGCAACTAATAAATCTATAAAAAAGAGGAATTTAAATTCTATCTTTCATTTTCTCCCCTTTTAGCGATGTATTCTTTGAACACGGTCACCTACAGCGCGCGCTACTGGTTCTTGGTCTTAACTTTTTCCTAAACCGTTTACAATGTCCCCAATCCTATATTGAATTTAACTCTAGCCATGACTGAAAACAAAAAACCCAAAGAAACCGATGCTGTTTTAGGCGGGCAAACAACTGCGCCAAAACGAGGGGCTGTTCTTGGTGGCATTGAAGGATTAAAACAACGCTTGGAAAATTCCGATCCACAAGAGCGTGTTATTGCCCTCCAAAAAGCGGTTCAATATGGTGAGGAGGGATTAAAGCTCGTTGCAGAAGCAACGTTTGGGGATAAGTTGGAGTTGGAACAAGCTGATCAGACTCCCCCTGAAATTCTCGCATTACTTGATCAAGATCCTGTTTTTAGATTAAAAAAACGCTCGGAAAATTCTAATTGGAAGGTACGCAATGAAGTAGCTTCTAACCCCAACACTCCCCTTGAAATTCTCCAACAACTGGCTCAAGATCAAGATATGGAGCTACGCGGAGAAGTAGCTTCTCACCGCAATACTCCCCCTGAAATTCTCCAACAACTGGCTCAAGATGAAGGGGTGGTGGTACGTCGAGAAGTAGCTTCTCACCGCAATACTCCCCCTGAAATTCTCCAACAACTGGCTCAAGATGAAGGGGTGGTGGTACGTCGAGAAGTAGCCTTTAACCCCAACACTCCCCCTGAAATTCTCCGACAACTGGCTCGGGATGAAGATTGGGATGTACGCAAAGGAATAGCCTCTAACCCCAACACTCCCCTAGAATTCCTCCAACAACTGGCTCAGTCTAGAAATGGTGATGATGTACGCCAACGCGATGTAGTCGCCTCTAACCCCAACACTCCCCCTGAAGTTCTCCAACAACTGGCTCGGGATGAAGAGCTGGTGCGCTCTAGAGTCGCCCAAAACCCCAACACTCCCCTAGAACTCCTCCAACAACTGGCTCGGGATGAAAGTAAGGGGATACGCCGAGGAGTCGCTTCTAACCCCAACACTCCCCCTGAAACTCTCCAACAACTGGCTCGGGATGAACATAAGGATGTACGCAGAGAAGTCGCATCTAACCCCAACTTTCCCCTAGAACTCCTTCAACAACTGGCTCGGGATGAAGATGTATCACTACGCATTGGAGTCGCCTTAAACCCCAATACTCCCCTAGAACTCCTTCAACAACTGGCTCGGGATGAACATTATGGGGTACGCTCTGAAGTCGCCTTAAACCCCAATACTCCCCTAGAACTCCTCCAACAACTGGCTCGGGATGAACATTATGGGGTACGCTCTGAAGTCGCATCTAACCCCAACACTCCCCTAGGACTTCTCCAACAACTGGCTCGGGATGAAGATAAGGATGTACGCGAAGGAGTCGCCTCTAACCCCAACACTCCCCCTGAAACTCTCCAACAACTGGATCAGGATCAGGATCCGAGTGTACGCACAAAAGTCGCCTCTAACCCCAACACTCCCCTAGAACTCTTACAACAACTGGCTCGGGATGAAGATGTATTGGTACGCTATGAACTAGCCTCTAACCCCAACATTCCCCCAGAACTCCTCCAACAACTGCTTAAGGAGATCATATTAAAACCTCTATATGATGAAGTACCTTCTCACTGTAATACTCCTCCTGAAGTCCTTCAACAACTGGCTCGGGATAAACATGGGAAGGTACGCTATAAAGTAGCCTCTCACCGTAATACTCTCCCTGAAATTCTCCAACAACTGGCTCGGGATGAAGATAGGCTGGTACGCTCTGGAGTCGCCTCTAACCCCAACCTTTCCCTAGAACTTCTTCAACAACTGGCTCGGGATGAAGATTGGAGCGTACGCAAAGGAGTCGCCTCTAACCCCAACACTCCCCCTGAAGTTCTCCAAGAACTGGCTCGGGATGAAGATCATAGGGTACGCTTTTGGGTACCCTTTAACCGCCAAACTCCCCCAGAACTCCTCCAACTACTGGCTCGGGATGAACATGAATGGGTACGCAGGGAAGCTAATAATTCTCTAAGAAAAAGAGGATTTCAACTCTAGCTTTCATTTTCTCTACTTTTAGCGATGTGTTCTTTGAACACGGTCACCTACAGCGCGCGCTACTGGTTCTTGGTCTTAACTTTTTCCTAAACCGTTTAAAATGTCCCCATTTCTATATTGAATTAAACTCTAGCCATGACTGAAAACAAGAAACCGAAAGAAACTGATGCCGTTTTAGGCGGGCAAACTACGCCAAAACGAGGGGCTGTCCTTGGTGGTATTGAAGGATTAAAACAACGCTTAAAAAATTCCAATCAACAAGAGCGTGTTATTGCCCTCCAACAAGCGGTTCAGTATGGTCAGGAGGGATTAAAGGTCGTAGCAGAAGCGACGTTTGTGGAGAAGTTGGAGTTGGTAAAAGCTGATCAGACTCCCCCTGAAATTCTTCAACAACTGGCTCAGGATGAATATTGGCTGGTACGCTCTGGAGTCGGATCTAACCCCAACACTCCCCTAGAACTTCTCCAACAACTGGCTCGGGATAAAAATAGCGATGTACGCAAAAAAGTTGGCTCTAACCCTAACACTTCTCTAGAACTCCTCCAACAACTGGCTCGGGATAAAGATGAGAGGGTAAGTCGAGTAGCTATTGAATCTCTAGTTAAAGTCGGCTCTAACCCCAATCTTCCCCTAGAACTCCTACAACAACTGGCTCGGGATAAAGATGAGAGGGTAAGTCGAGTAGCTATTGAATCTCTAGTTAAAGTCGGCTCTAACCCCAACCTTCCCCTAGAACTCCTACAACAACTGGCTCGGGATGGAAATGGGTGGGTACACTCTAGAGTCGCCAAAAACCCCAATACTCCCCTAGAACTCCTCCAACAACTGGCGCAGGATGAAGATTGTGGGGTACGCCTAGGAGTAGCTTCTAACCCCAACACTCCTCCTGAAATTCTCCAACAACTGACTCAGGATGAAGATTTTAGGGTACGCATTAACGTAGGCTCTAACCCCAACACTTCCCCTGAAATTCTCCAAATACTGGCTCGGGATGAAGATGGGAGGGTACGCTCTGAAGTCGCCTCTAACCCCAATACTTCCTCTGAGATTCTCCGACTACTCGCTCGGGATAACAATGTACGCGATAAAGTTGCCTCTAACCCCAATACTTCCTCTGAGATTCTCCAACAACTGGCTCGGGATAAATATTTTTCGGTACGCTGGAAAGTCGCCTCTAACCCCAATACTCCCATAGAAATTCTCCAACAACTGGCTCGGGATGAAATTTTGTGGGTACGCCAAGAAGTAGCTTTTAACCCCAATACTTCCCCTAAAATCCTCCGAAAACTGGCTCGGGATGAATATTGGGAGGTACGCGATGTTGCTAATAAATCTATAAAAAAGAGGAATTTAAATTCTATCTTTCATTTTCTCCCCTTTTAGCGATGTGTTCTTTGAACACGGTCACCTACAGCGCGATCGCGCTTTACAATATTTGTAGGATAGTACATAGTAATACATCATGCTACTGATGCCCCAACAAATTTCAGAAGATGCGCTTAATGAGGGGAAATAAATGGCAACAGACACTGATTTTGCTCAAATACTCGAAAGGTTGGAAGGGCGTTTTGACTCTTTGGAAGGACGTTTTGACTCTTTGGAATCAAAATTCGATACCCAAAACGAAAAATTACAATCCATAGACTCGCGATTAGCAAGAGTGGAGGAAAAAACGAATAACCTTTCTGATCAGTTCAACAGGCAAGAGGGAAGAGTCTGGAATTTGTTAGTAACTCTCAGTGTTGCCCTGATTACTGGTTTACTGGGATTGATTGGAAAACTGCTTTTGTTTCCCACAGCTTGAGCGCGATCGCGCTGAAATTAACCGCTTTGCCGTTTTGTGTGCCCCTCAACTGTATGACCAGTTACCAGTTACAAAGAAGAAATAAAATAGAGAATAATGAAAGAAAAAGGCTATGATAGGGCAGAGAGAGTACAGAGAATTAAACGATGATTCCTTTATTAGAGAAAGCAATTAATCAGTTAAAGCAGCTACCTAAAACAGAACAAACGAGAATAGCTTCCTTAATTCTTGACAACTTAAATGCAAATAAAAATACTACAACGATTAAAGATAGTGATTATAAATTATCAGAAGTTTTGCTACTCCCCGAACTTGAAGAAGGAGAAGAGGAAATTTTTACTAGAAATCAAGACACAGGACGAAACATTACTCTATGAACTATTTGCTTGATACCTGTGTTCTATCTGAATATGTTAAAAAGCAACCGAACACAGTAGTAATTAATTGGTTAGATCAGCAAAGAGAAGAACATTTACTGATTAGTATTTTATCAATTGGAGAACTGAAAAAAGGTATAATTAAACTTGAAAAATCTCAACCTGTCCGATCTCAACGTCTTTGGGAATGGGTCGAGAGAATCGGAGTTCGATTTGAAGGAAGAATTTTAACAATTAATCAAAGTGTAATTGATCGGTGGGCAAGATTATGTGGAGAATTAGAAGCTAAGGGAACAAAATTAGCTGTTATGGACAGTTTAATTGCAGCAACCGCCTTAGTTTATGATTTAGCAGTTGTTACTCGTAATGTTAACGATTTTAGCGCAACAACTGTTAAAATTTTTAATCCTTGGAAACTCAAAAATAAATGATAAAAGCCTTATCTGATCAGTTCAACAAGCAAGAGGGAAGAGTCTGGAATTTGTTGGTAACTCTCAGTGTTGCCCTGATTACTGGTTTACTGGGATTGATTGGAAAACTGCTTTTGTTTCCCACAGCTTGAGCGCGATCTCTCTCTGCGACTTGCCAAAGATATTCAAAGCGTTTCATTAATTAAATCTTCTCATCATCAGCGCGATCGCGCTAAATATTTACCGTTTATCTGTGTGGAATATTTAAATCCATAATTAAAGAGGTCGGGGATTGTAGCCCAACCTTTATTTATCTTTCGTCCTTTATAAACCAATGACATAAAGAGATATTAGAAGTTTTTGCAAGATTTTTGCCCAATTGGTTGTTTGAGCGTAACATTCAATAGCGTTGAGGGAATCAATAATCTGATTAAACTAAGAATGCTGATTTGATAAATTTTAAACCGTTTCATCATAATCTCCTTCAACTGAATACATCTATCTTGGTGAGGCTGTTACTCTGTAGATAGGAAAAAACCCTTTATGCAGGGTTCTATAAATAAGTTTTAAGGGACTAATTTTAACCAAACCGATGAATTACCGCGATCGCGCTTTACCTTGACAATTCTACCCCGAGAATGAAACAGCCCTGCCTTAGTAAAGGGGGGCGAAGGGGGGATCTACTGTAACCTGATTTTTTGAAAATGGTATAAGCTACGGCTAAGACTGAAGAGGGGTATCATGAACTTGCTTTTAATAAATCACATCAGTTACGATCGCGTTGGTTAACCTTGATCAAAATTCAGATATTATACTTGTGGCTAACTTACCCTTTCAAATTCTAACCACCCTTGGTCACCGCGCTAAAAATGAATTAATTGAGCAAACGAAACACCCCTTAGCGACACAAGAAAAATACTTAAAAACCTTACTCCAGCATCATCAAAAAACAGAGTTAGGTCGTCATTACCATTTAGAAGAAATAAAAACCATTGACCAGTTTCGATCGCGCATTCCCATTCTTCCCTATAGTGCCTATGATCCCTATACGCAACGCATTGCCCAAGGCGAGAAAAATGTTCTCACTCCTGATCCCGTTATTTATATCAATATAACCAGTGGTTCAACGGGAAAACAAAAGAAAATTCCCGTTACTCAACGCTTTCAAAACTCTCTTGGGAAAGCTAATTTAGCTAGTATGGGCTTTCTAGATACGGCGCTACGCCAGCGTGGTAAAAAGCTAGAAAAATTATTAGTCACTAATCCTGCTTTAATCAGAGGCTATACGGAAGGTGGCCTCAAATACGGCCCAGCAGGCCCAGGGGTTTTACACACCCGAAAATGGCTTTACGAATGGCTATTTGCTCATCCTTTTACTACTTTACAAGTAGCAGACAGCTTCACTCGCACCTATTTATGCTTGCTTTTCTCTTTACGAAATGAGGAGTTAGGGGGATTAATTGCCAACTTCCCCATGTTAATTCTTCGGATTTGCCACTATTTAGAAAAGTATGCTGAATCCTTTATTCAAGATTTAGAACGAGGAACCCTTCCCAAGGATTTAGATCTGGATTCTAAAATGCGATCGCGCTTGAATCGCCGTTTTTCTGCCAGTCCAAAACGGGCGCGAGAATTACGGGAAATTCTAAATACAGAAGGAAGATTGACCCCACCTCTGGCTTGGAAAAATTTGGCTTATATTACTACAGCCAGAGGCGGAACTTCCGATTTTTATTTGCAACATTTCTCTGATTATGATCTCGATCATCTTCCAGTATTTGGGGGTGCTTTTGCCAGTGCTGAAGGAACTTTTAGCGTTTATACGGATGTTAATAATGATGCAAGTGCCTTAGCTGTGAATACTGGTTTTTTTGAATTTATCCCCGAGTCAGAATGGGATCAAGAAAACCCTCAGACTCTCTTAGCAACAGAAGTTAAACCCGGAGAACGCTATCGGATTTTAGTCAGCAATTATAGTGGCTTCTATCGCTACGACATTGGGGATGTGGTGGAAATTGGTGACTTTTTTGAGCAAAGCCCAACCCTAATTTTCCGCCATCGTCGCGGGGGAATCCTTTCTTCTACTAGTGAAAAGACTACGGAAGCTCATGTTATCGCCGTGCTACGATCGCTGCAAGAAGAATGGGGAATGACAATCCATGATTTCTTTGTCACCCTTTCGGAAAAGGAATTTCCTCCTCATTATCTTCTGAATATTGAATTACCGCCTGAAAGTAAATTGGAAGAGAGTTCTCATTTTCTACGTCGGTTTGATGAACTCTTAAAAGAAACCAACCCTCATTATGCCCTCAAACGAGAAGGAGAAGTGCCTCCTCCCCGCTTGCGAATCCTTGCTCCGGGGAGTTTTGACATTGTCCGAGAAAGACTCATTGATCGCGGAGTGCCAGATTCTCAAATGAAACTTCCTCATATTAGTGAAGATCGTCAACTGTTTAAGGGATTAACTGTTCAACAAGAGATTACGTTAGAAACTTAATTTAAGTCACTGTTGTAATATCTTTTTCTCGTCCTGAACAATTAATGACGACGGTTTCTTCAGGGGAAATAATCCCTTTTTCAGCTAGCTTCACGACTCCCATAAAAGTCACGGCGGTTGCTGGTTCTACTAAAAGACCTTCGCTTGTCGCTAATTGTTGCACCATTGCCCAGGCTTCGGCATCGGTTACTGTGGCACAGTTGCCACCATGAGTATCGAGATGTTGTTTAAGGAGATGATAGGCAATGCCCGGATTGCCAGTGGCTAAAGTCGCGATCGCGGTTTCTGGGGAATTGACAACGGAAACGTTTTGTTCTCCACCATGAAAACTATTAGCAATGGGGGCACATCCAGCAGACTGAACCAAGCCTAATGCAGGAATTTTATCCACTAACCCCAGGGCTTTTAATTCCTTAAATCCTTTTGCCACTCCTACCGGCCCCATGCCACCACTCACGCCCTGTATATACCAATCTGGTGAACACCAACCCAACTGTTCAGCAATTTCAAAGCCCATGGTTTTCATACTTTCCACCCCAGCAAAGGTTTTAATGCCTTGATCGAGGAAAATCCCCTGATTCTTAGCAAATTGGGCTGCCATTGCTTTTGCTTGATCATAAGTGCCCTCTACTGCCATCACTTTTGCCCCATATAAACTGGCTTCTTTAATTTTGGTAGGGGAAACCCCTTGGGGAAAAAACGCATAAACCTGAATCCCAGCCCTGGCAGCATAAGCAGAATACGCGATCGCGACATTCCCCGTTGAGGCTAACACCAGATCATTAATTCCTTGTTCTTTTAGAAAGGAAATCGCCACAGTTGCTTGTCGATCCTTAAAAGTAGCAGTTGGGCCCTGTCGTTCATCCTTGAGATAAACATTAGACAGCCCAATTTT
Organism: Euhalothece natronophila Z-M001; assembly: GCF_007904085.1. Lineage (GTDB taxonomy): Bacteria > Cyanobacteriota > Cyanobacteriia > Cyanobacteriales > Rubidibacteraceae > Halothece > Halothece natronophila. The sequence goes on from NZ_CP042326.1 coordinate 3,217,203, forward strand.
GCTTCCAAAACGTTTTAAGGGAATTAAAGGAGTCCATCCTTCCCCAAACGTAACCGCCATGTCCCAATTTACTAGAGGGAGTAATTCCCAATAGCGCCATAAACTCCCCGGACGTTGTAAAAGCTGATTTTTCCAATTTAGAAAGTGATCGCTACCCAAATCATAATGAACATTGAGTAAGTATTGATTACAATTAGGGTTAGGACATTGGCTATTCACTTTTACTGTAGAAAATTGAGTTAACTTCTCTTTCGGTACAGAATAACCACAACCATCACACCGAAGACTAAAACGATTCCACATTACCTACCTACTATTTAGAGAACTTTCCTCATTATTTTGCCACCTTCCCTCTTTTGTGAGTATTATTTCTGCAATATTCAGGCACTTTATTTTTTCAAAGGGAAGGGATACTCCTTTATTAGAACATCCATTCGTAAAATTCAACCTTAACCTCATCAACTAGTATGGTGAGATATCCTTTAATGCTTAATTCCGTGGAAATTGAGGAAAACTTAAAGAAAATCTTTATAAAATTAACGGCTAAAACCTCTAAAACTTGCTTAAAAATTCACGTTTTTTCCGCTAGAATGGGAAGTTGACAATCCTAGACAAGATTTCAAACAAATTCAATAATATACATGGTTGCTCTAATTTTCTTCATTAGTGCCTTTATTCTCGCTAGCTTAGTGGAATATTGGATACACCGATTGATGCACTCTTCCGAAAAGTTAGGAGAACGTCACCGAGATCATCATCGCCGTAATGAAGGGCAGGGCGTACTTTGGGAATTTTTAGATTATCTCAAAGGCACTCTAGTGATCATGCTAATTCCCTTTTTCTTTTCTTTGGAAGCTGGAATCGGTTGGATGCTAGGGGGAATAGCGTATGCTGCTTTTTCTGCTTATGCCCATCAACTGCAACATGATAACCCCAGACGATGCTTCTGGATGAAAATGCCTGTCCATTATGTTCATCACAAGTATGGAATGTGGTATCACAATTTTGGTTTAGGGGTTGATTGGTGGGATCATGTGTTTGGCACTTATAAATTAGTGGATTGGGTGACAGAAGAGGAACTGTCTCAGCAGGCAGGATATTTTACTCTCAAATGGTGGTAAATGAGTTAGACTGTCAGAGCTAGAAAAGCTGAAATTCCCCATCCCTATCCACTGGCTCAAGTTTCACAAATTATTAATAAAAGGAGGATGAGATTGACTTACTTCCAACAAGCAAAAGAATCTTTTATTGCCGGTCATCAACATCCAATAAATCAAGCCTTACACCACATGGCTAATTTGCTAGTATTTATTGGAATTGGTTTATTATTTGTTGATTGGCGATTGACATTAATCTGTGGGATTTTAACCCAAATTTTTGCTATTGGGGGACACATCTTATTTGAAAAGAACGAACCAGCTTTTAAGCAATACCCAGGCATTGTCATTTTAGTTTCCATTAGTTGGTCATTAGGAAATTGGTTTGGCTTACGACAGTTATTTCAACAAACCAAACAACAGTCCAATTAATCTAAAATATTGCACATCGTTAATACGAGGAGTTTGAGTGAATGTATAACGGTTTATTAGTTATTGATGCGGATGCCCATAAGTTAGAAAATCCGCTCATTATGCGCGATTATTTAGAAGCTGAATATCGCGATCGGATCGGCTTAGTGGTGGATAGCTTAGGGGATCAACGGGCGCGAGTGGTGGATTGGAATCCACAAACCAAGGAAAATGATTTGGTGCGGATGTTTCCAAAACCCCAAGGTTTAGGGAAAGGAGGCTTTCGGACGCTTCACCCTGAAACAACCTTAGGGGCGATGTTTAATAAAATTCGTCTCGAACACATGGATCAGGAAGGGATTGATATTCATGCTATTTATGGATCACTCAATCTCATTTTTTCTAGCATTCTTGATAAAGACCTAGCTATTGCCCTATGTAAGGCTTACAATAACTACATGGCCGATGATTGTAAGGGGTATAATAATCGCTTACAACCCATTGGGGTGATTTCCTTACAAGATGTGGATGAAGCGGTGAAAGAAATGTACCGTTGTGTCAACGAATTGGGGATGATCTCGGTGGCAGTTGCGCCGAATCTCCCCATTCCTCATCCCAAAGCCCCGGATGCTTTCCCTGAGGTTCGCACTTGTAAGGCAATTTCTCACCCTGATTTCCGTCCTATTTTACAAGCAGCAGTTGATCTCGATATTGGGCTAGGCATTCATGGCGGTCCCGGTTCTGATATGGTCGGTGGCATTGCCGATCACATGGAAACCTTTATTCTCCACCATATTTTTGTCCAACGGAATCAGCAGCAGTTGGCGTTAGCACGGATGGTGTTTGATGGGGCATTTGAAGAGTTCCCTAATCTTCGTGTTGGCTTCTTAGAAGGGGGATGTGGTTGGATTCCTGATCTTGCCCATGCGTTTCATGAACACTGGGAAAAACGGATTCGCGACTTTGATCCCAAAAATCCCTATCGCCCCTCTTTAATGGATTTTACCAAGTTAATGGTTCAAGAACGTGGTGGTGAGAATAACGTGAATATTATCTCCCAGGCGCGAAACTTGTTTGATCTGTTGTGGAACAAGCAGACTGATCCCAGCAAAATTGAGGATGACAGTCTCTATGAACATTATCACTTGCGCGATCGCGATCCCCTGGATTATTTCAAACGGGGACAGATTTTTGCCTCCTTTGAATCTGATGATCCCGGCCCCTCCTATCTTCCCCAAGCTATGGGCGAAATGGGTAAACAGATTGCTTGCTTCTCAGGAGATTATGGTCACTGGGATGGCGTATTAAAAGACTGTGTTAGCGACGCTGCCAACATTGCTGACTATGATCGCGATTACCTAGGACGATTACTAGGCGGTAACGCCTTAAAATTCTATGGTCAACGTTTGCGGAACGTAATTCCCGAAAATCTTGCAGTTGCCGCCACCTACTAAGAGTAATTCCAAATTTCCCCCGACTAACGCTTTAAGTGTAGTGGGGGATTTCTATTAATTTTTAAGATAGGAGAATCATGGAAATCAAATATTGCCAACATCCTGATGGCACTCAAATCGCTTATCGTCATCATCCTGCCTCCTCTGAACAAAATCATCAGCCAGGACTCTTATTTCTCCCTGGGTATGGTTCAGATATGGAGGGAACCAAGGCGACTACAATCTTTTCTTGGGCAAAGCAACAAGGGGTTCAAGCAACTTTAATGGATTATGGGGGGCATGGTAACTCTAGCGGTGAATTTCGGGAAGGAACATTAGGTCAATGGACAAATCATGCCCGTTATATCTTGGAAACAATCACCTCAGGGCCACAAATTTTGATCGGTTCTTCCATGGGAGGCTGGATCATGATGTTGTTGGCACTACAATATCCACAACGGATTTCTGGTTTAATGGGGATTGCCACTGCCATTGACTTTATCTCGGAGTTGGTTCTACCGAATCTGAGTGAGCAGCAAAAGGAAGCGTTAAAAGTCAAAGGCGAAACAATCCTCGATTATAGTGGTTTACCGCTAACCCAGCGTTATGTGGAGGAAGCAGTGAGTCATAATCTCTTGAAAAATAAACATCTCCATGACCTTACTTGTCCTGTCACTTTAATTCATGGCTTGCAGGATAGTGTCATTCCTTGGCGGTGGAGTTGTCAGTTGCAACAAGAATTAGGGAGTGATGAGGTGACGCTGGTTGTAATCAAACAGGGAAATCATCGACTTTCTGACCCGCAAAGCCTTGATCTTCTCGTGGATAATTTAGCAAGACTTTGGAAAAGGGCTAGCACTCCTTTTCCTGATTCCCTGTAATTCTAGAACAAGGGAAGGACTACCGAGAGTTTTTCTAATGTGGTGAATTTGTGGTGAATTGTCCGACTTATCTCGGTAACAATCAGAAATTAACTCGTAGGGAAACAAAAAAGAAGATCCGGAAGATGCGCCTATCGTAAGCATCCCTTATTGCTGCTACCTTCCGGTCCTGACAAGGTTCGGGCGTTACGATCGCGCAACTCCAGATCAACTCTATACTAACATAAATGAGGAGAAAACGCGATTACTCCACCACAATTCGCCACTCATGGAGTTCATAACTGACACAACCATTTTTTACAAGGGGATCATTCTCGACAATAGTTTGAGCCTCTTCTAGACTCGCGGCTTCAAATAAAAGCATCCCTCCCCCATAATCTCCCCAATAACCACTACGAGCAGAATACCCTTTGCTAATTAAGTCTTTCACATAGGCAACATGATCAGGAACATATTGATCAAAGGTCGGTTTATCAACAATTCCTTTTTCAATTTTTACAAATAACGGCATTTTAAAAATCAATCATTATTTAAGATGGAAAACTAAGCAAGAAAAAAGGCAATGAGACTGTGAGTAATAAACAACTGTGCTTTATTGCACTCCTTCCTCCTCCTATAGTTCAAGCAGAAGCCAATGCGATTAAAGATCATTTTGCAACTGCTTATGAAAGTTCCCATGCCAAAAATTCTCCTCCCCATATTACCCTACAACCCCCATTTAAATGGAATAAAAACGAGCTGAGCCACCTTAAAACGACTCTCAGGGATTTTTCCCATTGCCAACCTGCTATTCCTGTTACTTTATCAGGTTTTGGCGCTTTTCCTCCTCGTGTCATTTATATTCATGTTGAGAAAACCCCAGAACTTTTAAAAATTCAAAGCTCTTTGTTAGTCTATTTAGAGCAACAGCTGGGGTTAGTTGATTCCATCGCCCAATCTCGACCATTTGTTCCTCATATGACAGTTGCCTTTCGAGACTTAAGTAAAGCCAACTTTCATCAAGCATGGCAATTTTATAAGCAGCAACCATTTGAGTACCAATTTACTGTGAATGAATTAACTCTCCTTCTGCACAATGGTAAATTTTGGGAGATAGAAGAAACCTTTTCCTTTTCCCCTAATATTTAGAACTCTTAACGGGAAATAGAGCAGGAAGAATAGCCCCCAAAACCAAGCCCACGCTGAAACTAAAGACTAAAAGAACCCCAAACGGAATTTGTACAGAGCGATAAATTAAAAATTGCACCGAGATTGCGCTAATATTTTGGATAGAAATAACTGATATGATTACCATGCCAATAGCAATGATTAAAAAAGCAGTAATGATTGCGAGTCTTTTCATAATTTTCCCTAAGCTGACTGAATTGCTAAATTAAATGCTAAATTAGCTTATATAACATTGTTTGCTTTCTGTAAGATGTTGAAAACAAGTTTTCCAAGAAATCATTGTGAGTCAGGCTGAACCTTCCGATTTAGAAAACCTCCAAGCTGAAGTTACCCGCCTTAAAGAAGAACTTACATTGCGAGATCAACTTGTCGAGCAGCTCTCGCAAGAACTATTTAGGCTTTTCAAGGATAACTCTAACTTCGCTGTCTCTAACCAAGACACAGAACAGTCTTTATCGCAAATTGATCGATTAAAAGCACAAATTGCTGAAATTGATGAACAAGTTCAATTTTATCAAAAGCAAATTGAGACTCGTAATGCTGAAATTGAGCAACTACAAACTAAGGTCAAAACCCTCACTGAAAGGAATAAAAACTTAGAACAAATGCTTGAAGAGTTACCCCAAGTCTATCGCCAAAAGTTTACTCAGCGAATGCAACCTATTAAAGACAAAGTTGAAAGCCTACAACAGGAGAACCAGCAACTACAGGCAAAATTACAAGCTCTAACCTATCGCTTAGCGGTGAGAAACCGCTCTCATAACGATAATCAAGTTGATTTACCTGATTTCCAGCAAACTGACTCTAGCCAATTTTCTAATCGTGGGAATGTATAAAGTTTTAGTAATTATCAACGCACAACAAGTTTCCCATCAAGGGACTGTTCTTTCTACCTCTCCGGCTACTCAACGAATGATCAGCACTTTCAAAGATGCAATTACCCATGAAAGTGAGGAAGAAAATATTATTAAAGTGGTTGCCTCGCATCAACTCTTACCTGAGAGTAATTGGTATCAGCCAAGTGATGCCAGTTGGCTTTATTGCCCTTTAACGATTGAGTTACCTCCTCAGTTTGACTTCCCTGCAGCAAAATTATTTCAAGCCTGTCGGGATATTAAAGGCACTCGACAATGGGTGAAAAAAAATTTTAATACTTTAACTGGTAACCAAATCAATAAAAATTGGCATGGCAATTATTGGCTACCGATTATATATACAGCCAAGGGGCCCATGTATGGAGAAGTAATTGGCGAAGGGGAACTTCCAAATTCTTACCAGCAACCGATTGATTTTCCCGACCAAATCCGAAAACCCCTTTATTATTTAGGGTATGAATTATTAGAAGCACTGCAAGCTCAACCGAGTGTCTATTTACTACAATTTGGCTTACAAGAAGAGGAATTAGTCTTTGACCGTATTTGGCCATTTCCTGCTGCTCCTGCCCTAGCTAGTGTCGGGATACAAGAACCAAATCTCTATATTTGTCATTGGCAGTGTTTAACTAAACAGCCAATTCGTGATCTTGTAATTGCTTAGTAGTAGAGGTTTACCACAACAATTTACAATTTTTAACGTCTGCTTTCAAAATTGGGAATTATTAAATTAATATAAAGAGCATGATGATTTACTGTATTGAGTAGTATCAGCATTTGTTACTAGTAGTAGCCAATGTTGGATTACCAGTAAACAGAAATGAATAAAATCAAAGACTTGCTCTTAAATTTTTTCCCTCTAGCTATGGGGAAAAGGCTGAAATCTGCAATTATCTTCTTGGCAATAGTTATCTCCATTCCTTTGCTTATTGTTGCCGTACGCAGTCAACAGCCCGTGACCATTGATGTTTTAGTCTGGGCGGTAGAAAGTGAGCAAATGGAAGATATTGTTGCTGATTTTAATGAAGATAATCCTGATATTAATATCAATGTGATTGAAGGGCCCAACGAAACCGACCAAGTGGAAGACCTATACACCGCCTCTTTCTTATTAGGAGATTCTCCCTATGACTTGGTTTATATGGATATTGTTTGGACTCCTAAATTTGCCGCCGCAGGTTGGTTAAAAGACCTCTCAGAATATGTGTCAGAGGAAGAATTAGATGAGTTTTTAGAGGGAGATGTCAATGGCGGGATGTATCAAGGAAAACTCTATCGGATGCCTTTTCGCACTGATGCGGGAATGCTTTATTACCGTAGCGACTTGCTAGAAGAAGCTGGCTATGATCCTCCAGAGACATTTTCTGATTTAATGGAAATTTCTCAATCTCTACAAGCAGAAGAAAAAGCCCCTTGGGGTTATACCTGGCAAGGGCGACAGTATGAAGGGATTTCTGCCATGTTTGTGGAGGTTTTAGCTGGGTTTGATGCCTTTTGGATTGACCCTGACACCCTAGAAGTGGGACTTGATGAACCCAATGCTATTGAAGCAGCCCAGTTTCTAAAAAGCACTATTGAAGAAGGGGTGTCTCCGCCAGGGGTTACGACTTATGAAGAAGAAGATACTCGCCGTCTATTTGAGAATGGAGAAACAGTTTTCCTCAGAAATTGGCCCTATGTTTATGGGTTAGCAGCTGATTCAGACATTGCTGGTAAATTTGATATTCAACCGATGGTAAGTACCCCAGAAGGGCGCAGTGGTGCTTGTCAAGGTGGTTGGGGCTTTGGCATTGCTGAGAGTACCAATCATCCTGATGAAGCCTGGGAAGTGATTGAATACTTTACGAAAGCGGAAACACAAAAACGCTATGCCCTAGAAGAGGGACAAACTCCCACTCGACGGGAGTTATTTGAGGATCCTGAATTAGTGGAAGAATATGAGTATCTTCCTGAGTTACTAGAAGTTTTACAGAATGCAGTGTTACGTCCCGCGATCGCGCAATATCCTCAAGCCTCTGATATTTTACAGCGTTATCTCAGTGCCGCTATTTCTGGAACCATGACCCCTGAACGGGCAATGAATGCAGCCGCTAGAGAAACCCGTAGGTTATTAGAACGTTCTTAGGTAAGCTATGAAAACTAAATCAATTCGACAGCAAGAACAACTGACTGGTTGGTTAATTTCCTTACCAGCTATCGTTTTAATCCTTTTAGTCTTTGCTTATCCCATTGGACAGGCTTTTTGGTTAAGTCTTTTCGCAGAAAACTTAGGAACGCAACTAGAACCAGTTTTTAATGGCTTAGACAACTATGCCCGAATGTTTGGCGATGGGCGGTTCTGGAATAGTATTGGCAATACCAGCATCTTTACCGTTATTTCTCTATTTTTTGAACTGGTATTGGGTATCTTAGTCGCCCTGGTTTTAGATCAACAATTTCGGGGTCGTGGCATTGTGCGAACTATTGGCATTCTCCCTTGGGCGTTACCCACTGCCGTAATGGGACTGGCTTGGGAATGGATTTTTAATGACCAATATGGGGTGGCTAATGACATTTTACGCGCGATCGGGGTTGGGGACTACGAGGTGAACTGGTTAGGAGAACCGGGGCTTGCTATGGTCGCCTTAATTGTTGCCGATGTTTGGAAAACCACTCCTTTTATCGCCGTCATTGTCCTGGCAGGATTACAAGCCATTTCCCAAGATTTATATGAAGCTCATTCGATTGATGGGGCAAACCCATTTCAGAACTTTTTTAAGATTACCTTACCCTTAATTACTCCCCAAATTATTATTGCCTTACTCTTCCGTTTTGCTGAAGCCTTTGGCATTTTTGAGTTAGTGTTTGTGATGACAGGTGGGGGACCAGCTGGTTCTACAGAAATGGTTTCTATTTATATTTATCAAACCGTGATGCGCTATCTTGACTTTGGCTATGGGGCATCGTTAATTGTTGTTACCTTTTTAATTTTATTAATCGTCGTTGCCCTCGTCGGTTGGCTACTTTCACGGATGCAAGTTAATGTAACAGGAGAACAATAACTTATGGCAGTTGCACAATCAGAAAAGACAGTTCAAACCTCCTCCTCCAAACCGAAACTTCCTAAGAGAAATATTGCCTTAGGTATCGGCATTATCTTTGTCGTAATCTTTTGTTTAGCCCCAGCAATGTGGCAGCTTTTAACCTCTTTTAAGGTCAATGAGGCAATTACCAGTATTCCGAATGTTTACTTACCCAGTCCTGACCAGCTTACCTTTGAACATTACACCAACTTATTTGAACGTCGTCCCTTTGCTCGTTATATTTTTAATAGTTTCTTTGTTGCTGCCATCTCTACTTTAGTCGCACTTGCCACTGGCGCACCAGCCGCTTATGCCTTGGCTCGCCTGAAGATTCCAGGACAACGACTTATTATTTTACTGACCATTATTGTTACGTTATTTCCCTATATTTTACTCTTTCTTGGACTCTTTGAAGTGGTTCGCGCATTAGGGTTAGGAAATAACTATCTGGCTCTGATTATTCCGTATGCTGGGAGAAACTTACCCCTAACCATTTTAGTTTTAAGAAGTTTCTTCCAACAGTTACCAAAAGAATTAGAAGATTCTGCGAAAGTTGATGGTTATAATACAGTACAAACCTTAATGCGAATTGTTTTACCCATGACGGTTCCTGCTTTAGTCACGACAGGAATTCTCGCCTTTATTTTTGCGTGGAATGAGTTTATTTTTGCCCTAACTTTTATTAGTCGTGATGCTATGAAAACAATTCCAGTGGGAACAGCAGAAATTGGTGGCACAGCTATCTTTGAAATTCCTTATGGACCCATTGCGGCGGCGACCGTTGCTGGGACAATTCCCTTAGTTTTATTAGTGCTATTCTTCCAGCGTCGGATTGTTCAAGGCTTAACCGCAGGCGCAGTTAAAGGATAAATTTTTGGAGAAATTATTATGGCAAAACTACAACTCAAAAATCTTCGCAAAGAATACAACCCAAAAACCGTTCCCATTCAAGACTTATCGGTAGATGTGGAAGATGGTGAATTTTTAACCTTTGTTGGCCCCTCTGGCTGTGGCAAATCAACCACTTTACGGATGATTGCTGGCTTAGAAGAACCGACAAAAGGCAATGTCATTATTAATGGTCAGTCTGTGAATAATGTGCCGCCGGGGGAACGTAATGTTGCCATGGTGTTTCAAAGTTATGCCCTTTATCCTCACATGACTGTTGCTGACAATATTGCCTCGCCGCTAAAAATTCGGAAAACCCCTAGTGGCGAAATTCAAAAACGGATTAATGAGGTGGTGCAAAAGCTAGACTTAGAACAAAGCCTTCTCGACCGTAAACCCGGACAACTTTCAGGGGGACAACGGCAGCGCGTGGCTGTAGCAAGGGCTTTAGTGCGAGAACCTGAGGTCTTTTTATTAGATGAACCCCTTTCTAACTTAGATGCTTTATTACGGGAACAAGTCAGGTCACAACTGAAACAAATTTTTAAGTCGCAGAATAAGCCCGTGGTTTATGTGACTCATGACCAAACCGAAGCCATGACGCTTTCAACGCGCATCGCGTTACTCAATGATGGGGTGTTACAACAACTAGATACCCCTCACCAAATTTATAACTACCCTGCAAATACCTTTGTTGCTGGCTTTATTGGCAGTCCGCAAATGAACCTGATGACCTTAAATTGTCAGGAAAAACAAGCCATGTTAGGAGAGTTTGGGATTAATCTTCCGCCTTTAGAAAATATCCCCTCACAGATTATGCTGGGCATCCGTCCTGAAGATGTCCGTTTAGCGACAGAAGGGGATCAGCAAGTGGTAAAAGGAAAAGTGATCCTAGTAGAAGACTTAGGAAAAGAACAACTTTTAACCGTTGCTGTCGAGGGGTCAGAAGATAAGGAACTGCGAAGTTTAGTTCCTGCGGATCAAACTTGGGATAGTGACCAAGTGGCGTTAGCCCTTCCTCCCGATTCTCTCCATTGGTTTGATGTAAATAGTGGTCAACGTTTGAACCATTCTCTCTGAATTACATAATAAACTTGATCATGGGCATTATCGCCATTAAATCCCAGTTCTCGCTGACTTTCAAGATTTTCCGAGGAACGAGTGCAGAATGTCCACAATGCCACTGCCACTAAAGCCAACAGGGCAGGGAATTAATCCCAATTCTGACAACGATGGTTACAGTTAACCTTCAAGATTGATAACTGATCATTAGTTATTAGGGGATAAAGGAACAACCACAGCGGTATATCCCTAGTTCGGTTTTCACGAATTGTTCTCTCTTGTCAAGCTATAGTCACCAAAATTTACAATTTGTTACACTAATTAAAGAAAAGCAAACTTAACTTTTAGTTAGACCAAGTAATCATTTCCAGAAAATGCTTACTTTCTTCTCTGCAAATCTAATCTGAATTACTGATTTATGTTTCCAAATCTTTTAAATGCCACTCAAGAATATTGGCGTAAACTAGACGAATTAGAATCCGCTTATAAGCAAGATCAAATCTCACTGGAAGAAGTAGATCAGAGAGTGTCAGAATTAATGGCAGAACTTGCTCAAGAACGTCGTTCTACTTTCAATTATTTGAAATATAGATCACAAACCTGGCTAGCTGAACAGAAAAGTAATCTCATCGGTCTAAGCATCATCGTAGTTGCTATCTATAGTTGGCTCGTGATGAACGGGATTTAAAGGAAAAATCAGCTATCATCTCAAAGGGAAAGAGTGCGATCTCATTATCACGATAAAACTCTAAAGGGCGGGGTTTTACAATCGTGATTGATTGATTAATTGGAAGACAAACTTCAATGGCTGCTTGCGGTTTCCCTTGATTTATGTTTCCAGTGACTTTTGATAAATGGTATGATATCAGCCTAGGCAATGCTAGGATCGGGTTATCAAGCGCTCCTCAATGATTTAGATGACTGGTAACTAATGACTCCAATTATTTCCCCAATTCGCTGGACAATCCACGATTTAGACGCATTGCCTGAAAACGAGGGAATTCGTCGTGAAATTATTGCAGGAAAATTATTTGTAACTCGCGCCCCTCATTGGAAACATCAAGACATTATCGCTAACTTGACTACGGAACTGAAAATTTGGTCAAGAAGCCATTTTGGTAGAGTTTTTTCATCACCCGGTATCATCTCATCAGAAGAAGATAATGTCATCCCTGATTTAGTTTGGGTGAGTGAGAAACGATTAGCTGAAATCGAAGATGAAGCAGGACATTTTACAGGCTTTCCAGAATTAATTGTAGAAGTGCTTTCCGCAGGAGAAAAAAACATTTATCGGGATAAGCAAGCGAAGTTAAAACTCTATTCTCAAGGTAGGGTGCAAGAGTACTGGATTGTTGATCGATTTAGCAGGGAGTTAGAAATTTATCGTCTAGAAAATGGGCAGTTAAAGTTATATGAAATATCTAAATGTTTGCTACAGATAAAGCATTGAGAATAAAGTCCCATCCAGTGATCTGAGTAATCACTTGAGAACTTAATTTTGATAAGATTTTGGAAAGTCGCTTTCTTAAATCATCTAAATCGGGAAAGAATTCCCATTTCAAAGGTTTCTTAATTTCTTGCCATAATCGTTCAATGGGATTAACTTCTGGGGAATAAGGTGGTTGGAAAATTAAAATGACATTATCAGGAAGTTGTAACTCTAACCAAGTATGGCAACGACTGTTATCAACTTGTATTAAGTGTAAATCGTCAGGATATTCTTGAGCAAACCAGCTTAAATACTGCTCAAAGCAAAGACCATCAAGATGAGAAAATTCTCTGAAAAAATTCTCTCCCGTTCTCGGTTCCACTAAACCGTACAACCATAAATAATCAAACTTCCACTGTTTTTTTCCTGTCGGTTGAATTCCTTTACCTGTAATTTTTGTATCGTGAAGTGTGATTAACCCGATTCGAGATTCATCTTGGCACCAATATCTAATGTTTTGATATCGTTTAACCTTTTCTGAATTAGCTTCTAGTTGGGTTGTAACAATTTCACTTAGTTTTTTTTAAAAGCTTCCGGTGCTCCCAATTCCTGTTTGCTATGAACTGGACGTGGCACTTTCAGTTTTCCTTCTAAACCATAGCGGACTCGTTTATGAACAGCACTATAACTAATATCAATATCTTGAATTAACTGAAGCCATGTTTGAATTTCCTTATAACTAGAAAATCCTTCTGGATCTTCTAGTTCTTGGATTAATTTTTTTTCTACTGATGGCGTGATTTTAGGGACTCGCCCAGGACTTTTCTTAACTTCTAAAAGACCTTTGAGACCTCCTTTGCGATATTTACTGAGCCATCTTGATACTGTCGTTCGGTGTTTTCCGATTAGGGAGGCGAGCGCGCCGGTACTTCTGACTTGGTTCGTTTTCAGCCAATACAAGACTTGGATTCGTTCTTTGACTTCACTGTTTTGGGAGAAGTTGAGCTGTTTTTTAAGCTCTTGAGCTGACTCGGCAATCTCAATTTTAATGACACCTGCCATAGCTAATCTCGATTACTAACAATCTCTCCCTCTATTTGTAGCATACACAGTTCCATTTCATATTAATTGAAACCTTAACGGAGCGCGATCAAGTGACCTCCCCATTATTGCCAGATTTCTCTTTATCTATTTCTGAAATTTTTAGATGAAAGAGATCAATAGGGGCTAGGGAAGTTAGCACTTAAAATGTTAATCGTTAAGGAAATGGTAGTCCTGCATCATTAATGATCAATTGTGGCAGTCCGCAAATGAACCTGATGACCCTCGCTCTTCCTCCCATTCTCTCCATTGGTTTGATGTGGACAGTGGCAAGCGTGTACATTAAAGTTTAGGTGTTCTCATTATCCTCAATTTAAATATGCTAAAACCATTTAAATGGCTCAAACCATTACGTTCTGTGCTAAAAAGCACAATTATCACTTTCTTACTGATTAGTCTATCGGTAGGACTGAGTGGTGCATGGTGGAATTTTGGTGGCGGAGGGGAAGAAGAAAAGAAACCTGCTAGAGAGAGTATTCTTCCGCAAGGAGAAGCAATTACTGATCCTACCGCACTTTTACGCTACTCTTTACCGTTTGATAACTATCAAGCGCGAAAGTTACAAAGTAGTATTGAAGACATTGCTTTCCAATTACGAGGGAAGCGTTGGGGAAAAATTAGTGGCGATGTGAAAACTGCCAGTCGGGTGATTAATTCCAAAACTGATAAGTTATTGGCAGGTGTTCCTGAAGAAAATCGAGAACAAGCAGAAGCCCTGATCCCTGAGATTAAACAGAAACTTAATGAGTTGCGAGAAGTCGTAGAGAAACAGGATGTCGAACAGGTTTGGCTAACCCGTCGTGATCTCCTAGAAACCCTTGATGAGTTTGAGGCGTTATTTGTCAAAGAGTTTCCTTTTTCCATTCCAGAAGAATATGCCGATCTCCCGAAATTAAAAGGACGAGCGCGAGTAGAGGTAGAAACCAATAAAGGAAATTTGACTGTTGTGGTGGATGGCTATAGTGCGCCCATTAGTGCTGGTAACTTTATTGATTTAGTGGATCGCGGTTTTTATGATGGGTTAGAGTTCAACCGCGTCAATGATTTTGCGGTACAAACGGGTGATCCCCCTGGGCCAGAAGAAGGCTTTGTTAACCCTGAAACAGGAGAATATCGTGCCATTCCTTTAGAAGTATTAGTGGAAGGAGACGAAAGACCCGTTTATGGGGCAACCTTAGAAGAACTGGGACGCTATCAGGAGCAGCCTGTATTGCCTTTTTCGGCAAATGGGGCAGTGGCGATCGCGCGTCCAAGTGGTGATCCCAATGGCGGTTCTTCCCAATTCTTCTTCTTTAAATTTGACTCTGAGTTAACCCCTCCTGGATTTAACTTCATGGATGGACGATATGCCATCTTTGGCTACACCGTTGAAGGAGATGAAATTTTAGAAGATATAGAGGAAGGGGATCAAGTGATCTCAGCACGGGTAATTGACGGGTTGGAAAACCTAGAACGCCCCACTCAAACTGCGGTTAGTGGTAACGATGAAGCCAGAAGCTAATCTCACAGTTGCTGATATTGGAGAACAAGGACTTTTAGCCAAACTTAAGGCTTTTTGTCCGTCTTCTATCGTGGGGGATGATGCTGCTGTACTTAATTTCAGTGGTGATCATTCCCTTGTAATTAGCACCGATGTTTTAGTGGATGGGGTTCATTTTAGTGATGGGATTGCTAAACCCGACGTTTATACCACTTCCCCAGAAGATGTGGGCTGGCGGGCCGTAGCAGCAAATTTATCTGACTTAGCCGCCATGGGGGCTTCTCCTTGGGGAATTACGGTAGGATTAACCCTTCCGGGGGATTTAGCGGTAACTTGGGTAGAACGGCTTTATCAGGGCTTAAGTGAGTGTTTAAGACAGTATGAGACGGTTTTATGGGGGGGAGATATAGCGCGATCGTCTGTAATTACCCTTTCGATTACCGCCGTTGGCAAAGTGTCACCGCAAGCCGTTATTCGTCGCCAAGATGCTAGAGTTGGCGATGTTATCCTCGCAACAGGAGAGCATGGGGCTTCTCGGGCAGGATTAGAGTTATTATTACATCCCGAACGACAACAAGAATTAAGTCCAGTGGATGCTCAAAAATTAATCCGAACTCATCAACATCCTCAACCGCGTTTAGATGTTCCCCCCTTACTCCAGAAAATATTACCTGAGTTTCGAGTTGGAGGAATGGATAGCAGTGATGGGTTAGCAGATGCGATTTTACAAATTTGCCGTGCCAGTGGGGTGGGCGCAAAAATTAGTCGTGAGAGTCTTCCAATTCCTGATGAACTTTTAAAGTGGTTATCTCCAGAACAGGCTTTAAATTGGACGTTATACGGCGGAGAAGATTTTGAATTAGTCTTAACCTTACCGCGTCAGTTTGCTGAATCATTACGAGAACAATTAGGCAACTCAGCAAGAATCATTGGTGAAATTACAAAAGAAACTGATGTTAAGTTATCAGATTTCGATCTGGATTTAAGTCAAGGTTTCCAACATTTTAGCAATAGCTTGAAGAATCAGCGATCGCGCCGAGTCTAACCCCCCAATAACTTAACTAATCCCACTGCAATCAGAACAAGGAATCAAGCATTAATCTTCCTCTTGAGCAAATGATTCTAAAGACTGCCAATTGTGAATAATTAAAGTGCCACCGCGACGATAAGTAATTGCCTCTGACATTTTCTTAATTAAGCGAATACACTCTTCATAGGTAATGCCAATCATTCTTGCCATTTGGTAATAAGAGAGTTTTACCTGAATGACCTCTCCCTCTGCTTTCTGCATTGTTCCATACTCTTTACCGTGGTATAAAATTAAGCGAGCTAGTCGCGCGATCGCGCGTTCTGAGATTAACCCATGAACCGTTTCATGTAGATGTTGCAAACGCTGATTAAACGTTTCTAAAATTCGCAACGCAATCTCAGGGTTTTTCCCAATAGCATCGAGAATAGCTCCCTTATCAAGCATAACCACCACCACTGGGGCTTTCGCAATGACCGTTGCTGGAGCAATTTGATTCCCAAACATAGCAGGTGCGGCAAAAATTTGCCCAGGGCGAATCACCCTCACCACTGTTTCTTTTCCCGTATCAGCCGTTTTCTGAATTTGTAACTGCCCTTCTAGTAGCGCGAATAAACAAGCAGGAAGATGATCTCCCTCAATCATCACCATTTCATCTTTTTGAAACTGACGAATTTTAGCATGGGGTTGCAGTTCCTCTAAATTTTCTTCCGAGAGAGAATTTAATATCCAAAGCTGTTGTAATTGTTTCACTGTCGCCAGCATAAGCGAAACTGAGCTACCTCAGGGATATCGGGAAAAAAGTTTGTCATTCTAAAACTATAGCAACTTGTCTGATTGCTTTAGTCTCCTGAAAAGAGAGGGAATTATGACTACCACAAAATCCAATTCCAAACCCCTTGCTGGGCATGAAGTGCTAGCCAAAGCAGGTAAAACTGTTTTACGCCCCGGTGGATTAGAAGCCACCCGTCAACTACTAGACTGGGCAAATTTTCAGTCTGGGCAAACCGTTTTAGAACTCGCCGCCAGTTTTGGTAAAAGCGCAATTTGGCTTGCCCAACGTTATGGCGTTCGTGTCATTGGCATTGAGCGTAACCCTAACAGCGTTCGTATTGCCCAAGATAACATCCGAAAAGCAGGTTTAGAAGGGCAAGTGGAAGTTCGAGAAGGGGATATTTTTCACTTAGATCAAATTCACGAACAATTTGATTATGTCTTTGCTGAAGCTATTTTAACCATGCAATCTTCCACAGGGAAAGCAAAAATTTTAGCTGGCATTGCAAATGTTTTGAAACCACAAGGGAAATTCTTATCTCATGAAATGCTTGGGCTAGGAGATAAGGAAGAAATGGATCGCGCTTTATCGCAATCTATTCGAGTCAATGCTCAACCCTTATCAGAAACGGAATGGCAAGACTTATTTCAGCAAGCACGGTTAACCATTCAACACTCTAAAACTGGCGAAATGGGCTTATTAAATCCAAAACGAGTCATTGAAGATGAGGGATTTTTTCAAGCCATAAAAATTGCTTGGAATGTATTAACTAATGCCGAGATCAGACCGCGAGTTTTACAGATGAAACAAGTGTTTAATCAATACCGCGACCAACTCGGTTATATTGCCATTTGTGCCAGTAAGGAGGAATAACAATGGCTGCCACAATTACTAACCCTAACACTACCTATTCAGATCGTCTCAAAAATTTAATTGAGTATCCTGAAACTGGAATTTTAAGCAAAATTTTCGTGAAAGATGATCACACTCAGCAAAACCTTTTTTGTTTAGCTTCTGGCACAGTTTTAGAAGAACATACCAGTGCTAAGAATGCCACGGTCATGGTTTTAGAAGGGGAAGGATCATTAACCCTCAATGGGGAAAAAATTGATCTCACACCAGGGGTATTAGTCTATATGCCGGCTCATGCTCCCCATGCTTTAGAAGCAAGCACCAATTTAGCCTTCTGGCTGATTTTATCCAACGCAAATCAACAAGCAGAATAATTAAAATGAATCAAGAAGCAACTATCAACACTTTTACCACATACTTAAACTTAGATGCACCAACCGTTAAAGATTTATTGACTTTGAGTGCAACAGAATTACCGAAAGAAGAAGCATTTCAAACTGAATTAGGAAATCTGAATCTAGGGTTATTGCGAGAAACCTTACCAACAGCAAAATCAGTTTTAGAAAACCAGTTACCAGCGTTTTATACTTGGCTCAAAAATGAGTTAAATATTAAACGGGTTCCTGATAGCCCTAACCATACCACAACTTGGGTAGCGAATTTTCTCAATAATCAAGAGAGTATCCAACACTTAGTGGAATTACATCGCCCAGTTCCTCCTGTAGCACTAGAACAAGCCGTTCCCCGTTTAGTGAGTTTGTTTAATCAAGTGGAAGATAAGCAAATTCGTCAACAATGGCAAAGTGCAGTGGCTTTATTGTGCCTCGTTTTAGTGGCTGATGCAAGGGAACAATTACAAATATCTTAATGCAATCAGCAATGATTCCTGAGAAATTTTTGTTGCTAGCTTGCCTGTTGCCTTCAACCAGAATTGCTCACTGCTATTATGATGAGGTGGTTTCTCTAACAACCACCACTTCCACCACCACAGCCACCACCGCCACAGCTACCACCGCCACCGCCACCTCCACCACTAGGTCTGCTATAGTATTCAATGATCACTTCAGGACCACCAATTTTTCCGATATTAAAATAATTTTCTAGTGTTGTTACAAGAAAGAAAGCCTCTTCGCGTTCACTAAATTTTACTAGCTGTTTCTCAATCCCAGTATAAGTATTGGCATAGATTTTATAACCAAAAGTGCGATTATTATCGCTATCAACTTGCTGTTCACTATGTAACCTTCTTAAGTTAAAAGTGAGATTATTATCTCTGTAAACTTGCTGTTCAATATATAATCCTTTTAAGTTGTCGGCTCTAATTTGTGTTTTGTCCCCTAACCAAGGCATAGGCTTATGACGAATTAAAAATTTTTCTCTATTTATAAAAACATAAGTTTTATTGAATAATTTAGCAAGGGTATAGTAAATTAAACCAACCGTAACTACACTAAAAAATAATAAGGGTAATGAATTATCAGATCGAAAATCAGCACTAGCCAGTTGTGAAAATAATATGGCTGACCAAAAAGTGGTAAAGGCTATCATAAAATAAGCCTCTGAATCTTCCCATTTTTTGACAATTGTCAGCCGATCTTGATATTCGTAGAGCTTAAGGGTACTAGGTTTTCTGACTTCTTTTTTTACTCTGTCGGAAATTTTTGGTAGTGGAATCGAATCATCTTCATTTTTTTCTTGTGCAACAGCTTCTTCAGACTGTTCTTCAGACTGATTAATCTGTTTTTCAAGCGTTGCCATTGTTTTGTCGGGGTTATAACAATAACGACTTAACCAAATCTTAGCCTTCCGTAAATCTTCTTGATTAAGAGTAAATACTTTTTCTATCCATTGTTGTGCAGATAACTCTTTGATCTCTTCTGGAGATTGGTGTTTAAGAAGTTGAGAAATGAAGGGCAACAGTTGTTGTTTTTCTGATGCGGATAATTCATGGAAAGAGGTAACTAATTCAGCTACTGGTAAAGGAGGTGGGACAATTTCTTCTGTTAATAAACCTTGATTGCGGATGAAGCAATAGTTGCTAAGTTCCTCATTTAGGGAAGTTGCTTGTGCTACTGTTCCTGAAGCATTATTCTCCTGTAATTGTTCTCTTGCAATAGGTTCTTTAGAGCTGGGCTTAGTTTTTCTAATCTTAACTGCTTCTTTTGGTTTTGATGTGTCATTATTTTGACTAGCATTTTGTGAACCTTTAGCAGGTAAAAGTTGGATACAAGTGTTCCAGTCAGGTTGAGTTTGATAGATGGGACGAGTATAAAGAGCAAGATACTGAACCTCATCGGGCAAATTCAATTTATTAAGTGTTCTTTCGACACCCTGCCTTAAAGTATCGCGCTCAAAAGAAAGAGTAGAGTAATAATTAATCGCTACCTTGAGATATGGTACTTGGTAAGTTACCTGAAACTCTACATCATAATCAGGAAAAAGGTTGTCTAATTGCTTTTGAATGATTTCTTCTTTCATCGTCAGTCATAAATAAATTATAGGAGTTAGGAATGAGTGGTGAGACAGCAATTTTGGTTTCAGGGAAGAGGGAAGCTAGTAATAGGCTACAAAAATTTCTCATCAATCATTGCTGATTGTTTATATGATGATTGGGAAGAATGATGTTGAGAATATACTTCATATTAGCTTAAACTAATAATATTTTCACAAACTCAAGTGACTAATCCCATTTCTATAAACCAGTGCTACTAGACGATCTCCCCCAATCCTCACGCTTTGTTCTGGCCCTTAGTAAAGCAGTAGGGCTGTTTCATTCTCGGGGTAAAAATTGAAAGTGATTGGCTAAAACCCTTAGAAGAAGATAAAGATGATCCCCCCTTATCACCTGAGTTTCAAGTTGGAGGAATGGATAACAGTGATGGCTTAGTAGATGCGATTTTACTAGTGGGGTGGAGGCAAAAATTAGTCGCGGGAGTTTTCTAATTCCTGATGAACTGTTAAAATAGCTATCTTCAGAAGAGGATTGAGATTGGAGGTTATACGAAATTGATTAATTCATGCTACACATAAGTAATTTTTTCACGTTGTCTCCTTGTCGCCTTGTCTCCCTATCTCCCCAAGCAAGCTCTAGCAAACATTTATCCATTTGATATTATACGGGGGGGAAGATTTTGAATTAGTCTTAACCTTACCGCATCAGTTTGCTGAACCCTTACGAGTAGGCAACTCAGCAACAATCATTGGTGAAATTACCCAAGAAACCGAGGTTAAGTTATCAGATTTCGATCTGGATTTAAGTCAAGGTTTCCAACGTTTTAGCAATAGCCTGAAGCATCAGCGATCGCGATTTAAATGAAAGGTATATGATTATACAGTAAATATTAAGATAAAATAAAGCTAAAGTTGAGCTGACAAAGTTTCTCTATAATTCTTATGTCTAAATTAAAAACACTTTCACCTGCAACCCTGAGTTTAATTGCAAATCATTTTAAGGTTTTATCAGAAGTTAGTCGCCTGCAAATTCTCAATTGCTTACGAGAAAAACCCATGAATGGGAAACAACTCACAGAAGCCACTGGCTTAGGACAAGCAAATTTATCGAAACACTTAAAGGTTTTAACTCAAGCAGGTATCCTAGAACGAGAACAAAAGGGGGTAAGTGCTTATTATCGAATTAAAGACCCACTTACCTTTGACCTTTGTGAGCTTGTCTGTGGTCAACTCAGTAATGAGTTTCAACAGCGTGCGGAATACTTTAATGATCTTTTAAGTGCTAACGAAAAATCATAAATTATCCTTCCTTTTGCCCTAATTGTCTTAAGCGTCCAATCAGATGCTTTGCTAGACGATTAAACCAATGCTCAATCAGGGTGTCTTTCCCGCCCCAAGCTGGGAAGGCGGTTCCGACAGAGGTAATACTATCATAAACAATAAACTGAGCTACCTTTTCTCCTTGACGCTGTGTTGCTGAATATATCATTTGTAAGGGATAAGCTAAATTACTGAGAAAAGGGATAAATCCAATTCCAAAGGCAACCCAAGGTAAACGTTGACCCTGGAGACTGGCTTCAAGCATTCTGAAGCTAGTGTAAAGAAGTCTGATAATCATGCCCCCACTTGCCAGTAGAAACACAAGGGTAATCTCATTGATTAATCCTGCTGCATAGAGACTGGGAAGTAAAGTATATCGAATCACTTTCACAGGAATTTTAAGGGCGACATGAACCCCAAAATCATTGAGATAATCACTTCCTTGTTCATACTGAAAACGATGAACTAATTCTTCTGCCTGTTTTGTGGTAATTTGCTCTCGTTCTTCCCAAACCCGAATCCGATTAATAACATATTTGCGAGCTAAAGCTAAGCGATATCGATGAGACCAAGTATATTGCCACAGCGATCGCAGCGCTTTTTTATAATTAAAACGATGTACTTGATAGATGATATATTTTGGGAGCTTGAGACAGAGAAGATAAACAGTAATCTGGCAAAATCGACGTAATTCTCTGCTATACCAAGCTAAAGGATGATTTTGATACCACTGTGCTGTCTCTAGAGAGATATTACCTTTTTTTCGCTGATATTCAATACTGGCAATTGTTCGCCCCATTGTTTTCCAGCGTTGTTGATGATAGGCTAACTCCTTTGTCCATAACTGAAGATTGGTATAACACTCAGAACTTAGTTCATCAATAAGGACAGAACTGCGAGTTTCCAGATAACGTTTTAGTTTATTGATATCAACATCATCAAATAAGGCTTTTCTACGATGAATAGCTTGCGGTAAATAGAAATTAAATAGTATAAGCGGATTAATAGGGAATAAGGCAGGTACACCAGACTCTAGATCAATCCAAGCAAACTGATGATGGTGAGGGAGATTTTCGGTCAAAAGGAAGTTATTAAATGCTGAGGGATTCCCTTTCCCCACTTGCCACAACATCCCATGAAAACCAGATTCAAGCAAATGCCTGTGCAAGGGGTTCATAATTTGCTCTAGTTGCTCAGAAAGTTCACTGTTAGCCTCTTGCCCACTAAAAGGGTTAGACAGCGCTACCGGTCGCCCTGCAATAAATTCTGTGTCTAGTAAATAGGCACGAGTCTTAACTTCCCAACCCACATCTAAAGCATTACTAACTTTGAGGTAAGAGCCAAACCAAACTTTAACTAATTCCGTTAGAATTTTGCGACGATAATACGCACACCAAAGAGCATCTTCATTCCAGATATAAGGATTTGGTGCGCCAAAGAAAAAATAGTGAATCAGATGAGTAATTGGTTCGCCAAAGAAAATCTTGCGAGCAATCGTTGTTCCCTCGAAATCAAGCCCATAAACACGCCCAGAACGACCAGCCCCTAATAATCGTTGCTCAGGGGAATTTGCCACATCAGGAATCGGAAGTTGCTTATTTCGGGGAATAAAAGTCATTTAATAATTATCTCACAACAATTACCCAAGTATTTCGGATATTCCTATCCCCTAATTTAAAAAAAACTATCCGCTCTTACTTGTGGAAGCAAGAGCGGTCTAGCGGGTCACATCTGATTGAAACCTGACTGCCGAGAGGAACTCGTACAGCCTGTTTTCCCCTCACTAGGGAGGAGTCAACTGACTATTAGAGAACAGCCCCGGCACACAGCCGGCATACTCCAATCAGGTGACCCATGCGTTTACTACCTGTACTCATGGGCATCACCTCCTTTCTCCCTAACCGGTTATTTAATGAACAACCTTGCTTTACACTAACACACGAATTTGGAATTGGCTACTTGGTTTGAGAGCTGAGTCGGTTATCAACGGCTAATTGTGCTTCTGCTTGTTCACGAGTTACTCCTTGCCACTGCATGAGGAGGGCAGTTTTTACCCGATTGCCACTTTTTTCGAGCAATTGAGAGGCTTCTTCTATCGAGAGAGGGGTTAACTCTTGGAGAATACGGAGAGCGCGATCGCGCAGTTTTTGATTGGTTACGGCCACATCTACCATACGATTACCATAAACTTTCCCCAACTTCACCATTACCCCTGTAGAAAGAATATTTAAAGCCATTTTGGTGGCTGTTCCAGCTTTCAACCGCGTGGAACCGGCTAATACTTCTGGCCCCACTAACAGCCGAATATCCACATCCACCTTCACTGTTACCTCTTCAGGAGACACACAGGCAATAAAAATTGTGGTTGCCCCCTGTTTTTGAGCGGCAGTAATTGCCCCCTGCACATAAGGAGTGGTGCCACCGGCGGTAATTCCTACTACCACGTCTTTTGAGGTAATTTGATGATGCGCGATCGCGCTTTCCCCATCTTCCACGCGATCTTCTAATCCTTCTGAACTTTTGACAAGGGCTTGTTCACCACCAGCAATAATACCCTGCACTAATTCAGGTGAGGTACAAAAAGTTGGGGGACATTCTGCTGCATCTAATACCCCTAAACGTCCACTAGTTCCAGCCCCGACATAAAATAAACGTCCCCCATTTTGGAGGGCTTCGCTAGTCAAATCAATCGCACGGGCAATTTCATAACGAGCATTGCCAATCGCGGTTAGGGTTTTGGCATCCTCCTGATTAAAGAGTTCAACAATTTCCAAGCTAGAAAGTTGGTCTAAATTGCGGCTATGAGGGTTATTTTGTTCCGTTAAAAGGTGACCCCGAGAAGAAACCATAATTTTGAATTAGAGTAAGTTTTCCAAGCGACGACGAACATCGTCTAAACTATCAGTTTTTGGCTCTTGTGAAGGGTTCACCGTTCCCTGCAAATTCCAATCAGTTTGTTCTACGCTGGTATCAGGAGGGGTAATTAATTCTCCTTCTGGAATGCGTCGGGCTTCATAACCAGTTTCAGCACAGAAGGCTTCAATTTCTTCAGAATCAAGTTCTTCTACCGTAGGCTGGGGAAAATCTTGAGCTTCTAGCATCAGAGCAAAACGAGTGGCATCATCATGGGACTCAAACATTAATACAATATCGCGTTCGCCCATTTTTAAAGAATGAATCCCTTGATTGTCACTTCCGGCATTAAATAAGAGTACGTAAACCCGCATAGTGCGATTAATATCCCTTTAATTATTTGTCTGATCAACGTTTTATCATTTTTTTTCAGTTTAACTAATTTTAGTCTCCAATTTGGAAAAGTGTTAATTAGCTGGCTCTAAAAAATCTTAAAATTGTTTCTGTGGTTAACTCAGGTTTTTCTAAATGAGGCACATGACCTGATTGGGGAATCCAAACTAGCTCACTATCGGGGATGGTACTTTCAAAGCGTGTTGCATCCTTAGTGCCGAGAATTTGGTCTTCTTCCCCCCAGATAATTAAGGTTTGCTGGGGGATTTGGCTGATTTTAGGACGGAGAAAGTTATAACCACCACTTTTAGTAAAAGAAATTATTGCTTTCGCCCAATTGGGATCAGCTAAATGTAATAGTGAACAATAGAGAGCATCTTCAGTGGCTAAACGGCGATCATAATAAGCATTTTCAATAATTCTTTTTCGTACTTTCACACTCTTTAAAAAGGCAGCTGCTAAACGATCTAGAGGGGGAAACATTAATTTTCCCATCGTGGGGCCACCAGCAAAGCCAGCGCTATCGAGTAACACTAATTTTTTGACAATTTCAGGATAAGTTAGAGCAAAATCAATGGCAGCAGCACCTCCCATAGAAGCCCCTACAAGAACCATTGGACGTTCTATTAGTTGCTTCCAAAAGGCATAAATATGGGCTTTAATTGCTTCTGGTGTCACAGGAATCTCTAGAGGACGATCGGTTAAACCAAACCCCAAAAAATCCAGAGCAAAAGTTTCTGTTGTCGGCGTTAATTTCGGAAAGAGGCGACGAAACTCGATTAAAGAACTATCAAATCCATGTAGCAGTAAAATTGGTAGTTCTCCCTCTCCTCCTTGGATATAGGTTGTCTTGATCTTTTGAGAATTTAGAGAGGTTGCAATAGGCTCTTGTTTGATTTGATGAACTAATTGACAAGATTCTTTTTCGGTTAAATTTTGAGCAATATTAGGGATAAAATGGGGGAAATAAGTAGAGGTCATAGCAATAATTAATTCTCATTAAAATAAAAATATCAGAAATGACTTTATCTTAATTAAGTAGTTGTTATTTTAAGTTACAATATAATACTTAAAATCATTGTAACGAAAATAAATTTAAATTACAATTGATTAATCACCTAATTTGTCAGTTATGGATCGAATTTCTCATTTTTTATTTACAGTGGTTGGCTTGATTTTTCGGCATCCCGTTACTGGGGCAACAGTGATTCCGATTTTACCTAGTGGAGAAATTGTTTTAGTGTGTCGGAAAGATAATGGTAAATGGGGCTTACCTGGCGGAATTGTCAATTGGGGGGAAGAAGTTTCTGAAGCAGCCAAGCGAGAATTATGGGAAGAAACAGGGTTAAATCTCATCCAAATTCGCCGTTTAGTGGGAGTGTATTCTAAGCGCGATCGCGATCCCAGACTCCACTCCATTAGTATTTTAATCGCTGCCAACGTTGATGGGCATTTCAATATTAAAGATAATTTAGAGGTTTCTGAAGTTAAAGCTTTCAAGGTTGATAAAATTCCTTTTGGTAATCTTGCCCATGATCACGAAGAACAAATCAAAGACTTTTTGGCAGAAAAAACCATTCTCGCTTGAGGTAATACTATACTAAACGGACAAAGGAAAATAAAACTAGTTTGATGCTTTCTCTTCACTAGAAATCCAGATTTTTTGATGAGGAAGGGCTAAATCAAGTCCCGCTTGATCAAAGGCAATTTTGATTCGACGGCGATATTCTCTGGCAATTGGCCATTGTTTGAGAGGCTTAGTTTTAATCCAAACCCGGATGATCACTCCTTGATTACTAAATTCATCTACACCTAAGAATAAAGGCGGTTCTAAAATATCTCTTCTCCAATCATTATCAGTTGCTAAATCATTACTCGTTTTTTTAACAATTTCAATTGCTTTTTCCATATCCGCATGGTAAGCAATGGGGATTCTTAAATCCACCTGTGACCAATTGCTGGTGTAATTGATAACTGTATTAATTTCGCTATTAGGAATTGTCACTAATCGCCCTTCTGTATCCCGTAGTTGAGTAATCCGTAAATTAATTGCTTCTACAACGCCCACTGCTTCACCAATACCCACAACATCACCAACAGCATATTGATCTTCAAGAATAATCAAAAAACCATTAATGGCATCTCGAATTAAGTTTTGAGACGCTAAAGAAATGGCAACCCCAATTAATCCAGCCCCTGCAAGAAGGGGGCCAATATTGATTCCAGATACAGACAGTCCTAGTAAAATACCAGCAACGACTAAGACAAATATAACAATACTTTTAGCAACACTAGAAATCGTAGAAATTCGCAGTTGTAACCGAAGATTAGCTTCAGGCGTTAAAAGATAATTATTAGTAAGAGCAGAAGTAAATTTTTGAATTAGAATAAAAGAAAAACGGATCAAGAAATAAACAACTAAACCAACAATAAATAAACGAAATGGAATACGAAAAACATTAATAATTAGCACTTGCAAAAAGCGAGTGTAGGGAAATAACCCCACGATATACAATAGCCCTCCTAGCCACATTCCCCAGCGGGCAATTTGAACCCCCCGATGTTTAATTTCAGCCAGTTGTTGCTGTTGGTTTTGGTAAATTTGAGTAGAAATGCCAGCATCAGAGGTAGATTTAAACGAAGCATGGAGGCTGTTTTTTTGCTCCTTTGACTGTCTTTCGAGCCAGTAGAGGACAAATGTGGCGATAATAAGAATGCCAAGCGCGATCGCGCTCCGATACCCCTGCGCGATGAGAAATGACTGTTCACGCTCCTGTTTTGCCCTAACTAGCCCCTGTTCTAAGCGACGAGTCATATGTTCTGCTCTTTGTTCAATACTCATTGCTCTCAAATTGGCATCTTGGCTCGTGACGGTCAATAGACGAATTTCTAGTTCATCCACCTCCACATAAATGTCACTCATGGCTCCAATTTGTTCATGACGAACAGTCACTTCGTCTGAATCTTGTTGAAAATAGTAGCGAGTGATGTTGTCGAGTCTTTGCTGAATTTCTCTAATTCGATTGGGCAAATCTGATTCATTCCCTGCTACCTCAACCACACACCGACCATCTAAACGAATACATCCTGAAATTGTTTCATCAGATGCTTGAGGCAAAATAATTGGATTATTACCGCCAAAATCAGGTATAAAAGGGACTTGGGCTTGCACAGAAGAGCGCAGAGGCATGAATAAGACTAAAATCGCCGTCAAAGAAGCTAAAATTAGGTGTTTGCGCTTCATAAATCAAAGAAAAAAGGGGGTAACCTCAGATTAAACTATGGCAAAAATTTTGACATCTGGTCAATATGCAGTAACCTAGTAGAGATCGCAATGTGAAATAACGACTCGTAAAATTAGATGACTGCAACACAAGTAAAACACGAAGTAAAAGACCTAAGTTACGCTACACTCGGGAAACAGCGTATTGAATGGGCAAGTCGTGAAATGCCTGTTCTCAGACAAATCCGTGACCAGTTCGCGAAAGATAAGCCTTTAGAAGGGCTTCGCATGGTCGCTTGTTGCCACGTGACAACAGAAACCGCTAACCTCGCCATTGCCCTAAAAGCGGGTGGTGCAGATGCGGTATTAATCGCAAGTAACCCCCTTTCCACTCAAGACGACACCGCTGCGAGTTTAGTCGCTGACTATGGTATCCCTGTTTTCGCGATTAAAGGGGAAGATAACGAAACTTATAATCGTCACATCAATATCGCCCTCGATCATCACCCTAATATCATCATCGACGACGGTAGTGATGTCACCGCAGCCTTAATTCAAAATCGCAAAGATCAAATTAAAGAAATTATCGGGACGACTGAAGAAACCACCACGGGAATTAATCGTCTCCGTGCCATGTACAATGACGGCGTATTGACGTTCCCTGCGATGAACGTTAATGATGCTGATACCAAGCATTTCTTTGATAACCGCTATGGTACTGGACAATCCACCATTGATGGCATTATCCGTGCCACTAACGTTCTCCTCGCAGGTAAAGTGGTCGTTGTTGGTGGCTACGGCTGGTGTTCCAAAGGTGTTGCCATGCGCGCAGCTGGTATGGGCGCAAATGTTGTCGTAACTGAAGTGGATCATATCCGCGCCTTAGAAGCTGCTATGGATGGCTTCCGCGTAATGCCCATGAATGAAGCGGCAAAAATTGGCGATGTTATTGTCACCTTAACGGGTAACAAGCACGTTGTCGCGTCCCATCATTTTGACAACATGAAAGATGGCGCGATCGTTTGTAATGCTGGTCACTTTGATATTGAGCTTGACCTGAAATCTCTCCGTGAAAAAGCCAAAGAAGTTAAAGAAGTTCGTCCTTTCACCGAACAGTACATTCTCCCCAATGGTAAGTCTGTGATTGTTTTAGGAGAAGGTCGTCTCATTAACCTCGCTTCTGCTGAAGGTCACCCCAGCGCGGTAATGGATATGAGCTTTGCTAACCAAGCCAAAGGTTCTGAATATCTTGCCCTCAACAAAGGCAAACTTGAAGCTGGTATTCACTCCATTCCTCGGGAAGTTGACCGTGAAATTGCTCGTCTGAAATTAAATGCCATGGGCGTTAAAATTGACGACCTCAGCGATGACCAACTCAAGTATATGAATTCCTGGACTGAAGGAACTGACTAATTGTTAGCGTTTTGCTAAGTTAGTCTAACTTGTCCCCGATTTCGTCTTTTTTTCCAAGGCGCGATCGGGGAATTATATTTAAGAGGAAGACTGAATTTGATCAATATAGTCTCGAAATCGCTCTAAATCTGCCTTAAGAGTTGATTCTACAACTTGCCCTAAAAATAAACTATCCATAATTTGCCCCAAAACACCAGGGATAGAATAAGCAACAGATAAACGAACAATACTACTAGTTTTACGGTCATAAAATCGGACTGCTCCACGATTGGGTAATCCATCCACTGATTCCCATTGAATGATTTGGTGAGAGACTAAATTAGTAATTCGAGACAGCCAGCTAAATTCCCATCCTCCTGTAGCAAGTTTCCAGCGGGATAAATCAGGATTATCGGCTAGAACTTCTACAGAATCGATCCATTTCATCCATTTCGGCATTTCTTCTAGGTTCGACCATAAGTTCCAAACTAGGTCAATAGGTGCGTTAACTTCAATTTCAACACTATGTTCTAGCCAGTTAGACATATTAATTATTCGTTATCTTACAAATTCTATTACTTATAGTTTAAATGCAATCAAGGATAAAAGAAATCGTTACCAAGTCAGATCAAAAATTTTTAAATGGTCATCAATTCTAATTTTTAGAGTATTGCTTTAATGAGGAGGGCAATTAACGATAATTTTAATAATAGAATATTACTTATAGAAATCAACCTTTTTAGTGAAAATTGAGTCTCGCGATCGCGCTTCAATACCAAGTAAAAAATAAGCGCATTATTGCTCTAAAAGAATTTTAAACGCTTGATTATTATTCCAACGGTAAACAGAAAAGTCTCGAAAATCTGTTATTAAAATTCTATTCTCATTTCATTTCTGTTTCCTAACGCAACAAAAAAGCCTGTATCTGTTAGAATCATTCTTAATCAGTTTCTCGTTTAGATAAAAACTCCCAAGCTACTTTTTCAGACTTTTCTGCTAAATCAGAATCATCCCCAAAACAACAAATGAAATCACTATTTCTTAATCGCGCTAACGGATCATATTGTTCGTTGTTTTCTGAAGAACTCTCTACTAACGGTTCGGAATTAAAATAAGTTGCAAATTCTCTAACCACTTTCTCTACAACAATTAATTTTTCGGGATTGAGTTGATCAAGACTTTGTGCAATTCGTTGTTTGATCTCTGTACTTTTCATAGCAATTTTACCTTATTTCTCTTGTTCCTCCTTCCCTAATTTTGACATGAAAATTGATCAATAACGAGGTTAACAATCCCATTAGAAACTACAAAGTTCTTTTCCTAATCGTTTTTCGCAAAATTCCTGTTCTGATGCGTTTAAGTCTTCCCATTCGATATCGCGTCGCATGACAGCGCCATTATAACCAGCTAAAAAGCGAGGAAGTTCTTCATATTCGATTAAGTCTAAACTATTAATGTCATAAGTGGCATAAGTTGTTAATTCAGAAGAATCAAAATCAATATCCACAACAGTAAGTGCTTTTCTTAGTGGGGTTTCATTATCAATTAAAGAACGCGCACCAGCACCTAATAACCCTGCATTCAGCAGTTGTAAATTCCCTCGATGACCGGGATAATAAGCATGATGATGACCACTAATATAAGTATGAACATCATACTTTTCCATCATCGCCTGTAGTTGCTGAGAATTTTCCATGACTTCCCCAAACTGGTTTCTTCCCTCTGCAATACCATATAAAGGAAGATGCCCTAAGACAACTCGCATTTTCGCACTTTGGGCTTGTGGACTGGCTAAAGCGTCTTCTACCCACGCTAATTCATGATCCCGAATGCGATGAGAAGACCCATCCCAAACCAGGAAAAAGATATCTTGATGTTGAAAAGTATAATAAAAGGGAAAATCAGCGCGATCAATAAAATCTAATCCTGGATCATGGTCAGGATGATTCCAATAAGCAGAAGCTACCTCTCGATCTTTGTGAAAAATAAATGAGCCATCTTCTCCTTGCGCTGCGGAACCATCGTGATTTCCCATAGTAAAGCCAAAGGGAAAATCCCTTTCTCGTAAAGGATGGGCGATATAGTCATCAAACGCCTCCCACATCGCTTCAATTTCTGGCTTACTCAAGTCACGACTTTGTCCCGCTACCATATCACCACCACAAAGCACCAAATCAGGATTCCAATAGGGAATTAAGTCAATCCCTTTTCCCACTTCTGGCGGATAACTGGTTGAACCATAGGCTTCATTAAGATCACTCAAAACAACGAGGCGCACATCATGACGGGGCGGATCATAAATTCCCCCTGCTTGTTCTACAATTTTAGCGGTTTCAGGAGGAAGGGATGCGAGTTTTTGTCCATCCACCCTTTCGGTGGTCATGGTAACGCTAACCAGTAAGGTAGCCACTAATAGAATGACAAAACGAACTGGAGACATGGCAATTGGCACTCCTAACAAATATAGGTCAAATATGACATAACTTAAAAGGAAAAACAAGTCCCTGTATTTAGTTATAATAAAAGAGCAGTTGCAAGCAATTAAAGAGTTTATTCAAAAAGTTCGTTCTCTCAATAACTAATTTTATAAAAATGTTGTTTATTAATAATCGTATTATGTCTTTTAACTACCCAAAAACTGAAACAGTTGAACAAGTTGATAATTATCATGGTGTAGAAGTTCACGATCCTTATCGCTGGCTAGAAGATCCAGATTCTTCTAAAACTAAGGCTTGGGTAGAAGCACAAAATGAAGTTACCTTTAGTTTTTTAGAGGAAATTCCTGAACGAAGAGCGATTAAAGAACGCTTAACTGAACTGTGGGACTATGAAAAATATGGTATTCCTATTAAAAAAGGAAATCGTTACTTTTACTTCAAAAACAATGGGTTACAAAATCAAAGTGTTCTCTATACCCTAAATCATTTAGAGGATGAACCAAAAGTTTTATTAGATCCCAATCAATTTTCTGAAGATGGAACGATCGCGCTTTCTGGGGTTTCTATAAGTGATAATGGTCAGTTTATTGCTTATGGTATTTCTAAATCAGGTTCAGACTGGCAAGAATGGCAAGTCCGAAATGTGGAAACAGGAGAAGATTTTTCTGATCATTTAGAATGGATTAAATTTTCGAGAGCAACTTGGACAAAAGATAATCAAGGTTTTTTCTATAGTCGGTACGATGCGCCACCAGAAGGAAAACAGTTAGAGGAAGCCAACTATTACCAAAAATTATATTACCATCGCCTTGGCACTGAGCAAGCAGACGATATTTTAGTTTATGAACGTCCTGATCAAAAAGAATGGATGTTTGATGCAGAAGTTACTGAGGATGGACGCTACTTAATTATTTCGGTAAGTCAAGGCACTGATCCGAAAAATTTAATCTTTTACCAAGATTTAAAAGATAAAACAGTAGAAATTAAAGAATTAATTTCAGACTTTATCGGTAACTTTAGTTTTATTGAATATGAGGATTCTATCTTTTGGTTTCGCACGGATTATGAAGCCCCAAAAGGCAGATTAATCGGGATAGATATTAATAATCCAGAACCAGAAAACTGGCAAGAAATTGTCCCAGAAAGTGAGAATACCTTAGAGGGAGTTAGTCTCTTAAATAACCAGTTTATTTTAGATTATTTACAAAATGCGCGATCGCGCTTACAAATTCATGATCTAAATGGCAATTATCTCCAAGATATTACACTCCCTGGAATCGGATCAGTAGGAGGATTTAATGGTAAGCGAGAAGATACAGAAACCTTTTACGCCTTTACCAGTTTTACCACGCCAACAACCATTTATCGCTACAACTTAGAAACAGGAGAAAGTACCCTTTTCCGTCAGCCCACTGTTAATTTTAATCCCGATAACTACGAAACGCGACAAGTGTTTTATCGTAGCAAAGATGGGACACAAGTTCCCATGTTTATTACCCATAAAAAAGGAATATTGCTTAATGGTCTGAATCCCACCTTACTGTATGCTTATGGTGGGTTTAATATTTCCCTTACCCCTAGCTTTTCTGTGAGTCGGCTAGTATGGATGGAAAGGGGAGGAATTTATGCTGTTCCTAACTTACGCGGTGGCGGTGAATATGGTGAACAATGGCATCAAGCAGGAACCAAATTGAATAAGCAAAATGTCTTTGATGACTTTATCGCCGCTGCCGAATGGTTAATTGAAAATCGCTACACCTCCTCACAAAAACTTGCTATCTCAGGGGGAAGTAACGGCGGATTATTAGTGGGGGCTTGTATGACGCAACGCCCAGACTTATTTGGGGCAGCCCTACCCGCAGTGGGAGTCATGGATATGTTACGCTTTCACAAATTTACCATTGGCTGGGCTTGGTGTTCTGATTATGGTTCTCCCGAGAATGAGGAAGAATTTAAGGCATTATATGCTTATTCCCCCTTGCATAACTTAAAATCGGGAACTGTTTATCCTTCCACCTTGATCACCACTGCTGATCACGATGATCGCGTCGTTCCAGCCCATAGCTTCAAATTTGCCGCGGCTTTACAAGCAGCTCACGGGGGCAATAATCCTGTTTTAATACGCATTGAAACGAAAGCCGGACATGGCGCTGGAAAACCCACCAGTAAACGAATTGAAGAAGTTACTGATCAATTAGGCTTTCTAGAAACGGTTTTATAAGTCATTAGTCATTTGTTTACAAACAACAAAGGACAAACAAAACGGAGAGGGGGAGATTCGAACTCCCGGAGCCTCTCGGCTCAGCCGATTTCAAGTCGGCCGCAATCGACCACTCTGCCACCTCTCCATGGCTAGAGTCTATAATAACAGCTTTCTGATTTCTTTTACAATCGTTAATGCAGGAAAACGGTTATTGATTACTGATAGAGCGTTTCTTTTTTAATCCTAGAAGCAAGAGAAAACGATGTTGTAGAAATTGTAGGCTAAAAAAGAGCACAAACGTAAGATGATTAATCAAATAAGCTCCTCCAAAGGGGTGAGAATTAGTTAAAAGATAATAGAACCGTTGGAGTTTTAATTGTGACATCCATTTGGGAGGAGGGGATAAGTCTCCAGTGAGCGCTGCTAAAGTTGAACCAACCCCTACCATAGTCGCTGGGAGGCGATTAACTTGTTTCGCCATCCATTCTTCTTGTTGCGGAGATGGTAAGGAGACAAAAATTAAACTAGCTGCTGATTGTTGAATGGCGTTAAGTTCAGCTTCTAGTTCTTGAGTAGTGTTAGCAGAGGGAGCATGAGAACCAACAATCATTAAATGAGGATATAGCTGTTTCAATAAATGTTCTAATTTGGCAAGAATCAGAGGCGTTGCTCCATAGAAGTAAATCGGAATTTGGTTTGCTTGAGCGCGATCGCAGCAAGCTAGCATTAAATCAGAGATAATAACCTTTTGCTGTTGTTTAACCCCTAATAACCGTAATGCCCAAACTAAAAACTGACTATCAGGGATGACAAGAGTTGCATTATTAATAATCTGTTGATAGCGCTTTCGCCAAAAAGCAGTCATCACCACCGAGACATTGCCAGGAAGAACATAACAACTTTTTTGTTCTAATCCCCATTGGACAATCTCCTCACAAGCACTTTGGGCACTAGTAGCATGGATATTGCTTCTAATAATCCGTCTTAACCCATTCTCCATGGTTCGCCCATTTTTACCCTTTTTAAGAGTAAAGAATTGGTCACTACAATTACGGAACTGAGAGCCATAAATCCAGCAGCGATCGCGGGACTGAGTAATATGTCGTATGTTGGTAAAAGAATTCCCGCAGCTAATGGAATCGTAATCACATTATACCCTAAAGCCCAAAAGAGATTTTGACGAATTTTTTGGAGGGTAGCAAGACTGAGATTAATTGCTGTAATCACATCCGAAACGCGATCGCGCATTAAGACAATGGAAGCAGTTTCAAGGGCGACTTCCGTTCCTTTTGCCATAGCAATTCCCACATCGGCTTGGGCTAAAGCCGGGGCATCATTAATGCCATCGCCAATCATGCCCACAGACTGTCCCTTTTCCTGTAATTGTCTCACCACTTGGGCTTTCTCCTCAGGGTGAACCTCAGCGAACACTTGATCACGAGAGAGATTTAACTGTTGCGCGATCGCGCTAGCGATATTTTCCTTATCCCCTGTTAATAACCTTACCTCTAACCCCATTTTTTGCAGTTTTGACAGCGTTTCCACTGCATCAGGGCGTAAACAATCTTTCAAAGCAATTAATCCTGCCAAAGCGCCATTAATGGCAACATAAACCACGGTTTTCCCAGTATTTTCTAAAGTTTCTCCTTTCTCTTGCATAGCACGAGGAACAATAATCCCTTGTGCTTCTAACCAGGAAGCATTCCCCACCACAATTGCTTGCTGTTGAACCATTGCGCGGATACCATAGCCTGCTTGCGTTTCTTCCTCACTAGTGGCTAACAGAGAAATCTCTCTGGCTTGCGCCTCTTGAACAATGGCATCGGCTAAAGGATGATTTGTTCCTTGTTCTACTGAAGCCACAAACTGTAATAAAGTTTCTTCGCTAATATCAGGAGTCGCCACCACTAAGCAATCAGTAACTTTTGGGTTTCCTTCAGTTAAAGTTCCCGTCTTATCAAATACCAACGTCTCTAAACCCTGGACTTTTTCTAAAACATCTCCCCCTTTAATTAACAAGCCCTGTTTTGCCCCCATACCAGTTCCCACTAAAATAGCAGTAGGGGTTGCTAACCCTAACGCGCAAGGGCAAGCAATTACTAACACCGCAATCATCACTTTTAGACTTAATAACAGCGGACTGGTTTCCAGGGTAACCTCCGTCCAAATTTGGGGCGCGATAAAATACCAAAAGAGGAACGTTAATCCAGCAATAGCCATTACCCCATAAGCAAAATAGCCCGCCACTTGATCCGCTAATTTCTGCACCGGCGCTTTGCGAGTTTGGGCATTTTCCACCGAAGCAATAATTTTTGCTAAAGTGGTATCTTTACCCACTTGGGTTGCTTTTAGGGTAACTACCCCAGTTAAATTAATCGTTCCCGCTTTTACCGTATCTTGAACCTGCTTCTTAACAGGAATAGACTCCCCCGTTAACATTGACTCATCAACGGTTGTTTCCCCTTTCAGAATTTCCCCATCCACAGGGAATTTTTCTCCCGGTAACACTCGTAACCATTGTTGAACCTGTACCGTAGAAACCGGAACTTCCATGCTTTTTTCTTCTTCGGTATCGGTTTCTTTCACTAAACGGGCGGTACTGGGTTTAAGCGACACTAACGCCGCTAATGCTGCCCCTGCTTCTCCTCTTGCCCGTTGTTCTAAAGTTCTTCCTAAAAGAATGAAGCCCAGTAACATCACGGGTTCATCAAAGAAACATTCCCATCCTAATTGAGGGAAAGCCAAAGCAACACAGCTAGCAAAATAAGCACTAAGAGTTCCCAAAGCGATTAAACTATTCATATTGGGAACCCGTTGCCATAACCCTTTTACCCCATCTACGATAATCTCCCGACCAGGTAAAATTAAGGCAAGTGTGGCAAGTCCCCAATGAAATCCGATATGACTGAGGAAAGGCACATGAACACCTGCGAGATGTTTGAGATGTCCAATCCCAGATAAGATAATTAAAACTATAGCAATGGCAAGTTTTCGGAAATTTTCGCGATTAGCTTGTTGGCGTTTTTCTTCATAGCTAATCGCTGTGTTTTCCTCACTATTAGAATCGTGGAGTTGGGAAGGAAAACCTTTCGCCGTTAGTTGTTTGGCAATCTCTTCAGGATTAGCCGTTTCAGGCTGATATTGAACCACTGCTGTGGCTGTTACGAGATTCACTTGGGCAGCGAGAACCCCAGAATTTTGCTCAATTTGGCGTTCCACGGCACTAACACAACCGGCACATTTCATGCCCTCAACATCTAAGGTAACGGTTTCTAGGGTGGTTTCTTGAGAAGGGATTTGTTGTGAAACTGGCATAGGCATCATTCAACTGTATGGGGAAATTACCTTTCTTAATTGTGACATTTTGCCACTAGGGAGAATTATTGGTTAATATTTTTTTCTTTCTTGGAGGGAACAGGATCATATCCGCCGGGATGTAAAGGATGACAGCGTAAAATCCGTTTAATTGCTAACCAACTGCCTTTGAAAACGCCAAACCGTTCGACTGCTTCAATCGCGTATTGAGAACAAGTGGGTTGAAATCGACAAGTTGGTGGAAACAGCGGTGAAATCAAACCACGGTATAAGTAGATTATTTGAATTAAAACGGCTTTTAGCATAAGAAAATTGGAAACCTCTTATTTCTGAACTTAGCACATCATTCACCGAAAGCGCGGGAGGCTACGACCTCAGCGAAGCGGGTCGTAGAGGGATAGCGCGTTTAGCGACGGGTTCGATCCCCGAAGCTAAACCAACTTTAGATGTGCTATACTCATCGTCGTGACTTTTTGAAAACGATGGAACAGACCCTGACCCTTGTCGTAAAGCTAAATGTAGAACCTGAGCAAGCCACTCAACTTGAGGAAACTGCTCAGGCTTTTGCAGATGCTTGTATTTGGATTAATGAGAATGTAAACCATCGTTTAACCAATCGTAATTCCATTCAGGCTGTTTGCTATAACGATGTGAAGGAAAAGTTTGGATTAAAGGCTAACCATATTGTTCGTGCTTGCGCCAGAGTCGCTTCTAACCGAAAGACTGCCAAACATAAAGGTCGGAAGGTTAAAGGCTTCCAACCTACCTCCTTCGATTGTGACGGTAGGACTTTCTCTTTTCGGGAAAAAGATTGGACAATTAGTGTCTCTACTCTTGGTAAGCGGTTAAGACTAGCCTTAAGAGCCAGCAATTACCATAAGGGTAAACTAACAGGGCGCAAGCCCACTTCGGCTCAAATTTGCAAACATAGAGATGGTCAATGGTATTGCCATATCCAAATCACCATTGATTATCCCGAACCCCAAAGAACTGACAAAGTTATAGGAGTTGATTTT
Source organism: Euhalothece natronophila Z-M001 (assembly GCF_007904085.1). Lineage (GTDB taxonomy): Bacteria > Cyanobacteriota > Cyanobacteriia > Cyanobacteriales > Rubidibacteraceae > Halothece > Halothece natronophila. The sequence goes on from NZ_CP042326.1 coordinate 3,255,344, forward strand.
GGCAGGCGGGAAATAGCTAGAACCTCCACCAATCAGGGATGGAACGGGAAAGAAGTTCAACAAAAAAGAGATAAGTTTTCTAGAGTAAGATCATCTCTTCAGAAAAAAGCGCGTCAGGGCACAAGATCATCTAGACGTAGATGTCGAGAGGTCTTGAAACGGTTATCAGGGCGTGAAAAGAGATATCAGAAGTGGATAAACCACAACATTAGTAAAGCAATTATCTCAGAAGCAAAAGAGACTAACTCCGCAGTGGCAATCGAAGACTTAACTGGTATTCGGGAACGGACTAATGAAAAACCCAGAAACAAGACTGAAAGAAGACGGTCTAATTCTTGGGCTTTCTATCAGTTAAGAACGTTCTTGGAATATAAAGGAATTAAAGAAGGAGTAAAGGTAATTTCTATTCCTCCAGCCTATACCAGTCAGACTTGCCACTGTTGTAACCATATAGGAATTAGAGCCAATAAGAATTTTAAGTGTTCTAATTCTGATTGCAGTTGGGAAGGGGATGCAGACGATAATGCTTCTAAGATGATAGCTAAATGGGGCTGCTCTATAAACCAGCCTGGAGGCTCGGAGATTCTATCGTGTAGGATTTTCAGGGCTACTGAAAACGCTAACCTCAGCGAAGCGGGTTAGCGTAGTTTATAAAATACCTTCGAGATAACTGGCTAAAATGAGTTGATATCCTCGGTAAGTAACAGGATGATTCAGTTCAATGGAAGATAACCTTTCGGAATGATTGCTTTTAGTATTATCTTTTTGGGCTTTGATCAGTGCCAGATCAAACCGACAAGCCAGAGTAGAAAACTGAGGGGAGTTGGCTAAAAAGAGTTCTGCGGTACGATAAAGTTTTTCCTGTTTTTGGGGGGTAATGGCAAGTAACCCATTTTCATCCCAGTTTCCCCTTTGTCGGGTTTTTACTTCCACAAAACTTACTTCCTTTGCCAAGGTATTATACGCCACTAAATCTAATTCTCCCCAACGACATCGCCAACGAGAGGCTAAAATTTCCCACCCTTGGTTTGTCAGCCATTGGGCAGTTAGTTCTTCTCCTAACTTTCCCAAATCATTACTACTAAGTGACATTAGAGGATTTTAAAGCCATTGCCATTAAGGTTTCATGGGTACTAATTTCATCTTCTTTTCCTTCCGGTCGTCTTTGAATATAATGCCCATCAGGTTGTAACTCCCATGCTTGACGATTATCAGCAAGCATCAGGTCTAAAAATTGTTTTAATTCTTGAAAAATATGAGGGTTATCAATGGGAACGACTGCTTCTACTCGGCGATCTAAATTCCGTTGCATCCAGTCAGCACTTCCCATATAAATTTCTTCTTCCCCATTATTGTAGAAGTAGAAAATGCGAGAATGTTCCAAAAATCGTCCAATAACACTGATTACTTGGATATTGTCACTAATTCCTTCTAAACCGGGGCGCAGACAGCAAATCCCTCGGATAATTAAGTCAATTTTTACCCCAGCTTGAGAGGCTTCATATAGAGTTTTAATGATACTCGGATCAACTAGAGCGTTCATTTTAGCAATAATATAGGCTTTTTCCCCTTTTAAAGCGCGATCGCGCTCTCTTTGTATCAAAACAATCATCCGATCGCGCAAACTAACAGGGGCTACTAATAATTTACGATAAGATCGCTGGCGAGAATGTCCTGTGAGAAAATTAAATAAATCAGTTAAATCTGCCCCTAACTCTTCTCGACAACTAAATAACCCTAAATCCGTGTAAAGGTTAGCTGTTTTGGGATTATAATTTCCTGTACCAATATGAACGTAACGGTGAATTTTATCCTCTTCCTGACGAACAATTAAAGCGGTTTTAGTATGAGTTTTTAATCCTACTAACCCATAAACAACATGAACCCCCGCTTTCTCTAACTTCCGCGCCCAAACAATATTATTTTCTTCATCAAATCTCGCTTTTAATTCGACTAAAACCGCCACTTGCTTGCCATGTTCAGCTGCATTAATCAAAGCATTGATAATCGGTGAGTCTCCTGAAGTGCGATATAAAGTCATCTTAATTGCTAACACCTTCGGATCAATGGCAGCTAACTCAATAAACTCCTGAACTGTTGCACTAAACGAATGGTATGGGTGATGAACTAATAGATCAGATTTGCGAATTTCTCCGAAGAAACTCTCACTTTTTTCCTCAGGTGATAAAACATTTTCCGTATCTTCTGATTCTCGGTAGCGTTGAAACGGTGGCGGAACAATGGGAGTCCATTTAGAATCTTTTAAGTTAGGCAAAGGTAGAGACATAAATGACATTAAATCCCCTAATCCTAATAACCCCTTAATTTGATGGACATTTTTTTCTTCTAACTTCATTTCTCGCATCAACATTTCTCGAATTTGATCAGAAGCCGATTCATCAATTTCCATCCGAACAACAGATCCGCCACGTTTGCGTTTCCGGAGTTCTTTTTGAATCGCTAGAAGTAAATCATCAGCTTCATCCTCTTCCACGGCAATATCAGCATTTCGAGTAATCCGAAAGGGATAACATTGCTCAATTGTCATCCCTGGAAAAAGAGATTCTAAGTGATGCGAAATGATTTGTTCTAGGGGAATTCCCGTCCAAACTGCGGGCTTTTTCTGTTCATCATGAACCCCTAATTGTTTAGGAAGTTGAACAAAGCGAGGTAGAACTTTTGGCACTTTAATGCGGGCGAATAATTCATCTTCTGTATCGGGTTCACGCACAACAACCGCTAAGTTTAAGCTCAAATTAGAAATATAGGGAAAAGGATGCCCTGGATCCACAGCAAGGGGCGTTAAAACAGGAAAAACATGATCTTCATAAAACTTCTGTAAATAAGTTCGTTGCTCAACATTTAAATCAATATAATTAAGAATATGAATCCCTTTTTCTGCTAATAATCCTCGTAATACTTTTTCAAAATGCTCATCTTGTTTTTTAATCATAGGGCGTAGCCTATCACTAATATCCTGTAGTTGCTGCAAAGGATCACGCCCATCAGGAGTTAACTTAGTAACGTTAGCTTCCACTTGTTGTTGTAAACCAGCAACTCGCACCATAAAAAATTCATCTAAATTAGAACTAAAAATTGCCATAAACTTGAGACGTTCTAATAATGGGGTGCGCTCATCAAGGGCTTCATGGAGAACACGATCATTAAATTCTAACCAGCTTAATTCACGATTAAAATAATATTGTGGATCGGTTAAATCAGGAAGGGGAGTTTCAGCTTTAGATTTAGCCATGACGAAGATGAGTTTTTAATTGCGAGTTCGCTTTGATTTTATCGCAGCGCATCATTAATTGTAGTTTGTGTATCACAGCCAACAATTCCATCAACGTCTAAGTCATGTTCTCTTTGAAATTTTGATACAGCTTCCTGGGTTTGTGGCCCATAATCGCCATCCACTTCTCCATCGTAATAGCCTAATTCTTGGAGTTGCTTTTGTAGTACTTCTACCACTGATTGAGAGCGTCCTCGCTGTATCGGATTAATACAAGCACTCATCGGCCGCATATTCACAACCGAATCTTCTTCCTCTTCTCTCGATAAATCTCTCTCTTGATTGGTGTCAGTTTCTATATCTGGAGAATTGTCTGGGTTTGGTTGAGTTAATTCAGTATTTCTTAAAATTGCCCCTGTAGCAAAGTAGCCAAGGGAAAAGAATCCGATGATGACTGTTGCTACTCCCGCTATTTTAACACCGCATCCTAAGGAAACTTTGGGGTCAAAATTAGTCTTTTTCGGAGATTTTTTGGGAGGAAAATATTGACCGCTTTTTGTTTTCCCTAAAGTTTTAGGGTCATTAACAACGATATGACCTTTGCGCTTTAATTTATAAAACCAATACCATTCTCGTAGAGCTAAAGTTTTATCATCACTATTAGGAAGCAGTTCTAAAACCGTAACTTTGGGCTTTTTGGTATCAAGAATAATGCGCGATCGGCAAGAGGAACTTTCTAAATGTTGCTTGACTCGCAGTTGAATATTATCTGATAAGCCAACATAAGTGACACTCCCTGTGGTAATTTGATAAATTCCTCGTTCTCTAGGCAGTGTTTTCCAATTAATCATCTGTTGGAAAATTGTTTTTGCTTACATTTTACTGATTACTATAATTCAAAGAGCTTGCGATCGCAGCCAAGCTACAGGCAAATAGAAAAACTTTTTGGGTTTCGGAACATAGGCACGCTGATTAAATACATCATACTGATTACGCTCAATTACGTCGAGTATCCCTTGATAAAGCATTAAAGCTGTCCAGACTGGCCAACGAGAATCCCGACTCAAATCCCGAATTCCGCGTTCAGCTTGGGTATAAAACTCTCTTGCCCGTTCAATCTGAAACTGCATCAATTGTCGCCAGTTTTCATTAATCACTCCATTAAATAATTCTTCTTCACTGTAATTAAAGGCTCTTAAATCTTCCAGAGGCAGATAAATCCGCCCTCGTTCTGTATCTTCTCCCACATCCCGTAAAATATTAGTGAGCTGGTTAGCAATTCCGAGCGCGATCGCTTCTTGTGTTGGTTCATGAAGGGTTTGATTTTTTTGCCAAGGGGAACTCCCAATAACTGGTTCTACCCCCAATACAGCATTTGACATTAACCCAACTGTTCCCGCAACACGATAACAGTAAAGATAAAGGTCATCAAAGGTTTCATACCGATCGCGCTTCAAGTCCATGCGCTGTCCGGCGATCATATCCCGAAAAGGCTGAATATCTAAGGGAAACCTTTGCAAGGTATCCACAAGGGCAATATCGGGATGTTCCAAAGGAGAACCGGCAAAAATTGATTCTAGGTTTTTCTCCCATTGATCAAGGGTTTCGATGGTGGTTAACTCCGCTTCGGGGCCATCCACCAATTGATCGGTACGCCGACACCAGACATAAATTGCCCAAATGGCCTGGCGTTTCGCCTTAGGCATAAGGAGAGTACCGAGATAAAACGTTTTGGAATATTCCGCTGTGATTTGACGACAATATTCATAAGCGGATTCCACAGAGGGCTGAGAGCAAGTCTTTTCGGGTTTAGGCAGTTGCAGCATCCACCGCAGGCTAATAGAGTTCACTTAATTAAAAGAAATTGTCCCATTAATTAGGGACATGGGGCACAGGATATCATTTTGCCACAGAAACGGGCTTTTTCTGCGATTTTTCTATAGAAGATTCCTTACCCTTACTTTCAGCAATGGCTTGAGCGGTCAATTTCCCTGATAACACTGCCCCTTCCATGCTTGCTAAATATTTTTGCATTGTATAATCTCCTGTCAAATAAAAATTAGAAATGGGCGTTTCTTGGGAGGGGCGATAGGCTTGGCGGCCAGCTGTTGCTTTATACACTGATCGCGGTGTTTTCACCACATGATATTTTAAGAGTTGAGCAGGGTTATCTCCTGTAAAATGTTTGGGAAATAGGGTTTTTAGCTCTTTCATGGTCGCTTCAATAATTTCCTCTTCCGATTTGGCGATCCAATCTTTTGCCGGAGCTAGCACTAACTCTAGCATGGAGCGATCCGCATTTTCATAACCCCGACAAGTATTACTCATATCCGCATACACACTTAACAAGTCGGAACGAGAAAAGAGTAAATGGTCAATATCAGTTAATTTGCGATCAAACCAGAGATGTAGATTAATCACAGGAACGCCCTCTAACCCCTCTAACTGCTTAAAGAACTCCATTTCTGTCCAAGACTGAGGAAGCATTAACTTCAGGGGATCAACAGGCATCGCAGACACATAAGCATCTGCTGTGAGCATTTCATCCTCTGCCCCATTTAAGCCTCGAATTAAATACCCTTTGACACTGTTATCCTCATTAAGCACAATTTCCTTTAAGGGAGCATTTAAACGAACTTCTCCACCACGCTCGGTGATATAATCCACCATAGGCTGACAAAGACGCTCAGTGGGAGATCCATCTAAGAATGCCATTTTTGAGCCATTTTTCTCTTGCAAGAAACGATTTAAAGCAGTGAGAAGAATCGTGGCGGAAATCTCATTGGGGTTAATAAAGTTTAAGGCTTTCGACATCGCGATAAAAACTTCTTTTTCCACCCGTTTCGGCATATTTTGCCGTTCCATCCACTCTGACCAAGTATAGCGATCCATGGCTTCTACATAGCCCTGTCCGCGCAACATGGCTGGAATTAAACCAATGCCAAAGCGAATTTTTTCGGGCCAAGAGAGCATATCATTATTACGGAGAATCGCCACCACACCGTTGAGGGGAGCCGGGAGATTAGGAAAATCAAAGCGAGAGTAAGTGCCTGGTTTTTCAGGACGATTGAAGATCATGGTGTGTTCTTTCCATTGCAAACGATCTTCAATATCCAATTCCTTAAAAAGGTTTAGCATATTGGGATATGCGCCAAAAAAAATGTGCAATCCCGTTTCGTACCAGTCGCCATCTTCATCTTGCCAAGCGGCGACTTTTCCCCCTAAAACATTTTCCCGTTCCAGGACAATCGGTGTATGTCCCGCATCAACTAAATATTTGGCACAGGAAAGCCCCGCTAACCCTGCTCCTGCAATTATCACCCGCATGGTTCTTTTACTGAGTTAAGTTTCCACTCTCATTATACTTTGCATTTCGTTACAGTCGAACCAAGATCCCACAAGCTGGGATTAACACATTCTTCCCTTATTCTTTAGTTGTCTAGCCCGTTGAGTCATTTCCTCCCAATTTTCGGCTTCAATGAGAGAGTTTGGAAATAGTTGTGAGGATAAACCGACAGCAGTTGCCCCTGCATTAATAAAGTCTTTGGCATTTTCTAGAGTGACTCCACCTGTGGGGATTAGCGGAATATTGCCCATGGGTCCTTGTAGGCTTTTAATATAGCTTACGCCCCCTAGTGCTTGTGCGGGAAATACTTTCACTGCGGTTGCCCCACTTTGCCAGGCAGTAATAATTTCTGTGGGGGATAAAGCCCCTGGAATAATGGGAATGTTGGCTTCTAAGGCTCTGGTAATGAGTTGGGAGTTAACATGAGGGGAAAAGACAAATTGCGCCCCCTGCGCGATCGCGCTTTCTAATTCTTCTATTGTTAAGATAGTTCCGGTGCCAATTATACAATTAGGCAGTTCTTCCCGTAATTCAGAAATTAAACGTTCTGGTTGATCACTATTCCAAGTAACCTCAATTAGCCGAATTCCACCACGACTCATGGCGTGAGCCAGTTTTTTTCCTAAGGAGTGGGGAACAGCTCGAATTACCGCAATTACCTGTTCTTCCTTAAACGTTTCTAGGGCAATTTTACTCATGATTATTTCTGATTCAAAAATCTTCACCAATCACAATTAACCGATCGCGCTCATCAAACTGAATCGGCGTTGATTTTACAGGATTAATTACAATCCCATATCCTTTAAACTCTTGAGTTGCTAAACTGGAACAACGATAACCTATAGCAATTTCTCCTTTCTTTTGCGCTGATTTCATTAATGTATAGAAAGAAACTGGCTCTCGTAATTGGATATAATTGGAAATCGGTTTTAAATAAATTTCACAGCCATTTGGTTCGAGTAATTCATTAATCACATCACTACATAACGGATTTTCCGCAATTTGGGAGATCATCAAACTAGTTAAGCGATCACTGACAATAAAATCATCTACTTGCGCGATCGTTGCTAACTGTTGGTTCCGACTATCCATCATTTCACTGGTAATAGAAAAAGGATAACCTCCTTCTTTTGCAATTTGGCGTAAATGAAGTAGAGAAGTGAGGGTAATTCCATCTGCTTCTTCAGCATCTAATTCATCAGAATAAGCCAAAAGAATAATATGATCAATAATTTGCAAGGGCAAACGATTTAACAATTGCCGATCGGTAATATCTCCCTTTTGAAATAAAACACTGAGGTTTTGTAATCGTCTTAATTTCGGGCTAAACTGATGAGCACTTGCGGTTTCCTCAGTAATGACAGTGGCTACAGAACCGAGTGTCACATAAGCATCTAATTTCTGAATAATCGTTTCTGCTTGTTCATTCCACCCTAAAATCAAGAATTTCTCAGGTTTTTTCTCCACATTTCGATTACTTAAAAATTTATAGGAAAACTTAATTCGCTCTCGATTTTCCCATAGCTGAATATCCCGAAAGCTCTCCGAAATAACAATAATTTTATCTCCTTCTTCTAAGATAGTATCAGGAGACGGTTTTAAGCAAGGATCACCATCTTTAGGACAATAGCCAATCACAATCGCATTTTTATAAGCAAAAATTGTCTCAGAAAAAGTAGCTCCCGCTAAAGTCGTAACAGAATCAAAATAAATCTCATTCCCCGCAAAAGATAATAACTCTAAATAGACTCTCGATAATCCAGGCTGGCGACAGATTTGAGCAATTACCCGAGCAATAAAATCTCCTGTTAAAACAAATTCTACCCGATCTTTACCGACCGTTTCTGCAATTTGTAAATTTTTCGGATTTTGAATTTCTGTAACAATACGATAGGGTTCTTCTCGACGTTCAGGATTATTAGAAAGAGCTAAAAGTGTTTTAATTACACTAGTATCAGGATGATCGCTTTCTTCTGGCGGTAAAATAATAATTGATTTTGCCCGATCCAAATTCGTGATTTTTAAGTCAAATAAATCTGTAGCTACTCCTTGACGACAAATTACTTTTAATCGGCGCGTTTTTTTGATCCGATTGCGGATTTCTTCTTCCATTTCCACTTTATCTTTATCCCCAAGGATAATTACAGTTACGGGGATACGCTCGTCGTCAATTAATAATAACTCTGAAAGAATTGGAAAAATTTGAGTTGACCAACCTAGAATTACAATATGATCTGACTCTAAAACCTGCGATCGCCCACGCCGTAATTGATAAAGTTTCCCTTCAATCCCAGCAACAATTACCCCAATAATGATACTAACGGTAAATAAATTAAATAAAATTAAAATTAGCATACTGACCCGAGTTGGCCAAGGTAATCCTTCAGTAGGATCCCAAGAAATTAAAGTCGTAATTAAAAAAGACCAAATTTGATCAGCAAGGGTTGGCTGGGATGCATATCCAGTTTCCCAAGTAATAAAAGAAACTGTTAAAACAACAATTGCACCAATAATAATTAGCCAACCGAGAAGGGCAATTGATCCTCTCGAAAGTAAATTATCAAAAGCATATCGTAATCGTTCGCGCCAAGGAGGATTGTTCATTAGACACCCCAATCAATACCAATTAAAAGTTAACAAAAAAATAATTGAAATATGGTAGCTTACTCTTTGCTTCCTCTAGAATGGAGTTAGGAAAATAAATTAATGCTAAATCGCCTAGTCCATGCATGCAATTCCTTAAATTTGATAAAATAAACCGCTCCTTCCTATGGTTAGTCGCAATTGTTACTGTTGGTGCTTCTACAGTTGCCATTACTACTTATCTTATTACCCGAGGGAGACAAGATTATAACTTAGAAGAGCTAACTGTTACCGTAGAACGTCAAAACTTGCAATTGCAAATTGAGGCTAGTGGAACGGTTCAACCTCTCCAAAGTGTTAATATGAGCCCTAAAACAGCCGGACGTATTGAAGAACTCTATGTGGAACAGGGAGACGCTGTTGAGAGAGGAGAAGCAATCGCTCGTATGGAAGATCAGCAGCTACAAGCCCAAGTAGAGCAAGCCCAAGCCAATTTGGAAGAAGCCTTAGCTCAGTTAGCGCAAGCCAGAGCAGGTTCTCGTTCTGAAGAGATTGAACAAGCCAATGCTAGTTTACAACAAGCTCAAGCGCGACTTTCTGAAGCCCAAGCTCGGATTCCTGAAAATCTTAATCAATTACAGTCTCAGGTAGAAGCGGCGCAGTCACGATATGAATTAGCCCAACAACGTCTAAATCGGAATGAAACTTTACTCGCAGAAGGGGCAATTTCTCAAGATCGCTTTGATGAGTTACGCAGTGAGTATCGTAATGCCGAAGCAAATCTCGGTGAAGCCCGTCAACGCCTCCAACAAGCGAGAAATACAGATCGCCCCGAAATTGAACGTCTGCAAGCAGAAGTCGCCCAAGCCCGAGCCAATTTGCAACAGGTACAAAGTGGGAGTCGCCAAGAAGAAATTGAGCGTTTAGAAGCTGCGGTTCGTTCAGCAAGAGGACGTTTACGAGAGGCGGAAATCCAACGGGAAGATACTATAATTAGAGCTCCCTTTACTGGCATTATCTCTCAAAAATATGCCACAGAAGGCTCATTTGTTACCCCTACTACCTCGGCATCGAGTACGGCCGCGGCTACTTCTACTTCCATTGTTGCTCTTGCTAACGGGCTAGAAGTCTTGGCAAAAGTGCCAGAAATTGATGTTACTTCCCTAGAAGCAGGACAATTAGTGGAGATCATTGCCGATGCTTTTCCTGATCAGCGCTTTGAGGGTCAAATTCAGTTAATTGCTCCAGAAGCGGTGGTGGAGGATAATGTTACTTCCTTTGAGGTTAAAATTGAGCTACTGTCTGGGTTAGAGCAATTACGCTCAGGTATGAATGTCGATGTGACGTTTTTAGGAGACGAAACTGAGGCTTTGGTGATTCCTACGGTGGCAGTGGTTACTCAAGATGGGGAAACAGGCGTTATGGTCCTTAATGAAGAGGAAGAACCTGAGTTTCAACCGGTGACTTTGGGATCAACTATTGAAAATCAGACTCAAGTTTTGGACGGCTTAGAAGAGCGCGATCGCGTTTTTATTGATTTACCACAGGAATTTATGTCTAATCGTTAAGTTACAACAAATTTTTCGGGAAAAAGATGTTATAATAAAGGGAAGAGGTTTAAAAATTTTAGCCACGGCTTATTGAAGGGCTAGGGGCAAACATCTAGGCATGACAAAATTATAGTGATTCCAAATAAAAAACAGCAACCTAAAAGTAGTGGGAGCATCTTGCTCCCTAGTAGCAGCCAAGATGGCTGCACTACGGAACTGAATTGGAACGACTATAAATTATTCTTCTAAAAGATAAAAATAATGAGTAAAACCGAATTAACCGTTCCTGAAGAAATAACATTTGAAAGCGCGATCGCGCTCACTCAAGATTTACTCAGTAAGATGGAAAACAGAGAAATCAAAGAAGCAGAGATTGAAAAGATAATTAGTGATTTAGTCAGCACCTCTAATGGCGCGCGAGGCTTTTTTGTCACCTACCTTACCGCAGAGAGTCAGCTTCCCGATCAGCCTTCAGAAGCCGTAATAAACGCCTTAAAAACTGCCCCAGAATTAGTCAGCGAATTACTAGTTAAAAATATTGCCATGTCAACCGCAATGGCAATCACTCACCGCCGTCAGAACAATGAAAGCAATGCCCAAGGATCAGATAGAGTGCAACAGCGCAGTCTTAGTCTGTGTCAAAAACTGAATAATAATCTAATTCCAGAAAAAGCCCAACAGATGCGAGAGAGTGCTTTAACAGGAAAAGGAGAAGCCCAAGTCGCTTTTTTTGAGCGTTGGGGATATGATCAAGAGCAACGAAGCGCGATCGCCGAGATACTAGAAGACATATCTAAAACCGTAACCAATTAAACAAATTTTCAGGGCTTAAATTTAAATTAACTCCTTGTAAGCTAGGGAGAATATTTTTCTCTTTAAATAACTGAACCCGTTGGTCACTAAATACAACTAAAACCGTTTCCTCGTCGGGATCAATTAGCCAACCTAACTCCGTTCCCTGTTGTGAACAATGAAGAAGATTATCTAAAACCCTCATGGAACTTTGAGGCGGTGATAAAATCTCAATTGACCAGTCTGGAAAAGTCTCAATACGATTGGCAATTTTTCGAGAAGGGGTTAAGGGAATTCTATCCCAACGAAAAACCACTAGATTAGGCACAATAGATCGGCCGCCAAAAGTGCAACGTAACTCTGGAAACGCATAAGCAATTTGATTAGAATTAGTCGCTTGATTAATGGTTTCACATAACTTCCCTTGTAATAAACTATGTTCTCCTTGGGGCAATGGTTTCTGTTTAATTTTCCCGTTAATATATTCACAAGCCGGTTTCGTTTCGGGACGACTTAAAAATTCTTCTAAAGTTAATGATTGCGTGATCAAATTTGTCATATAGCAAGAGCCTAGATTGATTGATCCGACTAAGCTAATGCTAGCACTTAAAACCAAAGATTAAACGGTATTAAAACTCCTTCTTAGCGCGATCGCGCAAACCTTAATATAAACTTACTTAATCTTAAAACCAAGCAATTAACTGGTATAAAATGGGTGCAATCACTAATGCCGGCAGAAAACTTGCTACGCGAACTTTAGCAATTTCCAACAAATTTAAACCAATTCCGAGAATCATTAGTCCCCCAATTCCTGTAATTAAAAGTAAACGCGGATCAGTTTCTGGGTTATCCATCCCCGTTGCAAAAACCCCCGCAAGCAAGGAGACTCCCCCCTGATAAATAATAATTACTAAACTAGAAAAACCAACCCCAATTCCATAACGACTAGCAAAGGGAATAGACGCAAATCCATCCATCATGGCTTTTAAGACTAATAATGTATTATCCCCTAAAAGCCCATTATTAATACTGCCAATCAGGGCAACCGGTCCCACACAAAATAAAATACTAGTGGCAACAAATCCTTCTGTAAATTGTCCCGAATGACGCAAATGCTTTTGTAACCAGTCTCCGATCCCATTGAGTTTTTCTTCTAACCCCCACCATTCTCCTAATGCCCCTCCTAGCGCGATCGCGATTAACCCTAAAATTACTCCCGGAACCCGATTTACTTCCACATTCGATAATTCTTCTGTCATCGAAATCCCTAGCCAAAGGGTTAATAAGCCAATGCCTTGCGGAATAATCTGTTTAATTCTAGAGGGAAGTTTTTGTCTTAGGGAAACGCCAACAATTGTTCCGATGACAACAGTAATAACATTAATCCATGTTCCACTGGTTTTAAACCAGAAATCCACTAGCATGATTGTTGTAACTACTTCCTCTAAGGCTTCCCTTGATTGCGAATGATCTCTAAGGGTAAACCATCAGCATCTGCAATAAAAGCAACTTCATAAACTGTTTCCCCGATCATTTGCTGAGTGGGTTCCAGTAACACTGTGAGGGGAGAAACTTCCTCATTACTTTCTGCTGCTTGTTGAAAGCGCGATCGCTGCTGATTTAACCATTCTGGCAAGCTATCGGCATAGTCAGTAATATCAAAGGAAAGATGATAATACCCCACATAATGTTCATCATGAAACGCATCGGGGGCAGGTTTTGGTTGTGGAATTTGAATCAACTCAATACGAGAATTCCAACCTTCTAGCCAACAAGCAAGGGTATAACCAGTGGTAAATCGTTCTTGAATCGTGAAGCCAAATAACTCATAAAACGCGATCGCGCGGTGAATATTGCCGGTACGAATGGAAACGTGGTGCATAACGCCTTACTCAAACAATCGGAAATAGGGATAGCGTACAGGAACACCCTGTTCTTTTTCTAGATCAAAGTTAATCACGCCCCAGCGAGATCGATGCTTCTCTAGATAAGAACTTACCAAATCTTTATAACGCCTAGCAATGATTACTCTAGTGGCACGATACCCTTCTGTATAAAGGCGATCTAATGCTTCGTGAATTTCAAACCGAATTCCATCAGGATGGGTATGTTGTCGATACCATTCCCCCTCCCACATGCGCCAACAGCGCCCTGATTGTAAATGTACTAACTCTTCTGTTTTCGGATCCGCTTCAAACGCCCCATGACGCGGACATAAATAGGTATCCGTTAAAGTTAGGGCTGGAATTGTCTGACGACAGTGAGGACATTGAATTTCCGCCCCAAAAATTGGGTAGTGTAAAGCTGGATCCATACGTTCCCTTCCGGTAATTTGGTTTCGTCCGAGGTCGGTTATTTCTATTATATCCGAGATTTTCTTACACCACTATAACTAGAAAAACTCTTTACTAACTGCAACAATTGAGGAATAATTTAATAGATTTTTTACTGAGTTCAGATTCTTGCTTCACTTAATAAAACCAATAAATACGATAGGTTCCTTAATCACAAGACAATTAAATAGTTACAGGAGAATCTACATAAACTGTGGGTTCAGTGCAAGTAAATTCAATACCATAATTCACTAACTTTTCACTAATTGTATCATTGGCTAACTCCAATAGGCGTTTTCGTAGTTGTAAAGAATTTTCATTGGATCCTAAAATAAAAAAGCTAACCCTAGCGCGAGTTCCAGGCTTATTTTCAGGTTGCAATAAAGTAATACGAGTGCTACCGGGATCAATACCAAATAAAGCATTAGTACTTTCTTTAATTACCTGTTCCACTAAGGCTTCTTCTTCTTGCTTCAGAGGACGAACAAAATCTAGAAACAATAACACCATGACTTTTTTACTACGAGTAATATTTTCCACCACATCTAAATTTGCCATCAGAGAATTAGGAACAATAATTAACGTTCCCTTTGCTATTAATCGAATTTTAGTTGACCGCAAACCAATTGATTCTACATTACCCAAAGCCCCATTTGGAAATGCGGGAAAGTTCCAGATACGGATATATTCACCTGGAATAAACGGACGATCTAGATATAAGACTAATGTTCCTAATAATTGTTCTAACGTTTTTTGGGCGGCAAACGCGATCGCGAGTCCTCCAATTCCGACACTAGCCACTAATCCCACTAAGTTAATGTCTTGACTTTGGGCAAAAGCAAGAGCAGCAATAAACCCAATCACGATATTAATTAAAGTTTCAAAAACTAATAACAACTCATCCACTTCTCGACCCAATTTGCGAATAATCTCTAAACCATAAAACCGCACAATTTGTCGCACTAAACGAGAGGATAACCAAGCCAGACTTAACACAACTCCTAGATCATTAAAAAAGCGCAAGAAACCATGTAAAGCCTGATAATCCTCTAAAACATTGAGAGACAGAGCAATTAAAATAAATGTTCCTCCAAGTTGGAAAAGATGCTCAATTGGCTGAATAATCCGATCATAAATACTGGTTACCTGTGATGGAAAAAATCGTTGAATAACTAAACGAACAATTTTCAAAGAAACATAGCGTCCGATAATAATTGATAAAAATAACAGTAAAACAAAAATTAGAAATGTAATAGAAAAATCAACTAAAAAAGCCTGTGCTTCTTCATTGAAAAACTGTCGCTGTAAGCGAGTCAAGAAACCCATCAAGAAAGAAGTTATTTGATCCATATTGACTCTCCTTATACCATTTTCAAAAAATTCGGTGACAGTGGATGCTTTCCTTTTTGATAAACATGGGCGATGTTCCCTTAGCACTAAGTTTTCCGCTGATCGCGCATAAAGTTTAAGTTACGCAATCGCGCTTTACCTTTAAAATTTTACCCTGAGAAGGAGACAGTCTTGCTTAGTAAGGAGGGGTTGGGGGGATCTACCGTCACAGAACTTTTTAAAACTGGTATAAGTCTAATTGAGTTCTCAGGAAAAACTCATCTCCCTTGCCTTTAATAGAATTGAGTGCAAAAAGAACTTGGTTATTCGTTATTGTATAAAAAGTCATTAATAACAAGGAGAAACCATTGATTTCTACTCATACCAACCATAAAGCTAACTTGACTCCCTTTGCTGAAAAACTTAATTCTCCCCTAACTAAACAGCAAATTAAAGTTCTACAAATTAATTTAGGGCGAAAATGTAACCTTGCTTGCACCCATTGTCATGTGGAAGCTAGCCCTAAGCGTACCGAAGAACTTTCCCCCGAAATTTGTGAACAAATTATTCAGTTGATCCGCCGTTTTCCTCAAATTGAAACCGTTGACTTAACAGGTGGTGCGCCAGAAATGAACTATGGTTTTCGTCCCATTGTCGAAGCCGCAAGAGAACAAAATAAAGAAGTTATTGTTCGTTCTAACTTAACCGTTTACTTTGAACCAAATTTCAAAGACATTCCCGAATATTGCGCTAAACATAAAACTCGAATTGTGGCTTCTCTTCCTTGCTATTTAGAAGATAATGTCGATAAACAAAGAGGGGCTGGGGTTTATAATGATTCTATTCAAGCCCTCCAATGGTTAAATCAATTAGGATATGGTCACGACCCAAACTTAATCCTAGATTTAGTTTATAATCCACCTGTTCCCATTACTGAAGAGCAATTTACATTACCTCCTCAACAGGAAAAACTAGAAAAGGATTATCAAGTTTATCTTCAAGAACATTTTGGCATTCAATTTAATAATCTGTTCACCATTACTAACCTTCCCATTGGTCGCATTAAAGACTTTTTACATCGTTATCAGCTACATCAGTCTTATCTCAAGTTTTTGGAAGATAACTATAATCCAGCAACGGTTTCTAATGTTATGTGTCGGGATGAATTATCCGTTGATTATTTAGGCAATATTTATGACTGCGACTTTAATCAAATGGAAAATGTCCCTGCAAAAACAGCAGAAGGTGAAAATATAACTGTTCAAAAATTATTAGAATTTGACAACTTAGATGTCATCAAAACTATTCAAACTCGCCCCTATTGCTATGGCTGCACCGCTGGAAGTGGCTCTAGTTGTGGCGGTGCATTACTGAGTTAAACCAAATCGGACAGAGCCCATGAATAATACACTAAAATATACAGGAATTGCCGTGATTGTTACCACTTTAATTGTTTCCACTCAGTTCATTGATTTTCAAGGACTACTCACTAATACCTTGCAATGGATTGATGATTTAGGACCATTGGCTGCTATTGTTTTTATAGCTATTTATATGATAGCAACGGTGTTATTTTTCCCCGCTTCTATTTTAACCTTGGGGGCGGGAGTTGTCTTTGGCGTTGTTCTTGGTTCAATTTATGTTTTTATTGCTGCTAGTATTGGTGCAAGTTTAGCCTTTTTAGTGGGAAGATATGTTGCTCGCGGTTGGGTAGAAAAACAAATTGAGGGAAATCCTCGATTTAAATCTATTGACCAAGCAGTTGCAGAAGAGGGGATGAAAATTGTCTTACTAACTCGTTTATCTCCTGTGTTCCCTTTTAATCTTTTAAATTATGCCTATGGGCTAACAAAAGTTTCTTTCAAAGATTATGTTTTAGGGACTTTGGGCATTTTACCAGGAACCATTATGTTTGTTTATGTTGGTTCTCTCGCAGGGAATTTAGCAACAATTGGCGCAGAAGAGGTAGAAACTCCAGGTGGTGTTGAATGGGCAATTCGTATTATTGGTCTTTTAGCAACAGTGGGGGTTACTATTTATGTGACAAAAATTGCTAGAAAAGCCCTTAATCAAAGAATTGAACCTGAAGCCTCTGCAGAATGAAGAAAAGTTCCCAAAAATCATGATTTGAGCAGGAGGAGATCACCTGCTCTTTATCGTAAAATCACGGGTTCAAAACCCCGCCATTTATGGCGTTCTGTGTTAAGATGTAAGTGTCTGCGGTTGGAGCGACCGTGACCAAACAGCCCTGTAACGGCGGTCTGTCGGGGATTTAACTCTTAGAGTTAAATCTAGATAAGAGTCTACAAGGGAATCTTCTCGCCTTTAGGCAGAAGAGGCTCAAATTTGCTAGCAATGCTATTGGAGAGCAATAATTTTTCCAGTATCAGCAGCAATTCTGGCAGCATTGGCAACTCTTGTGGCATAGTAACTTGATTCAACGTTCATATAAAGAGGAGTTCCTGTGGTGAGATAGTCTAAAACATAGCCTGTATCTTTAGCGAATAAACCGCGACGACTTCCCACCTCAATTGGGGTTTCTTCACCGCCTCGAACTAACTTGCCATCATTGCCATCAAAAATTAAAGTTCCCTTGTCGCCATGAATTTCAAACAGGCGATTGGGTTGGGAAAATACTTCTCCCTTACCATAAATGACATCAGCAACTAAACCTGATTGAAATCGTAACTGGGCATTATTGAGACAAGCCCGATATTGATCTCGGTTTTCTCTCTCCCAGTAACGGGTGTAACAGCTAACAGCATTGACACTACCAAATAAATCAGTAAAGCGATGAAAACGGGATAAAGCGGCACTAAAGGGAAAACCAAATAATTGCTTATTGTAGCTCCACTTATCAGGGGCAGGGTTTTGTGGGTTAATGGTACTATAACGAGCATAGAAACTTTCCCCAATGGCTGGTAGCCACTCCCGAATCGCGTTATGTAACCCCCCTAATAGTTCAATGTGTTCCACATGAAGCAGTTTATTTTTGTGTTTTGCCAGTTTGATGTTATGTTGGGCTTGCTCTGGGCTTAAGGCAAGGGGATATTCCACAACTACGTGCTTGTCAGCTTCTAGGGCGGCTTGGGCTAAAGAGCCATGTTCCGCATTAATGTTGCAAATTACCACTAAATCAATGTCAGGATTTTCGATTAGCGCTTGTGGGGAGTCCACCCCTTGTAGGGAGTAATCTTTGCAAAAAGCTCTCAGGTTCTCGGAATTATGTCCGCAAACAGCCATTACTTGAGCGCGATCGTCTTCTATGAAGGCTTCGGCGCGTTTTTTTGCAGCAAATCCAGTGCCAATAATACCAATACGAATCATGGATAGTTTTAATTGTCTCCCAAGTGGGGGTTAATTACAGCTTGTTAAGATAATAAGGGAATTGGTGTTAATTGAGAAATAATAATGTCTTCCAGTGCATCCTCTTTACCTCAGAGACTAGACAAAATTGTACAACGTTTTAAGCGTCGCAGCGATCCCAAACAGAAGTATCAGCAGTTGCTTTGGTATGCGAAAAAATTGGAGGCGATGCCAGAAGAGGCAAAAATTCCTGAGAATAAAGTATCAGGTTGTGTCTCCCAAGTGTATATTACAGCGAGCTTGGAAAATGGGAAAGTCAAGTTTTTAGGAGATTCTGATGCCCAATTAGTAAAGGGCTTAGTGGCTTTCTTGATTGATGGATTAAATGATTTACCGCCCGAAGAGATTGTTGAGGTTTCCCCTGATTTTATTGAAGAGACGGGCTTAAAAGTTAGTCTGACTCCCTCGCGGGCAAATGGATTTTATAATATCTTCCAAACCATGAAAAAGAAAGCTTTAGGGTTTCAAATGGCACAACAAAATTAATATTAGAGGGCTAAATTCAAAATAGGTGGTGCTGAATTAAGGTTTTTCAGCTACAATGTCCTCGACTTAGTTGCCAAATAAGTTGATGAGAATTGTGTTCAGCACTACTAATTATTGCTATAACCTTTGTTTGTTTACGAATATCTTTCTAGAAACTGATTCTTCTTCTCTAGATGCAGCGGAATCGATGCTGGAGTTGCTAGAACAGGTTAATCGCCTTACTTCTGGAAAGTCTTTTACGATTAGCCCTCTCTCCCTTTTATTAGGGGGATTTATCCTTCTTACTATTTTACTGGTTTTTCTGTTGCCAAGGCTAATTCGCTTTTTAGTGACTCGGTTTTTACCTTTGGAGTTAAGAGAAGCCTACCAACAGATTTTTGTCCCCTATCAACGCTGGATTGTTTTATCCTTCTTTCTCTCGATTGGGGATATTATTATATTATTAATCCCTGATAAACCGATTTGGCTTTATATTAGTGAGTTTTTCTTAGGAGCCGCGATCGCGTTTAATACTTGTTTTCTCGCCTTTGCCCTTTTTAATAAGTTTTTTGGCGGCTATCTTCTTGATTTGGCGCTGAGAGGTCAACGTAACGCCAACAGTGAGTTATTAGCCTTCATTAAATTTGTTGCTAATACCCTAATTATTCTCATTGTAATCTTTATTTTTGCCGAAATTCACGATCTGGGGCTAACAGGGTTAATTGCCAGTATTAGTGTCGGTGGTGTTGCCATTGCCTTTGCTTCCCAAAAAGTTGTCGAGCAAATTTTATGGACGATTTTAATTTATCTAGATCGTCCTTTTGTGGTTGATGATTATATTCACCTCCAAGATGGCACATTTGGTCGCGTGGAGGCGATTGGTTGGCGTTCGAGTAAAATTCGTCTTTCTGGGAAAGGCACGCTCATGGTAATTCCCAATAGTATGCTCACGCAAATGTCAATTGAGAATTTGTCGGGCGCACAGAAAATTATCAGTCTCCTCAATATCTTCTTTCAGCGAGATATTCCTGAGCAAGAAAAAGCCTTGGTTCGTCAAATTATCCTCGATAGTACCAAGGATATTTATGGCATTGATCACCGATTAACGGAAGTCAACTTTCGGAATAATGATCAATCCGGAAAAGTACAGGCTCAGGTAACCTTCTTTGTTCTAGGTTCAGGCTCCACAGCACTTGAAATTCGGACACAACTGTTAGATGCCGCCCGACGTAACATTAGCAAACGCCTGAAAGATTATGGCATTGGTTTCGAGATTAGCGAAAAACCCATCAATGTCGATTCACCTATGAATATTTAGTCCACGTTTATTCCTAATTGCCAGTAATGAACCTACTTGCGTTTAATCCTTTACAATTTCTTCCTGAAATTCCGAATCCGATCGAGTTAATTCAAGATAACCAAACCTTTCTAATTGAACTGGGAATTCGCTTACTGGCGGTAATTGGGGGGATTATCCTTGCTGTATTAATCAGTCGGGTGATTCCCCCAATTCTGCTCTGGTTTACCGCGCGATCGCTGTCCAAAGAAAAATACGAAGAATATAAAGCCTTTAGTGAGCCTTTCCGAAAAGATTTAGTCAGGGCGCTCACCATTATTTTCATTAACTTTAGCCTGACTTGGCTCGAAACTTATGATCAGGTTTATCCGCTAATTAATTTTGTTGCCGACTTTGCGGTGATGGCGAGTACCGCTTGGTTAATCTCGAAAGTGGCGAAACAAATCCTCCGTGTTTATGGAATTACTGTCATCAAACGGGTTAGTCAGGAAGTTAATGATCTGATTCTAATTTTAGAAAATACCCTCAATGTCATCATTGGTTTTCTGGCGGTTCTCATTTTCGCGCAAACTAAAGATTTTAATCTTATTGCTCTGTTAACAGGATTAGGAATTGGGGGCATCGCGATCGCGTTTGCCGCCCAAGAAGCCCTATCCCAAATTCTTGCCACAATTGTCATTTACTTAGATCGCCCCTATCTACCAGGGGAGTACGTTCGTATTAACTTTGTCGCTCCTCAAGAAGATGTTTATGGGCGCATTGAGTCAGTTGGGTTACGTTCTACTAAACTTCGTATTTCTGCCACCAATACCTTATTGATTGTCCCGAATTCACTCATGGTAACCAAAGACATCGAAAATATTTCACGGGGAACCAAAGTTATGGTTCTGTTTTATCTAGATTTTTCAAAAATCTTAGAAGACTCAGAACGGGCGTTAGTGGATAAAGTGGTTCAAGAAAGTGTGAATAAAGAACTATTTGGCTTAGATCCAGGGAGTACCCAAATTTTTCTCTTTGAACCAGAAGACAAACCGGGGACGCGGGCACGTATTAGTTTGTTTGTAATGGGTTCTAACGAAGAGTCAATGATTATTCGCAAGCGTTTAGTTGAAATTGCCAATCAGTCCATTAGTGAGCAATTACAAGCTCAGGGATTAAAGTTTGAATTTGCCGAACCAACCATCTATGTCGATTCACCTGTCACCCTTTAAACCCTGCTTACCATCACTTGAGAAAACACAATGGATATATTAGAAACTTTGCAACAAACCTTGGGGCTTGATCTTGATATTCGAGGGGAATTGCTAGAGTTTGCCACTCGACTAGGATGGTTTGTTGGTTTAACCCTTCTTGCTTGGCTCATTGCGGGCATTTTACCCTTTTGTCTTCAATGGAGTGTTAATCGCTTTCTCCCCAAGTTTTTAAGAGAACCTTATGAGCGTATTGTGAAACCTTTGCGTCTTTTAATCGTTCGTAGTGGTTTTTTAGCCATCACTGCTTACAATATTAACTTCTTTGAACCTTACTCAGGATTATATGAGTTTCTTCGACTCATCGTTTACCTACCCTTAACCGTTATCGTGGCAGTGTTATTGTCTCGCTTAGTCCGACAAACGGTGAGACTTTATGGGGTGAAGATACTCCAAAACTTTAATCGCAATATGGACGACTTTCTATTGATTGGAGAAAGTATCGCCAATGTGATGATCGGATTTTTTGCCGTTATTTTCTTTGCTCAAAGTCAGAATATTAATCTTCTAAGTCTTCTCACTGGAGTCAGTATTGGCGGTGTTGCAGTTGCTTTTGCTGCCAAAGAAATTTTATCTCAAGTGGTAGGAACCGTGCTCCTTTATCTAGATCGTCCTTTTGTTCCCGGAGAATACATCCGAGCTAATTTTAATTTTATGGATGAAGATATTTATGGACGGGTCGAAGCAATTGGCATTCGTTCTACTAAAATCCGACTTGTTGCAAAAAATACCCTACTCATTGCTCCAAATTCTTTAATGGCAAGGATGGATGTGGAAAATGTTTCACGTGGGAAAAAGGTAATGGTTTTATTTTACCTCGATTTTCTGCATACTTTGAATGAAAGGGAAAAGGCACTTGTTTATCAAGTGATTGAAGATAGCCTCAATAAAGAACTCTCTGATGTAGATTCTAGCAGCACGCAAGTTGCTTTATTTCAAAAAGAAGACCAACAAACAACCCGAGTTCGCATCAGTTTATTTGTCAAAGGGTCAAGTGAAAAGTCAATTGTCATTCGTAAACGCTTAATTGAACTGGCTAATGAATCTTTGAAAAAGCGATTACAAGCAGAAAATTTGCAATTTGAATTTACTGAGCCAACGATTTATATTGATGAGCCAATGACACTTTAATTTAGGAGAAAAATGAATATTTCTGAATTTCTTACTAACTTTCAAGAGGTATTTCAAGATTTTTTGTTTAACCATCTTGCTTGGTTTATATTTTGGACAATCTTGGCTTTAATTGGCGCACGAATATTACCTGCTCTTCTGAATTGGAGTATTAATAAAATTTTTCCCAATTCTATTACTGATGAATATAATCGTATTATTTCTCCGTTACAAAAAAATATTGTCCGTACCACACTGATTATTTTTATTGCTATTAATATTAATGTCTTTCGTCCTTATCCCGCGTTATTTAATTTTTTACAATTCTTTACTTATTTAGCAGTAACGATTAATGTTGCTTGGTTGTTGTGTCAAGTCGTCCGACAAGTCAGCAAACTTTATGGGACAAAACTCATTAAAAGCCTCAGTCGCCAAGGAGATGATTTACTCCTCATTCTTGAAACATTAACAAATGTTGTGATTATTTTTTTTGCGATTATTTTCTTTGCTCAAAGTCAGAACTTAAATTTAGCGAGTCTTCTCACTGGGGTTGGAATTGGGGGGCTTGCCATCGCCTTTGCGGCTCAAGAAGTGTTATCCCAAATTGTGGGTACAGTTATCCTTTACCTAGATCGACCTTACGTTCCAGGGGAATATGTGAGAGCAAACTTTAATCCAGCAGCAGAGGATATTTATGGACGGGTAGAATCCATCGGCATTCGTTCGAGCAAAATTCGACTGGCGGCAACCAATACCCTATTAATTGTTCCTAACTCTCTCATGGCGCGGACAGATGTGGAAAATATCTCTCGCGGCAATAAAGTTATGGGGTTATTATTCTTAAATTTCAACAAAGTTTTAGCGCAAAGTGAACGAGCGTTAGTGGATAAGGTACTTAATGAAAGTCTGGGTGATTTATTTGGTGTAGAACCGGGAAGCATCAGGATTGCCATGTTTGAGCCAGAAAATCAATTCGGAACTCGGGCGCGTTTGAGCTTTTTCCTCTTGAGTTCGAGTAGTAGCGCATTAAATATCCGCAAGCAGTTAGTCGCAATTGCGAATCAAGAAATTACCCAACGCTTAGGAGAAAATCAATTAGAATTTTCTATGGAAGAGCCAATGCTCTATGTCAATTCTCCTGTTACCAAGTAGGGGGAAGCATCTATTCATTCGTTAAACTTAGAGTAATGCGCTGTTAGGAGGCTATGTTTTCAGTTCGTCGGTGGTGGAGTCACTATGGTTCACAAATTGTTATGGTCGGGTTGCTTTTAGGGGTGGCTGGAGTTATTCAACAAACTCAAGCGACTCCAATTTATGAGTTGTATTACTGGTTACAACGACCTTTTGAAGGAGTACAAACACGGCGGAATAATGAGTTGACTAACGCAAGAGTGAGAGAGTTAGAGCAGCAGGTTGGAGAGTTAGAACGACAAAATCAACAGTTAAAAGAGCAACTTGGCTATGTATCGAATCAATCAGAAGACTTGAAAACTGCCCCTATTATTGGTCGTAGCCCTGACCATTGGTGGCAACAAATTACCATTGGTATCGGTAGTAATGAGGGCGTAGAAGAAGGGGATATTGTTACCGGCTTAGGTGGGTTGGTGGGAAGAGTAGAACGAGTAACGCCTAATTCTAGTTTGGTGAGATTAGTGAGTAATCCTAATAGTCGCGTGGGGGTTATTATTAGTCGCAGTCGCGATATGGGATTTATTCGGGCAGAGGGCGATCGCGAAGTTGTCATGCAATTCTTTCAAAAGCTCCCAGACGTAGAGGTCGGAGACTCGGTGCTTACCTCCCCAGCTAGTCGTTTATTTCCCCCCGGAATTGCGGTGGGAGAGGTAATTGATATTGATCTTGATCATAGTCCAGCCCCCGAAGCAACCATTCGTTTAAATGTTCCTCTCGAAGATCTCGAATGGGTGTTTGTTCGACCCCATAATCAGTAATTAAAGACAAACCCCCCAGCTAATTAATCACCGTTGCCTAATGTTAATGCCTTTTTATCATATTTAGTCTGAGAGGACCGAACTTTTTTAGACTTTTGTAAATTTTTTAATGGCTGACGCGATTGGTTTTCCCACTTGTGCCAGCATTGATTTAATTGTAGAGTTTGCATACTTTCTAGTAACCCCTGGCGAACAATAGGCTTGGTTTCAACACTAAATAAGAGGCTAAAGTATTCGTTCACTTGTTTCAACTGATCAGCGTGTAAATTACCACGGATAGCAAGTTGCGTTAACTCTCGGATTGCTATTAATCGTTTGAGGGGATTCTCAGCAGTTAAGTCTCCTAACATTTGCGAGAAAGGATGAGGAGAAGGAGACGTTGTAAATAATTTAGACGATTGGAAAGCTAATAAGATAGTGAGGAGAACTCCCTGCGCGATCGCGCCACTAGCTAACCAAGGATTATTTAATTCTTGCCAAAGATTCACTCCCCAATAAGTACCTATCCCAGCAATTCCACTACCAATAACGGCAATTAAGAGACGGCGTTGGGGCAGATTAATCTGCTGTTGCCATTTTTGCCAATAAAGTGACCAGCGATCAATCGGAAATCGAGATAATAAAACTAAAACCCCAATCCCGGCAAGAGTTGCAAACAAGAGTTGCCAATTCCAAATCAGCATTACCGTAATAAGGCAACCTCCCCATAGCCATCGTGAAGACAGCATAGAGGTTTGCCGAGAATTGCGTTGGCGACGCATGGGAGAGACTTTCCGTTTACTGCGTCGAGAGGGCTGCTTACTAGAATCACCCAACAGTATCCGCAAGAATACTTTAGGCTGGAAGTGTAGTTGATGGATAATTTGCACCATGCTAGAACCCATTGGAGTAAAACGAGACTCAATTGTAACTTCTCTTGGAAGAATGGTTTATTATTGCCCAAGTGAGTATCCTTGGACAGATGAAACCACTGGCGAAAATAAACCTACCCTAGTATTTTTACATGGTTTTGGTGGCGGCTCATCCGCTTATGAATGGTCAAAAGTTTATCCCGCCTTTGCCAGTGACTATCGAGTGATTGCCCCTGACTTAGTTGGCTGGGGACGTTCTGAACATCCACCCCGAAATTACCAGATTGAAGATTACCTTACCATAATCAGAGAATTTTTGGAGGCAACTTGTTCTGAACCTGTCACGGTGATTGCCTCATCTTTAACTGCTGCCTTCACGATTCGTGTCGCGATCGCGCATCCAGAGTTATTTAAGTCGCTAATTTTAACCACTCCTGCCGGATTATCAGATTTTGGCGAAGACTACAGCCGAACCTTTATCGCCAGATTAGTCAGCCTTCCCTTCCTTGATAACCTTTTATATCGTGGGGGCGTTGCAACTAGTGAGGGGATTCGTAGCTTCTTAGAAAACCGTCAATTTGCCCAGCCGAATCGGATTTACCCTGAAATTATTGAAGCCTACCTAGAGTCAGCGCAACAGGAGAACGCAGAATACGCCGCCTTATCCTTTGTTCGGGGAGATTTATCCTTTGACTTATCCCTTTACTTACCTCAGTTAACCATCCCCACCGCAATGATTTGGGGACGAAAAACCCAGTTTACCTCCCCCGAATTAGGACAACGGCTTGCCAACCTCAATCCCACAGCCGTTCAAAATATAGTAATTTTAGAAGATGTGGGACTAACACCACAATTAGAACTACCGGGAGTCACTATTGGCTTAATTCAACGTTTCCTGAAATCAATCGGGAAGACGAACATCCACGACACTACCTCGGAAGTTATAACTGAATCCCTCTAATTCAACAGTTGTCCCAATTTTAACGCTATTACTGCCCACAACGACGCCGTTATTAGTCACTCTTGCATCCCCAGCAAGAGTAATTAACCAATCAGTTTTATACTCTTCTTCCAGACGGGGATCCGCCTCAGCAATTACTGAACCATCTGGCTGAGGAGCGACCACCGTTCTCGGGATACGTTCAAAGGATTTTACTTCCACTTCGCCATGGGGTTGGTTACGAATAATTAACTGTGTGCTTCCTTCCTCCTCAAGTTCTTCTTCTAGA
Source organism: Euhalothece natronophila Z-M001 (assembly GCF_007904085.1). GTDB lineage: Bacteria > Cyanobacteriota > Cyanobacteriia > Cyanobacteriales > Rubidibacteraceae > Halothece > Halothece natronophila. Next base: position 3,282,026 of record NZ_CP042326.1, read on the forward strand.
GTTTCAGGATGACTCATTCTCAACCCCTGTACCAAAACATCCATTTCCACATTGCTGGATCCTGTCCCTTGGGCAACTGAACCGGAAGTTCCCGGAAAAAAGAAAATCCCAATAATTACCATGAGAATGACGACGGCAGCACCCAAGTCAATAATACTAATCGTGTTAAACAGCCGTCCTTTTGAGTCAATAAATTTCATAAGCTAAAGGCGTTATTCGTCTAGCGCAAGTAAGAATCACAATAAATTGTAGCGTTGTAATAACATTTCTAACACTTGTGGCAGGGTTTGTTTTAAATCCCGTTCTCCTTCAAACAGGAGTTGTTGTGGATGAGGCAAATCAAAAGGATAACGCCCTTCCCAACGTTCCATCTGCGTTAGTAAGATTTCTTCCCGCCGTTTACATTGCAGCGCATACCCTAATTCTAAACTAACAGTGGGACTAGGAAGTAACATGGCTTTCTCATCCCCCGGAATTTGAGCCAAGGCAGTGCCATCAGCAATAAACACTAAACTTTTCTGAATTTGCCGTAATTGCCGATTGCTAAGGCGTAAGGGATCATCTTTTGGACGGGCGGAGTATTCGATACTAAGCGGAATCCGCGCTCTACGATTAAAATCATTAATGACTTCTTCTAATGCTTCTTGCAACGCTTCATAGGCAAGGCCATATTCCTTCTGATAAGAGAAATAAATAATGGGGTCTAACCAAGCATTAATATCCTGTTTAATGAAATAAATCTCTTGGGAAATGAGATCAATGTTGGCAATGTAATAGCCACCACTTCCTTCCACATAAAATTCCACTGTCTCTCCCTCTAGATAGCGTTGAAACCATTGCGCCTGTTCCACACTCTCTTTTTCATCTAAAAAATCGGCTCTTAACCCTGACTTTAATAAGCTATTTTTACTCAGGCGTAGATCGTGAGGACGTTTCAATACCTCCCGAATTGGCTCGTATTCTTCTAAATACCATGCTCTAACTGCAATAATCGCCATACAATTGCCCCAATTACGACACGGATTAAGTATAATAGCAGTTTACCTATGATACGATCGCGCTAGTTATTTCCTAAGCAACCGCCCATTATGACTCCTCTACCCAATGAACGCCCGAAAAAACTCACTTTGGGGCCCTTAGAAGAAGAAATATTAGAAATCGTTTGGGAATTAGGCTCTGCAAGCGTTAAAGCCATTCATGAAAGGATTTTAAGGGATCCTGACCGAGAACTCGCCTATACCTCTGTAACAAAAGTTTTACAACGCTTGACAAAGAAGGGGTGGTTAACCTGTGATAAAAGCAATCGGGTTTACTATTGGCAACCCACTCTCTCGAAAGAAGAAGCAAAAGCCCTCAGAGCTTATGAACAATTAAATCAGTTTTTAGCGGTTAGTGACCCTGATTTAGTGGCTTCCTTTGCCGATAGCTTAGATGTTACTAGCCTAGAACAGCTTGACGCGATCGCGCAACGGTTAAAAACCCTACGCCAAGAGGAGGAATCATAATGCACACAGTCATGATTTTAATGGCTCTGAGTAGTGCTTTACTCATCCGTTGGCTTTGGCAACCTCAACCCACTAGCTATCCCCAACGCTGGCAAAAGAGTCTCTTTTATTTTCTTTTTCCCCCACTGTTACTTTTAATGACAGCTATGGCAGTTTTAGGAATGGGCATCCAAGGGCAAATGTTTGGCATGGAAACAGGCTGGATTAGTTATGGGCTAAGTGCGTTATTCCTACTGATTGCCAGTGTTACCCTTCTTTGGCAATTTTATCAGCAAGCGCGATCGCGCCTCAAACTCCAATCTTACCCCGTCACCACCCTTTCAGGAACAACCGCCAAACTTCTCCCCATCTCACTTCCCTACAGCGCCCAAGTCGGGGGATGGCATTCTCAACTTGTCATCAGTGAAGGCTTATTAACCGCCCTTGATGACGATCATCTGCAAGCAGTCATCGCCCATGAAAAAGCCCATTATTACTACCGAGACACCTTTTGGTTTTTATGGTTAGGTTGGGTTTATCGAAGCACGGCTTGGCTTCCTAATAGTCGTCTCTTATGGGAAGAATTGCTGTCACTGCGAGAACTTCGTGCCGACTGGAAAGCCACAGAAACCGTTGATCCTCTGTTATTGGCTGAATCATTAATTACCGTCGCCCAATTTAGCCTGAGTAATCCGAAAGTAGATCATGCTGCCTTAAGTTGTACTGCCACCCAAAGCCGTCTTGAAGAAAGGATTGAAGCCTTAATCAATCAAGAAGACGTTTTCACCCCTCCCTTGTTTCCTTTGGGGAGTTCACTTCTGTGGAGTTTAACCCCCTTAGCCACCATGCCTTGGCATCAATGTTAAGACTTGCTATCGCTAACGAAATTTGTTCTAATAGTGTTTAGACATAAGGGAAGCCCAAAATATTCTCCTCAAGAGGAGATAAAAAATTTTTTCATTTTTTTGAGGGTTTCAGGTCGGGGGTTAATTCCTAATTCGGGCGACCAAACATCTAGCTTGCGCAATTTTAAAAGCAACCTCAACCACCCAGTCCATAGAATTTGCCACAAGGACGCTTAATCAGGTATGGTTGCGATGTTTAGTAATTAAGTGGGATAACTATGAGTCAAGAATCTGGTGTTAAAACCGACGAAAAGAAACAGCATTTTGATGATATCTACATGGAATCCACACCGGTTCCATTTAAAGAGCGTATTATTGATGCTTTAGACTATATTTCCGACAATAACAACCGCCAAACCTTTGATCGCCTAATCCTTCCTTGGTGTGAAAAGCAACAGGGGAAACCCATTCCTTATGTTGACTTATGTTGCTGTTTTGGGAATACCACCCTCGCGATCGCGCATAATATGACCGTAGAGGAAATTCGGGAAAACTGGAAAGATGCCGCAACCGCAAATACCCCTCTCAAACCGCGTCGGCTAAACCTACAAACCACTGGCATTGATATTTCCCAAAATGCTCTAGACTACACCAAAAAAGCAGGAATTTTCGATCAAACCATCCAGGCCGACTTAAATCAGCCCCCTGCTGATAAAAAAGAACAAGTCTTAAAAACTATGACAGATGCAGACATTCTCGTTTCTACTGCATCCCTAGTATATCTTGAAGAAAGCGCCATTAAAGAACTCATTGCCGCCTTTGCCAACTCCCCTCGGGAAGGCTACTGTCTGGTTAACTTCCTCAACCCATTTGGCTTAGAAAAAGCGGATGCCACCAAACGCATCTTACTCGAACATCTTAGCTTTGTGGGCAGTACCGCCACCCGTCACCGTCGGATGTCTGCCCTTGAACAAGAAAACTATCCCGGTGAGGAATGGTCACTCCTCGAAATTTGGGTTTTAAAGCGTAATTAATACCATTTCTAAAAAGTCAAGTGACACTCAATCAGCCTTCGCCCCCCTTTATTAAGAAGGGGGGTTGGGGGGATAACTCGTTAACAATACAGACCAAATACAATTTAAATAGGCTTTGCTAGTAAAAATAATCTATAATAATGACTCAATCGAATCCCCTAAAGAAATGGCTTAATCTAAGTTGGGATCGACCGGAACGATCATATAATCCTAATGTTAGAGACTTTTTAGCTGTACTCGATCAAATCGACAATGCAGTTTATAAGATGTTTGGCTTAAGTGATGAGGATAAATCAACGATCACAGACCTAATCTGAAACTACTTTCAATGATCCTTAGAGAAAGTTCGCCATTACAATAGAAATATGCCGAATTTTTCTAATAAGTAACCATGTTAACCTCCACTGATTTTAGCGGTTTATTCAATAAGCGTTTTTTAAACAACTTCTTTCCGATTCCAGCCAGTAGTCCCCTGATTGTAGGCTTAAAAACCCCTAATTTTGAGCTACCTGATGTTGCCAACGATCAGCAAATTAAATTAAACGACTATCGCGAACAAAAACCTGTCATTTTAGCTTTTACTCGCATTTTTACTGAAAAACAATATTGTCCCCTTTGTTATCCTCATATTGTGGAATTAAACAAACGCTACGAAGAATTTACGGAAAAAGGCATCGAATTATTAATGATAACTAGCACCGATGTCAGTCAAAGTAAACAAGTAGTGAGCGATTTAAGTCTTAAATTTCCCCTCCTGAGTAACCCCACTTGTAGCGTGTTTAAAAAATATGGTGTTGGTCAGGCTTTAGGTGCGCCCCTACCTGCTCAATTTGTGTTAGATCAAGAAGGGATTTTACGTTACAAACATCTCTTTTCTTTTCTCTCCCCTAATGCGAGTATAGAAGAATTATTATCAAGATTTTAAGAATTAATCTACCACTAAAAAATTCCTATGGCTGTATGCCATTGTGCCGAAAACCCGATCTAAATCCAAACTATCTCTAATTTGAAATGAGTTTCAGTCTATGGCTTCCGCCTTATTACTAATTAATCTTCATTCTCGTCAAGGAAAGCAAAATTTTCACCGCATACAGTCTTATTTAGAAGAATTAGGAATTCAATTACTAACCAAAAGCAGTGAACATCCGCAACAGATTCCACAATTAATTCATCATCACCATAAAGAAGTTGATTTTGTGATTATTGGCGGTGGCGACGGAACATTCAATAGCGCGATCACGCCTCTTTTAGAAACTCAGCTTCCCTTAGGAATTATTCCCCTTGGCACTGCCAATGATTTAGCACGCACTTTAGACATTCCCTTTAACTTACAAAAAGCCTGTGAAATTATTGCTCAGGGAAAAAAACAAATGATTGATGTGGGCAAAGTCAACGATCAATACTTTTTTAATGTTGCTAGCATTGGTTTAAGTGTCGCCATTACCAACCAACTAACAAAAAACGTTAAACGTCGCTGGGGAGTCCTTGCTTATGCAGTCACTGCTTGCAAAGTTCTCTTAAGATCACGTCCTTTTTCTGCAAAAATTCATCATCAAGGAAAAGTTATTAAAGTAAAAACTGTACAAATTGCTATTGGTAACGGTCGCTTTTATGGCGGTGGAATGACAATTACCCACGATGCAGAAATTCATGATCAACGATTAGATTTATACAGTTTAGAAACTAAACATTGGTGGGAAATCATTAATTTACTCCCTAGTTTTTGGCTAGGACGTTATCCTCAAAATAAAGTTCGCCTCTTAGAAGGAAAAGAATTTTTAATTGAAACCAGAAAGCCTCATTCTATTAACACTGATGGTGAAATTATTACCAAAACTCCTGCTAAATTTGAAGTGATCACTCAGGGATTAAATGTATTTACGCCTTAAGTCCTTTTGATACAAAAATATCTGTACAAGCTATTATATCGAATGAGTAACGCTAGAGGAGAAGAAACTGCCGAAAGTGATCTAGAACTAGATTGATAGATATGGAGAATGAAACTAGTGCAGGGAGGATTTCCTGAAATCTTGAAGCAATTCCATCCTCAAGTTAATTTCGATGAGGATGCCAATTGAGATCCTCCCTCCCACAATTCATAAACACAGTGATGATCACTAAGAGGAATAATTTAGGGCTTGTTCTAACCGACGCTGATCAACGCCTTTTTGATTTAATAATAGCCATGATTGCATTAAGTCATGTCCTTTTACTTCTCCTGTTAAGGCAGCGCGTAAAGATCGCATCACTAAACCTTTTTTCACCCCTTGTTCCTTGGTGACAGTTTTAATTAACGCTTTTGCTTTGTCTTCGCTGAGTTGAGGATCTTGCTTCAACGCCTCAGCAATAGCTTGAATAACAGGCTTAACGCCCTCTTGCTGTAGTTGCGATCGCGCTTCTTCGTTAAATTCTACAGTATCTTGGAAGAAGACTTGGGTTTGTTCTACCGCTTCGGTGAGACGAGTTAAACTAGGAGCAATGAGCGCAGTAACTTGTTCTAACCAAGCACGATTATTTTCTAAGTCAACCTTATAGCCAGCACCCTCCCAGAAAGGAACAAGCATTTCTAAGAGTCGTGTTGTTTCCATATTATGGATATACTGGCTATTAATCCAATCCAGTTTTGACCAGTCAAATTTCGCAGCGGATTTACTAACCCGATCTAAGCTAAAGGTTTTTGCGGCTTCATCTAGGGTAAATAACTCTTGTGTGGAGTCAGGAGGAGTCCAACCCAGTAGCGTCATATAATTTGCCATCGCTTCGGGAACAAAGCCCATTTTATAAAAATCAGAAATGGCAGTAACATTATCCCGTTTGGAGAGTTTTTGTCCTTGTTCATTTAAGATTAAAGGAGTATGGGCAAACTCAGGAATTGTTCCCCCGAGGGCTTCGTAAAGGAGAATTTGTTTAGCCGTATTAGCAATATGATCTTCACCGCGAATCACATGGCTAATATCCATGTCCATATCATCAACGACTACCGCAAGGTTATATAGGGGTTGTCCTAAGTCTTCACGACTACTTGCCCGTGCGATGACCATATCCCCGCCAAGGTCGCTTCCTTTCCAGGTTAGCATTCCCCGAATGTGATCTTTCCAGAAGATTTCGCGATTATCGTCAATTTTAAAGCGAATCACTGGCTTTCTTCCTTCTGCTTCAAACGCTTTTTCTTGTTCTGGGGTGAGATTACGGTGGCGGTTGTCGTAGCGGGGAGCTTGATTACGGGCTTTTTGTGATTCTCGGAGTTGATTTAATTCTTCTTCTGTGGTATAGCAACGGTAAGCATAGCCTTTGTCGAGGAGAGTTTGGACGGCTTGCTTGTAGAGGTGCATCCGTTCCGTTTGAAAATAGGGGCCTTCATCCCAGTTTAGTCCGAGCCAACTGAGTCCATCTTTGATATTCTGGGTATATTCAGGGCGCGATCGCGCTTGGTCAGTATCTTCCACTCGGATAATAAAAGTTCCATTATGATGGCGAGCAAAAAGCCAATTAAACACCGCAGTACGAGCGGTTCCAATATGTAAATTTCCCGTGGGACTCGGTGCAATTCGCACTCTGACTGTCACAGTGTTTTCCTCGTTCTTGAATCCGTTTCTATTTAATTCTCATCTTATCACTGATTAATCACGCCTTCTTTCTCTAAAACCTTCGCCAACCTTAATAATAAGGCTTCATTATAGGGAGAGGTAATAATTTGGACTCCTAAAGGTAAATTAGCTATCCCATAAATGGGAACGGATAACACAGGTAAGCCAACAAAAGAAATAGGCTGGGTAAATCGTCCTAAATGAGGGCGCACTTCCACCGTTTCCCCTGCGATGGTAATGGTTTTTTCTCCCGACTTGGGCGCAACACAAGGAGTTGTCGGTGCAAGGATAATATCAAACTGTTGAAACAATCGCCGTAACTGCTGGCGGTACCAACTGCGAAATTTTTGGGCTTGATGATACCATTGACTTGGCATTAAAGCCCCTGCAAAAAACCGATCGCGCGTTGCTGGATCAAAGTCTTGGGGACGAGATTTTAAGGCAGCTAAATGTTGGGAAGCCCCTTCTGTTGCAGTAATTAAATAAGCAGCAGCTTTCGCCCGATCAGACTCTGGAATCGTCACTCGTTTTGAGGTGTTTAAAATATCAGCAATTTTTTCCACAGCCCTAAGTGCTTCGGGTTCCGCCCCTTGTGCAAAATAACCATCAGCAATAGCAACTCGTACATCTTGAATCCCTAGATTTAACTGCGGAAGACAAGGTTCGGGGGGATGACGGGTAGAAACTGGATCGGTGATATCCTCCCCTTGTAGTAAATCCATAACCGTGGCTAAATCTCGCACCGATCGCGCAAAAATCCCAATTTGATCCAGACTATCACTTAATAACACTGTTCCCGCCCGCGAGAGTCGCCCATAGGTGGGTTTTAGCCCATACACGCCACATAACGCTGCTGGAACCCGCACAGAGCCATTAGTATCTGATCCTAATGCTAAAGGGGTTAACCCTGAAGCCACCGCCGCTGCAGAAGCCCCAGAAGAGCCTCCAGCGGTGCGAGAGGGATCATGAGGATTGGGGGTTACCCCATAGTGAGAGTTTTCTGTAACAAAGCCATAGGCGTATTCATCCATATTTAATGCGCCCACTAAAACGCCCCCAGCTTGCTTTAAACGCGCGATCGCGGTTGCATCTTTTTTCGCCGGTGGATTATCAGCATTAATTTTTGCCCCAGCTAGGGTGGTAATACCAGCAATATCAAATAAATTTTTTGCAGCAAAAGGGACTCCTGTTAAAATTCCCAACGGATTGCCTTGCTCAATATGTCTGTCAATGGCTTGTGCTTCGGTTTGAGCAGACTGCCGAGTAATAGTAGTAAAACAATTCCGAGAGGGATTTTCTTGTTCAATGCGATCCAAGGTAGCTTGGACGATCTCAGTTGCTGTAGTTTGATGATGACGAATTGCCTGCGCGATCGCGACTGCATCTAAACCTTTCCAATCTCCATCCATAGGGGAATCCCCCAACTGCTTCACTTGCTTGCCTGACTATACCATCATTTTTCTTTTAGCGGTCATTATTATTAATTTCCTGATTCCAGGCACTAGACTGTAACAAACGCATTTCAATGCGACGGCGACGCTCATCATCAGTGGTTTCGGTGGAAGTATCCAAGGTATAATCAGGATTTAACATTTGACCCGCCGAATAGGGAAGGAAATATTCAATTTCTTCTAAAGCCCCATCTTCCTGTGCTTGTTTAAGATAACTTACAATAGATAAAGCTCGCATCATTCCTAAATCAAGATTACTTCCCGGCACTAAAGTTTCATGTTCTTCTTGTCCAAACGCTGCAATTAATTCATCATCTAAATTTGAGCGTCCACTTCCAACGGGTAAATTATCCGTGTGACCAATTATTTCTATCGTGTCGCAATTGCAACGCTCACTTTCTTCTTCTAACATAGGAATAATCTCGTCATCGAGAGCCTCTTGAAAAGAGTCAGAAATCTCGGCTGAACCCACAGGAAACCGATAAGTTTGTTCCCGTTCAGATAAGACAATTAAAGGGGGCGCTTCTGGTGTTTGCTCAATTACCGCTTGGGCTTCTTCTAGTTCTTCTTCCAAATCAGCAAATTCCTCAAGTTCGTCTTCTAATTCTGTAATTCTTTCTTCGGCTGCTGCTAATTCTTCTTCTGTACTTAAGAGTTGATCAGCTTTTTCTTCTGCATCAGCTAACTCCTCTTCTAATTCTGGCACTTGACTTGCCACGCGCTCGGTTTGCAATAAATCAAGGCGTACCAGAACAAAAAAGATAACAAAAATAAAAGCAAGAAAAGAAAAAATTTCGGAGTATTTTAAAGTTTTCGGATTCATAATCAGATAACCTAAGAATTTTTAATTGAAGCAATATAGTCTAATAACTTTTCTAATTCAGTAATTAAAGCTCGTGATTCATTGAGATATTGGGCTGTACGGCGGGAAGCCTGAGCAACTTCTGATAAATTGTTAGTAGCTAAATCACTATTATTTTTGAGATCGGAAAAGCTATCTAAAACAGGTTCTAGCGTTTTCATATCATTAGTAGTACGCGATAATAGTTCTTCTAACCGTTGTAATTGATCAAGAGATTGGCTAAATAGTTGATTTAATTCTTGACTAGCTTGGCTATTTGTATTAACTAATTGTTGATGGAAGTTTTGAGTTTCTTCCATAATTTTATATTGAATATCTTGATGTTTCCTTAAAAGATTTTCTTGCTCCTCTTGTAATTGACGATAACTGCTATAAACTTGGGTCATCGTACTTAAATAAGCGCTATGAATTTCTTGAATTGCCCCTGTAAACTCTTTAATTTCATCCACTAATTGCTGAAACTCAGAGCGCACAATTTTCTTCTCATAATTTTCCCCTAAACTAGAAATTTCTCCCCCTAGTAGCCAACCAACAATACTGGTAGATAAAGCACTTCCGAGAGGAAAAAGCACTTCATTGAGTTGTGCTTGGTCAAAATCACCTGTTCCTAATAAAATTAGTGCCGAAGCAAAACCAATCAGGGTATGAAGATAGCCCGCCGTTTGAATGCGGTTACCAGCTTCTTCTTTCATAGATTGTGGAATTAAGAAAAATCCCCAGACAACCAAAATTAGTAAATGAGATAAACCGACGATTAATAAAACTTCTGTGGGAAAAACTTGACTAATGGCAATAATCATGCCTAGAATAATTCCTAAGACATAAATAAAGGTAAAGGCAGCTAAACTGGATTTTTGATACTGCATTATTCTAAAAGTTTAATTCTCTTTTTTGCGATTAATCATGATTTCTTACTGGTAAGGGGAGAGATCATTTAATTGGCACTTTGATTACGCCATGAAACTTATTGGCTAAATATTTCGGAAACAGATAAACAAAATTCTGGTAATAAAGGGGAGGTGAGTTGATCGGTTTCTTTTAAAGTCTTAAAAAACATTAGTTGTCCTCTTTCTTGACGGTAAACTTCTAATTGCTGATTAAAGCGATCCACAATCCAATACTCTTGAACGCTACCTTGGGAATAGAGTTTTAATTTCGCTTGTTTATCCCGATAAATATTTTGTTCTCCAGCAGACAAAACTTCAATCACTAACTCAGGAAACCCCGTAAAATGACCTCCTTGATCTTCGATTTTTTTGAGTCGCTGGTCACTCACCCAAATCAAGTCTGGAATCACACTATCTACTTGCGAAGAGATAATACCCGGAGAAGCAATGACAAACCCTCCATGTCTCTTAGACCAATCATGAAGTATGGCACTTATATTAGTTATAATGTGCTGATGTTTCCAATGAGGGGCGCGAGTCACAAATAATTCTCCAGCAATAATTTCACGATAAATCTCCTCGTTTTCGGGAAGTGCATCTAAATCGTTAATTGTCCAACGAACAGGGGAAGTAATGGGATTCATGGGTTAGTCCTAATTGCAATTACAGCATGGAAGTTGTTTTAAGCGTTTAATTTTTCGATCATCTTTTCTAACTCCTTCACTTGCTTCTGATGCCAAAATTGACGTAATTGGTTTTGCTGCTTTTGATAATTACGGGGTTGCACCTGTTCAAGAATATCAATAACATCAAGGGCGCGTTTGAAGGCAAAAGCAGTTTGATGGAAGTTTTCTAAATCATGGGTAGCAGCTGCTTCATAAAGGGGTAGATCGTTAATCGCTACTGATTCTAGCTTATACCCTTGTTCAATTTCCATGAACTCTCGGAAAATACTTTGACATAGCTTTTGCTGATGCTGGTTTTTGAGTAAGTCTTCATAAGAAAAATTAAGCGCATTGAGAAAGGTGGCGACAGCAGTAAAGGGGTCACAATAAGAGAGTAAGTTTTCTAAGCGTTGAGGAAGATAAAAGAGATTAATTTGTCTTAAAATAAGTTCAACTGTTCGGGTTTTTAAGGGGAAAAGATTAGTTGCATCAGAGGGTTCTAGAAAAGATTGCTGGGGTAATAACAGAGCATGATTTTCCTCTAAAAAGTGTAAATTACTATCTTCTGCGTTAGAAGTCGATCCAGTTTCTTTATCTTGCCAAAGTTGTTGGAAAAGTTGGCGCGATCGAATCTTTGATTCGGTGCGCATTTGGCGCAATCGCGCTAGGAAATTCTCTCGAAAGGACTGATCACTCATGATCTAAATATTTGCCATGACATCATTAGGTTTCCTTTTATTTTACACCACGAAAAAGTCTATTTTAAATGGAAATTTCTCCTATTTTATACGATTATAATTATTTTAAATATATAAAAGTGAGTTTATTAATTGATTTTAGTATTAAAAATGTGTTTTAATATAGAAAGAAATAGCAATGACTTTTAAAAATGCAGATTATCTCTTTATTTTCAGGTTGCGGTGGATTAGACCTTGGTTTTCATCAAGCAGGTTTTCAAGTGGTATGGGCAAATGAGTATGATCCAACAATTTGCTCAACTTATAAAATTAACCATCAAGATACAATTTTAGATCAACGAGATATTAAAGAAATTGCCTCTAAAGATATTCCAGAGTGTGTGGGAATTATCGGGGGCCCTCCTTGTCAAAGTTGGAGCGAGGGAGGAAAGCAAAGAGGGATTTACGATGATCGCGGTCGGTTATTTTTAGAATATATTCGGGTATTAAAGGATAAACAACCTGACTTTTTTTTAGCGGAAAATGTCTCGGGTATCTTACACAAAAAGCATAGAAACTCTTTTCAAGAAATTTTTGATTATTTTCAAGAATCAGGATATAACGTTGTTTATAAACTGCTAAATGCGAAATTTTATAACGTTCCCCAAGATCGGCAACGGGTTATCTTTATCGGTTATCATCATCGTCTTGGTAAACAATTCGATTTTAATCAATTGATAGCACAAAATAATATTCCGAATTTACAAGATGCGATCTGGGATTTACGGTTATCTGCAATTCCAGCAAAAGAAAAAAATAAAACGCGAGGAGATGAATGCTTAATTCCGAATCATGAATATATGATTGGTGGCTTTTCCAGTATTTATATGTCTCGCAACCGTGTCCGCAGTTGGAAAGAACCCTCATTTACCATTCAAGCTGGAGGAAGACATGCACCGATTCATCCCCAAGCTAATAAAATGATCAAAGTTGGGAAAGATCAGTTTGTTTTTGATGAAAATTCCGTTGAGAATTACCGCAGATTGTCGGTGCGAGAATGTGCAAGAATTCAAACTTTTCCTGATGATTTTATTTTGGATTATGATTATGTTAATAATGGGTATAAGATGATAGGAAATGCTGTTCCTGTTAATTTAGCAAGCGCAATCGCGCAAATCATTTATAAAGATTTATTTAATAAAACAGCTACCACGAATTTAAATCAAAAACAATTTAAACCAATTCAACTTACTTTACCTATAAGCTGACAAAAAATAACTACTCTTTTCTGGTAATTATTATTTGGTAATTATCCCTAAGATCATCTAAAATATGATTGTGATTAATCGAATTGGGTTCAACTGTAACAAAATTCCCCAATTTTCTTAATTCTTCAATAGACTGAATTTCTTTTTTATTATTAAGAGGTTTTGTAGGTTGAAAACGAGTATAAACATTTTTACCGCGATTACTTTTCTCAGTTTTCGGATTGACAGGTCTAAAAACAATTTTAATTTCTTGAGCCTTTGTTTCAAGAATTTTTTGATCAATTGGTTTAAGTTTATTCAAAAGGTCATCTAATGATTGTGGAATTTCACTAGAAATATAGAGCGAATTAGCCACTCCTTCACCTTCTCCTGAACCAGCAATCACTTTTTTTAACTCTTGTATGCCATCAAAAACCTCTAAAAAGTCAATGAATGTATTTCCTGTTCTTTCTCCAAAGCTAATACTAACTCCCACAAAAAGATTAGCATTTGGATTATTAATCCACTGATTAGCCCATTTAGTTGTTTGATCTGTTATCGACTGAAAAATTTCATGTCCAAACTCTTTAATTAATCTTTTGTGTCCATACCAATTACCATAATAGCCAGCATTGCTTAATTTAGCTGAAATTTTTAGAGCAGGAGATTGTTGGAAGTGAATGATGACATCTGTTTTATAGGTCTGATCCTTACTTCCAATTCTTTGTGCATTCGTAATTGTATCTTTAGGAATTATTCCCAAATTCACCATCCAATTCGGTAGAATCTGGGGGAGTTGAGTTCCAATTGAAGCAGTGTCTCTGATTGCTAACTCTAATGTTTCTGCATTGGTTGGCATAAACTTAGATTATTTTATTCAATGGTCACTGATATCTCTATCTTCTGCATTAGAAGTAGGTTCACTCTCCTGATCTTGCCATAGTTGTTGGAAAATTTGGCGCGATCGCGCTAGGATAGGGGATTATCTCGAAAAAAGTTATCACTACTTTTGACACATTGGGCTTGGTTACTCAGCCATTTGATATTTTACCGGATTCGACAGGGAATCAAATTCGAGCAGGAGTGGGCTTAAAATTAGGCGATCGCGCTGCGATTAATGCTTTCTTCATTCCCCAAAGAAATATCGACAATATTGGCATAAATACAGAATATCAAATTTCTCGCACTGGCTTATTTAGAAACTTGGTTTTACAGTGGGAGCGTCGTATTTTTGAGTTTGGCGAAGACAGTTTTGGCAACGACTTAAAAGAAACAAATGATACCTTTTCTATTTTACTAAACTTTTCTGGTTCTTAAGTTCTAATAACTCTTTGATTAAAGAATAACCATTCATAGCAATGACTTAAATAGTTAAGTTGCTATCCAATTGGGAAAAATCAGTTTTTAGATTCTTTTGTCCCAAAGATGATCCCACAGCTAAAGCTGCTTGCACCATCAAACAATCTGGTGACACATAGCGAGTTTGATTAGCAACTTTTTCTAGATCAACACTTGTTAACTTTCCATCCTGAATCGCGACCATCTGCCCAAACTTGCCAGAGGCAACTAAACAGGCGGCATAAATACCAAAATTGGTTGATAAAATGCGATCAAAAGCAGTTGGTGTCCCTCCACGTTGGATATGACCTAAGACCGTACTACGAATCTCACTATTAATATGTGGTTCTAGTTGCTGCTTAAGATAATTTCCAATCCCCCCAAGTCGCACCGGATCAGGGCTGTCATCAATTGTCTCTCGTACCACTAATTCCCCATCTTTAACCTTTGCCCCTTCTCCAATCACAATCACAGTAAATTTTTGTTCTGCTTCTCGCGCTCGGCAAATTTCAGCGACTTCTTCAATTTCAAAAGGTAATTCGGGGATTAAAATAATATCGGCTCCTCCAGCAATGCCCGTATGTAAAGCAATCCAGCCAGTGTATCGCCCCATTGTTTCTAAAATCATTACTCGACCGTGACTTTCTCCAATGGTTTGTAGGCGAGAAACAGCTTCAGTGGCAATAGAGACGGCAGTATCAAATCCAAAGGTTCGATCTGTGTGCATCAGATCATTATCAATAGTCTTAGGAACACCAACCACAGGCATCCCCTTCTGTGCTAATTTATGAGCAATACTCATGGTTCCATCTCCACCAATGATAACCACCGCATCAAGACCTAATTGATGGTAGTTTTCCATCACTTGATCGGACACATCAGCGCCATTAGCGGCAAAATAGGCAAAAGGGTTAGCTTTATTATGAGTCCCTAAAATCGTCCCTCCGATGGTCAAAATGCCACTGACATCGTCATATTCTAATTGACGATATTTATTTTCAATCATCCCCAAAAAGCCCTGCTTAAACCCCAACACCTCAGCATCACATTCTAGGATCAAACTCTTTGCCACAGCGCGAATTACAGCGTTAAGACCGGGACAATCGCCACCACCTGTTAAAATTCCAATCTTCATCGCAGCTCTCGTTATCTCATCACTATTACTAATACCAATTTTCCCAAACGATTGTTACGTCTAACTGGAAGTGTAGGAATTTGTAATTTTCATATCTTCTCAATAATCGATATATTAGAACAACATAATGAACTTAAAAGCACTTCAAAAAAATGCTTACTTCCACAAAAGAACTTTTAGAAGTCGCCCAAAAACATTCCTATGCTGTTGGCGCTTTCAATATGTATAACCTCGAAGGGGTCAAAGCAGTTGTCAAGGCAGCGGAAGCTGAAAATAGCCCAGCCATACTGCAAATTTTACCTCATGTCCTAGATTACGGTGGTTCTTCTCTAATTGCTATGTTTCTAGAGGCTGCCAACTCAGCAAAAGTCCCAATGTCAGTCCACTTAGATCATTGTGATAATAATGCTACGATTAAAACAGTGTTAGAAGCGGGAGTGCAATCGGTTTTAGCTGATGGTTCTACTCTTCCTTTTCAAGAGAACCTTACTTTTACTCGTGAGATGACTGATATCGCCCACGCTAAAGGGGCAACAGTAGAGGCAGAAATTGGAAGGATTAGCGGTACAGAAGATGGAATGACGGTTTCTGAAAAAGAAGCAAAAATGACTGATCCTGAACAGGCAAAGGAATTTGTGGCTAAATCAGGGGTTGATTTTTTGGCTGTCACTATTGGTAATGTTCATGGTAAGTATCATGGGGAACCCAAATTAGATTTTGATCGCCTCGCTAAAATTCGTCAGCAAGTTGAGATTCCTTTGGTGTTACACGGTGCATCAGGTTTACCAGCTAATATGATTCATCAGTCAATTGAATTAGGTGTCTGTAAGTTTAATGTCAATAGCGAGGTGCGGAAAAAGTATCTCGAATTCTGGCGAGAGTATGGACAAACAGACTCCAAAACTGATCTCTTAGATTGCCAAAAAGCAGTTACTGCAGAAATGGAAAAGATAATTGCAGAAAAAATCAGATTGTTTGGTAGTGCTGGTAAGGCTTAAGGGATTCCCAGAGAAGGAATAAAGAAAACTTGTAAGCACGATTGTAACACCAGATTAAGATTAGGATAGAATTATGAAAAATTCTGATGGTGATCCAGTTAGAAAGCCCTCGATTTCAAATCTAGGGATGAATAACTAAGGCTCAAAACAGCTACAAATAACCAATAAAAAATTATGCGCTTATTCATTAGTTTATTTCTAGTCCTATTTTTATTAAGTTTCCCCACTCCCAGTTGGGCGCAAGATACTGCTCCCGAAATTACAGAAGAACAGTTACAAAAGGGAGATGAAATTGCCGAAAAAGCCTTTGAAGCGATCAAAGAAGGAGATTTGGCAAAATCAGAAACCTATTGGGGAGAATTACTAGAAATGTTTCCCCAAAATCCAGCAGTGTGGAGTAATCGTGGTAATGTGCGCTTAAGTCAGAATAAAATTGAAAGCGCGATCGCGGATTATGATCATGCTATTGCCATTGCCCCAAATGAACCTGATCCCTATCTAAATCGAGGGATTGCTTATGAAATTCAACAAGATTGGGATAGCGCGATCGCGGATTATAATAAAGTCTTAGAACTGAGCCCTGAAGATGCGATGGCGTACAATAATCGGGGAAACGCCCAAGCAGGGAAAGGCAATTATCAGGAGGCGATTAGCGACTATGAACAAGCTACCTCCCTTAATCCTGATTTTGCCATTGCTCGGGCGAATGCCGCTTTAAATCATTATCAAGTGGGGGATGAAGAAGAAGCCCTGAAAGAAACCCGAAATTTAGTCCGCAAGTATCCTGACTTTCCTGATGTTCGGGCTGCTTTAACAGCGATGTTATGGGCGCAAGGAAAAGAAGGAGAAGCCGAAAGTAACTGGGTAGCAGTGATGGGCAGTGATGCTCGTTATCGGGATATAGAATGGTTAGAGACGGTGCGTCGTTGGCCCCCGAAAATGGTGAAAGCCCTCGATGATTTCTTGAGCTTAAATTAACCATGACAACTACGGTTAAGACTTTAATTCACAACCGCGAAGACTTAGAAGCCCGATTGCAGGAAATTCCCATGCAGCCGGGCGTTTATTTAATGCGCGATCGCGCTGGCAATATTATTTATATTGGGAAATCAACGAAACTGCGATCTCGGGTTCGTTCCTATTTTCGCCCTTCTCAAACCCTTAGCGAATCAAAACAGCTAATGGTGCAACAAGTGGCTGATATTGAGTTTATCGTTACTGACACCGAAGCAGAAGCCCTTGCCTTAGAAGCCAATTTAGTTAAACAAGAACAACCCTATTTTAATGTTCTCCTCAAAGACGACAAAAAATATCCCTATCTCTGTATTACTTGGTCAGAAGATTATCCCCGTATCTTTATCACGCGCAAACGGCGACGAGGAAACGTTAAAGATCGCTATTATGGCCCCTATGTGGATACAGGCGCACTACGGCGGACTTTAGGCTTAATTAAACGTATTTTCCCCCTGCGCCAACGTCCACGCCCCTTATTTAAAGACCGTCCTTGCTTAAACTATGATTTAGGAAGATGCCCTGGGGTTTGTCAGCAACTGATTTCTCCTGAAGAATACCGTCAAACCCTACAAAAAGTTGCCATGATTTTTCAGGGACGATCACAGGAATTAGTGCGAGAACTTTCTACCCAGATGGAAACTGCTGCGGAAAATTTAGACTTTGAACAAGCAGCAAAACTACGGGATCAAATTCAGGCGTTACAACAGTTAAATGCGGATCAGAAAGTTTCTTTACCTGATGATACTGTCTCCCGTGACGCGATCGCGCTATGTTCCAATTCTCAGCACGCCTGCATTCAACTTTTCCAAGTTCGGGCAGGAAAATTAGTGGGACGTTTAGGGTTTTTCCTTGATTTATCTTTCTCAGCCAATCCTGAAGACATTTTACAACGAGTGATTCAAGATCATTACGCTACCGTCGAAGAAATGGAAATTCCCAGCGAAATTCTCTTGCCCCAAGCCCTTCCTGATCAAGACTTAATTAGCAACTGGTTAACCGAACGTCGAGGGCGCAAAGTTACCCTTAATGTCCCTCAACGCCAAGCCAAAGCTGAACTAATCCAGATGGTAGAACAAAACGCTCGCCATGAATTAGAAAGAACACAGCGAGCTGCCGACCGCAATCAACAAGCATTAGAAGACCTAGCCAATATATTAGACCTTCCTGAGCCGCCACGTCGTATCGAAGGCTACGATATTTCTCATATTCAGGGATCAAATGCTGTGGGATCGCAAGTGGTTTTTATTGATGGTATTCCTGCTAAACAAGATTATCGGCGCTATAAAATTAAAGATGCAAACGTCCATTCTGGGCATTCTGACGACTTTGCCAGTTTAGCCGAGGTGATTCGTCGTCGCTTTCGGAAATACGCGGAAAATCCTGATTTACCTCGACAAGAAGACCCTGAATTTCCTGATTTAGTAATGATTGATGGGGGAAAAGGGCAACTTTCTGCTGTAGTGGAACAATTACAACAAATGAACCTCTTAGAAGATGTGGCGGTGATTAGTTTAGCCAAACAACGAGAAGAAATTTTCCTGCCTGCTGCTACGACTCCCCTAGAAACTGATTCTGAACAGCCGGGGGTTCAACTTTTGCGACGCTTAAGAGACGAAGCCCACCGATTTGCTGTTAGTTTCCATCGTCAACAGCGCACGAAAAAAATGCAGCGATCGCGCCTTGATGACATTCCAGGTTTAGGCTTCCAACGCCAACAAACCCTCCTTGCCCATTTTCGTTCCCTTGAATATATCCGACAAGCTAATTTAGAACAACTAGAAGCAGTCCCAGGAATTGGAAAAAGTTTAGCCAAACAGATTTATGACTATTTTCATCAATAACTAGAAACTTCAACTGAGTCTTTGAAAATTGTTTTTATTATCAGGATGATGACAAACGGGACAAATCACAAGGTGGTTGAATTTTTTTTTGATTAAAAAGTAAAGCTAAGTCAAAACGCAACTTGCCCCAAAAATTCCTTATGAATCATTGCTGATTGTTATATAATGTGAAGCTATGGAAAATATATATAATGTCTGCAACCAAACTTTGCACTTAGAATGATAACTGTGCTTCCAATATAGACAAAATAGATGAAACTGTATTCACAATATATTTTTCCGCGTCTTTTAGATTTGACAATGGCAAGTAGCGCGATCGCGCAGTATCGTCAAATGCTCTTAAAAGATGTCAGTGGCGATGTTTTAGAAATTGGTTTTGGAACAGGCTTAAACCTAGCTTATTATCCTGAAACAATTAATAGTTTAACCACTGTTGATGTTAACTTTGGCATGAATAAACTTGCCCAAAAACGGATTGCTAATGCTCCTTTTTCCGTTGAATCTAAAGTTTTAAATGGGGATAACTTACCCTTTGCAGAAGAATCTTTTGATACAGTGGTTAGTACATGGACATTATGCAGTATTGCTAATATTGATCAGGCTTTACAGGAAATCCAGCGTGTTTTGAAACCAGAAGGACGGTTTTTCTTTATCGAACATGGGTTAAGCGATAACCCAAAAGTGCAAATTTGGCAAAATCGTCTCACACCACTACAAAAAATTGTCGGCGATGGTTGCCATCTTAACCGCAATATAGAAGCCTTAATTTCTTCATACTTCTCCTTTCTTGATTTGGAAAAGTTTAAGTTAGAAACTGAACCCGAAATTATTGGCTATATGTATAAAGGAGTTGCAATAAAAAGTGGAAATCACAATTGATCAATATTAGTCATTGGTTTACAAAGGAAGAAGGATAAAACAATTAAGAATGTACCTCATTGAGAGTGAAAACTGCTATAGCCAACCTTTCTTGATCAGTTTTAGGAGAAAGTAATATGAAATTGATTAATTCATGCTACACATAAGTAATTTTTTCACGTTGTCTCCTTGTCTCCTTGTCTCCTTGTCTCCCCATCTCCTTTGTCTCCCCATCTCCCCAAGCAAACTGTAGCAAACATTTATCCATTTGATATAAGTTATTATGAAGGGTTACAACTTCTTGATTAAACATGAGTTTTCTCTCATCAAAACTAAGATTTCTTTGCCTTTTTTAACTTTGAACGCCAATGCTTAAGCTGTTTGCGCTTACGAGGAGCATTTTTAGGGGTTTTCTGTGCTTTTTTCTGTTGCCCTTCGCGTTTCCATTGCGGTTGTTGACTCATGGGTTGTCCTCCTTTACCTCTCTCCTCCCATCATTACACAACCTTTCCTTTTTGGTTCAGCTTTTCATGCGAATGTCGAAAATCAACGATTCTCAAACTTAGTAATGGAAAATTAGTTATTCAACGTGCGCCAAAATCTTCTAAATTGGTAAATTAAATATCAACTTCTATTTGGGAAATCTATTTCATGACAAAACCAACAGAAGAACAAGAATCAACGAATCCTATCAAGACATATTTTCAATTTGATCAGCTACAGACCAATTTTAAGAGAGAAACTGTTGCAGGGTTTACCACATTTATTACCATGGCGTATATCCTCATCGCTAATCCTGATATTCTTTCCAATGCTATCTTTCTAGAGGAAGCTGGGGATTTATTTGATGAACTCGCGATCGCTACTGCCATTTCTGCCGCGATCGCGACTTTTGTGATGGGAATTTATGCCCGCTTTCCCTTTGCATTAGCCCCAGGAATGGGATTGAACGCTTATTTTGCCTTTTCAGTAGTTTTAACTTCAGGAATCCCGTGGCAAACCGCTTTAGGGGCAGTTTTTCTAGAAGGAATCTTGTTCATTTTCCTCACAGTGACTAATCTTCGCACTCAGGTAGTTAATGCGATTCCTCAATGTCTTAAAGCTGCTACCACTGCTGGTATCGGAGGGTTTATTGCTTATATTGCTTTCCAAAGTGCTGGCTTAATTACTGAATCTGAAACCACTTTAACCACTTTAGGAAATCTAGGAAGTCCACAAACTGGAATTACCATTGTCGGATTATTTCTCAGCGTCGCTTTAGTACAATGGTTACAAGGAGGGCTTTTACTGGGAATTTTAGCAACTGCTTTAATCGCCTGGATAGGGGGAGTTGCTCCTTGGCCCACCGCTATAGTTGGTGTTCCTAGCGTTCCGTCTCATTTATTTGGACAAGCCTGGATAGGATTAACTGATATTTCTCCAGAAGCAATTGGAGAATTAATCACAGTTTTATTTGTTCTTTTATTTGTAGATTTTTTTGATACCATCGGGACAATTACAGGTTTAGGAATGCGGGCTGGTTATATTGATCAAAATGGCAATTTCCCAAAAGTAAATCGAGCTTTGTTTGCTGATGCAGTCGGAACAACTTTCGGGGCAATTTTTGGTACTTCTACAGTTACTAGCTATATTGAATCTGCATCAGGAGTTGCTGAGGGAGGAAGAACTGGTTTTACGGCAGTTGTTACCGCCACTTTATTTTTATTATCAGTTTTTTTTATTCCTTTCCTTTCTGGAATTCCTAGTTTAGCCACTGCTCCAGCTTTGATTATTGTTGGCGTTTTAATGGCAAGAAGTGTAACCATTATTGAATGGGATGATTTCTCAGAGGCAATCCCTGCTTTTTTAACAATTGCTGTAATGCCTTTAAGTTATTCAATTGCCGATGGATTAGCAGCTGGTTTTATTTCCTATCCAATTATTAAAACTTTTCAAGGAAAATTAAGGGAGATTTCGCCAATTGTTTGGGGAATTGCCATTGCTTTTTTCGTTAAATTTATCCTAGAAGCGTAATTGGAAAGTTAACGGTTTGAAACTTCACTTCTCCTGTTACTGGTTCATAAAGAGTATAAGTTCCCTGATTCGCATTTCTTCCCACATTTCCAACACCAATCACTCGTAGTAAAGGTTGGGTTTCTGAAGAATCATTAGTAGCCTGATCTAAAGTGCGAACTGTGGAGTTAACATTGGCATTTTCCAGACAGTATTCAAATGCAAGTCCAGAACGTCCACAAAAAAGAGTATTAGCTTCTGCTCGTAAAACGCGATCGCAGATTTGAATGGCTGGCGTTTCAGGGGTTAATTCGTCATCATAACTCACTGTGCTGCCATGAATTAGTAAACAGTCTTCCTCATGAAACCCAAAAGCCAAATTGCGTAACCATTGCACTGTCTCTCGGGAAACCGACTCCCAGAGTTTTAAGACACCATCAGAGCCATAACGTTCCTTCAATTCTGGTGCATCGCCAAAGCCACTCAGTGCATATAAATTAAAACATTGTTCTTCCCACCAACCTGTACAAACTTGTGGTTCTACTTCACCAGACTGGGGAAACTGAATGCGTTTGACCACCTCTTCATTATTCCCTCCTAGTCCAATCACATCCCCTAAAATATAAATCTCAGTGACAGGAATTTCTTGTTGCTTAATATCCGCAAGAACTGCTTCGTAAGCCGCTAAATTCCCTTCAATACCACTTAAAATTGCCCAATGACTCATATTAATTCCTAATCTTATTTCTGACAAACGTGAGTGGGATCATCTGCTTTTTCTGCAAATTCCATCCCTCGTGCTAACCGCCAAGCAAAAATAGGAGGTAATCCCTGTTCTAAAATGGCTAAACAAGTTTCAGTGTAGTTATAAGGAACTTCCCGTAAGGTAACTTCGTGGGTTTCTGTATCGTACAAAACATAAGTTGCATCAGGCTTACCATGACGCGGTTCTCCTACTGAGCCAGCATTAATAATTTGTTTGAGGGGAGTGGTAAAGTGTTGTTGTTGTTCTCTTGCTTGTGTGTCTTGAATTTTCACCGATAAGTTCATATTGTCTAGGTGACGGACATAGGGAATATGAGTATGTCCACAGAATAAAGTATCTGCCCCTGTGGATAAAACCCGTTCCATCGCAATGAATGCAGAAGTATCTGGTAATAAATATTCATGTTGGCTGTTGGGGCTACCATGAACAAAACAAAGATTGTTGTAACTTAGCGTCATAGGAAGATTGGCTAAGTATTCACGGTTTTCAGGTTTAATTACCTCGTTTGTCCATTCATGGGCAATTCTGCCTCGTTTTTCTGCAATCTGGGAAGGATAGCTACATTCACAAGCATCTAATCCCTCCACTACATCTTCATCCCAACAGCCTTGACAGGTGGGAATGTTGAGAGAACGAATTAACTCTACTACTTCATTGGGGTAAGGGCCATATCCAACTAAATCTCCAAGACAATAAATGTGATCGGCTTTTTGTGCTTCAATATCGGATAAAACGGCTTTTAGCGCTTCGTAATTGCCATGAATGCAGGAAATAACCGCTAATTTCATGATGACACTACCTCTTGATAATAACTTTGATACTGTTTGATAACGTGATCAGATAAACAACTGTCTAATACTGCTTGCGCGATCGCGCTTTCCTCTAATTCCCAACCCACCACTTCCAGACCACTAAAACGATTCGGCCGCCCATCTAGCCAAGGAGAAACATTTAAATTTCGATACTCACTACCAGAAAGCCCATCAACAAAATCAATCTGCACAAGACTCCCATCAGGCACTTCAAAAATTCCCTTTGCCCGTTGCACTTGTCCATAAGCCCCCCCAGTCAATTCTGTCCAAATAGTATCTAAACTAGCTGGATCAAAAACTTGTCCCCTGAGAGGAGTACACCAAATATTGGGTAATTGCCCATTACGAGCCGATTCAACGCTATTTCCTTGCACCACTTGATCCGCCCACTCATGCCATTGTGATGACTCCATTTCTGGCGGTAAAACTGCCACTCGATGAAACGGAAATGAGGTAAGACAAGACGAGGCTAAATCTAGATGAAACCCTACTTCCATATAAACTGTTGCTTTTTCGGGTAGCTGACCAACGGTCAGAGCAGGCGCCTTCCGTTTAGGAAGGCGTAATCTCTGACTCAGTACCGTTTGGGCTTGGGTATCCGAAACCACCTCAACAGAAGGAAAGCGATAATTAATAGCTCCGATATCAACTGAAGCCTTCTCTAAGCCAGGGCGGAGATAATAAGCGGGAGTTGTCTGTTCTCCTAAAAACTGATTAATCCAAGTTGTTTTACCACTCCCTGAGGGGCCAGCAACGGCAATGAGAGAAAGAGAACTCATTATGATTTCCAATCTTAAATGATTATCATTCTCATAATAACAGACAAAAAAAGATAACAACCCCCATTTTAATTAAAACTCAATTTGGCTCATTGGATCACTTAAAGGAATTAAAATCTTAAAAAATAATTAAAATAAGGGCAATTAGCGGTTTTATTTCTTAACAAAAGTTGGTTTCTTTAGTTTCTTTATGCTATTCAGAAAAGAATTATAATGCTAATAAGCAGTTTCTTCTATGCGTGCCTTACTACTTTATCCTCTATTTCCCGAAAGTTTTTGGTCTTTTAATAAAGCCATTGCCTTAGTTAATCGTAAAGCCTTTTTACCCCCTTTAGGCTTAATTACCGTTCCTGCAATTCTCCCCCAAGACTGGGACTTCAAGCTAGTTGACCGTAATGTGCGAGACGTAACAGAAGAAGAATGGGAATGGGCAGAAATCGTCATTGTTTCGGCAATGATTGTCCAAAAAGAAGACTTTAACGCCCAAATTCAGGAAGCAAAACGGCGAGGAAAACCTGTGGCTGTTGGGGGTCCCTATCCCACGGCTTTACCCCATGAAGCCCGAGAAAGTGGGGCAGATTATCTAGTGCTTGATGAAGGAGAAATTACCCTTCCGAAATTTGTAGAAGCATTGGAACGCGGAGAAACCAGCGGTGAATTTCGTGCCGAAGAAAAACCCGATGTCACTCAAACCCCAATTCCTCGCTATGACTTACTAGAATTGGAAGCCTACGACAACATGTCGGCACAATTCTCTCGGGGATGTCCCTTTCAATGTGAATTTTGCGATATTATTGTTCTCTATGGGCGGAAACCACGGACGAAGACCCCTGAACAATTCCTTGCTGAATTAGAAACTCTTTACCAACTGGGATGGCAACGTAGCATCTTTGTGGTAGATGATAACTTCATTGGGAATAAGCGCAATGTGAAGTTATTGTTGCGAGAGTTAAAGACTTGGATGGTAGAAAGAAATTATCCCTTTACTCTCAACACTGAGGCTTCTGTGGATCTCGCCCAAGATCCAGAGTTGATGGAGTTAATGGTGGAGGCGAATTTTAATTCTGTCTTCCTGGGAATCGAAACCCCTGATGAAGAAAGTTTAGCCTTAACCAAAAAACATCAAAATACCCGTGATCCCCTTTCGGAATCGGTGAAAACAATTATGCGCTATGGCTTACGAGTGACAGCAGGCTTTATTATTGGTTTCGATGGGGAGAAACCAAGAGCCGGAGAACGCATTGTTCAATTTGTGAATAATACCTCGATTACTCTGGCGATGTTCAGTATGTTGCAAGCCCTCCCCGATACAGGGTTATGGAATCGTTTGCAACGAGAAGGACGGATGCTAGGAGACAGTGCCAATATTAATCAAACCACTTTGATGAATTTTTCCCCTACTCGTCCTATTGAAGATATTGCTAAGGAGTATATTGAGGCGTTTTGGGAGTTATATGATCCGCAAAATTATCTCGATCGCGCTTACAATCAATTTCTCCTCATTGGCGAACCCAAGCATAAGCGAAAGTCTCGCAAGATAGACTTTGTCACCCTTCGCGCTATGGCAATTGTCTTTTGGCGGCAAGGGGTATTACGGAAAACTCGCTGGACATTTTGGAAATATCTGTTCCATATTTATCGCGCGAAACCCAAACTCTGGGGAAGTTACCTCTCTCTGTGCGCTTTAGGAGAACATTTCTTAGCCTATCGTGAACTGGTGAAAGAAAAAATCGAAGCCCAGTTAGACGCATATTTGAAAGCTAAAGCAAGTCAAGAAACAGCAGAGGCTACTTCTGAAACGCCAGAGTTAACGGTTACCAGCAGCGATCGCGAACATAATTCCGCCGCTTAAGCCGTTTAATGTAAAGATATGTTACAAAATACCGTCATGCTGTCTTAATGGCTTGACGGTTATCAAAAACCTAGCTATAGTAGCAATCAATACCCGGGTACAACAAAAATAAACGTTATGTCAGATAAGCAAAAGGTTACGCTTTACATCCCACCAGATGTTCACCGACAGCTAAAAATAAAGGCTGCCACCAGTGCGAATACGATGTCAGACCTCGTTGAGCAGGCGGTAACCTTCTACCTTAACCATTCGGAAATAGTAGAAGAAGTGCAAGAGCAGAGACAAGGTCAGACCTATCGCATCTACGAATGCCCAGAGTGTGAAAGCGCCCTGGTCATGCAAGAAGGTGAACTGAAAGCTCTCAAAGAGCAACCAACGGTGAAAGCTGATGAACTCACCACAGAACAAGTGGGTCAACGGGTAAAAGCAGCTAACCACTCCGACTCTCAAGACCAAGAACAATTGGTTCCCTGTTAAGTAAACCCTAACCGCAAGGATAGGACTGCACTAAGGATAAGGTTAAAAGCCATGCGCGAAGAGCTAGGTGTCTTAATTAAAGCTCAATATCCTCTGATTTATCTCGTCACTCCTGAAGAGGAGCGAGCTGAACAAGCAATTGCAGAGATTGCCAACCAAGCCAAGTCTCGTTCAGTTTATGTCTGGACAGTAACCCAAGGCATTAAAGAGTACGGCCAAACTCAGCAAACTCCCCAGCGCAATACCGTATCTCCTGAGGCAGCTATCGAGTGGGTAGTTCGACAGAAGGAACCAGGGATTTATATCTTTAAGGATTTACATCCATTCATTGACTCCCCTGCAACAACACGGTGGTTAAGGGACGCGATCGCGAGCTTTAAGGGAACAGACAAAATTATTGTTGTCATGTCACCTGTGCAAGAAGTTCCCACCGAACTCGAAAAAGAAGTTGTCGTTTTAGACTATCCTTTACCAGACTTAAATGAGTTGGAGGAAGTTCTAAACAAGCAACTCGAGAGAACAAATCATGGTCCTCTTGATCCGCAAGTTCGAGAAAAGCTCTTAAGAGCAACCTTAGGCTTAACCCGTGATGAAGCAGAAAAAGTTTACCGCAAGGTTTACGTAACCGCCGAACGCTTCACAGAAGCAGAGGTGGAAGTGGTTCTCTCCGAGAAAAAGCAGCTAATTCGTCGTAATGGCATCCTAGAGTTTCTAGAAGAAGACGAAACCATAGATAATATCGGTGGTTTAGAAGAACTGAAACGCTGGTTAACCTTACGCTCAGAAGCCTTTACGGAAAAAGCGAGAAACTATGGTCTTCCGCAACCGAAAGGGATGTTAATTCTCGGAGTGCCAGGGTGTGGTAAGTCTTTAACAGCAAAAACCACTTCTCGCTTATGGGGATTACCGCTGTTAAGATTAGATATGGGTCGCATCTATGACGGCTCAACGGTAGGGCGTTCGGAAGCAAACCTCCGCAATGCGCTAAAAACCGCAGAATCCATTTCTCCTGCTATCCTATTTATTGATGAACTTGATAAAGCCTTTTCAGGAAGTGCTGGTTCATCAGACTCCGATGGTGGAACATCTAGTCGGATCTTTGGGTCATTTCTAACTTGGATGCAGGAAAAAGAGTCGCCAGTTTTTGTAATGGCAACGGCTAACCGTGTGGAACGTTTACCTGGAGAATTTTTACGGAAGGGACGCTTTGATGAAATTTTCTTTGTGGATCTCCCTAATACTGAAGAAAGAGGCGATATTTTCCGTATTCACTTGACAAAACGACGTTCCGATATTTCTCGCTTCGACATCGATCAGTTAGCCAAATTATCAGAAGGATTTTCAGGGGCAGAGATTGAGCAAGCATTAGTCGCTGCAATGTATGATGCTTTCGCTCAAGACCGAGAGTTTACGCAACTTGATATTATTGCGGCTCTCAAGTCAACTCAACCACTGTCCCGAACGATGACCGAGCAGGTCAATGCACTACGAGAATGGGCGCATCAACGCGCACGACCTGCGTCATCCTCCGTGGCTGAATACCAGCGCATGGAGTTCTAACAGGCTTTCTCTCCTGCTACCAACAGGAGGAAAGACTAGCGACTTCGCTAGTTAACATAACCAAAAGTGATCGCAAATAATCTTAACATAACGCGATCGCGCTTTGTCAAAACACAGTTCACTTTCTATCTAGGAGGAAATCCCTATGTCTCACTTTAGCACTCTCCGTACCAAAATCAGCGATGCCGAAGTTCTCAAGTCTTCCTTAAGCGACCTCGGTTTAACCGTTAAAACCAACGCTGACGTTCGTGGCTACAATGGTCAACGTCTCCGTGCTGATATCGTTGCTGAATTGGAAGGCGAATATGACTTAGGTTGGTCCGAAAACAGTGACGGAACTTTCGATCTCATCGCTGATCTCTGGGGCGTTGCTAAAAAGCACAATCAAACTGAGTTAATCAACTCTATTAACCAAAAATACGCAGTTAACAAAACCCTGTCTCAAGCGAAGCAACGTGGTCTTCAAAATGCGAACGTCCAATTGGTGGTTCAGTAGCATTTAAGTTGGTACAGACGTTTTAGACAGCGTCTCTACTGCGCGTTCCCAAGCTGCAACGGGTTAACCATTTGGTTGACCCTTTTTTTATTTCATGGCGATTTGATGAAACAAGTTTGGTTAATTGGTGGAACTCAAGAAAGTGCCAGTATTGCTGAGAAATTAGTAGCTAACAGTTGGCCCTGTGTGGTGACAGTAACAACGCAAAGCGCGATCGCGCTCTATCCAGACTCTGATTTAATCACCGTAAAAGTCGGGGCATTATCGAGAGAGGAAATGGAGAGATTAATTGAAACCAAAAACATTGATCGCATTGTTGATGCCTCTCACCCCTATGCTGTGGAAATCTCAGAAAGCGCGATCGCGCTCTCCCAACAGTTTCATCTTCCCTACTTACGTTATGAACGTCCCCAAGTGACAGAACCCGATAATCAGCAGGTTATTACCCTCGATAGTTTCAAAACCCTTATTAACGGCGATTACCTTACCCAACAGCGAGTTCTACTAACCGTTGGTTACAAAGCATTACCCCAATTTCAATCTTGGCATGAGCAAGCCACATTATTTGCTCGTATTCTCCCCAGTGTTCTCTCTGTAGAAAAAGCCTTAGCAGCAGGATTTACTCAAAAACAACTTATTGCCCTGCGCCCGCCTGTCAGCTATCAACTAGAAAAAGCTCTCTGTGAACAATGGGAAATCTCTTTAATCGTCAGTAAAGCCTCAGGAAAAGCAGGGGGAGAAGACACCAAAAAAGCAGTGGCGAAAGCCCTCAATATCCCGTTAATTCTAATTCGTCGTCCTGAAGTGGTTTATCCGCAAAAAACCGATAAACTAGAAAATGTCGTCAACTTTTGTCATGAATAAATATGGCTGATCCCCTTACCCCTCAAATCAGCGATCGCATTTGTAAACACATGAATGAAGACCACAGCGACTCGGTACTTCTTTATGCCCAAACCTTCGGGAAAACCCCTGAAGCTGAAGCAGCAGTTCTCAATTCCATTGATAATGAGGGAATGAATCTTGTTGCCACCGTTGACGGAAAAGAAGTTCCCGTCCGCGTTACTTTTGATCATTCCCTGCAAGACTCAGAAGATGCTCACCACACCTTAATTGCTATGGTGAAGCAAGCTAAAAAGTAAAAAGTCAGGTTACAGTGATTCGATGAGTCATTAGTCATTAGTCATTAGTCATTGGTCATTGGTCATTAGTCATTAGTCATTAGTCATTAGTCATTGGTCATTGGTTTACCAACAACAAAGGACGAAGGACAAACAACACCGAATCAACTGTAACAAAATTTTACAGTAAATTTTATTTGTTCCTTTCCCGATAAGTCTGATAGGAGATATAAGCCTGATCGGCATCATAAAGATGACATTCATCAACAATATCTTTCATCATCTCCCAAGAAAAATCTCGTATCTGTAGATACTCTCCCCAGTTTTCGGTCAAACTCTCATGGGCGAGACGTAAATTATAAGCTGGAATCGCCACAGAAAGATGATGGGGAATATGGACATTAATATCGTGGCAAAGAAATTCAATCCAGCGGGGATAATTGCAATGAACCGTTCCGCATAATTGAGATTCGACTTCATTCCAATTCTTTTCATCACGAAATGGAATTTCTTGATCCGTATGATGAACTAAGGTAAACGTACTCATCCAGAAATGATAAACCAGCCAAGGCATTAACCAGAACTTTACTACTCCCCAAATACCAGTAGTTAGGTACAAAGTAGGAAAGAAAATCAGAGCAAACATCGCCACCACTGCAACGGATAACTTAACTCTTTTCTGTTCCCGAGGTGGCACTTCCGCAGGATTAAAGTGAAATCGTAGCCAGTGCAGAATTGAGGATAGCCACCATAAACGTCCTCGGAATAGACCATAGAAAAAGCGTAGGGGTTGCGGGGTTTGTTCATATTCCTCCACAAACCAAGGATGCCAAGCATTATCCACCATTAACTTATTTGTGTGTTGATGATGGAGATTATGCAAAACACGCCAACTATGGAAAGGATAGATCAAAGGCAGTAAGAAAATATGACCGACAACATCATTCACCCAAGGTTTTTTAGCAAAAGAACGATGTCCACAGTCATGGGCAATAACAAACCATCCTGTTAAAGCTGTTCCTGTGAAAACCCAAGCAAAAGGGAGAAGAAACCAAGGGGAATAGGCAATAGCGCTATAGCCAAATACGGCGGCAAGAACACTTGTTAAGGCAGAGAACCACGCTTTGCGGGGATTTTTTTGAAAGCACTCTTTCGGAAGGGTTTTGACAATATCTCGTAAGCGAGTGTCTGGAGGGATAGAGGTATCTTTTGCTGTTTTCCCAATCGTTGTTGTCATGTAATTAGTTAAAATCTCCTAAAAATAGATTGTATATTTCAAAATCGTCTTTGATTATCGAATTTTGCTAGTTAAGCTCATGGATAATCTTTTTCTTATGTGTTAAGGCTTAAACTTATTATCTTAATAAAGCTTAACATTACTAGCATGACAGACAGAGAACAAGGTGGCAACTATTAGGCAAAAAAACCCTCTCTTAAGTGTAGAGAGGGCTTAATGAAAAAAAGGACTATTCGTAAATCCAATTTTGAAGAGCTGGTTTCCAGGTGGTGAGTTCCGACTCCTCAAACCAGAGAGCAATTTCTCTTTGTGCAGTTTCCACAGCATCAGAGCCATGAATTAAATTCCGCCCAATACTGATGCCATAATCACCGCGAATCGTTCCAGGTTCGGCAGTAAGCGGATTAGTTGCCCCAATAATTTTTCTGGCGGAAGCGACAACGCCTTCCCCTTCCCAAACCGTAGCAACTACAGGCGCAGAAGTAATAAATTCAACTAAGTTGCCAAAGAAAGGTTTATCACTGTGAACGTCATAGTGTTTTTCGGCAAGTTCCCGAGAGACGTTCATCATTTTCATAGCGACAAGATTAAAGCCTTTTTGCTCTAAACGCTTGACGATTTCTCCCGTTAAGCCCCGTTGTACGCCATCAGGCTTAATCATAATAAATGTCCGTTCCAAGATAATCTCCTTATGCCTTTACGAAACGATATACCACTCCACAGGTTATATCATTTTGGGGGCTATCGGGTTTTCTAATTTAATTAAATAGGTTAGAAATGACAGTTTCTCGCTCTTGTGGGGACTTTTCTCCCCAATGCCAGAGGCTTTCATAAAAGAAGAAGGAAACCCCATCAAAATCGCGATCGCGCACTGCTTTAACTTGTTTAGAAACCATTTCTATGGGGGTGGGATTATCTTTCAAACCACTTAAAATGCCAACCGCAAAGGGAATATGATCCTTGGCTAATTCAACTTCAGTTCTCTCTAATTCAGAATTAAACTGTTCTAAATCGCGACGATAAACCTGTAAAACTAATTCTTCAACATAGCCTTTTCTTTCCCAAGTAAACCAGTCTTGAAGCGAACTAGGTAACGAAAAATGTAGCGGATTAGGAGAAACTGAAACTAAACAATTAGGATTAGTTGCTTTAATCGTATGAAACAGCTTTTCCATAAACTGATTTAATTGATCAGCACGCCAGCGCACCCAAAAGGTTTCCCGAGGATCTTCTGGAGGATTAGCATTAATTTCTGTTTGATATAGTTCCTTTGTATAATCGTCATACCCAAATTCCACAGATAAGGCAAAATGATCATCAAATTGAATCCCATCTACGTCATAATTTCCCACAATTTCTGTAACTAAATCCAGAATAAACTCTTGTACCTCAGGATGAAAGGGATTCAGCCAAACAATTTCATCTTCTCCTTTCATTTCAATTTGCGTTCCATCTTGGCGTTGAGTTAACCATTCCGGGTGTTGCTGGGCTAAAGCTGAGTCTGCAGGAGCCATAAAGCCAAATTCAAACCAAGGAATTACTCTCATTCCTGCTTCATGCCCTTTTGCAATTACCTCTGCTAACATATCCCGAGATTCCAATCCCGAAATTGGATACACTTTTTCTCCATAAACTTCTTCAGTAATTTGACTGGGATAAAGAGAATATCCGCCTTGCCAAACCGTGGGATAGAGAGTATTAAAATTCAACTTTTCTAAACGATTAATTGCCTCATCTAATGCGGAAGTGGAAAATAATATTTCACTATCAATATTCGTAAGCCAAGTTCCCCGTATTTCTGAACGTTCTGACATTGAATAACTATTGGCTACTGTTTGTAAAGTCAATAAAACACTTGCCATGATAGCGAGAAAAATTATTATTTTTTGCTGTTTCTTCAACATTCTATTTCATCAACAATTATTAGCGGGACAACTTCAGATATCGTTAACACAATTATCACCTCGCTATTGTACTTTAATTTCTTGAATTTAGTATTCATAATACTGTTCTACTAATTCTTGTAAACTAGCTACTTTCACTCCCTTCCCCACAACTTCTACTTGCCATTGATTTTCCTGACGATAAATTTCTGCTAAAATCATGCCTGTATCATCTTTAAAATCATCATGGCTTAAATCATAAGAAGCAATTTCTTCCTCATGCTCTAAATCTACTAAACGGACATGGGCATTTTCTAGTTGTCCTAAATTTTGACGGCGAGAAGCAGCCTCATAGATATTTGTAAAGATAACTAACCTTTTAATCCGTTTTGGCACTTGGGGGAGCGTTACTAAAATTTGTTCCTTATCATGGATTTCTGTTTCATCTTCATCCTCATGTTTTTCGGTGGCTACTGGGGTAATATTTTCTCCTGTTAAATTATCCCCTAAATGACTAATTGCTCCGGAAGGATGGGTTAAGTTGCCATAATAAACGACATCACTACTTTTTTCTATTTTACCTGCTTCGTTTAAGCATAACACTGAAATATCTAAATCTAAATCTGATTGAAATATTTTTTTCAGTCCTTTTTTTTGCCTTACTTCCCAACGTAATCCACAGAGAAGAACATTTAATCCGGGGGCTTGCTTTCTAAGAGAAAATTTTTGTCCAGTTGTTAATTGAATTCCCATTTTTTCCTTGTATATAACTTAACTAATAACTCTAGCAGTTTTCACGCTTCTTGAGATTTTTGTCCTTTATAAATAAACCAATGACCAATAACTAATGACAAATGACTAATAACTAATGACTAACAAACACCATACTTACTTACTTTTTTGCACAAAGGGTAAATCATCAGAAGAAACGGTTTCTGCTGCTTGGATGGTTTCTTTCGCTTTAAATAAACGCCATTGGGTAACCGTGGGGCCAAACAATTCAAAGATAACTGTAGTGCTAACAATAATTGATACTAGAAACTGACCTAAGCCTGGGAAATGGTCAAGAGTAAGAACAGCTAATCCTAATGCTACTCCTGCTTGGGGAAATAAGCTCCAGCCAATATTTTCTTGCACGACTGGTTCTGCATTGACTAAACGAGCAGCAATTCCACCTCCAATGACAAACCCCAAACAACGGGCGAAAACATACAGAATCCCAATTAAGCCCAGAGAAGCCAGTGCTGAAACATCTAACTCACACCCTGCTAAAAGGAAGAAAATCACCAAGAAAGGTTCACTGACTTCTTCAATTGTGCCAAAAATATTTGTTTTCGGTTGAGCGCGATTTTTTGCCACTGTCGCACCAAGCACGATACAAGCCAAGAGATAAGACACGTGCAATTGGTAAGCTAAACCAGTACACAGAAGAAGGAACCCTGTAATTTCTAATAAACTGGGTTTTCCTTTTTTTAAAGCCCCAGCTAAACGAGCCATCGGCCAACCAATTACTAAACCAAGGAGAAAAGCTCCTCCAATTTCCCAAGCTCCAGCAATCATTTCTTGAGAGGGGTTTCCAGCGCCAGTAATAATTTCCCCAACCACTAAGAAAATGCTAAAGAGGGTAATGCCTAAAACGTTATCAGTTGCTAAGACTCGAACAATGGTATCGGTTAGAGGCCCTTTAGCGTTGGTTTCGCTAATGACATCAAGGGTGGCAGCAGGTGCCGAAGCTGGGGCTAATCCTGCTAGCAAGAGGGCTAAAACCAGATCATTTTGAATCCAGTAGGCTATGGTAAAAACAAGGGTGGCTGCCACTAGAGTTTTACCGAAAGAAATAGCAAAAATTTTCGGCCCCGTTTTGAGAAGATCGAAGTTAATAAAGGTTTCCCCGAGCCTAAAAGCAATCATGGATAGTGCAATGTAGGACATAATGGGAAAGAGTCCCACAATTTCGTCAGGAACGAGGTTTAAGAAGGAGGGGCCAATAATAATTCCTGAAATTACAAGTAGGGTAACCCGAGGCAGACGCAGATAACGAGCAATGGCATAGGCTCGTCCGCCGAACATTAAAAATAGACCGAAAACTAAAATATTAGGCAGTTCTGCAATTTCGACCGCTTCTGCTTCCATAATGAGTTTCTTCTCAAATAATTCACTTTTTGTTATAACATTCTCTAGATTGGTTTTGAAATGAGGCGGGATAGTTCTGGAATTGTCTGTAATTGATATAATCTGGGGAAGTTTCACCAATTCTATCTTTTATTAAGCGATTTACTATGGCATCAATCCGAGAGTTACATCAACAGTTAGTTAATAAGGAACGCTCTGCACAAGAACTAACCCAAGAAACCTTCGCGCGTATTGAAGCGTTAGAACCGAAGTTACATAGTTTTCTTCACTTGATGAAAGAGGAAGCAGAAGCTACAGCGAAAAAGGTGGATGAAAAAATTGCTTCAGGAGAGGAGATTGGTTTATTAGAAGGGCTTCCCATTGGGGTAAAAGATAATATGTGTATGACGGGAGTGCCAACTACTTGTGGCTCTCGGATTTTAGAGAATTTTGTCCCTCCTTATGAGTCAACGGTAACGGGTAAGTTAAAGCAAGCTGGGGCGGTATTAGTGGGGAAAACGAATCTTGATGAGTTTGCGATGGGGAGTTCTACGGAAAATTCGGCTTATGCCCTAACGTCTAATCCTTGGGATACCTCACGAGTTCCTGGGGGATCATCAGGAGGTTCAGCCGCTGCAGTGGCGGCGGAAGAATGTGTGGCGGCGTTGGGTTCAGATACAGGGGGATCAATTCGTCAACCTGCGTCTTTTTGTGGTGTGGTGGGAATTAAACCCACTTATGGCTTAGTGTCTCGCTTTGGTTTAGTGGCGTTTGCTTCTTCTTTGGATCAAATTGGCTCTTTTGGGCGTAGTGTAGAGGATGCAGCGGTTTTATTAGGCGCGATCGCAGGTCATGATCCAGCCGATAGCACAAGTTTAAATATTGAGATTCCCGACTATACCCAATATTTAACCCCTGAGTTACCCAAAGATCGCAAGCTCAAAATTGGCGTAATCACAGAAACTTTTGGCGAAGGACTCTCTGAGGAGGTTAAAACGGCGGTTGAAGCGGGAATTGAACAATTTAAGGCGCTCGGTGCAGAAATTGTAGAGATCTCTTGTCCTCGTTTCCGTTATGGGTTGCCTGCTTATTATATTATTGCTCCTTCGGAAGCGTCTTCTAATTTGGCGCGGTATGATGCGGTGCGCTATGGAAAACGCAGTGAGGAGGCAGACAATTTACTCTCAATGTACACTAAGACCCGTGCGGAGGGGTTTGGTGCCGAGGTAAAACGTCGCATTATGGTGGGAACTTATACCCTTTCAGCAGGTTATTATGATGCTTATTATTTGAAGGCGCAAAAGGTAAGAACGCTGATTAAACAGGATTTTCAGAAGGCGTTTGAGTCAGTAGATTTATTAGTGTGTCCCACAGCACCAACGACGGCGTTTAAGGCAGGAGAAAAAACGGATGATCCCTTGAGTATGTATCTATCGGACTTAACAACCGTTCCTGTAAGTTTAGCAGGATTACCAGCGCTCAATCTTCCTTGTGGGTTTGATTCTCAAGGCTTACCGATTGGAATGCAGTTGATTGCTAATGTATTAAGAGAGGATCAACTGTTGCATACAGCCTATGTTTATGAACAAGCAACAGATTGGCATAAACAAAGTCCAGAAATTAGTTAATGGTGAGTTGGTTAAGGTCTAGGTTAAGAGCAATGATTTATGTTTTAGCAGTTGGCGCGATCGCGTATTTAGTGGCTGGTTTTACCCTATTTGCCACCCAAAGAAAACTGGTCTTTTTCCCCTCTCAAATCATTCAGGCAACTCCTAGTGAGTATAACTTGCCCTATGAATCCGTTTATATTCCCATGGGAGAGGAGGAATATATTCATGGCTGGTGGATGCCCAGTGAGTCTAGTGAGGCCCCTGTTTTACTCTATTTACACGGTAATGGGGGCAATGTGGGAACCAATTTACCTCGGGCGGAACGTTTTCATTCAGTGGGATTTTCTGTATTTCTCATTGATTATCGGGGATATGGGAAAAGTGAGGGGCGCTTTCCGAATGAAGAACGAGTGTATGAGGATGCCCAAGCCGCTTGGCGGTATTTAGTGGAAGAACAGAATATTTCTCCCGATAACTTATATGTGTTTGGTCATTCTCTCGGTGGCGCGATCGCGCTAGAATTAGCCAATCGCCAGCCAGAAATCCCAGGTTTAATCGTTGAGGGGTCTTTTACTTCTATCAAGGATATGGCGACCCATATTGGGCAATACAATTGGCTTCCCCTGAATTGGGTACTCACACAACGGTTTAACTCAAAAGAAAAGCTATCTTCTCTTGATATGCCCATTTTCTACATTCATGGCACTAATGATCCTGTCGTCCCCTATGAAATGAGCAAAGAACTTTATCAAGCCTCAAAAGGAGAAGCAGAACTCTGGCTAGTAGAAGGGGCTGGTCATCATGATATTGGGGAGATCATGGGAGGCACTTATGAGCAAAAAGTCTGGGACTTTGTCATGGAAAAAAATCCTTCCTTGTCGCCCCAACCCTAACTGAAGCCCTTTTCAGACTCGTTAAGATAGTGAGGTTAGAACGGGACTGACGGGGCTCGAACCCGCAACTTCTGCCGTGACAGGGCAGTGCTCTAACCAATTGAACTACAGTCCCTTAGAACGCGAATACTATAATAACCATTATTTTAGGGTTTGTCAAATGCTAAACCAAAAATTCTTTAAAAGTCACTGTATTCAGAAAAGTTTGACTTTTAGAAAAAAGTATGATAGCCAAATCATAAGACAATAGCTAGCTCAATTGTTGCTCAGAAATTGTCCAGCTGGCACTGGTAATCATAGGCTCTAAACTTAAACGACTAATTACTTGTTCTAACAGCTTATCATTGCGATTTTGGGTCGCTAACTCTGCTTCGACAACGACTTTTCCAGCTTCCTCTGCAATGTCCTCACTGCGTAAAGATCGCAGTTTCATGTCCCCCATACTGAGGGATTGTAATAACAAACTGCGGACTCGGGCTTCATCTTTTTCCCGACAAGTCAGGGAGCATTGATAGCAAAGTTCGATGTCTGTTCCGTCTAAAGGCTGTTGATTAATTTTATGACTAAAGTATCGCAGAACCGTATTCGACAATAAAACCGCGATCGCGCCCATAAAGGCTTCCGAGAGAAAACCTGCCCCTGATAACGCACCAACTGCCGCGGCACACCAAATCGTCGCCGCCGTATTTAAGCCACGAACAGTTAACCCTTCCCGTAAAATTACCCCACCTGCTAAGAAACCAATTCCCGAAACCACTTGTGCAGCAATTCGAGTCGGGCTAGCCTCTTCAGGGGTTAATACCGAGAGAATGACAAATAATGCTGCCCCAGTAGAAACCAAAGTATTCGTGCGTAATCCCGCCATTCTTTGTCGCCATTGACGCTCAAACCCCAAAGCAGAGCCTAATAAAAAAGCAACCACCAGCCGAATTGCAACCTCAAACCATACCATTTTCCTCGCTACCTCATATTGATAAATTAACGCAGGACAAACATTCTATCTGCCCCACGTTAAGTCATAATTAAATTAAAAGCCCAGTTACTATTTAACCAATGCCAAGAAATAGGTCAACTAAGCTAAAATAAATCAACAGTCCTACAAAGTCTTTAATCGTGGTGATGAAAGGATCGGCTCCAGGGCCATGGTCAAAGCCAGCTTTCAGCATAATCCAAGGTAAACAAGCTCCCAATACTGACCCGAGGAGAATGACACAAAATAGCCCTAATCCAACGGCAAGACCAATTTCAGGCGCATCATTGGGGATTCCTTGCCAAAATAAAGCAACAATACCCCCCATAATTCCTAAAGCAGCCCCCATCATTAAGCCAATTTTTACTTCTCGGAAAAGATAGGGGTAAAATCGTTTGACATCAATTTGATTCCAAGCCAAACCACGAGCAAAAATGGTACTGGATTGCGTGCCAACATTTCCTCCCATATCCATTACAAGCGGAATAAATACTGCTGCCACGACCACTGCTTCTAGGGTTTCTTCAAAGCGTTCGATTACACCCCCCACTAAGAAACCGCCAACAAGGGTAACAATTAAAAAGAGAATACGTAGCCGAATTGCATACCAAGGTGCGCCACGAACCAGACGTTCACTCCAAACGCGATCGCGCCCGGTTAAGCTACCAACCCCAGCTTTCGCATAAGCCGCATCAGTGGCTTCTTCTTCCACTAAATCAATGACATCATCAAAGGTAATATCCCCCACTAAGCGCCCTTCCCGATCAAGCACGGGAATCGCTGGCAAATCATAATCCTTGAGTAACTTCGCCGCTTGTAAATCTCGGGTATCGACACTAGCTGCGATTTGAGTTCCCTCTACAAGCTCACTCACTGGAACTTGGGGACTCGCTTTAATTAAGTTGACTGTTTGCAAAAAGCCTTTGTAATAGCGTTCTTTATCAATTAAAAAGATAATTGCTAACTCATTAGGATTAAGATTAGACTCTTTGACCTGTTCGAGGGCTGTTCCCACGGTAATATTATCGCGAACCGCAAGAAAGCGCAGATTCATAATCCGTCCTGCACTGCGCTCAGGATACCCAAGCAGTCGGTTAACGTTTTCCCGAGAATTGGGGCTAAGATTACCGATAAGGCGCTTAGTAACTTTTGCAGGAAGTTCCTCAAATAATCGCACTCGTTCATCTGCTGGCAACGCTTCTACCAAGTGCATTACCTTGGGATCTTCCATAGATTGAATGAGTTCAGCCTGCTCTTCTGCGCGAAGATATTCAAAAACAGCAATTGCTTTATCTTTATCTAATAGCCGAAAAGCAAGAACCCGTTTATCAGGGTCAATCTCCATCAAGAGTTGGACTAATTCAGTTGCTGGAATTTGATTAGCTTCTTTTTTTGCCGCTTGTAGGGCATTCGGTTGTAATAAGTCTTCGAGAACATTTTGATGCATAAAACACCTCTACATGAGTTTAAATCGGGTTTAATCAACACAAAGGAATCCTAATGTTAACCACCGACTCCCTCTCTCTCAGCACCATATCAAGCAATGAGACACGATTTCCCTAGCTTGAGAGAATAGGGAATGTCCTTTGATTAAGCGTAAAGAGCCCTCACAACGACAAGGACTGAATCAAGCCAAAGAAAAGACCTGAGTGTTACACTATAATGTTTGTCGCGACAAAGAGGTGTTCTAGTCTGATTTCCGAAAAAATAACTATTACTTTCTCGGCTCATCTCCTTATTTTCGCAGCCACTATGCCCAGTAGTGACCAGAGATGAACCTGCTATCTTCACATTTGGGCGAAAAAGCAGACATTCAAAGTTCTGAGCCACCACTGGCCATAGCCCCTACTTCGACTAGAATCCTCATCCTCGGTGAGGGAGTCTCGCAGTGCAGCTTGGCTACAACTACCAGCGGTTTCCATTCCTTATAAAGTCCTTAACTAACTTCAAAAAACTAAATCAGCAGCTTTTTAATAAAACTTTTAACTGCTTGTGTTGAATTATATCATCAATCACGGTTCTGTCAACTATGCAAACCAAGCCCCATGTTCTAGCACTTTAACGCCATAAATGGCGGCGTTTTGAACCTGTGATTTTGCGATAACTCTGCTATTTTATTAGATTGAGACACTTAGATCCTACTATCAACTTGTTTGAAGATGACAAACAACAATTCTTTAATCCAGCAATGGCAGAGCAAAATTAGAATTGCCGATAGTAACAATATACTAATCCACTGTAAAAACTGTGACGAAGAATGGGTTAACTCTGAGCCAGAAGTAACTTGTTATCAATGTGGAAGCAAAAACCTTGAGCAAATTCGTTGCTGGCAATTTCCAGACGATTGAGTCATAATTTGATAAATCTGAAGATATCTAGCCGTAAATTTCCCCCCTAGGGTTACGGCTATTCCCATTGTAAATACTTAATAATAGAGGATAAAGTGAAACCAATAGATAAGAAAAGTTAAGAAAGTCGTCTAGCTATAACGTATAAACTATGTTTGAATATTTTACTGATAAAGCCATCAAATCAGTTGTTCTTGCTCAAGAAGAAGCCCGACGGATGAAGCAAAATCTGGTAGGCAGTGAGCAAGTCTTGCTGGGGATCATTGCCGAAGGAACCAGTGAGGCAGCACAAATCTTAAATCAGTTGGGGGTAAAACTCCAAGATGCGCGTCAAATCGTAGAAGGATTAGTGGGTTCAGGTTCAGATAATGTGCCAGCGAATATTCCCTTTACCCCCCGAGCCAAGCGTATTTTTGAACAAGCTCTTGAAATTTCTCGGCAAAAATCTCAGGAGACCATTCTGCCTGAACATATTTTACTGGCAATGACTCAAGAAGAGGGAGTGGCTACTAAGGTATTGAACCAATTAGGGGTAGAACCTCAACAAGTAGCTAACCAATTACAAGAAGCCCTAGACAATCCTAACTCAGGCAATGACGAACCTTCTGCGCCTGCCGCTGCTACTATGGGAGGAGAAGGTCGTCAACGGGGATTTGGCTTTAATCAGCAGCAACAGCAACAAAGTGAGGGCTTAAAGTCTTTTGCTACCAATTTAACCGATCGCGCTAGAAATGAAGAAATTGACCCCATCATCGGACGCGACCAAGAAATTGAACGCACCATCCAAATTTTAGGTCGTCGCACCAAAATAATCCAGTCTTAGTGGGAGAACCGGGGGTGGGGAAAACAGCAATTTCTGAAGGACTTGCCCAGCGCATTGTTCGTAAGGATGTTCCTGAATCTCTAGAAGATAAGGAAGTCTATAGCCTTGATATGGG
Source organism: Euhalothece natronophila Z-M001 (assembly GCF_007904085.1). Taxonomy (GTDB): domain Bacteria; phylum Cyanobacteriota; class Cyanobacteriia; order Cyanobacteriales; family Rubidibacteraceae; genus Halothece; species Halothece natronophila. The sequence goes on from NZ_CP042326.1 coordinate 3,323,795, forward strand.
CTTATTAGTTGCTGGCACTCGTTTTCGCGGTGAATTTGAAGAACGCCTGAAGAAAATTGTCAAAGAAGTGCAAGAGGCTGGCAATATTATTCTGGTCATTGATGAAATTCATACTCTCATCGGCGGTGGTGCCATGGAAGGAGGAATGGATGCGGCAAACCTCCTGAAACCCGCTTTAGCCCGTGGAGAATTACAATGTGTGGGAACAACCACCATGGATGAGTATCGCCAGTACATCGAGAAAGATGCGGCGTTAGAACGGCGTTTTCAACCTGTCATGGTGGATGAACCTTCAATTGATGAAACCATCGAAATTCTCAAAGGTATTCGCGCGCCTTACGAAGAGTATCATAAGATTAAAATTACCCCCGAAGCTCTCGAAGCGGCTGCCAAGTTATCAGATCGCTATATTAATGATCGATTCCTGCCAGATAAAGCCATTGATATTATTGATGAAGCTGGCTCACGCTTACATTTAAGTCAGTCCATGGCAGAAAAATCTAATGATGACGAACAAGCCGCCGAAATCACCACCGATAGTGAACAAATGCCAATTTTGGGCTTAGAAGAAGTAGCAACGATTGTTTCCTCTTGGACGGGCGTTCCTGTGACTAAGCTCACCCAAGCCGAGTCTGAATTGCTGTTAAATCTTGAAGATACCCTCCATGAACGAATTATTGGACAGGGTGAAGCTGTCAGTGCGGTGTCTCGGGCAATTCGTCGCGCTCGTGTGGGCATGAAAGACGAAGATCGACCCATTGCGAGCTTTATCTTCTCTGGGCCAACAGGTGTGGGTAAAACCGAATTAACCAAGGCTTTAGCAAAATATATGTTCGGGGATGAAGAGGCGATGATTCGCTTAGATATGTCCGAGTATATGGATCCCCAAAGTGTTTCTAAGTTAATCGGCTCTCCCCCAGGATTCGTGGGTTATGAAGAAGGCGGACAATTAACAGAACAAATCCGTCGTCGTCCTTATACGGTGGTATTATTAGATGAGATTGAAAAAGCCCACCCTGATGTGTTTAATAGCCTCTTACAGGTTCTAGACGAAGGGCATCTCACCGATGCCAAAGGGCGACAAGTTGACTTCAAAAACACCTTGATGATCATGACTTCCAATATTGGCTCAAAAGTGATTGAAAAAGGTGGCGGTGGACTTGGTTTTGAATTAGATACGGAAGAGGATAACCAATACACTCGGATTCGGAATCGAGTTCAAGAGGAAATGAAAAACTACTTCCGTCCTGAGTTTCTTAACCGTGTTGATGAAGTGATTGTCTTCCGTCAACTGGAAAAAGAGGAAGTTGTGGAAATCGCCGATTTACTCTTAGAAGAAATCAGTGCGCGGTTACGAGAACAACAAGGGGTTGAGTTAGAAGTCAGCGATCGCTTTAAAGAACGGGTAATTGAAGAAGGCTATGATGCCAGTTATGGCGCACGTCCTTTACGTCGAGTTTTGATGCGGTTGTTGGAAGATAACTTAGCTCAAGCGATTCTCTCAGGAGACATTTCTGAAGGGGAGACGGCTCGCGTGGATGCTGATGACGAAGGCAATATCCTTGTCGGTGAAGCTAATAAACAACTGCAGCCGGTGGGCTAATTTCTTTCTCCCTTCTTCTTAATCAATAAGGAGGAGGGAAAACCCACAACCAACCATCACTAACGAGTCTTACCGAGGAATGAAAGCATACGTAATTGGTTTAGGACGCTCTGGAATTGCGGCTGCCCGTGTCTTAAAAAAGCAAGGTTGGGAAGTAATAATCAGCGATCGCAACCTCACTCCCTCTCTCCAAGAAACTCAGCGTCGCCTAGCACAAGAAGGGATTACTGTCAAACTCAATGATACTCCCACGATTGAGGAAGTAAAAACCGTTGACACGATTATTGCTAGTCCTGGTGTTCCTTGGGATATTCCCCTGTTAGTCCGCGCCCGTGAATACAATATTCCTGTTTATGGGGAAATTGAATTGGCCTGGCGTAGTTTAAAGGATATTCCTTGGGTGGGCATTAGCGGAACTAATGGTAAAACCACCACAACTGCTCTTTGTGCGGCATTATTTCAAGGCAGTGGCTTAAATGCCCCTGCTTGTGGCAATATTGGGGACGCTGCCTGTGAGTTGTGCTAAAAGATAGCAGTTGGGATTGGATTATTGCTGAAATTAGTAGTTATCAAATTGAATCATCGCAACAACTTGCCCCAGAGATTGGCATTTGGACAACGTTTAGCCCCGATCATCTCGAACGTCACTACACCCTTGAAAATTATTTTCAAATCAAAAAATCACTGCTCGATCGCGCTCACTTTAAGATTATTAATGGCGATGATCCTATCTCCGCAGTTTAGCAGAAGAAAATTGGTCAAATGTGCATTGGACAAGTATTAAAGGGTTAGAGGGATTAATTGGTGAACCCAGTCAAGGCATTTATATTGAAGACGGGGAAGTTATTGCCTATGGGGAAAAAATCATAATGTTAGTGACTTTCCCATGGTGGGGGATCATAATCTACAAAATTTACTATTAGCCATTGGCGCAGCCCGTTTAGCAGGATTAGACAAAAGCGCGATCGCGCAAAGTATTATTAATTTTAAGGGCGTTCCCCATCGCCTCGAACCCGTTTGCGAAATTAAGGAGTCTCTTTCATTAACGACAAGCAAGCCACTAATTGAACTGCGTGGGTGGGATATCTTTCCGTTCCATGTCCTGTTATCTCTTTGACCGAAGGGCAAGCCAAAAACCGTACGAATGAGGAATGGTTTACTCATATTAAAGAAAAAAGCCAGGCAGTGTTACCATTTGGAGAAGCTCTTTCTAAGGTTCTCAACGCTTTAGGGAATGGCTTAACAGGCTTATCATGAGGTAGAACCATGAATATGCATGTTAAGACTGCCGTTAAAATGGCCGAGAAAAAACAGGGTTCTGTGGTGTTATTTTCTCCCGCCTTTGCCAGTTTTGATTAACATGAACACTTTGAAACACGCGGTGATCAATTCGTTTAGTTGTGTTTAACCAGTCCCTAGAAATCTTACCTACAATAAAGATCATTCGCTTTTGTCATCCCTTTTATTAGCACCGTTTCTATTACACTCGGAGTCACTTTTAGGGCTTCATTATATAGAGGCTGTTCTCAGTGGGAAAACTTACCTAAAACGTGACCCAAGTA